>DATCKE010000014.1:0-6506 GCA_036562445.1 Clostridia bacterium
ACTTTCAAGAAGGCGATCTTGATCAAGACAAAGATACCAATATTTGGTATATCGGCGACGTCGAGACCGGCGCTACTTTGAAAGACTTTAAGCAATATATGAATCTTGTAAAAGTCGCTTATGAAGAAGCTATGAAGGTTTACAAGAAGAAATAAAATAAGATAACTTAATAATAAAAAGCATTAACTCTTCAGAGTTAATGCTTTTTTTGTTTATCAAGGTTTTTTGACGCGCTTATCTTGTCAAGCCTAATAAAAAAAGCAATGTCTTAAGACATTGCTTTTTATTTATTTTTTAGAAATCTTATACCCTTGAGGGGTGTCTATGATATTGTAGCCTTTTGAGTTAATTATGTTTCTCAGCTCGTCGGCTTTGGCGTAGTCTTTAGCCTTTTTGGCATCCATTCTTTGTTTCGCCAGTTCTTCTATTTCTTGAGGTATTTGTTCCTGAACAGGCTCTTGCTCTTGCTTGGTAGTTTCTTTTAGTTTTAACCCGAGCACTTGGTCGGCGTAAAGCGCGAACTCATAAACCGCTTTTGACTTGGGCTCTTTTAGCGCCGTCCACAAAACGCCTAAGGCCAGCGGAATATTTAGGTCGTCGTTTACAGCCTCGTCGAATTCTTGGTAATATTTTTTTAGGTCGGCGTTTGTTTCGTCCGCGTTTTTGTGAGAGATTAATTGCTCTATCAATCTCTTGCGCGCGATTTTAGCGCCTTCTAAGCCCTCAAAGGTAAAGTTAAGTTTTTTGCGGTAATGGGTGTTTAGGCAAAAATACCTAAAGTCCATAGGCTCAAAGCCGCGTTTTTCCAAATCGCTTACGGTATAAGTGTTGCCCAAAGACTTGGACATCTTGCCGTTGTCCACCATCATAAACTCGCTGTGCATCCAAACCTTGACGGCGGGCTTGCCGATTAGCGCTTCGGTTTGGGCGATTTCGTTTTCGTGGTGGATAGGGATATGGTCCACGCCGCCGCTGTGAATATCAAACTCGTCGCCTAAAAACACCCTGCCCAAAGTCGAGCACTCGATGTGCCAGCCCGGATAACCCATTCCCCAAGGGCTGGGCCATTGCATTATATGTTCCTTGGGCGCTTTTTTCCAAAGAGCGAAATCGTAAGGATTGCGCTTTTCGGGGTTGACTTCCACTCTCGCGCCAGCGATTTGGTCTTCTAGGTTAATTTTGCTCAACTTGCCGTATTCGGGGAACTTGGATATGTCAAAATATATGCCGTCCGAGGTCTCGTATCCGTAGCCCTTTTCCACAAGCTTTACCACAAAGTCTATCATTTCGTTTATATAATCAGTGGCTTTAGGCGTGAATTCGGGGCGCTCTATGTTAAGTTTCTTTAAGTCCTCAAAAAACGCTTGGGTATAAAACTCGGCTATCTCGTAAGGCGAACGATTTTCTTTTTTGGCGGCGGTTTGGATCTTGTCCTCGCCGGTGTCGCTGTCGGACTCTAGGTGTCCTACGTCGGTGATGTTCATAACGCCTTTTAGTTTGTAGCCGTTATGTTTTAAGACGCGCCTTAGGATATCCACGAAAATAAAAGTGCGCATATTGCCTATGTGCGCGAAGTTATAAACGGTCGGGCCGCACGAATACATACTCACTTCACCCTCTTTTAGGGGCTTGAAAACTTCTTTTTGCCTGGTCAATGTGTTATAAAGTTTAAGCATCTTCCTTACCTTTTTCCAAAATTTCTATGCGTTTATTTAATTTTTCGATTTCCTTATTGATGCGCTCAAACTCTTTAAGCAAAGGGTCGGGGAAGGTTTGGTCTAGGTCGTCGGGTTTTTTTCCGTTTATGCGAACCACGCGCCCGGGAATACCCACCACCGTGCAGCCGGGGGGAACATCCTTTAAAACCACGCTGCCCGCGCCTATCTTGCTGCCCTTGCCTATGGTAATAGGGCCTAGGACTTTAGCGCCCGCGCTTACCATAACATTATCTTCCAAGGTAGGGTGACGCTTGCCGGTGTCTTTGCCCGTTCCGCCTAGAGTAACGCCTTGATAGAGCGTGCAGTTTTTGCCTATAATCGTGGTTTCGCCTATGACCACGCCCGAGCCGTGGTCGATAAACAACCCTCCGTCTATCTCAGCCGCCGGGTGTATTTCTATTCCGGTAAAAAAGCGCACGACTTGGCTTATAATCCGCGCCAAAAGCTTTAGCCCAAGCTTTTTATACACAAAATGCGCGAGTCTATATCCTAAAACGGCGTGAAAGCCCGAATAGGTCAATATAACTTCTAACTTGCTGCGAGCGGCGGGATCGTTTCTCATCGCCGCTTCCAAATCCATTCTAATTTTACCCATAATTTTCTCAAGAGATTATGATTATTTTTTGAAAAAGATATGAAAATATTAGTTAATAAATTATATGAAAAGACGCGACTAGATGGCAACGCGACATCGGCGTTGCGCTTGACAGAAGATATTGAGATAAAAACGTTTTAGGTTTTTCAAAATCTTTTTCCTTTCTTAAGATTTTCGCTTAATAATATTTTAACCTGTCAAGACAAAATCAATCCGCGCTATTTTAGTGTAAAACCATTATATATTAGCAATGTTATAAAGTCAAACGCGGGGATAAAACAACTAAAAACCAGCTGTTTCTTTATATTTAAAGGACCAAAAAAATCGGAAATTTTGTTCAAAAAACGTTTACATTTATATTTATTATGTTATTATATCTATAATCTAAATAAAAATATTTGCCTTTTTGGTTTAGGGTTGGTTTTTTCTTATGAACGCGTTTTGGCAGGCGTGGGGCTACTTTAAGAAGCATTGGTTTGTTTTTTTATTTTGTTTTCTATTGGGCTGCTGCTTTATATTAACCGCTCAGTTGATTCCCCAAGTAACTCAGCTGATTTTAGATAAGGTAATCTTGCCTGTCTTAGGCAAGGCCAACATAAAAGAATCTTCCAGCGTCTTTTTGCCGCTTTTAAATAAAATTTTAGGCGAACCTTCGGCGGACTTGACCAAGACGCTGATAACTTTGGTTTTATTTTTATTGACGCTTATGTGTATGCGCCACATAGCGCACTATGTCCGCTGGAATTTAGCGCATTCTAGGTCGGTAGACTGCGAAAATGATTTAAGAAACGCGGTGTTCCGCAAGATAATCACCCAAAACTCGATAGTCCTAAACCGCTACACTAGCGGCGAGCTGTTAAGCATCGCTCAGTCCGACGTGGTAATGATAAAGGACATGTTCGTGCATTATATCCCGCTAAGCTTAGAATGCTTTGTGCAGGTGATTTTTGGCGTGTTTTTTATAACCAGAATCAACTGGGCGCTTGCGATTTTGCCGCTATTGATAGGAATAGCTATGGCTATAACCGCGCGCCTTAATATGAAAAAGATGCGCGAAGTATACAACGAAATCAGAAACCGCTCCATAGACCTAAACTCCTGCGTTCAAGAAAACATCAACGGCATACGCATAGTAAAAGCCTACGCCGCCGAACCCCAGGAGATAAAAAAGTTTGACGACAGAAACCTAAAATACCGCGACGCTTATTACAAACACACCAAAGTTTGGAGCGCTTTTAACGCTCTTTTCGCGTCGTTTGGTCAGATAGCTTATCTAGGCTCTATAATAATAGCCATTGCGCTGGGCTTAAAAGGCAAGCTTACCATAGGCGAGTTTGGCTCTTTTGTTTATTACATAGGCTGCATAACCAACCCGCTTACAAACCTGTCTTACCACGTAAGCCAATTGCAGCAATCCTTATTGTGCGCCGACAGGGTGTTTACGTTTATCAATACGGACAACGTGATAAAAGACGCCCCTGACGCGGTCAATATCACCCAAAAGCCCCACTTGGTTATAGACAACGCGAGCCTAACCATAGACGAAAAGCCTATCTTGACGAATATAAACATAGATTTGCCTTACGGCAAGAAATTGGGAATAATGGGCAAGACGGGCTCGGGCAAGTCGTCGCTTCTTAAACTTATGGCGAGGTTTTACGAGGCGACCAAGGGCGCGGTGCTGATAAACGACACCGATGTCAGAAAAATTAAGCTTGAAGATGTCCGAATGCAGTTTGGATACGTGATGCAGGATGTGTTCTTGTTTTCCAACACAATAGACGCCAATATAGCTTTCTTTGATCCCGAGGTTGCCCGCGAAGAGGTCGAGAAAGCGGCCAAGGTCGCCCAAGCCCACGAGTTTATAACCGCTATGCCCCAAGGCTACGAGACCATAGTCGGAGAAAGAGGCGTAGGTTTGTCCGGCGGCCAAAAGCAAAGGGTTTCGATAGCGAGGGCGTTATTAAAAAACGCGCCTATATTATTGCTGGACGACGCAACAAGCGCGCTGGACTTAGAGACCGAAAGAAAGATATTGCGATCTTTAAATAAAGAATACGCCGAAAAGACGCTGGTTATAGCGGCGCATAGGGCGGCGTCGGTAGAGTTTTGCGATGAGATAATTTACCTAGAAGACGGCAAGATAGTCGAACGCGGCACGCACGAGGAATTAATGCGCCTAAACGGCAGATACGCCGACATTTACAGAAAGCAACAGGCAAGCTTTCAGGAGATAGCGTAAAATGGCAAGGAACAGGTATTTTGAGGACGAAACGCTGGAAGCCAAGTTTAACGGCAAAATGATAATGCGCATTTTGTCCTATCTAAAGCCGTATAAAAAGACCTTTATCACCATAACCGCGCTGATGATAATTTTGGGCGCGGTCGCGCTTTTGCCGTCCTTTTTTAACCGCATAATCATAGACAAAATCCTAGATCCCAATAGCAGAGTCCCTTATTACGCGGCGCTCGCCGCAGGCATAGTTATCGCCTGGGTAATGGTGGCGGTAAGCGACATATTGTTTAACTTGGTCAAGACAAGGGTTATGACCAAAAACGCCTATAACGTAATAACGGACTTGCGAGGCGAACTGTTTAGGCATATCCAAACGCTGTCTTTTGATTATTTCGACTCAAGGCCCGCAGGCAAGATTTTGGTAAGGGTAACCAATTACATAGACGAGTTAGCCAATATCCTATCCGGCACGGTCATAGGCTTTATAACCGACAGCATTAAGACGGTTTTGATATTGGCGTTCTTATATATATTGGACTATAGGTTCGCGCTTATAGTAACGGGCGCTATAGTTCCGCTTGGGTTTATTTTAACTTTTTTGCGCTCTAAGATTCATATAAGATGGCGAAATTTGCGCAACAAAAACAGCAACCGCACCGCTTATATAGCAGAAAACATAAACGGCATAGCCGTAACCAAGGCCTTTAACCGCGCCAACCTAAACTGCCAAATCTATGACGAACTCAATAAGGCATCCTATAACAGCTGGGTTAGGGTGGTAAGGCTCAACGAAGTATTCTTCCCCGTTATGGACTTGTTTTGGAACATAGGCCAATTGGGGATATACATTACGGCGTATATTATAGCGGTCAAATTCGGCGCCGAGACGCTTTCGCCCGGATTATTGATAAGCTTTATAGGATATTTAGGCTTGTTCTCCCAGCCGCTAAACAATATCTCCAACTACTTCCAGCAACTGTCGGTGGCAAGCTCCAACCTGGAGAGAATTTTTGAGACAATGGATACTCCGTCCACGATTACCGACCGCGAGGGCGCTTACGACCTGCCGCCTATAGAGGGACGCGTTACCTTTGAGAACGTAACCTTCGCTTACGAAAAAGGCAACAATATCCTAGAAAACTTTAACCTGGACGTTCCCGCGGGCAAGACCATAGCCTTGGTAGGCCCCACAGGCGCGGGCAAGACCACCATAGTAAACCTTTTGAGCAGGTTTTACGAGCCGACAAGCGGCAGGGTTTTGATAGACGGGCACGATATTAATAATGTTACCTTGCGCTCGTTAAGAAGCCAAGTCTGCGTGATGATGCAGGACTCTTTCGTGTTCAGCGGAACGTTTATGGACAACATCAGATACGCCCGCCCGGACGCTACCGACGAAGAGTGCATACAAGCCGCCAAAGCGGCCAATCTGCACGATTACATAATGCAATATCCCGACGGTTATAACCACACCTTCGGCGAAAAGGGCGCGGGATTATCCAGCGGCGAGATTCAGTTATTGTCCTTTGCCCGCACGATTTTGTGCGACCCTAAGATATTAATCTTGGACGAGGCGACTAGTTCGGTAGACACCCAGACCGAGGCCAAAATCCAAGAGGCGCTGGAAAAAATTCTCAAAAACCGCACGAGCTTTATAATCGCCCATAGATTATCCACCATAAGAAAGGCTGATTGCATATTATTTATAAGCAACAAAGGCATATTAGAAGCCGGCACGCACGACGAGCTTATGGCCAAAAAGGGCGCTTACTACGAGCTGCAGACAAAACGTTGACATTGTGTTATAATCATTTTAAAAATATAGGGGTTTTACGGTTATGACGCAAAAGCAAATAAAAGAATTAGATTGTTTGAGTATCGAATACGACAGCAAACCCAGCCTTTTAGCCCGAACCTACAACAATCCTAGATGCGCCGTAATTATAATGTATATGGT
>DATCKE010000016.1:0-41238 GCA_036562445.1 Clostridia bacterium
GTTTTAGAGCCTGACAATGTATACGTAGTGTTAGGGCCTGGATACGCCGAATCGGTTGACGCGGGACAGCGTTTTGTTTCCTGCTCGTTCACGCTCGCGGGCGCGGACGCTGACAACTATATGGTGGATTACATCGATCCGATAATCGTTACCATTAGCAAATGCCCTATAAAGATAAAGATTGACGACAAGACCAGCAAGGTAAACGAGCCCTTAGTCAAATTAACCTATCAGGTTATATCCAAGCTGGGCTTTGTCGAGAGAGATATAGCCAATAACTTGATAAATATAGTTTTGACCAAAGCGCCCGGGGATGCGATTTGTTTTACTTCTTTAATGACATCGTCTACCGATAGTTTGATTTCGGGCGCCATTCCGATTTCGGTCTCAATTATAATCTCTTCCACTATCTTGTCATCTATTATCTTGACTTGATAAGCAAGGATTTAAGAAAATACCGCTCTTTGAAAGTCTTGTATATCTCGGATAACGGCGAAGTTACGGATATGAAAGCGGTAAGGGACGGCGACTACCTAATCTTTGAGACCGACCATTTCTCTAAATACGCCATAGTAAACGCCGGACTGGAGGCTTTCGCGCCTTACCTAATCTGGGGCGGGGAATTGCTAATCGTAATAATAATCATAGCCGCTGTAAGCTTAAAAAAATCAAAATCCTACCCAAAGGCGCCCAAACAGGAAAACGTATAATTAAAAAAAGACGCTAAAGAACTCCTGCGGCGTCTTTTTTATTTAGGATTGCATTGGCAAACAAGGGTAATATAAGGGTGATATATTCCAAAAATAAAATTTATTGTTTTGTTTTATATTATATTATAAAAAATGCGTCTTTAAAGCGCTTTTAAAGCCTTTAAAGACGCTGTTTTTGGTGCGAGAGATGGGACTTGAACCCATATGGTGTTACCCACACGCCTCTGAAACGTGCGCGTCTGCCAGTTTCGCCACTCTCGCTTAAAGCATATTGTATTTTATCAAAAAAACAACTAAAAATCTAGCGAAATTGACCTGTTTTTATAATAATAGCTCTGTCAAATTTTATATAAAATTATATAACCCTTAAAATATCACATTGCTTTATATGGGTTCTTTAAATTTTTGTATAAAAAGAAAAAATATTCAACTCAAAATAATTGAGACTAGATTATGCCAAACCATTGTATCAATACCAAAATTTCGCTTATAACGAATTTTGATAAACGATATAATCAATTTGATAAAAGACATTTATAGAAATTCCATTATCGCGTCGGCGTTGTATAAAGGTGATATTGAAATAAAAGCGTTTAAAAACCGCGGCTAGATAAACCGCGGGTTTTATTGAAATATAAATTATCCCTTTATTCCTCTTTTTCGGTATTCCTTTTTTTCTTTATAATCCTCAAAGGCGGCGTTTTTTAACTCTTGTTCGTCGCATTTTAAAACCTTGGCCATTAGGGGTATTCTATCGTTGGACGGTATGGATATCTCGTTTAGATATTGATATATCATCATTCTGGACATATTCAATTGTCTAGCTAGCTCGGTAGGCGTCAGCATATTTTTATCCATCAAATCTTGAAGCATTTTAGCAAACCTTGCACCCATAATAATAACTCCAAAAAGGTTGATATTACTATTATATCAGATAACAATTGTAATATCAATAATTGTAAAAAAATATTATATCTTGCGAAGCCATAGAATAACATATACCTTACGTTCGTTTTTTTTATGATAAACTACCCTTCAGAGCCCGCCCGCCTCAAGAGGCAAGAATCGCCCTAAAAAACTCTCTTATCAAACCGCGCAAGCGACTGTCATTTGCCTTTAAATAAACTACTAAATAAACTACGCCAAAACCGCCGCCTCCCCATCCCTATAACACCAATAACGGTTAAGTGTCCCTCAAATTTTTGTTAAAAAATTACAAAAAATTATATTGACAAGCATTTTGGGCGGTGCTATAATTCATTTGAAGGTCAAAGAAAGTCAAACTTTTGGGTAAAACGATGGCTACCATAAGCGATTTGATTGAACAATTTATAAAAAGCCTAATGGGCGAGAGTGACACGATCAACATCTCGCGCAACGAGCTTGCCCAATATTTTGATTGCGCGCCCAGTCAAATTAACTATGTTCTAGCCACCCGTTTTAGCCTAGAGCACGGCTTTGTGATAGAGAGCAAAAGGGGAGGCGGGGGCTTTATAACCCTAATCAAAATCGCCCCGTCCTACCAGGAACTATTGAAAAGATTAGATGAATATACTTTAAAAGAAGGACTAACCTATCATAAGGCCGTCCAATTTATCAAAAGACTGCTGGAAGAAGGCGTCATCAACGAAAGAGAAGCCGATATCATTAAACTGGCGATATCGGACAAAGCGTTAATCGCGCCAACCGATTGCAAGGATATTTTAAGGTCAAATATCCTTAAGACAATCTTGGCGGGCTTATTTAAGGAGGCAAATTAAATGTTATGCGAGAACTGCAAAAAACGGGAAGGCTACCCCAATGTTTATATACTCAACGGCGTAACCAAGGTCAGATATCTATGTCCCGAATGCAACTCTCAATTGCTTAAGCAAAAAATGGGCACAGGCATAGGCAGCGGTTTTTTGGACGACTTTGGCAGCATATTTAACGACCTAGGCGATATATTTGACCAGTTATTCGGCGTAGAGCGCGACTCGCCCAGCGTTCCTGCCTTAAAGTGCCCCCGCTGCGGCACTACCAGCAAGGAATTCTTAGAAACCGCCTTTTTAGGCTGCGCGCGTTGCTACGAGGTTTTCGCGCCCATAATGGACAGCGTCATCAGGAAATGCCAAAAAGACACCATCCACACCGGCAAAGGCCCCAACGGCATAGCCAAGACCTATATCAATCTTCAACGCCTAAACGCCGAGTTAAAAAAGGCTGTGCAGGAAGAAAGATACGAGGACGCCGCGATAATAAAAAAGCAAATAGAGCAGCTTAAAGGAAACCAAAAATGATTAAGAGCGATATAAGCAATTATGTCATAAGTTCCCGAATAAGACTGGCCCGCAACCTTGCCAAATACCCGTTCCCCAATAAAATAGGTTTTGAAGACGGGTTGCGCGTAATAAAAGAAGTAAGCGAGCCTTTGGAGAAATATGTCGACGGCAAGCTTATTATGCTTAAAGACTTAGAGCCCGTTGAGATAAAAGCGTATACCGAAAAACACTTGATATCCAACGCCTTAGCCGAAAACACCAAAACGGGCGCGATGTTTATCAACAAGGACGCTACTTTATCCGTAATGATAAACGAAGAAGACCACATAAGAATTCAGGTCATTAAGCGTTCTTTGGATTTAGAATCCGCGTATGAGCTAGCCGACAAGGTGGACGACCTTATAAGCGAAAATTCCGAGATAGCGTTTGACATTCACCTTGGATACTTAACGGGTTGCCCCACCAACCTTGGCACGGCTATGCGCGCGTCCGTTATGATGTTTTTGCCGGCGTTAACCATAAACCGCACTATCAATAATGTAATTTTCTCTAGTTCTAAAGACGCCTTGGCATTAAGAGGCGTTTACGGCGAGGGCACCCAAGCCGAAGGCTATATGTATCAACTAAGCAACCAATATTCGTTAGGCCTAAGCGAAAGGGAGATTATAAACAGCGTAAAAAACCAAATTTACAAAGTCGCCGAGGCCGAAGAGATAGCGCGCGAGACCTTGATGAGCAAGAACAGAATCGAGCTGACCGATATGATTATGCGCGCTTGGGGAATTTTGACCAACGCCTACAAAATCGACACGACCGAGTTTATGCAAAACATATCATTAATAAAACTTGGCGCGTCGCTTGGAATCTTAAAAGTAAAGACATCGGCTTTGGACGAGGTAATTGTGGCTTGCAGGCCGGCTAACCTTGCCCTAAGAAGCGGCAAAAAGCTGGACGCCTTAGAGCGCGACATCTACAGAGCCGAATTTTTAAGAGACATATTGCCTAAGATGGTATAAAGCAATCGAAAAATATAAATAAAATAGATGTTAGAGGTGAGTTATGTTTTTTGGACAATTCAGCGCGACACAGAGCGCCTTAAACGCTTTGCAAGAAGCCGAGAAACTCGTAAGAAGCATAGGCGGAAACGAAATAGGCACAGAGCATATCTTATACGGCATCGCAAAAGGCAATTCTTTAGCCGCAAAAGCTTTGCAAGAGTGCGGCGTTACGCCTGAAAAAATTCTTGGTTTTATTTCGGCGGGCAACGCGCTTGACCAAATAGAAGGATTCTTAACGGGCGGAAGCTTTTTCTCAGCGCCCTTGCACTATTCGACTCGTTCTAAAAACATTATGCTGTTGTCCCAACAAATAGCGCGCCAATACAAAATGCCCGCTGTAAGCAGCGAGTTTTTGCTGGTGGCGCTTTTGCAAAGCACGGACAGCATTGCCTACAGCATTCTCCAAGAGCTTAATGTTAAGCCCCAAGACATATTGGACAAGTTAGGCAACCTAGGGGTAACAGGCGGCGAGGCAAAGAGCGAAAGAAGACCTTCCGCGCCCCTGCCTTCGTTCTTAAAAGAACTGGGCGTTGATATCACCGAAAGGGCGCGCGACCAAAAGCTCGATCCCGTAATCGGCCGCAAAGACGAGATAGAGCGCATTATCCAAATCCTTTGCCGCAAGACCAAAAACAACCCCGTATTAATCGGCGAGCCCGGCGTGGGCAAGACGGCGGTCGTCGAGGGCTTGGCGCAGGCTATAGTAAAAGGCGACGTGCCCGAGCTGCTTAAAGATAAAATCATATTCGCTTTGGACATAGGCAGTATGCTTGCCGGCACAAAATACCGCGGCGATATGGAAGAAAAATTCAAAAAAGCCATAGAAGCCATAATCAAGCACGGCAATATCATTGTGTTTATAGACGAGCTGCACACTCTGGCGACAGCGGGAGCGGAACGCGGTGAAGTCAAGCCCGCTGATATGCTCAAGCCTTATCTGGCTAGAGGCGAACTGCAGACAATCGGCGCTACCACCACGGACGAATACCGCAAGTTTATTGAGAAAGACAAAGCCCTAGAGCGCCGTTTCCAACCCGTAATGGTCAATCCGCCTACCGAGGAAGAGGCTATAGAAATCTTAAAAGGACTAAGAGACAACTACGAAGCGTTCCATAAGGTAAAGATAACCGACGAGGCTATAGAGGCGGCGGTAAGACTGTCCGAAAGATATATTATGGACAGATATCTGCCCGATAAGGCTATCGACCTAATAGACGAAGCCGCAAGCCGAGTAAAGGTCAGCGGCAACACGATGCCTCCTCAAATAAAAGAAAAAGAAGAAGAGCTCAAACGCCTAGAGGCCGAAAAAGCCGAGGTCTTGAGCAAGGACGAGTTTGAGAAAGCGTCAATCATAAGAGACAAGATTTACGCTCTCAAAGAAGAAATTGAGAAACTCAACAATCAATGGAAGAAAAAGTCCATCGAGGACCAAGCCCAAATCGACGTCGAGGACATAGCCGAGATAGTCGCAAGCTGGACCAAGATACCCGTTACTAAGATAAACGAGACCGAAAAAGAAAAATTAATGAAATTGGAAGAAATCTTGCACAAGCGCGTGGTAGGCCAAGACGAAGCGGTCCAAAGCATCGCCAAGGCTATAAGGCGCGCGAGAGCGGGCTTAAAGAATGTCAACAGGCCTATCGGTTCGTTTATATTCCTAGGCCCTACCGGCGTAGGCAAGACCGAGTTGTCTAAAGCTCTAGCCGAGGCTATGTTTGACGACGAGAACCTTATGATTAGGCTTGATATGTCCGAATATATGGAAAGCCACAGCGTAAGCAAACTCATCGGTTCGCCTCCGGGATACGTGGGCTACGACGAAGGCGGACAGCTGACCGAGCAGGTAAGGCGCAAGCCGTATTCGGTCATACTGTTTGACGAAATCGAGAAAGCTCACCCCGATGTGTATAATATTCTCTTGCAAATCTTAGACGACGGCAGATTAACCGACGCCCAGGGCAGAACTGTAAGTTTTAAGAACACGATAATCATTATGACCTCCAACGTAGGCATAAGCCAATTAAAGAACACGCCCAAAGCGTTGGGATTCTCCGAAGAATCCAGCGAGCGCGACGCCGAAAAGACCAAAGAGATATTAATGGACGCGCTAAAGAAACGCTTCAAGCCCGAGTTCTTAAACAGGGTGGACGTTATAACCATATTCCAGCCTTTGACCGAGGCCCAAATCAAGCAAATCGCGCGCAATATGCTCAACGATATCAACAAAAAACTCAAGGACAAAAATATCGTCATTACCTTCTCCGAAGATGTGCTTGACTTGGTCGCAAAGCAAGGTTACGATCCCGAATACGGCGCAAGGCCTTTGCGCAGGGTAATAGAGCAAAAGATAGAAGACAAGTTCGCCGAGGAGATGCTCTCGGGCAAGATTCAAGATAATTCCGCTTTAGACTGCGTATTGGAAAACGGCGAGATAAAGTTTGTGGTAAAAAAAGCTTCCAAGGCTCTATAAGATAAAAAAAGCAAAGATGGCTTGTGTGATATTTTCACAAGCCATCTTTACAAATCATATTAAAAAATGGTAATATAAAGTTGTAAAGAGTCTAATATTTAGACGCTTTACCTTACATCAAGAAGGGCAGGGAGGCTTATTTATGAAGTATGAAATCATCGCGAAAAATTATCCCGCAAACAAAAGACTAGAAGAAATCATCAAGAAAAAATTCGACAAGCTCTCTAAATTCTTCGACGAAGAAACTTCCATCAAAATCCTGCTAAAACAAGAAAAAGAAGATTACATTTTAGAGGCTACGATTTTCTCGGACCATTTATTTAGAGCCGAGGTTCGCACAAAAGAAGATATGCTCACCAATGTTGATATGGCGCTTGATAAAATAGTAAGGCAGATTACCCGTCATAAGTCAAAATTCGATTCCAAGAGAATGAAAGAATTTATCAAGACTATGAACGGGCTGATGCCTCAAGACGAGGAAGAAAAACCTTCCAAACTTGTCAAGACCAAGACTTATCAGCTTAAACCTATGAGCGTGGAAGAAGCTAAACTTCAAATGGACTTGCTTGGACACGATTTCTTTATCTTCCTAAACGACCAAAACGACAATGTCAACGTTATATATAGACGCCGCGACGGCGACGTAGGTCTGATAGAAGCGATTAAATAATACATAAGCCGCCAATAAAATTTGGCGGCTTATTTTCTTTAAAAACGAGCGATTTAGAGCCTGTTCTGATATAATAATTGTTATAAGGCATAAAATATGAGAGCGGGAATTTCCACAGCGAGTTTTTTTAATAGGATTTATAACGAATACGCGTTTGACCAGCTAAGAGCGCTTGGCTGCGACTTGACCGAAGTCTTTTTTACCACCTACAGCGAATATGAAGAAGATTTCGTCAACATAGTCGCCAAAACAAAAGGCGATATAACGGTGCATTCCGTTCACGCTTTGGGCACGCAATTCGAGCCGGAATTGTTTAACGTCTCGCCTAGAGTCCGAGCGGACGCCGAAAAGATTTTTCGCAAAGTGTGCAACGCGGCAAAAATCCTAGGGGCAAAATATATAACCTTTCACGGCCCATATATAATGAAAAAAAAGAAATACGTGTTGGATTATGAAAAGCTGGGTGCAAGAATCAACGAGCTGATAGAAATCGCGAAAAGCTACGGCGTATATTTATCATACGAGAATGTCCATTACGCCTTTTTCAACCAGCCGTCCTTTTTTTATGAGCTAAAAAAATACTGCCCCGAGTTAAAGGGCACTCTAGACATAAAGCAATCCATTCAGGGCGGCGTTTCTCCTTACGAGATGTTGGACGCCATAGGCGACAGGCTTTCAACTATTCATATATGCGATATAAAAGAAAACAACGAGACAGCCATAATAGGCAAAGGCAATTTTGATTTTGAAACGTTTATAAACACTCTAAAGCAAAAGAAGATCCAAGCGCCCGTTATCTTGGAACTATACTCAAAAGACTACAGCTCAATGGACGAGCTAAAGCAAAACTTCGAATACATCAAGAGCCTTATAGGCTGATTTACTTTTTATATTTTTTTATGATTTCCTTAGCCCATTCCTCGTTCGGCGATTCTATTAACAAATACGGTTCGGCGCCGGCGTCGTAGGGGTGAAGGGTGATTGTTAAGCGGCGGGTGGCGTCTTTCTCCAGCATAATGTAAAACACTAGATAGTCCACATAGCCTTCTTTATAGACTAATATAGATATATCTCCCCAAGGCCGCTTCAGCACATTGTCAAAGTTATGGTTTATCAATATAGGCGCTTGTATTGTGGGCGTGTTGCCGTATTTGTCCGTAGTGTAATACTGCCCGCTTTCGATAACGCACACGGTGGCGTCGGGTATAGGCTCGCGCGTAATCAGGTCTATTACCGTTATTTTTAGATAGCCGTAATCGTTGCTAGACCAAGCGGGCGAGCTGTATATCTCGTTCATTATCAAAATCGTGGCTACGCAGGTAATAAGGCAGCAAAAAAAGATGTTTATTATTATGCGAAAACGTGATTTATCCATATAATAACCATATGTTAAAATTGATGCGTCGGTTAATTATATGACACAAATAATTAATTAATGATTTGACTAAAATTGTGTATAAATGTAAAATAAAAAAAACTTATTGTTTTAGGAGTTTGATACATATGCGACTAAGATTTGATTACAACAATATGATGAAACACGCTTTAGGCGAAGAAGAGGGCTTTGAGCCTTCTATTTTTGAGGAACACAAAGAACTTATTGAGCTTGCCTACAACAAGGTAATGGACAACAGAGGCAAAGGCTGGCAAGAATGGACCAATCTGCCCTTTACCCAGCAGGATGTGGTAAAAGACATCTTAGCGACAGCCGAAAAATACCGCGACTATGACAGCGTGGTGGTATTCGGCATAGGCGGTTCGGCTTTGGGCGCCATCGCGGTCGCAAACGCCTTGCTGCATTTAAGACACAATGAGTTGCCTAAAAGCGCAAGACGCGCGCCTAAGTTCTATGTCGAGGACAACGTCGACCCTGAGAGAATGCAGGCGCTTTTGGACGTAATCGACGTGAAAAAGAGCGTTTTCTGCGTCATCACAAAGAGCGGCACGACCAGCGAAACCTTGGCGCAATTTATGATTATCCAAGACATTCTAAAGAAAGAGCTGGGCGAGAAAGCTAAAGAAAACCTAATAGTGATCACCACTATAGGCAAGGGCACGTTATACGATATAGCCGTAAAAGAAGGCTATAAGGTATTTGGAATAGGCAACGGAGTAGGCGGAAGGTTTAGCGTTTTATCGCCTGTCGGCTTAGTCCCGCTGGCGTTGGTTGGAATAGACATTAAGGCGCTGTTAGAAGGCGCAAGAGAAATGAGCGAGGCTTGCTTTGCGCCCGAGGTTTCCAAGAACCCCGCGCTTTGCACAGCATTCTTGCAATATATGTCGATGCGCAAGGGCAAGAATATCTCCGTTATGATGCCTTACGCCGACAGCCTAAAATATATGGCGGACTTTTATTGCCAGCTTTGGGGCGAGTCCTTGGGCAAAGCTATAGACAACAACAATAACCTAGTCCATACCGGCCAAACCCCTGTAAAAGCTTTGGGCGTAACAGACCAACACAGCCAAATTCAGCTTTATACCGAAGGGCCTTTTGATAAAGTAGTTACCTTTATCGGCGTAGACAATTTCAGAAGCACAGTAAAAATGCCCCGCCTGGACGCCGCCGAAACAGAGTTCTTGCAAGACAGAACCCTAAACGAATTGATTAACTACGAGCGTCAGGCGACAGAATACGCCTTGACCAAATATAAGAGACCAAACTTCACTATAATTCTTCCCGAAGTCAACGCCCACACCGTAGGCGAACTGCTGCAATACTTTATGTATCAAACCGCTTACTGCGGAGCTATGCTGGATATCGATACATATAACCAACCCGGCGTAGAGGAGGGCAAGCAGGCCACATTCGCTATGATGGGCAGAAAGAATTACGAAAATAAATTAGCCGAAATTAACTCTATAATAAAGGACGACAAATTTATAATAAAAGGCTAAGAAAAATACATAAGCTGACCTTTTAGCTGATAAGTGTTTGGTCTATAATAATAATTGGTAGGCGATATGTATTTTATTAATTTATTTTTGATGTTTATAACCTTTTCCTTTTTGGGATGGTTGATTGAGACCGTTTATTGTTCGTTAAAGGAAAAAAGGTTTATCTACAGGGGATTTCTTCACGGACCTATTTGCCCCATTTACGGCTTTGGGGCGCTGGCCGTGGGGATTCCCCTTTCATATATAAAAATAAACCCGATTTTGGATTTTTTCTTAGTCTATATCGCGGGCGTGGTCATTTGCTCTCTAGTCGAGTATTTAATCGGCTTTATATTTGAGAAATTTTTTAATCTCAAGCTTTGGGATTATTCCAATTATAAATATAATCTCCACGGCAGGATTTGGCTTGGCTATTCTCTAGGGTGGGGCGCGCTGAGCTTAATCTTGGTTTATTTAATCAACCCCTTAATGACCAATTTTATCGATTTTATTCCTTACAACATAAAGGTAATTTTAACTGTGTTTTTGGGCGCGGCGCTCGCGGTTGATTTGATATTTACTATTCTTAATGTCACCGATATCGCTAAAAAGCTGGGCGAGCTTAAGAACATCTTTACCAAACTTCAGCTTAGATTTAAAACGGCCAGCGAACAGGGCGCGGATTTTAGCTTTTTTGAGTCCAAATCGGACGACGAGATAGAAAATTACAAAAAAATAGCCAACAAACTAGGAAAACACCGCATTATCCGAAGCTTTCCCGGCTTTACTATAAAGAAATTCACCGAACAGCTTAAGATTATAAAAAATAGATTTAAGTCGAACAAAAAAAGAAAAGACAATTAAAAAGCCTATTACTATCTCTCTAGCGCTTTCTTAAGGCATACCATCTAAGACATATCGCATTGCTCTCTAAGGCGTTAGCATAGAATATCCTAACGCCTAAGTTCTTAAGTAGGCATTTTTAACCATTCAGACAAAATGTCTTCTTTTTTATTTTCATTCCATAAATTTTCCCAAATAGCAAATAATAAAAACATAAAAATTTAAATTATCTTATACACGGATATGAAGTTAGAAGAATACAACCAAAAAAGAGATTTTGACAAGACAAAAGAGCCCGCGGGCAAAGTCGCGGAAGAAAAACAAAAGGACAAATTAATTTTCGTGGTTCAGCACCACATAGCTCGCCGCGACCATTTTGATTTTAGGCTGGAGTGGAACGGGGTTTTGTTAAGCTGGGCTGTTCCCAAAGGCCCGTCTTTTAATCCCAAAGAGCGACGGCTTGCCGTCCGCGTAGAGGACCATCCTTATGACTATAAGGATTTTGAGGGCGTTATACCCAAAGGCCAATACGGCGGCGGAACGGTAATGCTTTGGGACGAAGGGTATTGGAAGCCTTTGGGCGACGTGGACAAAGGCTTAAAAGAAGGCAGCCTAAAGTTTGAGCTCTTTGGCAACCGATTAAAAGGCAAATGGGCGTTAATCAGGCTAAAAGACCAAGAAAAAGGCCAAGAAGATAAGAATTGGATACTGCTCAAAGAAAAAGACGAGTATTCCTCGACCGAGGACAAAATCTCCGCATTTACCACCAGCATAAAAACGGGACGCACTATGGGGCAGATAGAAAAGGGCATAGAAAAAAAAGATAAAAACCCTATCAGCCAAGTCAACGTCCAATTGGCCAAGCTGGTAAACACTCCCCCCGAGAGCGACGACTGGCTTTACGAGATAAAATACGACGGATACCGCATAGTAGCGTTTGTGGAGGATGGAAGCGTCAGGTTAATCACAAGGGGCGGCAAAGATTTTACCAAGCACTTTGAGCCTATCGCCCAATCAATAGAAAAATGGGCGCAAGACAGACCTATGGTGCTTGACGGCGAAGTGGTTATTATAGATAACCAAGGCAGGACGGACTTTCAAGCGCTTCAAAGCTATATGAAAAACCCCAAAGGCAAATCACTGACATATATCGTTTTTGACCTTATGGCGTTAGACGGCGCTGATTTGAGAGATTACCCGCTTATCAAAAGAAAAGAGATTTTAAGCGACCTAATGAAAGACGCGCCCAAAAATCTCTATTACAGCAAGCACGTCATCGGCAATGGCAAACAAAACCTTGAGGCGGCGTGTCGCCTTAAAATGGAGGGCATAGTAGGCAAAAAAATTAATTCCAAATACACAGGCGCAAGAAACGGCGATTGGATTAAGCTAAAATGCTCCAACAGCCAAGAATTCGTAATCGGCGGCTATACCAAAACAAATAAAAAAATAAAAGGAATAAGCTCGGTTTTATTAGGCTATTACGAGGGCGAAAATTTAATTTATTGCGGGCGCGCGGGCACGGGCTTTACCGAAAAAACCGCGCAAGAATTAGAGCAAAAGTTTGAGAGCATAAAACAGCCCGAGCCGCCTTTTTCCAACGCCCCTAAGCCCAAAAAGGACGAGAATGTGTTCTGGATAAAACCCCAATACGTCGCGCAAGTAAATTTCGCCGAATGGACGCAGGACAACTTATTGCGCCAAGCAAGCTTTAAAGGGCTAAGAATGGATAAAGAACCTAAAGATGTTATAAAAGAAAACCCCCAATTAACCCCTGAGACAGAAGAAAAAGATAATGTTCCCCAAGATTTAAAGCCCGTCCAACAAGGTTCGACGCTTACGGTGGGCGGAATAAAGATTACCAGTCCCGATAAGATTTTGTTTCAGGATTTGGGGCTAAAGAAAATCGATATAGTAATGTATTACGCGCAAGTCGCTCAAAGGATGCTGCCATATACGCAAAACAGGCTGCTTAGCGTCATTCGTTGCCCCGGCGGGATAGAAGGCTCTTGCTTTTTCAAAAAACACCGCGAAAACGAAGGCAAGGGCATAGGCAAAATGCCCGTTATCAATTCCGAGGGCAAAGACCAGGATTACTTCTATATTGAAAATATTTTCGGCTTAATCTCCGAAGCTCAAATGGACGCTATAGAATTCCATATCTGGGGCAGCAATATCGAAAACATCGACAAGCCCGATTTGATGGTGTTTGATCTAGATCCCGACGAGGGTATGGATATAGACCAAATAAGACAGGGCGTTAGGGACTTAAAAAATCTCTTAGACCAGCTTAATTTAGTGTCTTTTTTAAAGACGAGCGGCGGCAAAGGCTACCACGTGGTGGTGCCGTTTAAACCCGCTGTGGATTGGGACACATTCGGCGATTTCGCCAAGAGAGTAGCGCAGGCCCTAAAGACAAAATATCCCGACAAGTATACAGACAATATCCGCAAGGTCAATAGAAAAGGCCGTATATACATCGATTGGGCGCGAAACGGCAGGGGCGCGACCAGCATAGCCCCGTATTCTTTAAGGGCTAGAGCGGGCGCGCCGGTTTCGATGCCAATAGCTTGGGACGAATTGGATTCTGTCGCTCCCAACGGCATTAATATGTTTGAGGCGTTGTCCAGGATAAAAAGCGAAGATCCTTGGAAAGATTTTTTCAAGATAAAACAAGAGCTAAAAGGTTAAAAAAAATCAGCTTTATTTCTAAAGCTGATTTTTTTGATATTTTGGCCCTTTTCTTTTGTTCAAAAGGTCTTATTGTTCGGTGTCCTTTTTTTGATATAAAGGCTGCTTAGCGTTCGCCACAAATTTTTCAAGTTGGCTTACAAAGCTGTTGGACGAGAACAGCAATACGCCTATTAATAGAGTCACAGCCATTTCAACCAAAGTCGTGGTATTGTATACAAGTGAATACGGCCAAGCGCCCCAGCCTTCCCAGGCGTAAGCGCCAAAGAACACGGCGCCCGAGATTACGTGGAATATATATCGAAGTATTCCGTAAGCCGTAATGCCGATGTAAAAACCGGGCTTGCCCAAGGGTCTAAAGAACCCAGCCACGAATATAGCGGTATAAGCGAGCGGGTAATCCAACAATACTTGAACGGGATGGTATAATTCGGGTTTTTGCATTATTTGAAGCAGGGAATAAACAAATCCAACGATAAGCCCCTTTTTCCAGCCAAAGAAATACGCGAAAATCAACAAAGGCAACGCGCTTGCCGGAGTCACGCTGCCGCCTTGGGGCATAGAGAAGAATTTAATAAAGGACAGCGCGTAAGACAGCGCTAAACACACGGCGGCGAAAGCCAATTCTTTGGTGGTAAAAGGTATTTTGGAGCCGAACGCGAAGATGACCACCAAAAACAAGAGAATTAAACCGACAGAAACAGGGATTGTGACTTTGGCGATGTCAAAAGCCAAAAACAAAGACATAAAAAATACCTCCTTTATTTACCGCTTTTTGGAGGCTTTGTCGCAAAAATAAAATGTCCAAAAACGATTACTGTTTTTGGAACTCTTTAATTTCGCTTTTCCCTTCGTAAGTATTAACTTAATCAGGTTCCAAGGGTGTAATCTCAGCCGAATTAATCGGCACCCCCAAGCGGTATTTAGTTGTTTTAATTAGATAAGATAATTATAGTGTTCGACAAGCTATATGTCAAACATTATCTTTGAACATATTTTAAAATTCTCGCCGATTTTATTTTTTTTACAATGTTTATGTGTTATAATCAAAAAAAGCAGGGGGAGTTTAAGAAAATGTTTAGCTTTTATGCCTTTCTTAATAGAATGAAATACATACAGCGCTGGAGCTTAATGAGAAGCACGGATGTGGAAAACATATCCGAACACAGCCAGCAGGTAGCGATAATAGGGCATAGCCTTGCCGTTATCAACAACGTTATCTTTAACGGCGACGTCAATCCCGACAAGGTGTGCGCCTTGGCGGTTTTTCACGAAGCCACCGAGGTAATCACAGGCGACCTTCCCACGCCCATAAAATATTTTAATATGTCGCTAAACAGCGCGTATAAAGAGCTAGAGCAAATCGCCGCCGAAAAATTATTAAGCTATTTGCCAAAAGATTTAAGGGATTACTACCAAGAGCTTTTGCGGCCCGACACTTCGTCTTACGAGTATCAGCTGGTCAAGGCGGCGGACAAGATAGCCGCGCTTATAAAATGCATAGACGAAATAAAGGCGGGCAACACCGAGTTTAGAAAAGCCAAAACCAGTATAGAAAAACAAATCGCAAAATTCAACTTCCCCGAAGTAAGATATTTTTTAGATAATTTTTTGGACGCTTATTATCTTACTTTGGACGAATTGTCAGAATGAATATTTAAAGCGCTTTTTTAAATTGACAAAGCGCTTTTTTATACATGGGAGGAAAAAGATGTTTAAGGAAAGCGATCAAAATTTAGTATTTTTAGAGAAATTAATTACAGTTGTATCCTTTATAGCCGTCTTAGGCTGTGTTATAACGGCTATATGTCTTTGGGTAACGTCCTCGGTCGAAGTAATAAACGGCGAGGCTAAAAAAATTGTGGACGGATTTAGAGTAGGTATGGGTTTTGTGGCGTTTTTTGTCGGCCCATTGCTAGTATGGATTAATTACAAAATATGGATGGTAGTAATTAGCTTTCTATATGATATAAAGCTAATCAGAAACAAGCTTTATAATATTAACTCGGAAAAACTTTACCGCGATTTATTTAATTATGAAGAAGAAGAAACTCTACCTAATAAAAACGATTATCTTAACCAAGAAACGCTAACAGAAGGCAATATTCAAGAAACAAACGACGATAAATAACTGTCGCGTCGGTTTTCCGCGCCTAAAAGCGTAAATTGTCAATTTTAGCGATAAAACGAAAATTAAATTAAAAAACTCTGTTATCAATAACAGAGTTTTTTTCTTTATTCCTTCAAATACATACAATAATCCAAAATCACGTTTCCGTCTTCATCGGGGTGGGTGAATCTAGGGCAGTTATATCTTTCAAAAAACCAAGTGTCCGCGGGCTGCCAATTAAATTCTTTTAGTTTTTTAACGCAAGCTTCGTGAACAGCGCTGCCAAACAGCTCGCCGCTGTCTTGCGGACCGTATATCCAGTTTGTTCCGATATGCCCTTCGCCTATGTCGACATACTTGTAGCCCTCGGGAGCTGGGGTATCTACAGGGAAAAACATCCCAATCCAATACTCAAACTCGCCGTTGTTAAATCTCATACAGCCTATATAATCCTCAAACAACGGTTCTAATATTTCCAAGGGCTCAAACTTGTTGTCAATAAACCATTCGTCCCATTTTCTTGAGAAAGTGCCGAATACGTCTCTATCCTTATTATAATAAGGAATGCCTATTAAACGCATAGGCGGCATTTTCTCTTTATATGTTCTTACTATCTTAAACATAACCCCGTCCTTTTTATTTAAACCAATAATACAATTATACTACGACATAAAATATTTGTAAATATTGACAAAAAAACAAAAAGCGTTAATTACGGTAGGGCTTATGTTTTCATAATAAAAAGCCCTAAATTTTAAGGGCTTAAGTTAAAATAATTGAGCTATAAAAAAACGCGCGCTATTAAAAGCGCGCGTTAGAAATCTTATAACTTCATAGCTGGCGTCAAATCCACGTCCCCGCCGTTTAGGTCTTTTACAAACAACGCCCGTATATAGCCCTTAGAAAAGTCCGTGGAATGCACGTAAAACTCTCTACCATAGTAATATTTGGCTAATTTATAATACTTAGCGTTGGTGTGCAAGGCTATCGCTTTGTAGCCATTTTTGGCGCATTCGTCTATCACGGCGTTGATAAGCGCGCTGCCCACGCCGTTGTTGTTTAATTCGGGGTCTACCCCGAACCTATAAATATAAGCCAGCTTATCCGATAAAGACTTAAACCTTATCGAGCCTACGGGCTTTCCGTCCATAAACGCCGCGAAGACATTATGGTTGACAATATCGTTTTTTACGTCGTCCAGCGTTTCTAACAAGGCGGGGGAGACGAAATGAGCTTCTCCCAAAGCGTTTTGATAAACCGTGAAAGCCTTTTTTGTCAGTTCGTAAATCCACTCGCTGTCTTGTATCTGGGCTCGTTTTATCTCGACCATTTGTTAATCCTTCATTAATAGAGTCATTATAGCTTTTTGAACATGCATTCTGTTTTCAGCCTGCTCAAACACTACCGAAGCGGGCGAGTCTATTACGTCGGCCGTTACTTCCTCGCCGCGGTGGGCGGGCAGGCAGTGCATAAACACGGCGTCCTTTTTTGCCTTTTGCATAATCTTTTGATTAACTTGGTAGGGCATTAGGGACTCAAACTTTTGCTTGTCGTCCTTTTGTCCCATACTAAAGAACACGTCGGTGTAAATGGCGTCCGCGCCTTCGACGGCCTTTTCTAGGTCTTGGGTGACGGTTACTTTGCCCCATTTGCTTGCGTGTTCCACTACTTTGGGATTAGGCTCGTAGCCCTTAGGAGTGGCGCAGACAATCTCTACGCCGGTTTTTGCGCAAGCCAAAATCAAGCTGTTGGCCACATTGTTTCCGTCGCCGGTATAAACGAGTTTTAGCCCGTTTAGATGTCCATAGATTTCATAAAGCGTCATAATGTCCGCTAGCGCTTGGCAAGGGTGGAAGTCGTCGGTCAAACCGTTGATAACCGCAAAATCCCCGTATTGCGCTAGTTCCTCCACGTCGGACTGTTTAAAGGTTCTAATCATCACGCCGTCAATGCCGTAGCGCGAGAGCGTTTTTGCGGTATCGTGTATTGTCTCGCCTCTGCCAAGTTGAATTTCGGAAGAAGACAAAATCAAAGCGTGACCGCCAAGCTGGCGTATTCCTTGCTCAAAGCTGACGCGCGTGCGCGTGCTGTGCTTGGAGAAAATCATCGCCAAAGTCTTGTCTTTAAGCAAAGGCTTGTTTATGCCCTTTTTATAAAGATGTTTTAGCTTTATGCCAAGCGAAACTATCTCGTAAATTTCCTCGGGCTCGTAATCCATCAAAGAAAGCAAATGCTTGTGGTTTATCTTTTCTTTTACGCGATATTGACTAATATCCATCATTCCACCTCTTTTAATATTCTTTTTAGGCATTCGACTAATCCGTCGATATGCTCTTTTTCGATTATGAGCGGCGGGCAAAATCTCAAAGTGTTTGCGCCGCAGCTAATTACAATATAACAATTCTTATGCAGCTTGTCTATAACGTCTCTGTAATTTACTTTTTGGTCTAATTCTAGCCCCAATAACAAGCCTTTGCCTCTTACATCCTTTACAACGGGATATTTCTTTAACTCCGAAAGCCTGTTGTAAAAATACTCTCCAATATCTTTTACGTAATCTATTAAACCGTTTTTTAAGCGTTTGATAACCACCATAGCCGCCGAGCAAGCCAAAGGGTTGCCTCCAAACGTGCTGTTGTGGTCGCCTGGACTGAAAGCGTTAGCGCATTCGCCTCTAGCCAATATGGCTCCGATAGGCACTCCTCCGCCTAAACCTTTAGCCAAGGTGATAATGTCGGGCTTGATGCCGTAGTGCTGGTAGCAAAACATCTTGCCCGTGCGTCCCATACCCGTTTGGACTTCGTCTATTATCAATAATATTCCCTTTTGTTTGCAAATCTCGTCGACCTTGCGGATATAATCGTAATCGCCGACAATAATTCCGCCCTCGCTTTGGATGACTTCAATCATTACCGCGGCGACTTCGTCGCTTAAGGCGTTCTCAAAAGCTTCTATATCGTTATAAGGCACGTAAACGAATTTCTCGGGCAGGGGATGGTAAGGCTTGGAGTATTTTTCTTGGCCTGTAGCCGCCGCCATAGCTAGCGTCCTGCCGTGGAAAGAGTTTTTGGCGGTAATAACCACGGGCTTATAAACGCCTTTGTTATAAAAATACTTCCTTACCAGCTTAATAGCGCTTTCGTTGGCTTCCGCGCCGCTGTTGCAAAAGAACACTCTGTCAAAATCGCTGTCTTTTAAAAGCTCTTGAACGCATTGGGCTTGAACAGGCGAATAAAACAAATTGGATAGATGAAGAACATTTTGCGCCTGTTTGGTGATAGCGTCAATCAATTCGGGGTCGTTATGCCCCAAACAGTTGACCGCTATTCCAGCGTAAAAATCAATATATTCTTTGCCTTCTATGTCGTATAGTTTGCAGCCTTGCCCGCGCGTAAAGCATACGTCAAAACGATTTACCACGGGCATATAGTATTGACTGTTGATTTTTTTAACTTCATCAAAATTTATCATTCCGCGCCGTCCTTTATCACCATAGTTCCAATACCTTTATCGGTGAAGATTTCCAATAAAATGGGGTGGGGCGTAGTGCCGTTGATTATATGCACTTTGGAAACGCCTTGCTCTATGCCTTTTATACAGCTCATAACTTTTGGAATCATTCCGCCGTTAATCTTGCCGCTTTCTATCATTTCTTTTATCTTGCTGACAGTGATAACGCTTATTAAAGTCGAGGGATCGTCGGCGTCTTCCCTTATGCCATCGATGTCCGTTAGGTATATCAACTTCTCGGCGTTTATCCTAGCGGCGATTTCGGCGGCTACCGTATCGGCGTTTATGTTATAAGACCTGCCTTGCTTATCCGTGCCGATGCCGGCGATAACGGGTATAAACTCGTCGTTGCAAAGCTTTTCTAGCAGCGAGGTGTTTATATTCACGATCTCGCCCACGTGGCCCAAATCCACGCCGTCCGGGGAGATATATTTTTTGACCTCGATTAAGCTTGCGTCCTTTCCGCTTAAGCCTATAGCTTTTACGCCCAATTGGTTGATTTTGCTGGTAATCTCTTTATTTATTTTACCGCTCATAACCATTTGGACTACTTCCATAGTCTCGCTGTCGGTTATCCTTAGCCCGTTGTGGAATTTAGACTGGATGTTCAGCTTTTTAAGATAAGCGTTTATCTCGGGACCGCCGCCGTGCACCAAAATAGGATTTACTCCTACGATTTTAAGCATAGCGATGTCTTCCATAATGGTGTTTATGATTGTTTCGTCCTGCATCGCGTTGCCGCCGTATTTTATTACCACGGTCTTGCCCGAAAGCGCCTTGATATAAGGCAAAGCCTCGCACAAGATATTGGCTTTTTCTATAAGTTTAGCTGTCGTTTCGTCGTTTTTGTAAATCGTTTCTTTCATTATTATTGCTCCTTATCCGATTAAGCCTGTCTTTTCGGGCAATCCAAACATTATATTCATATTCTGAACGGCTTGGCCCGAAGCGCCTTTTATAAGATTATCCAAAATGCTAATTATAATCAGCAGATTGTTTTTTAAGTCTATCCTAAAGCCGATAAATATATTGTTAGTATTGGTTACCCATTTAATTTGGGGCAATTCCTCGGTAACCTTTACGAAAGGCTCGTTTTGATAATATTTTTGGTAAACCTGATATATATCGTCCTTTGTAACCGTTTTCGCCAAAGGCGCGTAAATCGTGCTCAAAATACCCCTGGTTATAGGCAAAAGGTGGGGAGTAAAGCTTACCTTTACGTCGCTTTGGGTGTTTAGGCTTAAGACTTCCTCGATTTCCGAAGTGTGCCTGTGAGTGGTTACCGCGTATGCCTTAAAGCTTTCGTTTACCTCTGAGAAAATCAAATCCACTTCGGCCTTTTTGCCTGCGCCGCTAGTTCCGCTCTTAGAGTCGATAATAATTCCCGTGTTTTTTACTACCTTTTCGTTAATAAGCGGGTATAAAGGCAATATTGCCGAGGTGGTGTAACAGCCGGGATTGCCTATAAGGCCTGACTTTTTGATTTTTTCCTTATAAATCTCAGGCAGGCCGTAAACAGCCTCGCTTATCAATTCGGGGGCGGGGTGCTTTACTTTATAAGTGCTTTCGTATAAAGCCAAGTCTTTATACCTAAAGTCCGCGGACAAATCTATCACTTTGACGCCCTTTTTATAAAGCTGGGCGCAAATTTCTGCGCTTGAGGAATGCGGCAGACAAGAAAACACTGCGTTCATTTGGCTTAGGCTTTCTATGTCCACGTCCTCAAAAGTCTTATCCTTTAAAGAGGTTAGGTTGGGATAAATATCCGTTATTTTCTTGCCCTTTTCGCTGCGGCTGATAAGAAGCTTTAAATCAGCTTCAGGGTGCGAGCTTAGGATTTTCATCAGCTCGTAACCCGTGTATCCGTTAGCGCCTATAATGCCTATATTTATCATTTTTTCACCTAGTCCTTAATTAATAGCTAGATTATAATATATTATGAATAATTATGCAACTAAATGTATATATATTGTCAAATTATCTACAAATATTTTTGACGCTATAAGCGGGGCAAAATCAAGAAATCTTTTTTGTGCACTTTATATAAAAATCGCGGGATATTTTGTATAGTATTTGTTTTTAAATTGTCTTAAAATGGGGTAATATGATAACAAGCAAAAAAATAATATGGAGGAGAATAATGGCAAGCGTATCCCTAAGGCACATTTACAAGATATATCCGGGTGGAGTTAAGGCCGTTAGCGACTTTAACCTTGAAATTCAGGATAAAGAGTTTATAGTTTTGGTCGGACCTTCCGGCTGCGGTAAGTCCACAACATTGAGAATGATCGCCGGCTTGGAAGAAATTTCCGAAGGCGAATTATATATCGACGGCCGCTTGGTTAACGACGTCGAGCCTAAAGACCGCGACATCGCGATGGTGTTCCAAAACTACGCGCTCTATCCTCATATGACCGTTTATGACAATATGGCGTTCGGTCTTAGATTAAGAAAGATGCCCGCCGCTGAAATTGACGCTAGAGTTAAAGAAGCCGCAAAGATTTTGGGCATTACCGAATTGCTAAGCCGCAAACCTAAGGCATTGTCCGGCGGTCAAAGACAGAGAGTCGCGCTAGGCCGCGCAATCGTCCGCGAACCCAAGGTATTCTTGCTGGACGAACCGCTCTCTAACTTGGACGCAAAACTCCGCGTTCAGATGAGAACCGAGATAACCAAACTACACAACAGACTAGCTACCACGTTCATATACGTTACCCACGACCAAACCGAAGCTATGACGATGGGTACTCGTATCGTCGTTATGAAAGACGGTATTGTTCAACAGGTAGATACCCCTCAAAACTTGTTTGACAGACCTTGCAATATGTTCGTGGCTACCTTCATAGGCACGCCTCAAATGAACCTATTCAAGGCAAAGCTTGAGAAAAACGGCAAGAACCTAGTTCTCAAGTTCGGCAACAACTCTATCGAACTGCCCGAATCTAGGTCAAAATTCCTAATCGACGAATCCTACATAGGCAAGGAAGTTATCTTCGGCGTAAGACCTGAAGACATCCACAACGAAGAAATCTTCATCAATTCCTCGCCTAAGACCGTTATAACCGCAGAAGTTGACGTCGTTGAGAAACTTGGTAACGAAACCATTATGTACACCAAGGTTGACGGCAAAGACGACTACACCGTAGCAAGAGTAGACGCTAGAACCCAAGCGGAAGCAGGCGACATTATCAAGCTCGCTATAGACGCTAACCACGTCCATATGTTCGACCCTGAAACCGAGCTGTCCATCTTGGGCGTTCCTCACTACAACTACATCGCCGCAAAAGCCGTCGCGAAAGACGACGCTTTGGTATTGAAGTTTGGCGACTATGAAATCAATCTTGGCGAAAACTCTATTAAATACCTAACCGAGGCTTCCTTGTTAGGTCAAGATATCTTGGTCGGCATTAAGCCCGAAAGCACCTATGTGGTCACCGAAGACACCGATGACTTCGTAATGGATTGCGACATCGACTTTATCGAAGACGCTGACGTATACAAGAACGTATTCCTAAAAGTCGAAGGCAAACGCGGCTTGTTCGCTACCAAGGTTCCTAACGAAATCGCCGCCGACTTAAAAGGCAAGGTTAAGCTCGCTATTAAGGTTAAAGAAATCGTATTGTTCGATCCCGCTACCGGCGCTAGAGTATCCAGCCAATTGGGCGTTCCTCAATACAACGAATTCGCTGGCGAGCTCATCACTTCCACCAAGGGCGGAGCCGCTGTTCGCACCTTGCTTGTAGAAGGCAAGAAGGTTGTTTATCCCGAATATGTTAAGGTAAAAGACAACGCGGGCGGCAAAGTAACCGTTAAGATCGATCCTAAGAAAGTCGTTTACACCAAGGCCGAAGTCGCCGCCGCTAAATACGTCTTCAAGGGCGTTGTCCGCGCGGTTGACAATACCGGCACCGAAGCTATCGTATTGATTCAACTAGACGGCAGCCATAAGCCTTTCTTTGCTAGAGTAGCTCCCGACTTCCACGTATACGAAGGCGCTAAGATTAAGGTCGGCGTAAAAGCTGAAGACTTTGAGATCTTTGACGAGCAAGGCGAAAGCTTGTTGGTAAAATAAGATAACTTAAATAAATCTAAAGACCGCTTTTAAAAAAGCGGTCTTTTTTTGTTCTTTGGTTATTTTATAGGGCGAAAATGTGCTATAATATAATTACGGGAGGTTTTGAGTATGCCTATAATTAACGATTTTAGTAAGGAAGAAACCACCGATTTAAGCTGCCCTAAGTGCGGTTCTTTTAACGTCACTCCGGCGTCTTTCAACGACGATATGTATTTGTGTTCCGATTGCGGCTATATATTTGGCAGCAACATCCCTAAGGACGACGACCATAATTATAAATAAAGTGTTAAGAGCAATAAAAAAACCATCCTTTTTTGGATGGTTATAGTCTAATATTTGTTTTTTATCTGTTTTCGGTATGTAATTTTTCCATAATATCGTCGTCAAGGACGATATTCTTTTTATCAGCTTTCTTCTTGGACAACAGGTTATAAAACCCGATCATTATCAAAAACGGCAAAATAATCTGACCTAGCACAACTATAATAGGATATAGCGCGTCTGTGAAAATCTTAGCTATTATATAAGTCGGAGCGCCTTCTAGAGGAGTTCTTATAAACATATAGTTGGCGTCAAACGCGGCGTTGGCTATAACCGCCGCCACGGTCAGCGATAAAAACAGCAGGGACGAATACATCATATCCTTAAATTTAGGCGTATAGTAATTGGTAACCAAAATTAAAATGCCGGAGTAAATCATTGCCGCGTGATAAATCAAAGTATGCGCGCCTAGATAGGTGTAAACAGGGTAATATTTTAAAGCGGGCGAATAGATAATTCCAAAAAAGCCCGCTATCGTTCCCGCCATCAAGCTTGCGTTGCCGATTAGCTTTAAAGTGCTGTTTTTGGAAAAAGCCGCGAAAACAGAGGAATACAGAAATAAGCTGCAAAAATATAACGGCAATATCGTTGACCAAGCAAACTTGCCTATAGCGTATGTGACTATAATTTTTATAACTTCCGCAACCCACGCGGCGACGCATAATATCTTTAGTTGCAGCTGCGTTTTATTGGGAAAATATTTGCGGCTTACATACAGCATTGCCGCTATAAGTATAAACAACACTGCCAAAGACACAAGGTGCTGAAAAGAGAAATAACCGATCTTGTTGAAGTCAATCCGCATATTAATTGAGCTTACCTTTCTCCTTTTTATATGGGTATTTTAATCGCAAAAGGTTTTTATGTCAATAATTTTATATATCCAGCAAGTCAAATTGTATATATTGGTATATTCTAAAAATGATATATGTTATAATAATGTCAAAATCTATATAACTACGGATAAAGGTTTATGAGTCTAAAAGAAACAGCGCAATATTTAAAACAAAGACTTAAATTTACCGCTCCTGTCGCGGTGGTGCTGGGCTCGGGCTTAGGCGAGGTAGCCGAAAAATATTTAGAAAAAGACCAAGAAATAGCATATTACGAACTTCCTGATTTTCCCGTTCCTACGGTCAGCGACCACAAAGGCAAACTTATTACGGGCTGGTTTGACGGCAAGCCTTGCGTCATTTTGCAGGGCAGGGTGCATTATTACGAAGGCAACACCCCTCAAGCCTGCGTAATGCCCATAAGGCTTTTGCATTATTTGGGCGCGCAAACCGTCATTTTGACCAATGCTTCAGGCGGGATAACCTTTTCGCCAGGACAGATAATGCTTATTTCGGACCACATTTTGTTTAACGTCCCGTCGCCCTTGATAGGCAAAAACGATTATGAGCTCGGCCCGCGTTTTCCCGATATGACATACATTTATGACCAAGAGCTAAGAGCCAAAGCTAAAGAAGCCGCCAAAAAGCTTAACATCAAGCTAAAAGAAGGCGTGTATCTGCAGTGCTCCGGCCCTCAATTCGAGACGCCCGCCGAAATAAGAATGTATAAAAAAATGGGCGCGGACGCCGTGGGAATGAGCACCGCTATAGAAGCCATAGCCGCAAGACACTGCGGAATGAAAGTTTTAGGCTTGTCATTTGTGTCCAATTACGCCGCGGGCTTGTCAAAAGACATTATTTCTTCGGAAGACGTAAACAAGACCGTAGGCAAAATGCTCTCGACCGCGGGCGGTCTAATAAAAGAGATAGTAAAATCAATTTGAGAAACGGTTATGAACATCAGATTGCACAACGCTTATATTTTAAATAAAGACTTTGAGATAGAATTCGGCGAAATTCATATCAGCGACGGCAAGATAACCTACATCGGCTCTAATCCCAAAACGGATATAACGTGGGACAGAAACATAGATATGAACAACGCCCTTATTATGCGCGGCATACCCAATTGCCATACGCATTCGCCGATGACGCTGCTAAGAAGCTACAGCGACGACCTCAGCCTTCACGATTGGCTCAATAAGGCTATCTTTCCCATTGAAGCCCGTATGACGCCCGAGGATTGTTATTACGGGACATTGCTCGCCGTGATTGAGTATCTTTCGGGGGGCGTCACAGTTATAGGGGATATGTATTTTTTCCAAGAGAATGTCATCCAAGCCTGCGTGGACGCCGGCTTTAAAATAGTCTGCGTAGGCTCGGCGTCGGATATAGCGGGCGACACTATAAATCAGTTAGAAGCATTAGAGCAAAGATATCTTAAATTTAACTCTTATTCGCCCTTATGCTCTTATCAATTGGGCTTTCACGCCCAATACACCGCAAGCGACAACCTAGTCCAAGGCGTCGCAAGCTTAGCGAAAAAATACCAAGCCCCGGTGTGCGCGCACCTGTCCGAAACCCGCGAAGAAGTCCAAAGCTGCCTAAAACAGCGCGGCCTAACCCCTCCGCAATATTTGGCTAGAAAGGGCGTGTTTGACTTTGGCGGCAACGCTTATCACTGCGTTCACCTAAACGAAAAAGACATAGAAGTCTTAAGAGAAAAAAACGTAACCGTAATAACCAACCCTTCTAGCAATCTTAAGCTAGCAAGCGGTATAGCCGACATAGAGACATATGTGAAAAAAGGCCTAAAAGTCGCTATCGGCACGGACGGCCCGGCAAGCAACAACTCCTTAGATATGCTCAAAGAAATATATCTCACCGCCGTGTTATCCAAAGTAAAAAACTACAATCCTTCCGCGATAAGCGCGAAAGAGGTTTTAAAAATGGCTTTGGTAAACGGCGCGCAAAGTTTAGGCGTAGGCTCGGGCGTTTTAGAAGAGGGCGCGGACGCTGACATAACGGCAATAAGCTTTGACGCGCCCAATATGCAGCCTGTAAACAACATTATTAATAATGTTGTGTATTCGGCGACCTCAAAAAACGTTGTCTTGACTATGATTAACGGCAAAATCTTATACGAAAAAGGCGAATATAATATAGGCGTGAGCGTGGACGAAATCTACCGCTACTGCAACCGAGCGATAAATAGATTAAAAGAGAATATATAACTCTTTTTAGAGCATTATGACTTAAAACGCGTTTCATCGCTGAACCCATTCTAAATACAATATAATAAACGATAATCTTAATTACAGATTATCGCTAATGCTCAACAGGTAATAATTAAAATAATAAAAAAGACGGGCTTATTAAGCCCGCCTTTTTCGCCCTTAGCGCTTAAAAAGTCGTTATGTTTGAGTATATGGGCGAAAACTTTACTCTTCTTTCAAAGCTAGGACTTCTTTGCTTACGGGGTCCAGCAACGCCGAAACTATTTTATTGCCGTCCGCGAAAGCCACATACCAGAAATGGTCGCTGGTCTTGCCCAAAGGATCGCACAAAAGCTTTACATAAACTTCGGCTTTTAGTTTGTTTTTCTCATACATAGACTCGGTGGCTTTCTTTAAAGCGTCCTTGCCTTTGATAAGCGCCTCTTGCCAGCCCATCATTTCGCTTGTCAAAATGGACTCTATTACCGCGCTTTCCTCAAACTTCCAATCGTCCTTGGACGCCGTAACTGTTAGCTGAACGCTTTTCGCGTTTATCATCTCGTTGATTTCGGCGGCGTAGCTGTTGCCAAAAGGATGCATAGTAAACTTACCGCTGTAGTCTTTTTTGCCGGTCTTTAAGGTATAATTGTATGTAATCTCGGAAGAGATATAGTCAGGGTTTTCGGGCGTGAAGGTAATCACGGTGTATTCAATCATACCGTTAGCCTTTCCGTCAAGGACATAAGGCTCTTCTCTTTCGCCCGTGATTATATTTACCGACATATTGTCGTTGGAGAACTCGTATATATTAACTCTTATTTCCGAGAGATTCTTTTTTATTTCCGCGGGGATTTTGTCGCCGCATCCCATATTTATTACGCATAAGGTTAATACTAAAATCAAGACTGTTAAGATTCTTTTCATATTATCAACCTCAAAGATAAACTCTTTATATTTATATGAGGCTATGATAAATAATAGAATACGATATTTATCGACAAAAGCTTTTTTGCTTTACAGAATCTAACCGTTGTGATAGAATATTAAAAATTTATATTTATAAGACAATTATGGACATCATAGTTCGCCGCAAGACAATAATCACCAATAGATTGATTTTGCGTCCGTTTGAAAAAGGCGACATTAAGGCTGTCCACGAATACGCTAGCGATGAAGAGGTCTGCAGGTATGTTCCCTGGGGACCTAATTCTTTTAAAGATACCAAAGAATTTATAAAAAGAGCTGTTAGGGCTAGAAAATACGGCGAAAACGATTACATAGGCGATTACGCCGTCGTTTTAAAAGACACCGGCAAGGTAATAGGCGGCTGCGGTCTATATCTTGAAAGCAAATACGACAAAGAGTATATGATTGGCTACTGCTTAAGAAAAGACCAATGGGGCAAAGGCTACGCCCAAGAGTTAGCCAAAGCTTTGTGTTTTGTCGCTTTCAAGTTTTTAGACGCTCATCGCGTAATAGCGACTTGCGATGCCCGAAACGCCCGCTCTTATAATGTAATGGAAAAGATAGGTATGAAAAGAGAGGGCGTTTTTCATAAAAAAAGATTTATCAAAGACAGCTGGCAGGACGAGTACCTATACGCAATTTTAAAAGAGGACTGGCTAGCTAATCAATTATTCGACATTAAGGTATAATTAAGGAGTTATTACATATGAGCAAAATAATTAAGGAAGGCTTGACATTTGACGATGTGTTATTAATTCCCGCCGCTTCTTCTGTTTTGCCTAAGGACGTGGACACGTCCGTTCAGATAGCGCCCAAAATCAAACTCAATATCCCGCTTATGAGCGCCGCTATGGACACCGTTACCGAATACAAGCTAGCGATAGCGATAGCGCGCGAGGGCGGCATAGGCATTATTCACAAAAACCTGGATATTGACACGCAAGCAGAGCACGTGGACAAGGTCAAAAGAAGCGAGCACGGCGTTATAACCGATCCGTTCTATCTGCATCCGGACGACAAGCTAAGCGACGCGCTGGCTTTGATGGCAAAGTATAAGATAAGCGGCGTTCCCATAACCGAAAACGGAAAGTTGGTAGGCATTTTAACCAACAGGGACTTAAGATTCGAGACCGACTTTAACCAACCCATTAAAAACGTAATGACCAAAGAAAACTTGGTAACCGCGCCCGTAGGCACGACTTTGCAGGAAGCCCAAAAGATTTTAGGACGCCACCGCATTGAAAAACTGCCTATAGTGGACGAGCATTTTAATTTAAAAGGCTTAATCACCATCAAAGATATCGAGAAAAACATCCAATACCCCAACGCAGCTAAGGACGCTAACGGCAGACTATTAGTGGGCGCGGCGGTAGGCGTAGGCGACGACGCTATAGACCGCGCTAAAGCCCTGGTCGAGGCCAAGGTAGACGTCTTGGCGATAGACACCGCTCACGGTCACAGCTTAAGCGTATTAAAGAGAGTGGAACAACTCAAGAATATGTTCCCGGACGTTACTATCATAGCGGGCAATGTCGCGACTGCCGAAGCCACAAGAGACCTAATCGAGCGCGGCGCCGATATTATAAAGGTAGGCATTGGCCCCGGCTCTATCTGCACTACCAGAGTAGTTACCGGCGTGGGCGTCCCTCAATTGACCGCTATAATGGACTGCGCCGAAGAGGCGGACAAATACGGCGTAAGAATAATAGCCGACGGCGGCATTAAGTATTCGGGCGATATCACTAAGGCTTTGGCCGCAGGCGCGAGCGCGATTATGATAGGCAGCTTGTTCGCGGGAACGCTGGAAAGCCCGGGCGAGACCGAAATTTATCAAGGCAGAAGCTTTAAGACATATAGAGGTATGGGCTCTTTGGGCGCTATGGCGAAAGGCTCTAAGGACAGATACTTCCAAGAGGACGCCTCCAAGCTTGTTCCCGAGGGCGTGGAAGGCAGAGTGCCTTACAGGGGAACATTGTCCGAGATCGTGTTCCAATTAGTCGGCGGATTGCGTTCGGGTATGGGTTACTGCGGAACCAGAACGATAGACGAATTGAGAACCAAAGCGCAGTTTATCAAGATTACCAACGCTACATTAATAGAAAACCACCCGCACGACATCTCTATAACCAAAGAAGCGCCTAACTACAGCGTAAAATTTAACACCTAAGCATTTAAGATATCAATATATATACGCCGCTTAAATAAAAGCATATGTTTTTTGGAACAAATTTTTTTAATATTGTCTATATAGGTTTTATCTGTTATAATAAATCTGATAGACAAAAACACATAGGAGAATGATATGAGCGATAAAAAGGTTGACACGCAAAAGTTTGACACTTTTAGAGAAACTGTCGAGCAAAGAGTAGGCAAGCCCGAACAGCCTAAAGAAGACAGAATGACTAAAACCATAGTCGACTCTATCAGGAGTTTTGCTGACCAAACAAAATTAGAAAAACAAAAAGCCGCGGCGTTCGAGGCGAAGGCCACATTGTTTGTAAACCAAACCACCAAAAGACAGTTATACGCCAAAGTCAACACCGAAACCAAAACATTATTATATAGAATAAACGATGGTATAGCGGCAGGCGAAAGGCTGATAGATTTATCCACCAACCAGTTTTACGACATAAAAGCTGTAGATCCCGAACTTAAGACAATAAAAGTCCAGGTCGAGGGCAACGATTACGATATAGCCTGCAGAGAAGCGCAATACGAATTAACCGACGGCAAAAAAGACCACAGCGAAGAGATTAATAAACTTCTAAACGACCTTGAAACCAGCATCAAAAACGCCAAAGACGGTATAGTAATAAAACGCAAACCCGAAGCCTTGAGATTATTCGGCTTGTTTAAGGAAAAGGTTTTAAACAACGAAAAAGACGAGGAACTATTCCGCAAGTTTATCGACGCGCTGAATATGCTTTCGGCGTATCTGCCCGCCACTGTTCAAAAGATAATTTACTTATTGGACCATTAATAATAATAAAACAATATCAAGGCTCGGCTTAAAACGCCGGGCTTTTTTATTTTTTTAATAAAGTATTAAATGAAATCTCATTTAATATATTGATACTAATGAAAAAATCCTACTGGCAGGCGTTTAGAGTCGGAATGCTCATAGTCGCGACTATAATAGGCGCGGGATTTGCCTCGGGCAGGGAACTTGTAACCTTTTTTGGCAAGTTTGGTTACGCGGCTATCCCTATCGCCGCTATATGCGCTATATTGTTGTTTTTGTCATTGGCTTTATTTATGGCGGCGGGGGATATGATAAAGCCCAACAGTTTGGAAGAGTTTAACCGCGCCGTTTTTGGTAAATTGGCGCCTGTGGTGGATTTTATTTTATTGTTTAATTATTTGTTAATTTTGGCAACAATGTTCGCCGGAACGGATTCTTTGCTAAAGATAAGTTTTTTTGAAAAAAATCCGCCCATTTTGAGCGTAGCCACGGCAACATTAACTTTTATTGTGGTCTACAAAGGCTTTGACGCTATGCTGGACGTAAACGCGGTTTTGGTGCCTATGATTTTATATATGGCGCTTATTATCAGCGTCTTTAGCTTGACGCATCCTGAACCCAGCGAAATGACCTATTCCAATAACATAGGGCTTATGATATTTTTAATCGCGGCCTATATCTCTATGAATATAATGCTGTCTTCGGGCGTAATCGCCACAATGAAACTGCCCCTAAAAGACCAATTAAACGGCGCGGCCACGGGAAGCGTTATCATAGGTTTTTTTATCGCGGTTTTAACTGCGGCTATTATGCGCGGAGGCGTCAGCGCGTTTAACTCTCCGATGCCCGTTATGGATATTGCCTCTAGAATGAATATGTCTTTTGTGGCGGGAATTATCATATGGGCGGGCATATTCACCACCATTTTGACTTCGGTCTACACCTTAAATTCTTGGACGCAAACTATAATAAAGAACAAAGCGTTATCCCTATTTATGATTTTATCCGTAGGCTTGGCAATCTCAAGACTGGGCTTTAAAACCATTGTGGACTCTTTCTATCCCATAAGCGGCGTAATAGGGCTTTTATATATCTTGTCAGTTTTAATTTATTATCTAAAAGCAAAAAAACGAGCAAAGGCCCAAAAAAGCGTTTTGATAAACAATAAACAGCAATCGCGTTAGCGCCTTTCGCCCATCCCAAACCTCATTTTTCATTATCGATTAACAGTCAAATTTTGTGTGTTAATAAAATCAGCAAGTTTTTCTGTTAAAAACTCGCGCCGGCGCGCGCCTAAAGGCCCCTTTAACATAAAAATTTTTCTAAGAATAGTATGTAATTAGTTTTATCCCTAAAGAGGAGGTTATTAATGAAAAGACTTTTAGCGTTTATTGTGTGCGCGCTGTTGCTGGTAACCGTTCCTATGTCTTTGTTCGCGTGCAAAAAAAATAAAGGCACCGTTATAAGACTTGCCGAAGTTACACATAGCATCTTTTACGCGCCTATGTATGCGGCGATTAATTTGGGTTACTTAGAAGAAGAGGGCATTAAGGTCGAGCTTACCAACTCCGGCGGCGCCGACAAAGTTATGGTCGCGCTGACTTCCAATTCGGCGGATATAGGACTAATGGGACCTGAGGCGACTATTTATGTCCATATCCAAGGCACATCGGACTATCCCGTTATAGTCGGACAACTCACCAAGAGAGACGGCTCGTTCTTGGTAGGCCGCAACCCTGACCCTAACTTTACTTGGTCTAAACTCGAAAACAAGAGAGTGTTGGCAGGGCGTCCGGGCGGCGTTCCCGCTATGACGCTGGAATATGTCTGCAACAAACACGGCTTATATAACGGCGTAAACATAAACCTTGACACCTCGGTAGCGTTTGATATGATGCGTCCCGTGTTTGAGGCCGATCCCACCGTAGACTACACCACATTGTTTGAACCGCTCGCCAGCGAAATCCAAGCCCAAGGCAAAGGCTATATAGTGGCAAGCGTGGGTATGGAAAGCGGCGAAGTTCCTTACACAGCGTTCTCGGTAAAGAAGAGTTATCTTAACAAAAACAAAGAAATCGTTAAGAAGTTCTTAAGGGCAATAAAGAGAGGCTACGACTTCATAAAAACCGCTTCGCTTGACGACGCGGCAAAAGCCTTAGAGCCTTCGTTTACCTCTATAACTTTTGAGACTCTTAAGAGCGTTATCCAAAACTACCGCGATATCGACGCTTGGGCAGACTCCCTTGTTATGAGCGAAAGCGCGTTTAATAGACTCCAAGACATTATGGAGAACGCAAACTCCCTAGAAAAACGCGTTAAGTTTACCGACATCGTAGACAACACGCTCGCTCAAGAAGTAATGGCGGAATTTGAAAACGCCTAAAGAAATGAAAAAAGTTATAAAAAATACCGTCTATTGCTAGACGGTATTTTTTTGTTTAAAAAGCGTTCTAGAAAAATATCTTAAATTCTTGTATTATCAGACCGTAACCTAGTTCGATTGAGTCGCGAGACCGTGACCTAACTTAAACAGCAAATCGGGATTTTCTTTTTTAATATCGTCCACTGTTTTGAACCAAGGCATAGGCAGCTTGCCGGTAAAATCTACTTCGCCCGCCAAAACGCTAGCCACGCCGTCGCCTTCAGTGCCGGGCAGATAGCTCATTATCACGGCGTCCCAATCGTCGATATAATCGGTTATCAACACATTGCGTCCAGCGACGATAACGGTAACAATGGGCTTGTCAAGTGTTTTTGCGCAATTGATAGCGTCTAGATTGCCGTCTAAGGCTTTATCTCCCACTATAGAAGGGTTGGCGGTGTCGCCCTCAAATTCCGCGTAAGGCTTTTCGCCTACAACCAACAATACCACGTCAGCTTGACCGGCTTTGTTTTTATCGGTAATAATGGTCAAATTCTTGCTGCTTGCTATATTTTTTAAACCTTGCAAAATGGTCGTGCCTGTAGTTAAAGAATTGCCATCGAATCCCGACCAGTTAATCGTCCAGCCCCCGCATTGCGCGCCTAGGTTGTCAGCCGCGGGACCGGTAACAAATATCTTTTGACCGCTCTTAAAAGGCAATATATTGTTTTCGTTTTTTAACAATACTTGAGATTTTTGAACTAATCGTTTCGCAAGCTCTCTGCCGCTGGAATCGCCCAATTCGGAGATGCTGGCTTTTTTATTTTCCAAATAAGGGTCGTCAAACAAGCCCAACTCAAACTTAACCCTTAAAATCCTCGTTACGGCGTCGTTGAGCCTTTCTTCGGAAATTTTACCGGAATAAACGCCTCGCTTAATGGCTTTTATCGCTTTCTCAAAATTATAAGGCTCCATCAGCATATCGACGCCCGCGTTTATGGCTTCTATGACTTTTTCGTCATATGTGTTTTTATTTATTTCCAATATACCTTCCCAGTCGCTTATTACAAAACCGTTAAAACCTAACTCGCCCTTTAACACATCGGTAACAAGATATTTATGCTGGTGCATCTTAAGCCCTTGATAAGAGTTAAACGAAACCATTACGCATTTAGCGCCTTTTTCGATTAGTTCTTTATAAGGTCTTAATTGAGTTTCCCTTAATTCTTCTTCGATCATAACGACGTTGCCTCTGTCAATCTTGCCGTCTCTTCCCGTTCCAAACTCGGTAGCGCCGTCGCCAACATAATGTTTTAAAGAATTCAATATACCTTCTTTAGATTGACCTTCAAAGTAGCTTAAAGCCAATGTTGTCGTAATCTCAGGATCGGAAGAATAACTCTCGTATGTCCGTCCCCACCTTAGGTCTAAGCCAATCGCTACGCAAGGCGCGAAATTAAAGATAGTCTTGGTCAACTTTAACTCTTGAGCGACATATTCGCCCATTAGCTTGGTCAGTTCGGGGTCGTTAGCCGCCCCTATGCCGATATTGTGGGGGAATATAACAGCGTTGGTTAAAGTGTTATGACCGTGAACCGCGTCCACTCCGTAAATAAAGGGGATTTTAAGCCTTCTAGACATAGCGGCTTTTTGGTATTTATCCACCGTCTCTGCCCAGCTTTTAACCGTGTTGTCGTTATTAGGGATAGAGCCGCCGCCGCTTAATATCGAGCCTAAACCCAGTTTTTTCATTTTTGAGACGGATACTTGGGACTGTTCTCCTTGAACCATCTGACCGGCTTTTTCGTCCAGCGTCATTTGGCTGATAAGATTCTCAATTCTTTCCTCTATAGATAACGAGCTATCTAGATAGTCTTCGGAAACAGGCTTTTGAAAACATCCAAATATACTGAAAAATAAAACAAAAGAAACGACAAAGGCAAGACATTTTTTCATTTGTGTTCCCCCTATCAAAATATAACATTTATAATAATAAGATAACATTATATACAAGTTTAGTCAACAGAGCTTTTTTTGTGTGTTTTTTATCCGTTTTTAATCAATTTTTAATCAAAACTTTTCTATTAATGCTATAATTAATATAAAGGCAGGGAAACTTAATATGTTTTGTCGTTATTGCGGATTTAGATTAGACGACGGCGATAAGTATTGCATTAATTGCGGAGCAAGCGTGGAGCCTCGGCAAGGTGTTTACGTTGCCCAAAATCCTGATGTTCAAGCTTATCCGCCTCAACAAATCCCGATGTCAAACCAGACATCAGGCTCGATAGTTAATCGTTCCGCAGACAAAAAAAGCGGCGTTGGTTCCACCATAAGCATAATACTATCGGCGTTGTTGTTTTTAATCGCTTTGCATTCTCAACCGTTAGCTATCATTTTAGGCATAATATTGATTATTTATTCTAAAAAAGCGCGTTTGGTCCATTCTTTAAGATTGAGCGTGGCGGCGATTGTTTTCGCTATTGTGATTTATTTAGTTGAAAGATATACAGGCTACAGGATTTCATTTGCGATTAGAGATTTGTTTTGGGATTAAAATATAACAAAGCCTATATTCTATAGCAATCTTTTTTAGAGCTTATATAAGCGGCAAGCTTATATAAGCTCTTTTTTAATAATAACGCGGCCCGTATATAGCCTTTAAATATTAATTTTAAAAGATGTTAAATTATGCTATAATTAATTTTATGAAACTTATCCTAGCCAGCGCGTCTCCTAGACGGCTTGAATTGCTAAAGAAAATTGTTAGCGGGTTTGAGGTAATTCCAGCGGACATAGACGAGCATCCGGACATCGACAAAAACGATCCCGACTATCCCAAAAAACTATGTATGACCATAGCATTAAATAAAGCTCAAAGCGTGTTTGAGAAATACGGCAACGTGGTTTTGGGAGCGGACACGCTGGTTTTTCTAGGCGGAATCATCTTAGGCAAACCCCAGGACAGAAATCAAGCCTTTGAGACTTTAAGGTTGTTAAGCGGTAAAACCCATACGGTTATAACCGGCGTGGCTTTGGTTAGCGAGAAAAAAACTATAACCGACTACGAGCAATCCTTTGTGACCTTTCCCAATTTGACGGACAGACAAATTTGGGACTATATAGACAACTATAAGCCCTTTGACAAAGCGGGCGCATACGGTCTTCAAGAAATAAAAGACCTTTGGAACGTCCAATACGAGGGAAGCTATTCCAATATTCTAGGCCTGCCCATAGAAAAAGTAAATCAAATGCTGAAAACGGCGGAGGATATATTGTGTCAAAGATAAACTTAGCGCTAGAATTAGGCTCGTCCAACACTTCTATATATATAGAAGGGCTGGGCATAGTGTTAAGAGAGGCGTCGCAAATAGCGTTCTTAGAAAAGGTGTCCGAGAAAAACATAATAGAAGCCGGCACTAAGGTAAAAAAGATGCAGGGCAAGACCTCGGACAAGACAATTATAGTTTCGCCCATCCAAGAAGGCGTAATAGTGGACAAGGTCGCCGCGACCGCGATGCTGAAAGAATTTTTAAAAAGGGTTATAAAAAATAGATTTTTACTGCGCGTCCGCGCCATCGTATGCGTGCCCTGCGGACTGACCAAAGAGCAAAGATTTGATTACGAAACGGTCTGCCTAAAAGCGGGTATTTCCGAAGTTATCCTTGTCGAAAGCGTAATAGCCGCTGGTTTAGGGATAGGCTTGTCTTTGGAGTCGTCCAAAGGCGTGGCTTTAATAGATATAGGCGGGGGGATAACCGACATAGCCGTAATGAGCAACTGCAGCATTATCTCAGGCTGCAGCGTTTTCGCCGGCGGCAATATGATGGACGCCGCTATCACCGATTACATAAAAAAGAAATACGGATTAATCATAGGCCAAACCACCGCCGAGCGCTTAAAAATAGAAATTGGCTCTCTATACAGCAACGATTTGGCGGAAGTCAAGGTTTCGGGAATGGACCAGCGCACTCAAAACCCTTCATACGCCATAGTTACCGCCAAAGACATAAAAGAAGCTATCGAGCCGATCTATCTAAAGATAGCTTCCTCCGCGGAGGCGATTATCAATGTCTGCCCGCCCGAGATTGCCGCCGATATATATAAAAACGGCATATTCCTAACAGGCGGCGCGGCAAATATTTTGGGCATAGAGCAATTTTTAGGCTCAAGGCTCAAAATTTCGGTAAAGGTTGTTACCGACGCGGCTTACGCGACAATTTTGGGCGCGGGTAAACTTTTAAGCGACGAACAGCTTTTGCAAAACATATTTGAGCAAAATTAATAGATTATAAAGTTTTTAAATTGATAATACTTAATAAAAAAGGTATTATAATCAAATCCAAATCAATTATTTGTAAATATTGGTTGATTATGGTAATATTATTTGGAACGAACTGAGTTCAGTTTTTTTAATTTTTTACTCAAGGATGCTATGGAGGGCATGATGAAGGTCTTAAAGCCGATATACTATTCAGCGCTGGCAGTAATAATGATATTATTCTTGATATTTACTGCCGTGGATTTTTGCGGCGTTAGCGCGAAAGGCTATATAGATACCGACAGGGCTTATAAACACGTCGAGGACATATTAAAAGAATCGCCCACTAGGGATTTGTATTTGGACGCGCAATATCGCCAAAAGGCAGTTGATTATATAACCGATTATTTAAGCGAGTTAGGCTTAACCGAGATTAACGCTTTTTCCGACGAAGATATAATCAAAACGACAGGAACGGTTGACAAAGCGTCTTTCGCGGTAATGGAAACCAAGGTTTCCGCCGAGGATATTAATGATTGGTATGCCGAACAGGGCAAACAAGACCGTTTTGTCGCGACGCCCGATGTCAATTTAACTAACGTCGTTGTTTACATCCCCACGCAAGCCGAGATAGGCAAAGACGTTTCTGAGTTAAAATCCGACGCGGTATTATATATCGCTCACTACGACTCAAAATCTTATTCGCCCGGCGCCAACAACCTAGCGATAATCGGCGCTATGCTAGAGGCGATAAAAGAGATAAAATCCATTAACGGAACCAACTCTTTCGTGTTTGTGTTCGCGGACGGCGGCGAGCGCGACGCTTTGGGCGCTTACGCGTTTAGGGAAAAGTTTCAAGGCTTCAACAATGTTTATTCTAGAGTAAAAGCGGCTTTCGGCTTTGATTCTTTAGGCTCAAAAGGCGCTTTGACATTAATAGAAAGCAATGATGTTTCTTCCAAACTAGCCGCGAAATGGGCGGGCTTTAACAAAAAGGCTTTCTCCGCTAGCGCGGCTCAATCTTTGGATTTATTTAAGGACAGGATATTTGATTACGAAATCTTTACCGATATCCCTGCTTTAAACTTCGCTAACGTAGACAACCCTACCACCGAGAATATGAATTCGGATAATTTGGGCAACCTAAACCGTAAGCTGTTGTCCCAAACCGGCGCGGCTATAGTAAAATCGGCTGAAAGCCTTGCTAATTATAAATTAGACAAACTGCAAAACGGCACCAAGGCCGTAAACTTCTCTTTCTTAAGCGGCACAATCAGCTACGGCAGCGTAACAAGCTATATTCTAGCAAGCTTGCTGCTAGCTTTCGCTATAGTTGTGTTTGTGTTTAACAGAATCAAAAAGTCCTTCTCCATATTCGACGCTCTAAAGGGCTCTTTGGTTCAAATTTTAGCGATTATAATATCTTTCTTGTTGACCTCTGTGGTTTATTATCTGGTTGGCAGCCTGCTTGCCGCTATGGGCTTTATAAACATCCACGCTTTATCTACCTATCTGCGCTCCAACATCGGCTTGATTATAGCGCTCTCGTTTATAAGCGTGGCGTTGTCGATGGCGGCGTTTATCTTGCTCAAGAAGCTGTTTAGAATCCGCGCTGCCGACGCCGTTAGAGGCAATATAATCATATGGACCTTGTTGGGAATCATCTTAGGCTACGCCGAGCCTAGACTGGCTTATGTGTTTATGTTTACCGCTTTCTTGGAGCTTGCGGTAGCGCTTTCGATGATTCTCTTAAGAGACAAATTTAGAGAAAAATATCAAAAGGACTTTGAAAGATTATTGTTGTTCATTGTTCCTTTGATTTTGACTATACCTATCACTTTCGGCGCAAGCCTAATGCTGTATACCGTTTTAGGCTTGTCTATGTATCCTTTGATAATGATGTTTACGGTTTCCGCTCACGGCTTTATCACGCCTTACTTTAACTATCTGCAACCCGTTTTGGATAAAGTCGCCAAGAAACTGCCCGAGCGTTCGGTCAAAATTGAGCGCGTGGTAACCGAGCAAGTAGAGCACAAGGCTAAAAAAGGCAAGTTCGAGGAGCGCGTTTCCAAAAAGGTATTTATTGAAAAGAGACCTATAACTTACAAAAACTCCTTCGGAATAACGGTTATAACCCTAATCGGCGTAATATTGTTCTTAGCTTTCTCTATGAGCGGACTAAAATACGGCTATAACTATTCCGGCGCTCAAAACAGGGATTATTTGGCTAAAAACTCCTTGGTATATGTCAAGGACGATTCGTCCAGCTATTGGATGATAGACGACCTTGATATGTATAATTACCTGTATTTTGACCTAAACGGCTATAAGTGGGATTCTAAGATAAGCGCATATAAAAAGCCTGTTAGCTCGACCGACGGCGACCTTAACAAAGGCAACGAACTAGCCAAACTAGACAATATAACTACTTCGATAGACGGCTTTAACAAGACATTTACCGTAAACTTCCCCAATATCCAAAACAACACCAAGTTCTATTATAATTTGGAACTAAACAACGCCAAAACTATAGAAAAGATAGAGATTACCACTCTTGACAACACGGGAGCGACCGTTACCCAAGTAATTACGGTAAACACGTCCAAAGACGACTTAGTAATACCCAACTTAAGAGGCCAAAGCGTTATCACCATAACGGGTAAATCGATGTTCTATACAGGCGTATTGACCATCGAGGCCCAGGTAAGCTCATACGACAACCCCAACCTTATCACCGGCGACTTCTATGGCTTTAGCGAATGGGAGACCATAAAGGCGGCCGCCGAGAATAAGAACATCGATGTCAACGTCGTTTTGAAGGTCAAGACCACCAAGGCTATCTAAGATTTTTAAGAAAAGTTATTTAAAAGGCGTTCCGCAAAAAGAACGCCTTTTTTGATTTATCGTTGAAATTTTATTTAACTTCCTGTATAATTATTACAATGAAGATTGGATTTATTGTCAACTTAAAAAAGCAAAACGCTTTAAGCGCATCTAAAGAAGCCCTTTCATCTTTTAAAAATCACGGGCTTGATGTCAGCATTGAGAAAAAATTATACAACGCCGACGAGCAGTTTAAGAGTTTTGACGCTTTCGATTTGCCCGAGCTTATAGAAAACAACGACATTATAGCCGTAGCGGGCGGCGACGGAACTATCTTAAACGTAGTAAAGGCGTGCGCTCTTAAAAACAAACCCGTTTTGGGCATTAATATAGGCAACGTGGGCTTTTTGACCGAAAGCGAAGTTCACGAGCTGGATAAGACCGCGGAAGCGTTAAAGAACTCTAATTTTACAATAGAATACCGCTCTATGCTCAACCTAAAAAGCGGCGGAGCGGACGCTATGGCGCTAAACGAAATAGTGCTGTTAAAGCAGGCGACAGCGAGAATTATAAACTTTGATGTCTATGCCCAAAATTGCCTTATAGACCGATATAACGCCGACGGCTTTATAGTAAGCACGCCCACAGGCTCTACCGCTTATTCCTTAAGCGCGGGCGGGCCTATTTTGAGCCCCGACATAAAAGGCATAGTATTGACGCCCGTGTGCTCGCATTCTTTGCGAAGCCGTCCCATAGTGATAGGCGAAAACGAGATTATCCAGATTAAAGTCAACACCAAGTCGGCCGACGCGGTTTTGATATCCGATGGCGTGCCTGTTAAGGTTTTTGATTTAAGAGAAATAATAATATCCAAACATAAATTAATGGCGGGATTTGTTAAAACCAAACCGTCGGAGTTTTATAATAAACTATTTACCAAGCTCAATAAATGGAGTTTTAATAAGGAGGAATAATGGGTAGGACTGCGAGGCAGACCAAGATTTTGGAGATTATTTCCAAAAAGGATATCGAAACGCAAGAGGAATTGGTAGAGGAATTAAAAAAAGCCAATTTTGACGTAACCCAAGCCACTGTTTCAAGAGATATAAAAGAGCTTGGGCTGATTAAGGTTTTGGGTGAATCGCGCAAATACAAATACGCTGTCGAAAAAGCCACCAACATCAACGTTAAGCTAATGAATATGTTTAGAGAATCGGTTATC
>DATCKE010000018.1:0-2348 GCA_036562445.1 Clostridia bacterium
CCCATTTACTTTGCCAAGTCTTATTATGTGCATCCCGACGGCGCGGAAAAGCCTTTTGAGCTGTTAAGGGCTGCCATGCAGGCGCAAAACAAGGCGGCCATCGCCAGAACGGTAATGTCCAACAAACAAAACCTCGTGTCTTTGAGGATAAAAGACAAGGTTATGATTATGAATATCTTGTATTTTCACGAGGAGATAGTCGCGCCGCCCGTCTATAAATCGTCCATTAAAATTAATAAAAGCGAGCTGGAACTGGCAAAGCAGTTAATCGCCAATATGACGGGCAAGTTTGAGCCTGAAAATTATATAGACGAATACCGCGCACGCCTGCAAGCCGCCATAGAGATGAAAATACGCGGCAAAGAGATAATCGCCGCTCAAGAGGGCGCGCCTAACCTGGCGGTTGACTTAGTGGCAGCATTACAGCAAAGCATAAAAGAAACGGGCGCCGCCGCCCAAAAGCATTGATATTTTTGAGGCGATAAAGATATCAAAGCCATAATTAATATGGCGCCTTATTTTCATGCGTTTTTTTACATAAAAGGCATAACGGCTTTATATTGCAATTTTTGGTAATCATTGCAATTGTATCCCAATAAAAATCGCATATTTATATATTTTGAAAATTATCTTAAATACGGTATAATTTGAACAGCTGATATTCTAACAAAGGAATGAAATAATGGATATTAAATTTATTATTGCTGTTTCTCTGTTCGCGGTTACCTACATATGCCTTTTGATTTTTTCTAAGGCAAGGGCATATATAGCTCTTGGTTCGGCCGCGCTCTTTGTATTTTTGCAAATTTTACCGATAGCTAAGGTCTGGGGGGCAATAGACTGGAACGTCTTAATGATGATAGGCGGCACTATGGGAATAGTGGCGCTGTTTATAGAGTCCAAGATGCCGGCATTATTGGCCGATATGGTCATTAAAAAGACTCCCAATTTTAGATGGGCGATTGTCGCGCTTTCGGTTTTTGCCGCTGTCGTATCGGCGTTTGTGGACAATGTGGCGACCGTTATAATGATAGCGCCTATTGCGCTAAGCATTTGCAAAAAACTGGAAGTTTCGCCTGTAAAGAGTTTGATTGCCATTGCTATCGCGTCCAACATAGAGGGCGCCGCTACCCTTGTAGGCGATACCACGTCTATTATGCTGGGCGCTGAAGCGGGAATGAACTTTTTGGATTTCTTTATCTATAAAGGCCGTATAGGCATGTTTTTTATAGTGCAAGCAGGATGCCTTGCCGCTACCTTTGTTTTGTGGCTTCTGTTGCGAAAAGAAAATCAGCCTATCCAACTAGAAAGCAAAACCGAAGTTAATAATTACTTCCCTACCGTGTTGCTTGTGGGTATGATAGCGCTCTTAATAGCCGCGTCCTTTATCCCCGAGCAGTATAAACTAAGCATTACCAACGGACTAATTTGCGTCGGATTGCTTGTCATCGGACTGGTAGTCGAAGTCATAAGAAGAAAAGACTATAAAATATTAAAAGATACCATTAAAGAAATCGACTATTTTACGCTGTTATTGCTATTGGGATTGTTTATCGTTATCGGCGGTATAAAAGAAGCCGGCGTTATAAACAAAATCGGCAAATTGATTTATGACATGGGCGGGGGCAACTTGTTCCTGATATATACTATCATCGTATGGTTCTCCGTTTTGACTTCTATGTTTATAGACAATATCCCCTACACCATGACTATGTTAAGCGTCGTAACGCAAATTGCCGCGGTAGTCGGTCACGCTCCTCTGTTGTATTTTGGACTATTATGCGGAGCGACTTTGGGCGGAAACCTAACGCCTATCGGCGCCTCGGCCAATATTACGGCTATCGGTATCCTAAGAAAAGAAGGATACGAGGTAAAGAACCTAGAATATATGAAGATAAGCGTGCCTTACACGCTCGCCGCGGTTGTTACGGGATATCTATTGGTTTGGTTTATTTGGGCTTAATAACAATATATAAGACCGCCGTCGAAAGGCGGTCTTTTTTTACAAATTATAAGCAAGACTTTAATAAATATAAACTCAAAACGGCGTTTTAGGCGTCATAATTTAAAAAAATAAAGGGCAAGTAGTCTTGCCCTTTTTCGCGTTTATAACAAATCTTTAGGATCGTATTGAGGTTTTATCCAGACGTTTTCCATATTGTCGGTGATTTCTTTTTTAAATTCGTCCTGCCATTCTTGGGGGGTATAATCTTGGATAGACACCGAAATATGTTTTTCGGAACAGCCCAAGGCCTCTTTTAGAGCGTCTTTGAGCGCTACGGCGAGTTTTTGCTTTTGGGCGTCCGTGCGGCCTTTTAGCATTTTTACGCTGATATGGGGCATAAAGA
>DATCKE010000029.1:0-87566 GCA_036562445.1 Clostridia bacterium
TCACGTCCTTCTTCGGCGTCTGATGCCTAGGCATCCACCATATGCTCTTAGTAGCTTAATCTTTTAATCATACCTCGTTAAAAGACTCTCTTTAAATTGTAGTATACACTACTCTTTTCTATGCAGTTGTCAATGTGCGAATGAGTTTATTAAGTATTAAAAAAGGCAATGTATTAAACAGTGTTACAATATCAGCAAAACACATCTAGTCTAACTATTTCATACTATTGCCAGCGGTATTTTTATTATAGAATAAAAATACTTAACAAACTCTATTCAGTTTTTTATGCAATCGCTATCTCAAAGATAGCTTAATTAATATAGCAAATTAATATACGCTTGTCAACACTTTTTTGAAAATTAATTTAACAAATTTTCAAAAAAAATAAGCTTAATTATTATATGCAAGAAAGCAAATAATATTTAAGCTTTGTTATTATCCTTTAGGTATTTATAATAATCCAACTCCAAAACGGCTTTGGAGATCTCAAATTGTCTAATTACATTTATTTGTTTTTTGCACAGGGCGTCAAACTTTGCTTTTAGCTGTTCTTCGGTTAAGTTTTGATCGCCGACATACAAGAAACTGCCGTCGGCGTTTAGATACATTTCGCCGTCGAACACAGTTATGTCGCTAAACGCGACGATTCTAGAGCCTTTGTCAAAGATATCCTTGCCAAAATAGTATTTATACTCCACGTTTTCAATTCCAAGCACCATATTCAAAATGGTGGGAGTTAAATCTATAGAGCAGCACAGCGTGTCGATTATACGGTCTTTATCCGGATAAATACGGTCTTTATCCGACGTGTTATAATTTTTGCCGTCTAAGACCAAAAGCTTTTGATGATGTATCTCTTTATCAAAAGCGCTTATTCCGATAAAGTCTTCCAAAACATTGGGGTTAAGCCCGTAGTTATAGTGGTCGGGGAAGAACACTATAAGGGTGTTGTCAAGAATGCCCAATTCTTTGAGTTTGCTAATCAGCTTGTCTACGAACTGGTCAAACTCGAAAATCTTTAGGTAATATTCTCTGATTTGAGGGTGTATTTTTTTGTAATCTATGCCCGCCTTTTTAAAAGATGTTATTACTTCCTCCTCGTGATGGTCAAACATCAAGGAGTTGCCTAAGTGCATTGAGTAAGTGTCTATTTGCATATAAAAAGGCTTGTTGTCGGCTTTGCATTTGCTCAGCTCGGCTTTAACGTCGCCAAGCTCAAAGAATTCTAATAGCCTAGTGTCATAAACCTTGGGAGTTGGGATTCCTGCTTCAACCAAATGCTCGTTCCATCTTCTTATTTTAAAGCCTTGGTTTTTGGTCAAAGTTTCTCTATGATAAAAGTCGCCGCTGTCGTTATGGAAATAGAAAGTTTGGTAGCCGTTTTTGCCAAACTGCGCGGCTAAAGAATATAAATCGAAGGTATTTTGATAGAAGGTGTCGCCCAAGTTTGAGGAGAAGTTCTTAGCGTTCAGCGCGTAAATGCCGTTGTTGACCATAAATTCGGTGTTTATGGTCGCGCCCTCAAAGAAGGTAGGCACATAATAATTAGTAAAAGTTATCGCCTCGTCAAACACTTTATATAAGTTAGGCGTTAGGTTGGACGCGATGGTGTGCCCCACCGTGTGAGCGTTTAAGGTCTTGGTTTTGTCCAAATAGTAATTGGTTTCTTTAACCAATTGCGCGCCTAAATAATCGGGATCCACAAAGCGAGTATCAAATGTTTCGCAAAGAATAGTTATGACATTATATCCTTTATAAGCCAGCGTCCAATCATTTTGAAGTTTGGGGGTGTATGCTGAATTAAAGTAGGTATCCAATAACTCGTAGTCATCGTATTCCAAATCTACTTTCAATGACGCCGCGTCCCTGATTCTAAAGTTGCAGTAGCCAAATGTCTCCACGAACTTTAGGCTGCTGTATAGGTTGTTGTATAAAAAGCTCTTGCTATGGATGTATTCAAGGTCGTAATCGGTATATGTATTTGCTTTTGTCAGGTTATATATAGAAGTAGGCACATTTATGCTCGCGCAAATAAACGCCGCCGCCAAAAACATAGCGATATTGGCTTTAAAGGATTTATGCTTTTTCTCAATCGCGGGAAGTTTGGTATACCATATAATAAACAATCCCAGCGCAAGCATAGGGATAATGATATAGCAAGTCAAAGGCAGGTTGATACCGTATTTTTGGCCGAAGATGTTATTGACAAACATCAAGCTGGTTAGCGACGCGAAAGACTTATATTTATAAAAATACGTGGAGTCGGCCATTAACGCTAAAAGCGCCAAAGAAAAGAATATTGTGTATACTATCTTTTTGGGTTTGGCTTTGGGAATTAAGTTAATCAAAAAATATATCAAAGCGTTAAACAGTATATCCGTAATTAGCCCAAAAAACGACATCCTAACGCCTAAAGTCAGGTGAAACGCTATCAACGCCCCGACATTTAGGACGAAGCAGGACAGCATTATGATGTAATTATTGTATATGTTATCTTCTTTTAGATATTTAAATATTTTTTTCACGATAACCACTTTTTTATGAATATATAGTTATTATATTATTATGCAATTCAAAAATCAAGTTAAAAAGCGGTTATATGATTTGCATAATATTGGGACGTTTTTTGGAAAAAGGGCGTTTTTTTATTTGTTTTTCATCTTGATAAACCTGTAAGCGGATATTACCCCGAAAATAATAGTAAACGCCAATATATTTACGACCATCAGCCAATACGGCATAGTCCAGTCATTAAACTTCATTGTTACGCCGTAGAACTCTTTCCAGCCCTCTAAAAACATCATACTTTGGGAGTTTAAATTCATAACGGTTTGCGCGTTTTCCAAGTATACTTCCCTTATCAAAGAAGACATTTGGGCAAAAGGAAGAGAGTATAACGCGTAATTAATCCATTGCGGCATTACGCCGAAAGGCATATAGCAACCCGAAACAAAGCCTTGAAGCGTGCCTATGATTGTGCCGATGCCGCCTACGCCGTTTGAGGTTTTGACAAAAGATATTAGGAATATCATAAATATATTGCCAAATATCAGGCTCAAAAGAGTGATGCCTAATATCTTAATTAACTGCATAAAGCTCAAAGCGTAGCCCGAGATTATAAACAAATATAAATCGGTCAAAAAGACCATACCAAAAGACGCTACGGCGCAAATAATCAACGAGCTTATAAAATAGCTCAACATCCAAACGCTTCTGTCTATAGGCGCGACCATAAAGTCCATAATGATTTTGTCTTCTTTATCTGTAACGATAATGCCTAAGACCACCAATGAAACGGATATGCTTAAAATAGGAATCAAGCCCGAAAGCATTATGCTGTCGGCAAGCCACTGAAAGTTTGTAGCGCCCAAGGGCTCTAAGTTTTTTATAATATCGTCGGTGTATAGTTTGGACATAAACAAAATATAAAGACCGACGACAATAATGACAGTCAATAGAGAATAAAATATATTGGATTTTTCTCTAAGATAGCATTTTATATTTCTTTTTATTAATACGTTAAGACCTCTTAATTTAAGCCTTTCCATTGCCGTTCTCCGCCAAACTTTGTCCGGTAACATTTAAAAACACATTGTCCATATTGCCCTTTAGCACTTCGAAATTTTTGATATAATCCTTTATTTGCTGCAATATAACAAGCGCGTGCATAGAGTCTTTTATTTTTATAATGAATTGGTCTACCTTAAACTCAAACTCTAACCCTAAATCCGCAAGTTTATTGGCTAGCTCTACCTTGCCGTTTTTGGGCATTACCCTTAAAGTGTCCGAGGTGTATTTTTCTTTTAGTTGGTTGGGCGTGCCTTGGACTATAATTTTGCCCTGCTCTATTATAGCGATGTTGCCCGCTTTGTCGGCCTCTTCCATATAGTGGGTGGTCAAGAATATAGTAAGCCCCTCGTTTTTTATCAAATAATCAATTATCTCCCAAACCTTGACTCTAGTAGCGGGATCTAAGCCTGTCGTGGGTTCGTCTAAGAATAATATTTTGGGTTGGTTGATTATAGCGCGAGCGATATCCGCCTTTCTCTTTTGACCGCCTGAGATTGCCCCATAGCGCCTGTTAATAAAGTCTTTCATATCCAAAAGCTCTATTAAGCTATCAAGCCTTTGTTGCACTACGTCTTTTGGGATATCGTAAAACGCCGCTCTGGTCAAGATGTTTTCTTTGACCGTGAGCAATTTGTCCAAAACGCCGTTTTGGAACACCACTCCAATGTTGTGGCGGATTTTTTCGTCGTCTTTGCCAAGCCTTAGACCGTTAACATAAACTTCGCCCGAGGTCTTAGCTAGCGTGGTGCAAATAATATTAATAGTAGTGGATTTTCCGGCGCCGTTGCGGCCCAAAAAAGCGAACAGCTGGCCTTGGGCTACGTCAAAAGAGATATCGTCTACAGCCCTTACGCTGCCATTGTAGGTTTTAACTAGATTTCTTACTTCGATTATATTCATAAGACGACAATAACAAAAATTTAGTTTTTAATCAATGATATATAATGTCAAATTTTTATTTTTAATATATTTTTAATCAGCGATTAATTTTTATAATTAAATATTAATCTCTTTTTAAGAAACAATTTAAAAAGGGGCGTTATTCGCCCCTATAATATTTTTTGCCGAACTTGGCTATTAGGTTTTTGGCGTGTCGTTATTCTCCTCTTTTTCTTGGTTCTCGGTTGCGTTGCCGTTTGTTTTATGATTGCCGTTGTCAATCTTTCTCTTTACGACAGCTTGCTTAATGCATTCGTTGCCGCCTACTGTGGCGAAGGCTAGCAAAGTAGCTTGGCTGAGCGCGGCCGCGAACGCCGCTCCGTCAAAATTAGCTTTAAGCTGAAGAGCAAAATAAATGATTGTTATGATTATCGATAATCCCCATAAGATATAAGGGATTAACCAATCCTTTATAAAAGGTGTATTTTTTATAAGCACGCCCGCGCCGTATAAAAACGGCATCAAAGCCAAAAGCTCGGGCTGAATAAAGTCTTTCCATTCCATAAAAGCACTCCGTTTACTCTTTTTAAGAGTTAGTATATTTTATGAAATGGAAAAGCAAAAATTGATAACGATAAAATAAAAAAATCCTTCTCGCCTCATCGCGGGAAGGATTTTTTATGTCATTAATTACTGTTTAGATTAGGCAGCTTCTTTTTCGGCATACATAAAGAATTTGTATCCCAAAGGAGAAGTGAAGAAGCCTTTTACATACTTTTTAACCATAAAGACGTCAACATAGTAGTAGATAGGAACTATGCAGCCGGTTTCCATAAGCATAGTTTCTGCTTCGTGGAGCATTTCGAATCTCTTGTTGATGTCTGTTTGGGCTTTGATTTCTTTAATCAATTGATCGTAAGATTCAGCCCAAGTTAGGTCGTTTTTTCCTTTATAAGAGTATGCTCTAACGCTCTTGTGGTTGCCTTTGCCTAATTGAGCGTCGTTGTTGCCGCTGCCAGTGGTCCACATATCCAAGAAGGAGATAGGATCGTTGTAGTCAGCAAGCCAGCCGTTTCTAGCAAGGGTGTATAAGCCCTTCTTTCTGGAGTTGAGGAATACGTTCCATTCTTGGTTAGCCAAGGTAACTGTGATACCGTATTTACCTAAAGCTTGTTGAATATATTGCGCAATAGCAAGGTGAGCGGTGCTGGTGTTGTAAATATATTCAATTTCAGGAACATTGGTAAACTTTTTGGTGGATTCGTTATATTCAAATCCTGCTTCTTTTAAGAGTTGGACAGCTAGAGCTTCGTTGCTTTCTTGGTCTTCTTTTTTAACGCTGTAATAGCCGGAGCCGTCTCCTTCAGGACCGTTGAATTCAACGAATTCTTTAGTAGGATCAGCGTCTGTTATACCGATAGGAACGAAGCTGTTAGCGGGTTGTTGTCCTGCTTGTCCGATTGTTTCGCAGATGTAGTTTCTGTCGAGCAACAAGCTGATAGCTTTTCTAAACTTAACAGCGTTTTCATAAGAAAGGCCGTCAAAGATTTCAGCGTTTACGTTGAAGCTGAGATAATAAGTTCCCAATTGTCCTTCCATAAAGAATTCGTCGGCATATTGGGTTTTTAGAGTGCTTATTTCGTTGTTAGGAACGCTGTCGATAAAGTCGTATGTTCCGTTTAAGTAGTTGGCCAAAATAGAGCTATCGTTGTCGCTTAGAGCGAACTCGATTCTGTTCAATTTAACTTTATCGGCGTTGTGATAATAAGGGTTCTTCTCGAAGACGATCTTGCTGTCGGTTCTCCATTTTACCATCTTATAAGGACCATTGCCGATATAGGACTTAGCTTTGTTAGCCCATTTTGAGCCATACTTTTCGATTATGTCCTTTCTTACGGGCATATATGTAGGGAAGGCGCATAATTCGATAAAGTAAGAAACATCTTGAGTTAATACGACGGTAAGAGTTCTTTCGGTGTCGTTAGCCTTTACGTTGATTTCGCCAAGCAAAGGAACTTCTTCGAAAATAATTTCATTTGTCTTAGGATCTCTTAGATAATTGCCGTCTTGGTCTCTTAGAGCGAATCTTTCAGTAAGAACGTTTCCGTCTTTGTCGCGTTCATAGTAGCCGTCGATAACGTCGAACATATAGCCGTAGTCTGCGGCTAGTTCGGCTGAAGAAGCTCTCTTCCAAGCGTATTCAAAGTCGGAAGCATTTAGAGCTTTTCCGTCGCTCCATTTTAGACCTTCTTTTAGTTTGAAGACATAGGTAGCTTTGCCGGTTTCACGGTCGATTTTGGGTTCGGGTATTTCTTCAGCGCAGTCAGGAACAAGCTCTAGGCTACCGTCTTCTTTTTGCGCCCAGCCAACTAAACCGGAGAAGGCGTGCATAATGTAAGTAGCGCCATCAACTGCCGAGTTTAAAGCAGGGTCAATTGTTTCGGGGTTAGAGCCAACGCAAGCGATAAAATCGGCCTTAGGATCGCCGCAGCCGGTCGCTACGATTGGCACTAAAAGCAAAACGCTTAACAATAAGACCAATATTCTTTTCATAAAATCCTCCTTAATATTCTTCTGTGTATATATTGTGTGTTTTTTTCTAAACCTTTAATTAATCAACGTGATGGCAAGCTACCGTATGTCCGGGCGCTTTTTCTTGCAGCATAGGGCATTCTTTAGCGCAAATTTCGGTGGCTTTAGGGCATCTCGTTCTAAACGCGCAGCCCGAAGGAGCGTTCATAGGGCTGGGTATATCGCCTTGCAATATTATTCTCTTTTTCTCGCTTGCGACATTGGGATCGGGAATGGGAACCGCGGATATTAATGATTTTGTGTAAGGGTGCAAAGGATTGTTGATAAGCTCGTCAGCAGGCGCTAATTCGACAATCTTGCCTAGATACATAACCGCTATTCTATTGCTGATGTGCTTTACGACGGACAGGTCGTGCGCTATAAACAGATAAGCCAAATTAAACTTTGCTTGAAGCTCCTCAAACATATTAATAATTTGGGCTTGAATGGACACGTCCAGCGCGCTGACAGGCTCGTCACATACGATAAACTTAGGATTTAAAGCTAACGCGCGGGCGATGCCTATACGCTGACGCTGACCGCCGCTGAATTCGTGGGGGTATCTGTTTGCGTGCTCGTTGCTAAGACCGACCGTTTCCATAAGCTCGATTATGCGGTCTTTTCGCTCTTGCTTTGACTTATACGCCTTATGCACGTCAAGCGGTTCGCCTATTATGTCCCCTACCGTCATTCTAGGGTCCAACGATGAATACGGATCCTGGAAAACGATAGCCATATCCTTTCTGAATTTTTTGATATTTTTTGAGGTTACCAGAGTGTTTTCAAAATATATTTCGCCGCTAGTAACTTTATATAAATGTAAAATCGCTCTTCCTACCGTACTTTTTCCGCAGCCTGATTCGCCTACTAGGCCCAAAGTTTCGCCGCGATTAATAGAAAAAGACACGCCGTCCACGGCTTTTAGATAATCGGTCTTAAAAAAGCCCGTGGAGATAGGAAAATATTGTTTTAGGTCTTTTACCTCTAATAATGCGTTGCTCATTTTCTACTCGCTCTTATTTGTAGTGTTAGCGTCAATCGCATCTTGATTTCCATACAATGATGCGTCGACTTTTTTTGTCATATTTTCTTCTGAAGCTTTATTGTTTTTCACATTAAGCCAGCAACTTGCCAAATGCTCTTCGTTAATCCATAACTCCGGAGGATATTCTTCTAGGCATATTCGCATGCATTCGGAGCAGCGGGGCGAAAACGCGCAGCCTTTGGGCATATTAAGCAAGTCTACCGGATTGCCTTCTATGGGGGTGAGTTTCTTTTTCTCGGCGTCAATTTTTGGTATCGATTTTAATAAGCCTTTTGTGTATTCGTGGCTGGGGTTATAGAAGATTTCTTTAATAGTTCCTCTTTCCACAATCCTGCCCGCGTACATTACTATTACCTCGTCGCACATACTTGCGACGACGCCTAAATCGTGCGTGATAAGGATAATAGCCATACCAAGCTCTTTTTGCAAAGACTGCATTAGCTCTAGGATTTGGGCTTGGATGGTAACGTCCAACGCTGTGGTAGGCTCGTCCGCTATTAAGATATCGGGCTCGCAGGCAAGCGCCATAGCGATCATAACGCGCTGGCGCATACCGCCGCTGAACTCGTGGGGGTATTGTTTGAGTCGTTTTTCGGGCTCGTTTACGCCTACGAGTTTCAACAGCTCTATAGCTCTTTTTTCCGCTTCTTCTTTGTTTTTATCGGTGTGCAGCAATATAGCTTCCATCAGCTGATTTCCAATCGTGTAGACGGGGTTTAAGCTCGTCATCGGGTCTTGGAATATCATACTGATCTTATTGCCGCGGATTTGTTTCATCTCGTCTTCGCTTATAGCGGTCAAATCTTTGTCGTTAAAGAGAATATTGCCGCCTACTATTTTGCCGTTGGAAGACAAAATGCGCATTATGGAGTAAGCCGTTACGCTTTTGCCGCTTCCGGACTCTCCAACAATGCCTAGGACTTTGCCTTTATCTAAGTTAAAAGACACATCGTTTACGGCCTTGACTTCTCCGGCGGGCGTAAAGAATGAGGTTCTTAAATTTTTTACAGACAACAAATGCTCAGCCATTTTTAACTACCTTTTTAATTTCGGGTCAAACGCGTCGCGCAGACCGTCGCCCAATAAGTTAAACGCCATAACAATCAAGCTTATAATTATCGCGGGAATAACCAATCTATACGGATAGGAAAGAATACCGTCCAAAGCCGCAGACGCTAGCGAACCTAAGCTAGGCATAGGCGCTCGAACGCCCAATCCCAAAAAGCTTAAGAAGCTTTCGGTAAATATAGCGGAAGGTATTTGCAACGCGGTAGATATAATAATTACGCTCATACTGTTAGGCAGCAAGTGTTTTCTTATTATATGCGAGGGCTTGGCGCCGATTGAGCGCGCCGCCAAAACAAATTCTTGTTCTTTTAAAGATAAGATTTGTCCTCTTATAAGCCGCGCCATACTTACCCAATACAGCAAGCCGAAAACGATAAATATGCTTATCATTCCCGTGCCTATGCGGTTTAAAAACGTTCCGGACAGGTCAAGTCTTTCGTCAATTACTACGGACAGCAAAATGATTAGCAGCATATCGGGCAAGGAGTATATTATGTCAACGATACGCATCATAATAATGTCCACGGTGCCGCCTACATAGCCCGAAATCGCGCCGTAAATCATTCCTATAATCAAAACGATAATGCTGGCAAAAAATCCTACGGCAAGCGAAATTCTTGTTCCGTAAATGACGCGGATAGCGTAGTCTCTGCCCGCTTCGTCTGTTCCAAATATATGAGGGAACACAAACTCGCCCTGGGCTATTCTTTGAAGTTCGCCGGGCGAATATTGGAAGGGACGAAGATTGTTTGCGCCGGGCTCAAGATTCATTTGCTCATATGAATACGGATAAAACATAGGAGCAAAAATTGCTATCAATGTAATCAGCACTATAACAACCAAGCTCACCATAGCGATTTTGTTTTTTAACAGTCTCTTCATACCGTCCTTAAAAAATGTGGTGGACGGATGCATTCGAGTCTGTTGAAGTCTTTCTTCCTTGGACACAGGCTCAAATTTGGACAAATCCAATTGCAAGCTTAGCGGGTTTTTCTTTAATGTATTTTTGTTTAATTCTTTCATTTCTAGCAACCGAACCTTTTATTATTCCAATTTAACTCTGGGATCGACAACCTTATATAATATGTCGCTCAATAATGTCATAAATATGACTATTATCGCTAAGAAGGAGGTCGTTCCCATAATCATAGGATAGTCGCGGCTTAACACGCTTTCCACAAACCTTCTTCCCAAACCGGGCACGCTGAATATGGATTCGACTACCAAGCTGCCCGTCAAGATAAACGCGGTCATAGGGCCCGCGTAAGTGATTACGGGTATCAAGGAATTCTTGAGCGCGTGTTTGAAGATTATTTTATTTTTGGAAACGCCTTTAGCTAAGGCTGTTCTAATATAGTCTTGGCCCAAAACGTCCAACATGCTAGACCTTGATAATCTAGTTATGTAAGACATCGGATACAAACTTAACGATATGGTGGGAAGAACTAAGCCTGAAACGCTGTCGCCCCTGGTGGCAAAAATAGGAATTTTTACGCCAAAAAGTATTAACAAAATAGAAGCGATTACAAAGCTGGGCATTGCTACGCACGCCGTGGAAAATACCATTATTACTTTGTCTTGCCATTTGTTATGTTTTACCGCCGCTATCGAGCCTAATACCGTTCCGATGATAATCGCCAAAATAACCGCGATGCCTCCGACAATAGCCGAGGTCGCAAAACCCGTCATAATCGCTTCGGTAACATCTACGCCGCGATATTTTAAGGACGGACCAAAATCAAAAGTAACTATGTTTTTCAAATAAATTAAAAATTGCTGATAGTAAGGCTTGTCTAGGCCGTACATCTTTTTTAAGGTCTCCAAAGCGGCAGGGGTAACCGCCTTTTCTTTATTAAAAGGGCCGCCCGGGACGGAATGCATTAAAATAAAAGTAAGCAGCGCGACAATAAACAGAGTAACTATCGCGAGCAAGACTCTTTTTAATATATAAATTCCTAATTTTTTGTTCATTTTTTTAGATTATCCTTCTAATTCAATAGACCGTTCTTTTTCGCTCTTTATACATCTAGCGCTTTAGAAGACTGTAGCGCGCGTTTTTAATATGTTATAATATAGCACTTATAAAAATTAAAATCAACAATATATTATTATAGTTTTTATTAAAATATATTGAATTTTATACATTACACATAAGTATATCTTATAATGTAAATTATGGTATAAATCGCTAATTATAACTAAGCGCTAAATTTACTACTTTTTATGCATATCCTAATAAAAGTTTTAGTTTTAATAAAGATTTACATAATATACTTGTAATATTATTTTAATTAATTATTAAAAACTAAAAAATCCATTATAATGCATAGGCTTTACATTATAATGGATTTATAACAGTAGGTAAATACAAAAAAAATTAAAAATGTTTAGTTAAATTTTGGCAGGAAAAACGTAACTTTCTTCCAAACAAAAAATATCGCTTGCTTTTTTCTGCCTCCCAATATCTCATTGATTATAAGCTTTTTAAAACATCCAAATGTTAGCGTAAAAAAAAGCGCCTTATCGTAAAATAAAGCGCTTTTTTATATCTTATACTATTTTTTAGAATTATAACTTCTTAGGCGGTCTCTGACATATTTTCCGCTCTCGGATAATTGTTCTTCTTCCCAATAACCTTTCTCGGGATTGAGAGAAGTGCCTAGTTTTAGCGCCGCGGAAGCTTCGGTTTTCGCCGCCAAAGACCAGTTGCACCAGCTTATCTTATGCTCGTCTAGAAAATCAAGCCAAACATCAGATTCTTCTTTGTAAACTTTTCGATCCGACCGTCCGCCGTCGTTAATTGTGGTTCCCCATTCGGTGCAAAAGACGGCTACCTTGTTTTGCAGCGCGGCCAGGATATGATCTCTTAATTCTTGGCCGTGGCTTCCCGCGTAAAAATGGACTGAATACATTAAATTTTTGCCCTCGACCGGATCCAGCGCACAAATATCGGGACGTTGAGACCAGCTGGGATTGCCGATTATTATAACATTTTTGGAATACTTTCGAATAAGATTAACAGTCTTTTGAGCGTAAGGCTTTATATGCTTCCAAAAAGCTTCGTCGTCCATATTACTGTTATTGGGCTCGTTCATTATTTCGAATAATATATTCTTTTTCTTGCCGTATTTTTTTGCTACATAGGTAAAAAATTCTTCGGCAGTGTTATATGTGCTTGAAGTAGGATCTCCGGGATTAAGAACGTGCCAGTCGATTATGACATACATATCGTTTTTAGTCGCCAATTTTACGGCCTTGTCAATATTCGCTAAGGTCAATTTTTTGTTTTCATTGTATCCGCTCTCCATAGCGGAAACATAAACAGCTAATCTAATAACGTTGCAATTCCAATCTTTTCTTAACGCCTTAAACGCATTCTGATTAAGCAAGTTTTGGCTAGGATCGGGTAAAGCAACTCTGTTAAAATTGTATGTGCTCATACCTCTCAACGAGATAAACGCCCCTCTTGCATTGGCCAATCTCATAACGCCGTCTTTGTCGGCAATTACTTTTAATCTTCCATTTTTGCTGACGCCCGATTGAGGTATTTCGACTTTGGAAACGCAAGCGCTAAAAAACAAGGCGACAAATACAACCAATACTAAGGTTAGAAGCCTAAAAATTTTTTTCTTCATTTTCCCCTACCTCTTTTTGATAATATATGAAGAAATATGACTTTAAAAAATGCCAATAATCCTTAACTTTAAGAATGCGAAATTATGAAATCTTTCGTATAGAACCGCGTTTGATTAAAACGGTAGGAATTTCGATGTTATGATTAGATTTGGTCTTTTTTTCTATGTCGTATAATATAATTTCAGCCGCAGTTTTTCCAATTAAGACAGCGTCCTGGCGCACCGTGGTAAGCGGCGGGGAAAAATAGGGCGCTATGCGGATATCGTCGAAACCCGCTATGGAAACGTGCCAAGGAATAGATAAACCTAAATCAAAAGCCGCTTTTTGCGCGCCGAACATACAATAGTCGTCGGATAATATTATGCAGGAAGGCGGATCTGATAGCTTCATTAATTCTTGAACTCGTTTATAGGTCATATCTATAGAATAATATTCGCCTTCCACCAAATACTCTTCTCTAAACGGGATATTGTTTTTCGCGAGCGCGTCTTTATAACCTTTAACGCGCTGTTCGGTTACGCAGGTATGCTGGCCGTGTATAAAAGCGATTTTTTTATGGCCCATCTCAACGCAATAGTCCACTAAGCTCATTAAACCGCTATAATTGTCCGAATACACGCAAGCGAATTTGTCGCTCATATAATCAATAGCGACGGCGGGTATTTCGGACTCAAGCAATTCCAACACACCGTCGTCATTATAATAGTCCACGCACGCCACAAACACGCCGTCAAGTTTGCGATGGCGCGCGTGATCGACGTAGGTATACTTATCTTGAGAATTTCTAGCGATAAAAGTGAGGTCGTATCCGTTAAACTCCATAAGCCTCCTAAACGAGCTTATAATATTGGAAAAAAACGCGTGACCGAAACCGTTGTTAGTATTATCGTCAAATAGAATCCCAATATTATAAGAACGATTAGTCTTAAGCGTTCGAGCATAAAAATTAGGGCGGTAACCAAGATTTAACGCTACCTCCCTGATATATTGTTTTGTTTCAACGCTTATATCAGGACTATCGTTAAGCGCCTTGCTTACCGCGCCGACAGAAACACCGCACTTTTGAGCAATATCTTTTAAAGTAACCATTTTTAACCTTTGTATAAAGTAAGAATAATATATACCGCTTACATAGAAATGTAAACTGTTTTTACTCTTTTAATCCGCCTAAAGCTACTCCTTTTATAATGAATTTAGACAAGAGAGCGTAGAATATAAGCAACGGAGTAATTGAAACCGCTAAGCCGGTATACAACGCGCCTATTTCGCGTCTATATATGTCGCCCTTTAGTCTATCCATAACAACAGGCAAAGTGTGGTTATGAGGACTTAGCAAGATTATCTTAGGCATAAAGAAGTTATTCCAGGACGATATCAAGGAGAATATCGCCATAGTGGCTACCGCGGGAAGCAGCAACGGCAGCACAATAATATTAAAGATTATAAATTCCCTGCAGCCGTCGATACGAGCAGATTCTATAAAGTCGACCGGAACATTGGCAACTATGTATTGCCTCATAAAGAATACCGTCGTAGGCGCAACAGCGGCAGGCAGGATAAACGCTAAGATATTATCGTATAAGCCTATTGCTTTTACCAGCGCGTAGAAACCTACTACGCTTAACTGCGTAGGCACCATAATTAACACGAGCACTAGAATAAAGATAGGATTTTTCAGCTTAAAATCATATACAACTATCGCGTAGGCAGTCAGCGACGATATGTAAACCGACAATAGAATCGCGCCGCCTGATATCGTTACGCTGTTTAAAAACGCGCGGAACAAGTCGACATTTTGAGACAAGAGCCATTTAAAGTTTCTGATTAAGCTTGAGCCAAAGGTCCAATAAACGCCAACTTGGAGCTCGTAGGTAGACCTCGTGCCGCTTACCAACACGAAGTAAAAAGGAATTACGCTAATAACGAACAAAATTATCAAGAATATATAGATAAATACTTTTGCGATGCCTCTAGCGATTTTTTGTCGCTTTTCGCGTTTTTCTTTTTCAAGTCTTGATAATTCCAAAGCAGATAAAGCTACTTGTTGGTCCATAATTTTACCCCTTAACCCTTTTTAGGCTTGGTTTCGGTCTTAATATTCATTAAGCCGAATAACACAGAGCTAATTAACATAGTAAATATCAACATAATAATCGAGCCAGCGGCGGCCTTGCCGTATTGGTTGGTTCCGGTAAAGCCCCAGATATATATCTTAATCGCTACAGTTTGCGTATTACTATTCGGATTAAAGAAGAAAGGAACGTCATACATTTGTAATCCGCCCGCTAAGCTAGTTATAAAGGCGTATAACAAAATCGTCCTTAATAACGGCAAAGTGATATAGAAAAATTGCTGAACAGAGTTAGCCCCGTCAATTCTTGCTGCTTCGTATAAGGTAGGGTTGATACCAGCCATTCCCGCCAGCAATACTATCATTGTATTGCCATACCATATCCAGGTTAAAACCAAAGAAACGGTCATTTGAGAAATAGTAGGATCTAATAAGAATTCTCTTCTTTGCCATCCTTTAACATACTTTGACAATATAACGTTTACCGCGCCGTTAGCCTCCATCGCTTGTCTAACCAACAAGCCTATTGTCGCGGCTGTTATAATGTTAGGCAAATAATAAGCGAATTTAAAAGCGCCTTGGCCTTTTATTTTTAAACTTTGGTCGTTAAACAGAGCGGCAATAAAAAGCGCCAAACCAAATTGCAAGACAACGTTTACGCCCCAAATTTTTAAGGTCCTCAAAATAGAATTCCAAAACGTCAGGTCTTTTAAAACGCTAGCATAAGTTTTAAACCAAACAAATTGACCAATTTTATTAGGATTAAATCCCGCGGTATTTGTAAAGCTAATAATAAAAGTGTAAAGCGTGGGATATAAGGTGAACATTAAAAAGAATAAAATAAAAGGAATGACGAAGAAATAGCCATATTTTCTATAGCTGACGCTTTTTATTTTTCGTCTCTTGACATTAAAATCAAAATCACCTACATTAGACAGATTTAACATCTTGACCACCTTAATATTTAATAGCATCCAATGGGCAATTAATTTTGTAAATATAGCGGGCGCAAAGGCCCGCTATATTTACAGATTAAGTTTTAATAATTATTTGTCGATTTGAACTTCCATCGCGAGGTTGGACTTAATAGAGTCGGTGAATTCTTTCCAAGCATCGTCTTTCGTCTTGATGGTGTTGTCTGCGTATCTTCTCATGATGTCGGAGTATACACGGTCGACAGCAGAGTCATACATGGTAACGTTAGAAGCCTTGATTTGACCAGCTAGGCTGTTAAAGGTATAGAAGTGGTTTTGACCAGCCAAGAACGGATTGCCCAATAATTTCATACCAGCCAAAGCATTGTTGAGTTCTTTCGAGTTCATAACGTCGCCGCTTATAGCAGAACGAGCTTGCATGAAAGGCAAGGATGTCAAGAAGTCAAGAACTTGGAAAGCAACATCTTGCTTCTTGGAGTTCTTATTGATCATCAGATAAGAGCCGCCCCAATAGTAAGCTTGAGGACCTTCAATCATTCTCCACAGACCAGCGGTCTTGTTGGGTTCGTTGTTCTCGTCAACTTTATTGAGAACATAGAACAATCCCCAAGTAGGCAAGAAGAACGATAAGGTCTTGTAGCTGGTATCAGGATTATTGATAGCTCTCATACCAGCTTGCCAGTCAGCAGACCATTGAGCGCCTTTGTGAGTCAAAGGATACAATTGTTTAGCGTAATCTAGGAAGTAAACAAGGTTAGAATCGATATGAACTTTGTTATCCTCAACAAAAGCAGAACGTTGAGCGTAGAATACTCTCTTGATGTCCTCAAGGTTGTTAATTATCATTATTTTCTTAACGTCTTTTTTGCCTTCGTTATACTTGCTATTTGCAACACGTTCAGCAGCGTCCAAGAATTTGTTCATCGCATCCAAGAATTGTTCATTCTCGGTTTTTCCTTCATCACGATCGCCGCTAACGAATTTTTGAACATACTTGTCTAGAGCTTCTTTATCTTCGTCGGTCCATTGGGTGTAGTTGTTATACTTAGCATTTTCGTCTTTTATTCCAGCTTTTCCTTTGAACTCGTCAAAGGTTAAATACTGGCCTGGATTTTCTTCGTCAGGGATAAAGTCGCCGGCGTTAACAAGCTCTAAGAAGAGGTCTGCGCGATAGAACATAGCGCCAGGGGTAACCTGATAAGAAACAGCTTTCAATTCGGTCTTATCGGCGGTAACCTTAGAGCCGATATCAAGGGTGTAACCATACATATCGACTTCTAGTTGTTCTCTAACTTCATCATAACCTGCGTCTTTTCCAAGACCGAATTTGGTTTTATAGAAGCTTGTCAAGTCTACGGTGTAATCGCTTTCAACATACTTCTTGGTGTAGTCAACGTCGGTTACGAACAAGTCAGGACCGCCTTTGGTAGAGAAAGCGTTGTCAAGATTTGTTTCGTAGCTGCCGTCGTCGTTGTTGATGATTCTGGTGTCGAATTCATACTCGAAACCGGGATTAGCTAATGTGTAATATTTTAATAGGTCCTCGATTTCGTTCGACATCGACCAAACTACTAGCTTAGGTTTCTTATCTTTGCAGCCGAATACGCCTAGGCAGAAAGATAAGGCCATAACCAGCGCTAGCAACAGAACGGGTAATCTTTTCTTCATATTTTCCTCCTATTATATTTTAATGACTTGCGTCATTAATTGCAAAACCATATAAAAAAACAAAGTTCAGCGCATAATCTACTATAACGATTAAGCACTTAATATATTTATAGCATTATAGTATTAGGTTGTCAATAGGTTTTCAATAAAAATACATATCTTTTTTGTGTTTATTTTGTCTTGACAAGAGATTTTCATTATATTATTATATAGAAAACGATGAAAATAATATAAAAATTTACACAATTTTTGTTTTTATATTATTTTTCTCTATTTTTTTTGTGCTTTTACTAAATCGTTTTAGTTTGAAAAAGGCATAGAAACATTCAAGGAGAATGAGAAATGAGCGTAAGAAGACAAACGGCGCGAGAATTTTTAAAAGAAAACGGAACTTATTACGATATCTGCAAATCCAAATTCAACCAAGACCTTTTAAAAAACGGAGTTGACCTAGAATTTAAAAACGGCAAGGTATTAGCCGTTTCGGGCCTAAAGTATCAATGCCCGGTCGTTATGCTGTTGCTAAACGACGCTCAAATTTCTAAATATCTTGACGACTATAATCAATACGACAACTTGCTTTTAATCCAAGACGGCGCCGTTACTCATTATTATGGCGACAATCAAAACAATCTTCCCCAAGACTTGGCGGATAAAATAATCAATTACGCAAACGCCGCTCAAAACTATCCCGGACAGTTAAACGATAAGGGCGAGCATATATTTGATCTTACCACGCCCCCTATTTCGCCGCACTTTGCGATCAACCTATTGCTTGGCAATAGAGTGGGATACGAGAATCCTTTGTTAACCACGCCCAAGGCGGTAGTAGACTGGCTGGGAAGGGGCTCGTTCCGCTCTCATTCCGCCACCCAGGTTACAGCGGCGAGATGGGATATGCGTCCTGAAGAGAACGGCAACCCCGCGAACAGGCAATTTTATATAGTAGAAGACGGCAAGAAAATCTTCTATTCCGCCGACGTGTCCACCATTGAAAACGGTTATTGCGTTCACAGCCAAAATCACACCATTATTACATATAAGACAAAATGCGGGCTGGAAATAACCAATACCATATTTATACTGCCTCAAGAGCCAGGCCTGCCTCAAGCGATAGAAGCTCAAAGAATAACGGTAAAAAACACCCAAAACAAAGACAGAAATCTTAAGATAGTTTTCACGGGTATGTTCGGCACGCCCGCCGAGCAAGCGCTTGTAACCGACGTGGTTTACTCTACCGTTATAATGGAATCCGAAACGGTATACAAAAACGACAAGCTGGCGGCGTTTACCACCCATTATTATCCCGACTATTTTAAAGAAGATAAGAGATTTGTTACGCTGTGCTGCGAGGGAGAGTATTTTGACGATTTCTGCGCGGATTACACCGCTTTTGTGGGCAAGGGTTCTTTGGAAAACCCTCAAAACATTAACTTCTTGCCCAGCAAGCACAATATAAGAGGCCCCGGCTTCTTCGCGCTAGGCAAGGCGTTTACGGCTAAAGCCGGTCAAACCGCGAAAATAGACATTTACACCGGCGCGGTTTCCTCCAAAGGCAACTCCAACGAAAAAGAAATCAACAAAATATTTGACGAGCAAGTCGGCAAATTATTGGACGAGATAGTAAAACCCGATTTCCTAGACAATATGTTTAATAAAGTCAAAGAGTTTTACAAAAATTACTCGTCCTATTTGCAAGCCAACACCGACGACAAAGAGTTAAATACTTATTTAAACAATAACCTGCCTTTCCAAATCTTATATCAGACCTTTGTTTCCCGTTCGTTTGCTCAAACCCAAAAAGGATTTAGGGAAATAGGCTTTAGGGAAATCCAAGACATATACGCTTCTATGTATTATATGGCGGCGATGGACAACCCTGGCTTGATTAAGCAATTAATAACCGAATGGGCTAACAATGTCTACGAAATGGGTTACACAAACCACAACTTCTTCTGGAAAGGCAAAGAGCCTGGTATCTGCTCGGACGACGGTCTGTGGCTTGCGCCCGCGGTGTATAGATATGTAACCTTAACGGGCGATATAGATTATCTCAATCAAGAGTGCGCCATCTACGGCTCGGACAAAAAGCGCACCATTTACCAGACCTTAAAAGCTATTATTCAATACAGCGGCGAGATATCCATAGGCAAAAACGGTTTCCCGCTTTTGGACAGAAGCGACTGGAACGACTGCTTAAAACTTGACGACAATTGGTTGGACGGCCCTACCAAAGAAAAGCTTTATTACGAGCAACTAAAGGCAAAGGGCCAGCCTTACGGCGTTCCGTTTGAGAGCGACCTATGCGAAAGCGTGATGAACGTGTTCTTGCTTATAATTACCGCCGATTACACTATGCAGCTAGCCCAAAAAATCGGCGACACAGAATACGCCGAGTATTTGAAATCCTTAATAGCTAGATTAAAAGAAGGCGCGCATAAAAAAGCCTGGAAGGGCGATTTCTTCGCGCGCGTTATGATAAACCGTTTCAAAAACGGCGAATACACTTATCTTGGCGCTCAAGGCGACGGATTGTCAAACGATCCCAACATAAACGGCACATACTTCCTAAACTCTTTCAGCTGGTCAATTTTGTCCGATACCGCTACCGAGGAGCAAATCAAGATAATGCTTGGGCCGTTGAAGAAATATCTAATGACCGAAGCGGGCTTTAAGCTCAATACGCCCGCCGACTTAGAGAGATTGGCTTACGGAACGGCTAGCGGACACTACTTCCCGGGCGACCGCGAAAACGGCGGCGTATTTAAGCATGCCACAATGATGGCTACCTGCGCTATGCTCCAGGCAGCCAAAAAAGTTCAAAGCGAAGAGCTCGCTAATGAGTTATTAGAGCTTTGCGAGTATATGCTTGAGAGAGTTTTGCCTTACAAGACCTTGAAAAACCCGTTTGTGTTAAAAGGCAACCCGAGATTCTGCACTCAATACAACAATTCTCAAACCAACGAGAATATTGGCCCGATTCTTTCGGGAACGGCGTCTTGGCTTACGCTTACATTGTTTGAGATGTTCGGGCTTAACGTCACTACCGAAGGCATCGAGCTTAATCCCCTGCTCTTAAAGAGTATGGATAAAGCCAATATCAAACTAAAGATACGCGGCAGCGTTTATGACATCGACATCATCAAGAGCAAACACGGTCTATGCCGCGCGAGCAAAAACACTATTCTAAAAGTCAACGGAAAAGAACACGAGGGCGCGATTTCGCTCAACCAAAACCAAAAGAATGTCAAAGTCGAAATTATTGTTTAAAAAAAATTATAAGTAAAAGGTGAGTTTTATGAGATACGGTTTTTTTGACGATGAAAGCAAAGAGTATGCCATTACCACGCCCAGAACGCCTTATCCGTGGATTAACTATTTGGGCACAAAAGAATTTTTTAGTTTAATCTCCAATACCGCGGGCGGATACAGCTTTTATAAGGACGCAAGACTTCGCCGCATAACAAGATACAGATATAACAACGTCCCCATCGACGACGGCGGAAACTATCTGTATATCAAAGAAGGCGATACCGTTTGGTGTCCCGGTTGGAAGCCTGTAAAGACCGAGCTGGATTCTTACGAATGCCGCCACGGCTTAGGCTATACCAAAATAACTTCTTCCAAAAACGGCTTGGAGGCAAAAATAGTTTATTTTGTGCCTTTGGACATAAGCGCGATGGTTCAGCATTTGACCTTGACCAATAAAACCGACAAGGTCAAAACGATTAAGCTATGGACTTTGGAAGAGTTTTGCTTGTGGAACGCTTTAGACGATATGACCAACTTCCAGCGCAACTTCTCCACAGGCGAAGTAGAGATAGACGGCAATGTCATTTATCACATTACCGAATACCGCGAACGTCGCAATCACTACGCTTATTACGCTTCCATAAGCGATATCAACGGTTTTGACACCGATAGAGACACTTTCTTAGGATTATATAACGGCTTTAACGAGCCGCAAGCGGTGCTCCAAGGCGTAAGCTTTAATTCGGTAGCTTCGGGCTGGGCGCCTATAGCTTCGCATTACATAGAAGCAGAGCTAGCGCCCAATGAAAGCAAGGACTTTATCTTTGTTTTGGGATACGCCGAACTGCCCGAGGAAGAAAAATGGGTTGACGGCAAAGTCAATAAGTCCCCTGCCCTGGCTACGATTGAGAAGCTTAACACCGTGGAAAAAGTAAACCAAGAGCTCAACAAACTTAAAGAGTTCTGGAACGGCTTGCTCAATAAATTCAGCTTGACAAGCCCCGACCCTAAGCTCAATAGAATGGTTAACATTTGGAACCAATACCAAGTAATGGTTACCTTTAATATGTCGCGCAGCGCTTCGTATTTTGAAAGCGGCATAGGCAGAGGTATGGGCTTTAGAGACAGCTCGCAAGACTTGCTAGGCTTTGTTCATCAAATACCGCACTCGGCTCGCCAGAGAATTATAGACTTGGCGTCAACACAGCTGCCTGACGGCGGAGCTTATCACCAATATCAACCTTTGACCAAAAAGGGCAATCACGACATAGGCAGCAACTTTAACGATGACCCTCTGTGGCTGATTTTGGCGGTTTGCGCTTATTTGAGAGAGACCGACGACCATACGATTTTGGACGAGATGGTGCCCTACGACAACAACCCCGCTTTGGCTACGCCTTTAAAAGAGCACCTAATGCGCGCGTTTAAGAAGGTTGTGGAAAACGTGGGCGAGCACGGCTTGCCTTTGATAGGCAGAGCGGACTGGAACGACTGTCTCAACCTAAACTGCTTCTCTAAAAACCCTGACGAAAGCTTCCAGACCACCGAAAACACCAAGTCCGATAAAGCCGAAAGCGTGCTGATAGCTTGTATGGCGGTATATATCGGCAAAGACTACTTGAGGCTGTGCGAAAAATACAACCTAAAAGAAGACGCCGAATACGTTAAAAAACATATCGCCAAGATAGAAAAAGCGGTTATAGAGCACGGCTGGGACGGCGAATGGTATATAAGAGCATACGACGCGTTCTCTAGACCTGTTGGCTCGAATCAAAACGAGGAAGGAAAAATCTTTATCGAAACCCAGGGCTTTGGCTCTATGGCGTTGATTGGACAAGAATTCGACTATCCTCGCCGCGCGCTTGACAGCGCTTGGAAATATCTGGCTACAGAATACGGATTTGTCTTGGTTCAACCCGCTTACTCAAAATACTACCTGCACCTGGGCGAGATATCCTCTTATCCTCCGGGATACAAAGAAAACGCCGCGGTATTCTGCCACAACAACCCTTGGATAATGTTGGGCGAAGCGGCTATAGGAAGAGGCGACAAGGCCTTCGAGGCTTATAAGCGTATTTGCCCGGCTTATCTAGAGGAGGTAAGCGACATTCACAAGACCGAGCCGTATGTTTACTCGCAAATGATAGCAGGTCGCGACGCTAAACACTTCGGACAAGCCAAAAACTCTTGGTTGACCGGCACGGCGTCTTGGAACTTGGTGGCAATAACCCAGGGCATTTTGGGCATAAGGCCCGAATACGAAGGTCTAAAGGTCGACCCTTGCATCCCTAGCGATTTTGAGGAATACAAGGTGGTAAGACATTACCAAAACGCCGTATACGAGATTACGGTTAAAAATCCCAATAAGCTTTGCAAGGGCGTCAAGAGCTTGATAGTAGACGGCCAAAAGATAGAAGGCAATATCATTCCCAGCTTTAAAGACAATAAAGTCCACACCGTTATAGCAGTATTAGAATAAAGCTTATTTCCAAAAAACCCTCATTCTCCACCCTAAGGAAAAAGCCCTTAAAAATATTTTTTAAGGGCCTTTTCCTTTTATGCGCTTTTTAGTTTTTGTTAATAAATTCTTTCAACCTTTACTTCCCATATAGCGCGGCTGATAGCTTTCATTACTTCGACTATTGGTATAATAGCGAGCGACATTCCAAATACGACAAGCCATTCTTTAACGCTTAAAGGCACGCTCTTAATGACTAGAGCTATCGGCGCTATTTGGATAATAAAGACGGTAAAGAGTATCAAGCAAGCTATGCTTATAATTAGCATTCTGTTGCCGAAGAAGTTTTTGCCGAAAATTGATTTGCGTTCTTTATGTATGTTGAGGCAATGGAACAATTGGATAAGCGAAAGCGTAGCGAACGCCATTGTGGTAGGCGCTTCAGCATTTTCGCTTATGCCTCTGCCTATAAAATACGCCGCGTATGTCAGACCAGTCATAAACAAGGCTTGGATTAATATATTGCCTACCATAAATTTGTCAAAGAAGCTTTCATTCGGCCGCCTTGGCGGAACGGACATTATATCGTCTTCGGCGTTGTCGTTGCCTAGGGCAATAGCCGGGAACGTGTCCGTTATGGTATTGATAAACAATATCTGAACGGTGTGCAAAACGACCATATCCTTTAGCGGGCCGTTGGTAATAGAAGCCGCTAAAGTTATAATGGAGGCGATAAACACCATGAAAATTTCGCTCGCGTTGCAAGACAGCAAAAACCTGGTGGCTTTTTTGATATTGGTGTAAATTCGTCTGCCCTCTTCCACCGCGGCAACGATGCTCGCGAAGTTATCGTCCGTCAAAATCATATCGGCTACGTCCTTGCTAACATCCGTGCCGGTAATGCCCATTCCTACGCCGATATTCGCGGTCTTGAGCGCGGGCGCGTCGTTGACGCCGTCGCCCGTCATAGCCACTACGTTATCGTTGGCTTGCAAAGCCTTGACAATTCTGACCTTGTGCTCGGGGGAGACTCTAGCGTAAACGCGGTAATAGTTGACCTTTTCTTTTAGCTCTTCGTCGCTTAATTTATCAAGCTCTTCGCCGGTGATAGCGTATTTTTCGTTTTGGATAATGTCAAGCTCTTTAGCTATAGCCACAGCGGTGTCTTTGTGGTCGCCCGTTATCATAACGACCTTAATGCCCGCCTTTTTGCAAATCTTAATAGACTCTTTAGCCTCCGGTCTAGGCGGATCTTGCATGCCAGTAAGCCCTAAGAAAATTAGGTTGTGTTCTAATTTATCCTTATCGGCGTCGTCCGGGACTTTGGTCAAAGGCTTATAAGCCGCGGCGAGCATTCTTAAGGCGCCGCTTGCCATTTCTTTATTGGCGTTGAGAATATCGTTTATGTGTTGTTGGGTTATAGGTATGACTTGCCCGTTTAATTGAATATGAGTGCATCTTTTTAAGATTTGGTCGACCGCGCCTTTTGTGAAAGAGATTAGACCGTGCTCGGTTTGGTTGACCGTGGTCATTAGTTTGCGTTCGGAATCAAATGGCAAGTCGAACACTCTAGGATATAATCGGTTGAAGTCTTTTTGGTTTAGTCCATTGGCTTCGCCTAGTTTGAGCAAGGCTATTTCGGTCGGATCGCCTTTTTCGCCCTCTAAGACCGAATCGTTGCAAAGCATTAAGCATTTTAAGAAATAGTTTGCGGTGAGGCTGGAAGGCAATACAACGGGCTGCATTTTGCCGTCAAAGTAATTTTTCTTAACGCTCATTTTGTTTTGAGTCAATGTGCCTGTCTTGTCCGAGCAAATAAACTGAACGCAGCCCAAAGTTTCCACAGCGTTTAGTTTTCGGACTATGGAATTTCGCTTCGCCATCTTCTGGACGCCCAAAGCCAGCACCAAAGTAACTACCGCGGGCAGACCTTCGGGAATCGCCGCTACAGCGATACTTACCGACAGGGTAAAGAAATCTATAAATGTAGCGAAAGTCAGATTGTGCAAGTTGATGTAAGCCATCGTTAGATTGACGCCCAAAATGACTACGCAAAGAATCAATATCGCTACGGTCAACACTCCGCTTATTTCGTTCATGCGTTTTTGAAGCGGAGTAACTTCTTCCTTAGTTTCCTTTAGGATATTGGCGATTTTGCCTATTTCGGTTTGCATACCGGTGGCGGTAACCACGGCAAGGCCTGTGCCGTAGATTATCTTGTCTGTGGTAAACACCATATTTTTCTGGTCGCCCACAATGACCTTGTCGCTGTCAATTTTCTCGGCGTTCTTTTCCACAGGCGTTGACTCGCCCGTAAGCGCCGCTTCTTCCGCCATTAAGCTGCTGGATTTTATTATCCTAGCGTCCGCCGCTATAACATCGCCGGCCGATATCTGAATAATATCGCCGGGAACCAGCGTGTTTGAGGGAACCATTTTTACCGCGCCGTTTCTTATAACCGCGCAATAAGGCGTCGCCATACTTTTAAGCTTGGCTATAGCTTTTTCCGCCTTGCCTTCTTGGACAGTGCTCATTATGGCGTTTAACAACACCACGCCTAAAATAACCGCCATATCAATCCATTCGCCCAATAATCCCGATATAGCGGCGGCGACCATAAGCACTATTATCATAGGGTTGATTAGTTGTTTTAGGAACTTGATAAATAAACTCGCCTTTTTCCCCTCGGCCAAAACATTATATCCGTATTTTTGAAGCCTTAAAGCCGCTTCTTGGTCGCTTAATCCAGAAGTCGAGGTCCCTAATTCCTTTAGAACCACATCAACTTCTTTGTTATAATATGTCATTTTACCTCCCGCGATTTTTCTCTAGGCTATCGCTAGTCCAAAGATAAAAGTCTTGTCGATTAAGCTAATATGCCGAAAGTCAGAGGCTTCGTGTTGACGGCATATTATCCGTTAAAAAAATTTAACGGCGACTACTCCCTTTTATCTAAAAAGTCCTGAATTTTACTTAAAAAACAGGGCTTGTTCATTCTTAAATATAATATGCCCTAAATTTTGTTTTAATAAATACAATCCTTAAATCGCCCCCAAAAATTACCAATTATTTATAATAAAAATATTCAATATAACATAAAATACCATTTTTTTATTGTATTTGTCAAGATTTAAATAATTCTTAAAGGGATAATCAATACTAATATCAAATAATAAAAAGAGGTAGCAAAGATGAAACAAGTTGTGTTTGTTTTGGGCGGCTCGTCGGGTATTGGGCTTGAAACTGTCAAGTTGTTCTTGGATAAAGATTATGTCGTTTATAACGGCTCAAGAACTGAATGCCCTCTGCCGGGCGTAACTAATTTTACGGTGGACATCACCAATCCCCAAACGCTTTCCCAAGCGGTAGATAGTATATTAACCGAACACGGAAAAATCGATATAGGCGTTTATTGCGCGGGAATTTCTATAGCCGCGCCCGCCGACGTAACCACAAGGGACGATTACAGCTACTTGTTTGAGGTTAATATGTTCGGGGCGGCTGAATTCGTAAAAAGCGTCGCGCCCGTAATGAAAGCGCACAAAAAAGGACGACTGATTTTCGTAAGCTCGCTTGCGGGCGAACTGCCTATACCCTTTGAGGCTTTTTACAGCTCGTCAAAAGCGGCGCTTAACGCTTATGTTACCGAATTAAATATCGAACTTAATCAATATAACATTTACGCTACGGCCATAGTTCCCGGCGGCGTGAGAACGGAGTTTACAAAAAAGAGAAAGATTTATTCTAACGGCGTCCAAACCCAAAACCTAGAAAACGCTACTCAAACCTTGGCTGAAATCGAGCAGCAAGGCTTAAACCCCCAAAAAGTGGCCGAGGCTATTTTTAACCAAGCCAATAAAAAACGCCCCGATGTCATCTGCGTGGTGGGATTAAAGAACAAGATGCAATACGCTTTAAGCAGAATTTTGCCTCAAAAAGCCTCTATCGGGGTAATAAAAATGTTGTATAAACAAGACGATAACGGATATAACGCGAGAGTTTAAAATAAAAGCCTTGAACTTCAAGGCTTTTTAAATGTATTTTTTGCGGATTGTTTTGACCAGTATTTCCACCAAAAAGACTATAACAAGCATTATAATAGTCCACGCGAAGATATTGGCCATATTGAGATAGGCTCTGTCTTGAAGCATCGCGTATCCTATCGTGCCCTTAGGCTGGGCTATAAACTCCGCCATTACCATTACTTTTAAACCAAGCCCGAAAGATTGAATAAACGCCGCGATAAGATAAGGCAAAGTAACGGGAATAAAAACGAAAAACACTACCTTAAAATTAACCTTGCTAAAGAGCTTTATCTCGTCCTTAATCGCGCTGTCTATAGCCCAAAAGCCGCTCAACGCGCCCTCGTACATAACGGGCAAAACCACAAAGCCGGTAATAAAATACGGGCTTATTTCCCTTCCTAATAAAAACAGCAAGAAAATAATAAGAGAGACTACGGGGATGGTGCGCATCAAAACGAATAAGGGCTTAATGAAGTTCTCAAACCAGTCGAGTTTATAAGACAGATAAGACAATACCAAGGTCAAACCGGCGCAAGCGCATATAGTTAAAACAAGCCTGCCTATCGTCTTAAAAACCAACGAATAGGTCTTGGCTTGTTTTAACAAACTTACCAGCGCAATCAAAACGCTTGGGATATCGGGAATAACTAAGTCGTTGTTTATCGCTCTTTGGGCTATAGTCCAAAGAACAAGCAAAAACATTACGCCAAGTATTACATATACAAAGCTGTAACGTTTTTTGGTTTTGGTCATTAGAAATAAAAGCTTTCTTCAGGTTTTTTATCCAATAGGTTTTTGTTTTGGCTTATCAATAGGTCAAAATATTTTTCCAAAACGTCTTTGTTATCCTTGGCCTTTTTATAGTCAATAACATTGCCGTTTTGGATAGCCGAAGTTATTACTTCCTTAGACAAAGCTTTAAACTGCTCGTGATATTCGACTATTTTCTCGGCGTATTCCTCGGGATTTTGATTTAGGTTTTGGATATTGGATTTAAGCTCGCCCAAAACTTGATTAATAATTTTGCGCCTTTTAGATTCGCTGTTTACAAACACGCCCGCTTGAGGTATGGCCTCCATTTCGGTTTCCAAAACTTCTTGAAGGTCGACTCTTATTAAGGAGAGTTTTTTCTTTAAAGTTAATTGCGACAAGACGGGCTCGGCTACCAAAGCGTAGTCGTATTCCGAATTTTCCCCGGTAAACAGTCCTACCACCTCTTGAACGCTGTTTTGGTAGACAATTTCGTCCGCCTCAACGCCCTTAGCCTTAAGCGCCGCGCGCAAAACTATTCCCGGCGTAGCGTTCTGCCCAAAGGCTATTATTTTTTTGCCCGCTAAGCTCGATAAGGTTTCGTCTAGCGCCGCGCCTTTAGAGACAATGTAGACGTTTCCAAAAGTTATCATGGCGTCCAGTTTGTAAACGGATTTACCCGCGTTATACAATTTCGCACCTAAGTTTAAAGGGGCTATGATAATGTCGTAGTTTTTTTTCATTAACTCGACTTGCAGGTTGTCAGGGCCGTCCACATTCTCAATCTTAATGTCGGGATTATCATATAGTCCTCCTACCGCTATCAAGGTAATTCCGTTGGGAACCAGCATTTTTGCTTGGCTGGTTTCGCCGCACGATGTCAAAAACACACCGGACAAAGCGACAACCAACAGAAGGACAAATGATAATACCTTTTTCATTTATATCATCTCCCAAACTTAAATTTTAGAATAAATCTCCTTTTTGGTGTAGTGAGTGTGCAGCATTTTATGAGACTTTTCGCCGCCGGGCTTGCCTAAGAACTCGTCATAAAGCTCGATGACGGCGGGGTTTTGATGGGATTTGCGCAGTTTTTTGTCGGCGTCTATGCCGTAAACAGCCTTGGCTCTTTCTTTTCTTACGTCGATTTTTTCCAAAACTTCGGCGTTAACTATAGGCTGACCGCCGCCGTTTACGCAGCCGCCCGTGCAGGCCATAAACTCGACAAACGCGTATTTGCCCGGATTTTGTTTTACTCTCTCAAACATTTCCTTAAAGTTGACAGCGCCGTGAACTACCGCCACTGTTAATTTTTCGCCCGCGATTTCTAGCTCTACTTCTTTTATGCCGTTGTCCGCGCCTCTTACAGCGGCGAAATCAACATCGGAGTAATCTTTTTTCTCAAGAATATCTCTAACCGTTCTAAGCGCCGCTTCCATTACGCCGCCGGTAGCGCCGAATATGACGCCCGCGCCGGTGTATTTTGCCATAGGGCTAGCGGGTTGGATATCCTCAAGCGCTCTAAAGTCAATGTCTTGTCTTTTTATCATTCTGGCAAGCTCTCTAGTGGTCAAGACATAGTCGACGTCCGCGATGCCGTCAACTTGCATTTCGGGGCGTTTTGCCTCGTATTTTTTTGCGATGCAAGGCATTATGGAAACGACTTTTATCTTTTCTTTGGGAACATTGATTTTTTGAGCGTAATAATTCTTAATCAAAGCGCCCTGCATTTGTTGAGGCGATTTGCAGGTAGATAGATTGGGCAAAAATTCGGGGTAATATTGCTCTATATATCTTATCCAGCCGGGCGAGCAAGAAGTAAACATAGGCAGGACGTTTTTGTTGCCTTTTTTATATTCTTCCAGCCTATGAATAAACTCCGTGCCCTCTTCCATTATGGTTACGTCGGCCGCGAAGTTGGTATCTGTGATATCGTCAAAGCCTAGTTTATATAAAGCGTTGTAAAGCTTGCCTTCGACATTGGTTCCGATAGGATAGCCGAATTCTTCGCCCAAAGCCGCTCTTACGCTGGGCGCGATTTGAACTACGGTATAATATTCTTTTTTAGCCAGCAAGTCCAAAACATCGTCAATTTGCTCTCTTTCTCTTAACGCGCCGGTGGGGCAAGATTGTATGCACTTGCCGCAATAAATGCAGCCGCTGTCCTCTAGGGTGTGGTTTTGAGCGGTGCTTACATAGGTATTGTAGCCGCGTTCGTTAAAGTCAAGCACGCTCGTTCCGGCCAGTTTTTGACAAGCGCTTACGCATCTGCCGCACAAAATACATTTGGAACTGTCCAAAACAATCGCGTCGGTAATGTTGGTGATATAACGCTTCTTGGTAAAGTAGGGATTTTCGCCCATCGCGTTTTCGATATTGTATTTTCTAAGCAGGTGCAAGAACTCGCAATTGCGCTCTCTAGGGCATCTCCAGCAGTCAAATTTGTGGTTGGAAGCCAAGAGCATTAAGTTTCTTTTAACCGAATTTTTTACGCGGTCGGTATTGGTTCTTACGACCATATTGTTTTGAACTTTTACGGTGCAAGAGTTCTTAAGCGTGCGCATTCCCTCTATCTCAACCACGCAAACGCGGCACGCCGAAGTTTCGTTTATGCCTTTTAGATAGCACAAACGAGGTATATTGATTCCGAGCTCGTTAGCCGCTTCCAATATCGTGTAATTTTCAGGAACAGTTACTTGTTTGCCGTCTATTGTTAGTGTTACCGTATTCATTGATAAACTCCTATTCGATGATAATAGCGTTTACGGGACAGTTTTGTCTGCACAAGTCGCACTTAATGCAGCGGCCGGAATCAATCTTGTGAGGCTTTTTAACCTCGCCGCTGATAGCCTGAACGGGGCATCCGCGCTTGCACTTTGTGCAGCCTATGCACTTGTCTTCCAAAACAACATATTTAATTAGCGCTTTGCAGACTTTAGCGGGACACTTTTTGTCCTTTACATGCGCGATGTATTCGTCTTTGAAGTTTAACAGAGTGGATATGACAGGGTTAGGCGCGGATTGGCCTAGAGCGCAGAGAGCCGAATCTTTGATATAGAAAGCCAATTCTTCTAGCTCTTGCAGGTCTTCCATCGTGCCTTCGCCCTCTTTTATCTTAGCCAATATCTCCAACATCTTGCGAGTGCCTTCGCGGCAAGGCGTGCACTTTCCGCAGGACTCTTCGACGGTAAAGTCTAAATAGAAGTGCGCGACGTCGACCATACAGTTGTCTTCGTCCATTACTATCATACCGCCGCTGCCCATCATAGAGTTGAGATTTAAGAGGTTGTCATAGTCAATAGGGGTGTCTAGGTGTTCCGCTGTCAAGCATCCGCCGGAAGGCCCGCCGGTCTGAACAGCTTTAAATTTCTTGCCGTTGGGTATTCCGCCGCCGACTTCGAAAATAACTTGTCTTAAAGTCGTGCCCATAGGAATTTCCAACAAGCCGGTGTTATTTATTTTGCCGCCAAGCGCGAAGACCTTGGTGCCCTTGGATTTTTGAGTGCCCATAGAGGCGAACCATTTCGCGCCCTTTAATATAATGGCGGGAATGTTGGCGAAAGTTTCAACGTTGTTGATAATGGAGGGTTTGCCCCAAAGACCTTTATCCGCGGGGAACGGGGGCTTGTTTCTAGGCATTCCTCTTTCGCCCTCGATGGACGCTATCAAAGCGGTTTCTTCGCCGCACACAAACGCGCCCGCGCCCAGTCTTAACTCTAGGTCAAAGCAAAAGTCAGTGCCGAAAATGTTTTTGCCCAAAAATCCCGCTTCATACGCTTGCTTGATAGCGGTATTTAGTCTTTGAACGGCCAAAGGATATTCCGCTCTTATATAGATATATCCTTGGGAAGCGCCGATAGCGTAGCCGCCTATAGCCATAGCCTCGATTACGCTATGAGGATCGCCTTCCAAAACGGCTCTGTCCATAAACGCGCCGGGGTCGCCTTCATCGGCGTTGCAGATGATGTATTTTTGACCGCCTTTGTTTTTGGCGCAAAGGCTCCATTTTAATCCGGTGGGGAATCCGCCGCCGCCGCGACCTCTTAGGCCTGATTCTTGAATTATATGAATAACTTCTTCGGGCGTCATCTCGGTCAAAACTTTGCCCAAAGCTTTATATCCGTCGTAAGCTATATATTCGTTTATATCTTCGGGGTTGATTACGCCGCAGTTTCTCAAAGCGATACGAACTTGCAAAGCGGAGGTATCGTTTTTATAGTTGCTGATTGTTAGTTCTTTTACGGGCTCGCCGCCAATTAGGTGCTGGTTGACAATCTTCTCGGCGTCTTCGGGGGTTACCTTGCAATATGTGGTCTTTTGACCGTTATGGTCGACTACTTCTACCAAAGGCTCCAAAGCGCATTCGCCTACGCAGCCTACGGAAGCTAGGTCGATATTCTTTAAATTATTGGCTTCAATAAGCTCTTTTAACTTAACATAAACTTTTTCAGCGCCAGCGGTAAGACCGCAGGTAGCCATACCTACCATTACTCTAAAACCGTTTTCGTGAAGTTGGGGGTTGATTTTTGCTTCTGTCTTAGCCTTGGTCGCGTTTAAATAATCTAAAGTAACCATCTATGTTCTCCTCGAATCTTGTTAAGCTTCTAATTTCAATATTTCCTCTATAGCCTTTTTGGCTATGTCTTTGTTGGCGTTGCCGTAAACTTTGTCGCCGATTTTAAATACGGGCGCAAGACCGCAAGCGCCTATGCAACGCGCGCTTTCTAGAGTAAACAGTCCGTCTTCGGTGGTTTGACCAGGCTCGATATGAAGAATTTCGCCTATAGTGTCAATAATCTCTTTAGCGCCTTTTACGTAGCAAGCCGTTCCCATACAAACATTGATGATATACTTGCCTTTAGGCTCGGTAGAGAAGTTGGCGTAAAAAGTTACCACGCCGTTGATTTTAGCTATGGATTCGCCCAATTCTTCGGAGATGATTTTTTGGACTTCGATAGGAATGCACCCAAAAATGTTTTGAGCGTCGTGCAAAGTAGGCATTAAAGGCCCGGGTTTTTGCTTGTGCTGTTTGATTCGCTCTTTTAATAACTGAACTTTGGATTCATCTAAGACAAACTTCATTTTTACAAGCCCCTTAATTAAAATAATTACGCATAATCAAACTGTGCCATTGTCTATTATATTTTGACAATAAATTAACTATCCGTATTATACCAAAATTTGGAGATTATGTCCAATAAATAGCGTCAGGATTTATCTAAAAACAAAAGTCTTATATATTATCAAAACGTATATTTTAGCTCTTTTGGCGGCACAAAAAACGCCGTTTTCTCGGCGTTTTTATATTTTTTGTATGTATCATTCATAATACTTGGCGGCTATTTTGGGCTATGTATTATTCGAAATACTTTGCGGCCGCGGTCAATAATTCTTGAGAGAAAGTTTTGACTTGCGAAGGCGTCGAGGAGGAAGCCAACACATAGATTTTTAGTTTGGGCTCCGTTCCGGATGGCCTGATTAAGACCTTCGCCCCGTCTACTATAATGCTTAAGACATTGGAAGCGGGCAAATCGTCAATGCCCCGCAGATAGTCCTTAAACTGCTTGACATCATATTTGCCCAAGGCCGAAGGCGGGTTGTTTCTTATGGCGTCGATTTTTTGGTTCATCTCTTGAGCGCCTTGGATGCCCTTAAACTCTATGCTCTTTTGGACGCTGGTATGGTAGCCGTAATGCTCATACAGCTCTTCCAGCCTGTCGACCAATGTCTTGCCTTGGCTTAAGTATTTATCCGCCATTTCGGCGACCAACATCGCCGCCACCACGCCGTCTTTATCTCGGACATACGGGCCGGCAAGGTAGCCGTAGCTTTCCTCAAACGCGAACACGAATCTGTCCACCTCGCCTCGGCTTTCCAGTAAGCCTATCTTTTCGCCGATGAATTTAAAGCCCGTCAAAACATCTATAACTTCCGCGTTATAGTCTTTTGCGATATCGTAAATCAAATCGGTAGAAACAATAGTCTTAATAATGATAGGATTTTGAGGCAAGGTGCCAAGCCTCTTTCTTTCGCTTAATAGATAATCTACCAGCAATATTCCTATCTCGTTACCTGTAATTAATTTTATCTTGCCCTTATGTCTTACACCTACGCCAAGTCTGTCGCAGTCAGGATCGGTAGCCAAAATCAAATCGGCTTTTTTGGCGTCCGCGAGTTTTATGGCAAGCGTCAAAGCTTCTTGAGCTTCGGGGTTGGGATAAGGGCAAGTTTTAAACGAGCCGTCGGGCAGTTCTTGTTCGGGCACAATGTAAACATTCTCAAAGCCGCGTCTTCTTAAAACGTCTTTGACAGGGATATAGCCTGTGCCGTTAAGGGGCGTGTAGACTAATTTGATGTTTTTAGGCGCGTCGTCGCTTACGGAACGGCTGATTACGCTGCCAATAAAGTTTAAGTATACTTCGCTGGAAATGTATTCGATTTTATTGTCTTTTAGATAGTTCTCAAAGGTATCGGTTTGTATAGAGAAAATATCTTCTATTGCTTCTATCTTTTTTAGAACTTCTTCAGAAGCCTCCAATGTCAACTGGCATCCGTCTGGACCGTATACTTTATAGCCGTTGTATTCTTTAGGGTTATGGGATGCCGTAACCATAACGCCCGCGTCGCAATTTAGCTCTCTAACCGCGAAAGACAACAAAGGCGTGGGATTAAGCGTGGAAAAGATGTATACTTTTATGCCAAAGCTTGCGAAAACTTCCGCCGCCGCGTGGGCGAACTCGTAAGAGAAATTTCTAGAGTCGTATGAAACGGCGATTTTTGCGTTTTTATTTTTTGATACCACGTATTGGGCCAGACCGAAAGAGGCTTTTTTTACGGTGTATATGTTCATACGATTGGTGCCGCTGCCTATAATGCCTCTTAGACCGCCCGTGCCGAATTCAAGCGATTTGTAGAATCTGTCTTTTAGCTCTTCGTCGTTGCCTTGAACGCTTAGTAAATCCTCTTTCCAATAACCTTGGACATTATTTAACCAAACTTCGTTTTGCTTTAAATATGTATCCAAAATGATATCTCCTTTTTTACTTTTGGCTTTAGTTATAATTATTAATGAAAAATCAATATGTATTATATATTAAGCAAAAAATTTTGTAAATTAAATCAATAATAATCCAATTTATAGCAAAACTGCCATTTTGTAATTTTTTAAAGTTTCTTAATTTATTACATTTACATTTCCTTAATTTTCTGCTAGAATATTATATGATATTTATGGGCGATTAACTCAGCTGGGAGAGTGTCATCTTGACGTGGTGAAAGTCGGGGGTTCGAATCCCTCATCGCCCACCAAAGTTACGCTTTTTTTAAACTCAAATAAAATTTCAATTTTTGCTGCTAGTTCTTTTTCGGCTTTAGATTTTATTTAAATATGAAAACTAAAACAAAAAAAACAACAATCAAAAGGATACTTAAGGCCTTTTCCGTTATATGGTATGTCCTTTTGATGTGCGTTGTTTTTACTCTTTCCTTTTTTCTTATACGCAGCAAAATTACCAACAAAGTTCCGTTTATTGGCAATTACGCAATCTTGAAAGTAATGACAGGCAGTATGGAAACCACCATTAAGAAAAACCAAATCGTTTTGGTTAAAAAGGTTTCCGTTGAAGACATAAAAGAATCAGACGTTATTTCTTATTACCATCAAATAGGCGACGACGACAATAAAAAAGAAATAGTCATAACGCATAGAGTTACTGAAATCATCACAGATCCCGATACAAAAGAAGTAAAAGCCTTTAAGACCAAGGGCGACGCGAATTCTACCGAAGATTTATGGGATGTTCCAAAAGAAAAGGTCATCGGAGTAGTGGACTTTGGGCATCCTGAATTGGTAAAAATATTAAGTTTTATCAGCAACCCTTTGGGGATAGTGGTCTTGGTTATATTCCCTTTGGGGATTATATTGATATCGGACTTTGCGAGCTTGGTTAAGGTCATAAACCAAAAAGGCGACGATTACGACGACGACTTCTTTGACGACGACGAGATAATGCTGGACGACGAAGACGATGACGACGGCTTTGACGAGTTTGAGAGCTTTGATTTTGGGACGGATAACTTTTACGACGAATACGATAAATTTGACGACGAGAGTTTGTTAGATTACTACGACGATGAAGATTAAGAATTGCTTTTTGCAATTTAAAAAAATAACATATAAGGAAGGAATACTATGCACATTGAATTATTGAAGCTTGTTCCTGCCGTGAAAAACTATTTTTGGGGCGGCAAAAAGCTGGCTGAAAATTGGAACAAAAAGTCCTCAAGCCCCAAGATAGCGGAAACTTGGGAATTATCGCTTCATCCCGATGGATTAAGCAAGATCGAGGGCGGCAGCTATGATGGAAAAACTTTAAAAGAACTTTTGGATCAATGGGGGGATGCCGCAACGGGCAAGAGCGCTTCGCTGTTTCCTATGTTCCCTATGCTTGTAAAGTTTATCGATACCAGCGAAAAATGCTCTATTCAAGTGCATCCTGACGACGACTACGCGCACAAAAACGAAATGCAGTTTGGCAAAAACGAGGCTTGGTATATTCTAGAAGCCGAAGAGGGCGCGGGCGTTTATCTAGGATTTAAGAAAACTGTTACCAAAGATGAAGTTTTAAAGAATATAGAAAACGGTACCTTGCTAGATTTGATGCAATTTTATCCGGTTAAGCCGGGCGATGTGTTTTATGTGCCCGCAAGAACGGTTCACTGCGTGGGCGCGGGAATAACTTTTGTCGAGATTGAAAAAAATTCCAACGCAAATTACAGATTATACGACTTTGACCGATTGGATACGGACGGCAAAAAACGCGAGCTGCATATCCAAAAAGCGTTGGACGTGGCTAACCTTGGGCCTTATACGCTTAGCAAAATCGAGCCTGAAAACAAGGCTATGCGCCAATTGGTAACCGACAGATACTTTACTGTGCGCGAAATCAAGAGCGCGTCTATATTAAAACGCCAAATAGACGACAGCTTCTGCGCTATATTGTTCTTAGAGGGCGAAGGCGAGATAACCGATGGCATTAACAAATACCAATTCAAAAAGGGCGACACCTTCTTTGCTCCCGCAAAAATCGCCTTTAAAATCACTGGCAACACAAGGTTCTTAGAAATCTTTGTATAAGATAAAAAGCCGCTTTGTTTAGCGGCTTTTTTTATTTTAAGGTATAGCGGGATATTTTTAACTTGGCTGCGATTTATAAATCGCTTTTTATGTTAAGATTTTTTATTGGGCAATAAAAACGGGTTATTTAGCCTGCTTTTTGGATTTTGATAAAATAGTGTTGTTATACGATATTATACACCCGCAGTATTTTTGGCGGTATAGGCCGAGTTCTTTTGCCTTTTGCTGCCCCGCCCGATAGCCTGTCCTAAAGTCCTCGTAATAAAAAGGAATTCCTACTTCCGCGGCTATCTTTTCGCCTAATTCTTTTATCAAATCGTGCTTTTGGTAAGGGCTGACCAAAAGCGATGTGGTGAAAGCGTCAAAGCCGTTTTCGAGCGCGTATTTTGCCGCAAGCTGCAGCCTTATGCTGTAGCACATTTCGCAGCGCTCTTCGTCCGTTCCATTAAATGTTTCCCATTCGGACTGCATAAAGCCGTCCACATATTCTATAGGGATATTGGCTATTTCAGCAAACTGCCGCAGCGTCTCTTTTCTCTTATGATATTCCTCTATCGGATGTATATTAGGGTTAAAGAATAAACCGTATACTTCGTGTTTGTCTTGCGTTAATTTTTCCGTCGGATATACCGCGCACGGCGCGCAGCACATATGCATTAGTATTTTCATTTTGGTTCACCTTAAAATAATATAGCCCCCTAGAATGATTTTGTCAATAGTCGGGCTTTTAAATTAGATTTATTTGTAATAATATAGATTTTATTAAAATTGTCAATATGCAAAATGTTGGCATATTTTTCCAGCGAAAAAAACAGGGCAAGATTATTGCCCTGTTTAGGTTTAAGCTTCTATATCTTTAAATGTTTTTCATTAATTCGATTAGATAATCTCTATACGCCTTTCCGAATTCCGCGTCCCTTAAGGCGTATTCGGTTATTGCTTCTAAGCTTCCTAGTTTGTTGCCCATATCGTATCTTCTGCCCTTAAACACATAGGCTATAGCGCCGCTTTGTTTTGCCAGGATGTTAATGCCGTCGGTCAGCTGCAGCTCGTTGTTTAGCCCTAAAGGCGTTTTCTTTAAGACCTCGAAGATTTTGGGCGTTAAAACATATCTGCCCAAAGTGGCTAGGTCGCTTGTTAGTTGGTCAACCGACGTAGGCTTTTCCATAATGCCTTTCATACTATATACGTCGTCTTCCAGCTGTTGCAGCACGTCTATTACGCCGTAGCGGAATATCTCGGGCGGCTGTCTTCTTTGGACGCCCAAAACGGGCTTTTGGTATTTTTGGTAAACATTTATAAGCTGTTTTGCCACTGGCTCGGCGTCGTTATATATTACGTCGTCCCCGAGCATCAGCGCAAAAGGCTCGCCGCCGACAAATTCTTGGGCGATTAACAGCGCGTCGCCGCTGCCCTTAGGGACATATTGGACGTCAAAAGATATATTTGCCTTTTGGGATATAGCGTCTATTATGCGGGCGTATTCGTGTTTTCCGCTCTCTTTTAACTTTTGGCTTAGTTCCGGATTGGGTTGGTAATATTCTTTTATGCAATCCTTGTTGGGGCTAATTATAATCATTATGTCGGTTATGCCCGAACTAACCGCTTCGTCCACTATGTAATCTACCACCGGTCTGTCTATTATGGGCAGCATTTCCTTGGGAACCGCTTTGGTTATGGGCAAAAATCTTGTTCCTAATCCCCCGCATAATATAACGCCTTTTTTTATCATCTCTTTCTCCTTATAAATTTTTAAGCACTATGTTATTTTACTATACAATACTCCATATATCAACCCCCCGCTTTTTAAATGCGTTAAATTTTGGCAATTTTTACCGATAAATCGCAAGGCTTGGGCATAAAATAATAATATGCGAAAGACCAAAATCGTCCTGTGCGGCGGAGGAACCGCCGGGCATATAATGCCTCACTTGGCCTTATTGGACGGGCTTAAAAAATTTTTTGACGAGATACATTACATAGGCTGCGTGGGCGGTATGGAAAAAAATTTAATGGCTAACCAGCGAGGCGTTATTTACCACGAAATCGTAAGCGCAAAACTCATACGCGCTTTATCTTTAAAAAATCTCGCTATACCATTTAAGCTAGCGCAAGGCTATTTTCAAGCCCGCAAATTATTAAAAGAAATAAAACCTGACGTTATTTTCTCTAAAGGCGGTTACGCGGCAGTGCCAGTCGTGTGGGCAGCGCCCAAAGGGTGCAAAGTCTTTATCCACGAGTCGGATATGAGCCTGGGGCTTGCCAATAAAATCTGCCTGCCTAAGGCGGATAAAGCGTTGTTGACCTTCGAGAATCCCGCCGTAAAAAAAGGCGTTTACACCGGAATGCCCCTAAGAAAACAGATATATTTTGGCGATAAAAACAAAATACTTAACAAATTTAATATAGGCAATCGAAAAGTTTTGCTGGTAATGGGGGGCTCTCTGGGCTCAAAAAAGATAAACGAAACCCTAAGGCAGATTTTAGATAAGCTAATCCCTAGATACGAAATAATACATATTACTGGCAAAGGCAATATAGACGAAAAATACAACTTTAAAGGCTATCATCAAATAGAGTTTTGCGGGGACATCCACGATGTCTACGCCGCAAGCGACCTAGTCGTCAGCCGCGCGGGCTCGACCGCCATCAACGAGCTGTTGGCGTTAAAAAAGCCTATGCTTTTGATCCCCCTGCCCAAAGACCAATCCCGAGGCGACCAAATTCAAAACGCCGAGCATTTTAAGCGATTAGGCGTGGCTAAAGTTTTATCGCAAGAAGATTTGACGCCTCAAACTTTATACGATAATATCATCGCTTTGGACAATGAAAAATCTAAATACTTTCAAAAGATGAACGCCATTAGATATCCCGACGGGCGAGATAAGGTTTTGCAAATATTATCCGAAGCTATAAAAAATTAACGGTAAGAAATGGGCAAAAATATTTGGCGTTTTGTTTTAGTAGTTTCATTGTGTCTTGTCCTATGCGCTTGCCAAAAAGATGCGGGGCGCAAAGTCAATTTAGATTACGGCAAGCCTGTGTTTTACCCCTACCCTTCGGCTGTTTGGCGGCTCGTTTTGGGCGGGACAAAGGACGATTATGTCAAAGATATCTTTTGTTACGATGGGTATATTTATATCATAGGCGAATCCAACTCTTCGGACATAAATTTCACTTCCGCTATTTTTGGGCAGAAATTGTTTTTGGGCAGGCTGGATTTTAACGGCGAAATAAAAAATATTTGGTCTTTCGCCGCCTCTTCAAAAAACAGATACGTCAAATCCTTAATAATAGACGAATGCCTTTATGTTTTGGCTGAATGCGAACTGGACACCAAAAGCGCTGTCATATATAAAGTCAATCTAAACACCGGTCAAGCGGTTTATAAGGTCTTGGGCAGCAGGCTTTTGGAGGAGGACGCCTTAGATTTAATAGCTGACGGCAATAAGCTTTATGTCGTAGGGCAAAACGTCGAGCGATATTATAATGTAAGAAATCTTTTTATAGAGCAACTGGATTTAAACCTAAAACAGCAAAACTTCCAAAGGTTTGTCCGAGGGGCGGACTTAAAATACATAGGCTGCGTCAAAAACAATGACCGCCTTAATGTTTGGGTTAGCGCTGTCGCAATAGAGCATTCTTATCCTGTGATGATAGATTTAACCGACAGCGAATATGTCTATCATAACTTTGAGAGGCCTTTTTTAGGGCATAAGCTGCTGGACGCTAAGGCCCTGGGAGATAAAACCTTGCTGGTGTTCGCCAAAGAAAATCAAAACTCGGCGGCGTATTGTTTTTTTGAAAACGGGGAGTTTGGCGCTCTTAAATCTATCCTAAAGGAAGACGCTGCAAACGGCAAAATTATCCCCAATGGAGATTGCTCAGCGGTATTTTTGGACGCTCAAAATCCTAGTTATTATTTTGTCAGCGAGAAATATTTTGCCGTTATAAATAATATAAACGCCGATTTATTGTCTTATAAATGTTTTGAGGATAAAAAAATAGCCGCCGCGTTAGCAAAGCAAGGCGGCAGGCAGTGTCTATTGTTGTTTAAAGATTACGACTTAAAAATACTCTACCTAGAAACGCCCGAAAATTTAACATCCTTTTGGATAGAAGAAGATTATTTGATAACGGCGGGCAACGGCGACTCGGATATTATTATAACTCTGACAAAAGCTCTGCCCTATCAGTTTATTCGTTCTTAGAGGTTTTGGGCGTTATTTGGGTAATGATTTTTTTGATTAACTTATAAGCGGTTTTTTTGCCTTTTTTGCGCGCGAATATCTCGCCTTTCCAAGCGAAAGGTATCTCGTCTTGCGCGTCCAAAATCCCCGTTACGGAGCTTTTTTTGACAACAAGAGAGTTATTAGCGGCGGGCTGCGCCATATTTTTTCCTTTTATTAATTTTCTTAAGACTGTCTTCATCCCTCTTTTGTTGTCTTGCTCGGTCATCGCAACTCCCAATAGGTTTTAAAAACCTTTGATTGATACTTTTATTATATAACATTTATAAGGCTTTTGAACAAAAAATAAAATTAATTTTTTGAAACAAATTTATTTTTGTTTTTGTTAAGCAAAAACTTTAACTTTTCGCGGTCGGCGGGATTGAATTTTAGGGGCGAGCTTGTGCCAGAAAGCGTGAGCGCGCCGTTGCGGTTATTGGAAACGATAACCTTGTTGCCCTTTTTCTCAAAGTAAAAGTCGTATAAGTGGTTCCAATCCAAAAAATATATCGCGGTGTAAATCCCGTCGTTGACTACCGCGCTTTTCGCGTAAGTCAAGACCGCCGAAACGGCAAGAACGGTGAGATTAATAACCATTAACAAAGCCAATACTATTCTGACCTCGGCGGTGTTTAAGTTCCAAACCGTAAACAGCTCTTTGGTAAGCGGGTAGACGTTTTGGTCGCTCGGGTTGATAAAAAGATAAACCAATCCGCAAAAGAGCAGCGCTAACAAGATGTCAAGCAGCCAATAAAAGAATTTATTGGTCTTTAAGGGTATTATGGTAATGGAATATTTTAAACGGCGTTGGTGTCTTATGGTTATGCCCAGCAAGAAACCCGCGCCCGCCAAAACCAGAAGGCAAACGCCGGATAATATTCCTATCAAAATGTCAGGCATATATTGGGACATAATCTTATAAACAATATAAAAACCGAAATTTTACATTTCGGTTTTTATATCATAACATATTAACAAGATTTTTTCAACAAGTTCTAAAACTTTGCGGTTTATTTGAAATATCTGACGCCCGACTCAAAGATTTTTAGATCCATAGGCAGGTCGATATTCTTAAGTCCGTGTCTGCATCGCTCGGATTGGCCTATAGAGCCTAATATTCTGCCGTCCGGGCTTATGACGCCTTCAATAGCCCATATGGAGCCGGTGGGATTATAAGCCGCGGCGTTGCCCTTGTCGTCCACAAACTGGCTGAAGATTTGACTGTTTTGCTCTAACGCCTGTAAGTCTTTAGAGTTTGCGGTAAACCTGCCCTCGGCGGTGGAAACTGGAACGCCGTAGATTTGGCCGACTTTAACTCCGGCCAGCCAAGGCGATTTAGTGGAGCAAATCTTTATCTTAGCTATTGTCGAAATATGTCGGTTTATGTTGTTTACGGCCAAAGCGGGGCTGTCGGGATTGGGTTTGGAAATCTTTCCAAAAGGCAACAGTCCAAGTCTAACCAGGGCGTTAAAGCCGCTGCCTACGCCTATGATAAGCCCGTCTCGCTGTATTAGGTCTTCCACAGCGTCGACAAGCGCGGGGTCGCTAAAGATTGCAGCTGTAAACTTGCCGGCTGCGGGCTCGTCCGCGCTTGAGAATCCGCCCGGGAAGGCTAAGATTTGGCTGTCTTTTATGAGTTTGGACATTTGAGCGATTGAGTCCTTAATTTCTTGAGGCGAGCGGGTTTTGAACACGAAGGAGACTACTTCGGCCCCGGCGTCCCTAAAGGCGCGCTCTAGGTCATACTCGCCGTTGGAGCCTAGTATCATAGGGATAAACACGCGCGGGCGGGCGTAGGTAAAGGCGCTGTGTTTAGGATAATCTTGACCATCGTATACGATATTCTTAACCTCGACCGCTTCCGCCGTTGTAGGGAAGACGTTTTCCAAAGTTGAGGTAAAGCTGGAGATTATCTCGTCTAGAGATATCTTTTGGTTATTAATTATAGTATCTCCCGCTAGAGTTACGCCTAATTTTTCATAATCAAAGCCATCGAAGGCTGACAAGTCTTGGGCGCATATCAAGCAGTCGCCCGCGTAGTTGTCAAAGATTTCGGGCGAAGATGTATAGAATTTGATTCCCAGCCCGTTGGACAGGGCGGATTTTATAGCGGCTACAGCGGCGCCGCCGTTTTCGACGACTTGGACATAATCAACATTGCCCGATTTGATATTGTTATGTATTGCCCTGATTAATTTGTTGATATAGTCAAAGTCGGGCATTCCGAAATTGTCTCTTTTTAGTTTGAGCCAGATGATTTCTTTATCTGCTTGTTTTAGGACATTGGAGACATTATAATTGCTGTTTGTCAAGCCCAAAGCGAAGGATATGAGAGTGGGCGGAACGTCGATGTCCTCAAAAGTTCCGCTCATAGAGTCCTTGCCGCCTATAGCGCCCATCTTAAGTCCCAGCTGGGCGGTTAACGCGCCCAAAACTGCCGCTGTGGGTATGCCCCAGCGCTTGGGATCTTTGCCTAGTCTTAAGAAGTATTCTTGCAAGGTAAGCTTTATAGTGTCGGGATCCGCTCCGCCGCTTACCGCGCGCATTACGCTTAAGACTAAGGAATAAACCGCGCCCATAAAGGGGCTTTCCGACATCATATAAGGATTATATCCCCAAGACGCCACCGTGGCGGTGGCGGTGGACTGGTCTTCTTTTACGGGCAGTTTGCAAGCCATATAGTCCGCGTGGGTTAATTGTCTTGCGCCGCCTAGGGGCGTTATCAAATTGCCCGCGCCTATGGAAGAGTCAAACCTGTCTATGATGCCTTTTTGAGAGCAGATGTTAAGGTCGGATAGTTTCTTTAAAATTGCGGATTTGTAGTCGTTTTTGTTTAGATATTCTTCTATATCTTTTCTGTCGTAGAAGATATTTTTAGAGTAATCGGTTATTTCGGCGGAGGCGTATTGTCTTGCGCCGTTGGTGTTAAGCAGGTTGCGGTCTATGTCTATTACCTTTTGGCCTTGGTAATACATAGTCATCCTATTGGTGTCGTTGACCTCGGCGACTATGGTGGCGTCAAGGTTTTCCATATCGGCGTAGCGTTTTAAGGTCTCAAAATCCTTTTGCGCCAAGACCAGCGCCATACGCTCTTGAGATTCGGATATAGCGATTTCCAACGGGTTAAGTCCGGGATATTTTAGGGGCACTCTGTCAAGATAAATGGACAAGCCCGGGGCTAGCTCGCCTATCGCTACGGACACGCCGCCCGCGCCAAAATCGTTGCACTTTTTGATGATTCTTGTTACTTCGGGATATCTAAACAGTCTTTGGATATATCTTTCCAATAAGGCGTTGCCCTTTTGGACTTCAGCGCCCGCCACGTCCACGATGTTGGCGGTGTGCGCCTTGGACGAGCCGGTAGCTCCGCCTATGCCGTCGCGTCCCGTTTCGCCGCCCAACAACACCACAATATCGCCGGGCTCGGGCGTTTTTCTGACTATGTTGGAAGCGGGAGCCGCGCCTACCACGAAGCCGGCTTCCATTCTTTTTGCCACATAGTTGGGGTGGAATATTTCCTTAAGCAAGCCGGAGTTTAGGCCTATTTGGTTGCCGTAAGAAGAGTAACCCGCGGCCGCCGTGCGGGTGAGCGTTCTTTGAGGCAGTTTGCCTTTTAAGGTCTTTTCTATCGGGACGGTGGGGTCCGCCGCGCCCGTGATTCTCATAGCTTGGTAAACATATACCCTGCCGCTTAGCGGGTCTCTTATAGCCCCGCCCAAACAAGTAGCCGCTCCGCCAAAAGGCTCGATTTCGGTCGGGTGGTTATGCGTTTCGTTTTTGAACATTACTATCCAGTCTTCTTCTTGACCGTCGACGTCCGCCTTTATCTTAATAGAGCAAGCGTTTACTTCTTCGGATTCTTCTAGATTGTCCAGCTTGCCTTGGGCTTTTAGTTCTTTTACGGCAATGGTTACTATGTCCATCAGGCATTGATATTTGTCCACTCTGCCTGCATTGTGTTTGTTAAACAGTTTTTGGTATGTTTTATACGCCTTTTCCAAATGCGGGTTGTCGCTGTTTATCTTGATTTCGGTGATTTGGGTTAAGAAAGTGGTATGTCTGCAGTGGTCGGACCAATACGTGTCAATTACCTTTAGCTCGGCTTCGTTGGGATTGCGGTTTTCCGCCTTAAAGAATTTTTGGACGACTTCTAGGTCTTCCACGGTCATAGCGAAGCCGAATTGGGAATGAAACTTAGCCAAAGCCTCTTTGTCCATATCGATAAAGCCGTCTATGGCCTTAATGGGCTTTAGCTCGTCGCTAAACTGGTCTAAGGAGACGGGTTTTTGCATTCCGCAAAGCCTGGATTCTACCGGGTTGATTAGGTAGTTTTGGATTTTTTTAATGTCGTCGTCGGACGCGCCTTTGAACGCGTAGACATTGGCGCATCTAACCTTAGGCCTTTGTTTTTGAGTCAAGAATTGGATACATTGGGCGGCGTTGTCCGCTCTTTGGTCGTATTGCCCGGGCAAAAATTCGGACGCGAAAGCCTTGTAATCTCTTAAGTCGGGCAAGTCTTCGTAATAAACATTGTCCACGGGCGCGTCCGACAAGACGGTTTCCACCGCTTGTTTTAGCTCGGCTTCGTCTAAGCCCGCCAAATCATAGCGTAAAAAAATCTTAACATCTTGGATGTTAAGATTTAGTTGGTAGTTGAGCTCATTTTTGAGCTCTTTTGCTGCGTTGTCAAAACCTTGTTTTTTCTCGATAAAAACACGATAGATTTTTTCTTTCATAACTTTATCCCTATATCCTTTCTAAAATGTGATTCCTTAAAATTGATTTTTGAGATATTTTTGTAGGCTAGGTCTCTAGCCTCGTTTAGATTCGAGGCTACGGCGGTTACGCCCAAAACCCTGCCGCCGTTGGTAACAAGTCTGCCGTCCTTTAGAGCAGTGCCTGCGTGGAAGACCAAGACATTGTCGTCTAGCTCCCCTATCTCGATGGGATAGCCTTTTTTATAGCTTTCGGGGTATCCCCCGGAGGCCATTACCACGCAAACCGCGGCGGAATCTCTCCATTGTATATCTATCTTGTCCAGCCTTTTTTCGTTTACCGCCAAAAAGATTTCAAAAAGGTCGGTCTTTAAAAGGGGTAAAACGCTTTGCGTTTCCGGATCGCCAAAGCGGGCGTTGTATTCCAAAACCTTAATGTCCGAACCGTTTACTATAAGCCCAAAGTAAATAACCCCGCAAAACTCTCTTCCTTCGGCTTGAAGGGCTTTTATGGTGGGCAAAAAGATTGTGTTATAAGCTTTTTCTTGAAGGTCTTTGGTGAATTTTGGGCTGGGGGCGAAAGCGCCCATACCGCCCGTGTTAGGGCCTTGGTCAAAATCGAAAACTCTTTTGTGGTCTTGACTGGGGGGCATAGGAATTAGGGTTTGACCGTCCGTAAAGGCTAGGACGCTTACCTCAAAGCCGGTCAAAAACTCTTCTATTACCACCCTGTCGCCGGATGAGCCGAATTTTTTGTTGAGCATCATATCGGCTAAAGCTTTTTGGGCGGAATTATAATCTTGGCAGATTACCACGCCCTTGCCCAAAGCCAAACCGTCCGCCTTAATTACCAATGGGAATTTCGCGGTCTTTAGATAATTATCAGCCTCGTCGTAATTGTCAAAAACTTGGTAGTCGGCGGTGGGAATATTGTATTTTTTCATAAGGCTTTTTGCGAAAGCCTTGGAGCTTTCTATTATCGCGGCGTCCTTTTTTGGACCGAAGGTCTTATAGCCTTTTTCGTTTAGGATATCGACAAGCCCCATAGCGAGCGGATCATCGGGCGCGACTACCACATAGTTGATATCTTTATGCAGGTTAAGGTAAGCCAATATGCCGTCTATATCCGTGGCGGCAATATCCGCGCATTCGGCAAGCCGCGCTATGCCGGCGTTGCCGGGGAGGCAATATAGTTTTTTTATCTTGGGGCTTTTGCTTAAAGCCCAGACAATAGCGTGCTCGCGCCCTCCGCCGCCGATTACCAAAACATTATACTGGTCAGCCATTATAACTCCTTTCGAAATTAATGCTTAAAGTGTCTCATCTTGGTAAACACCATAGCTATTCCATAGCGGTCGCAAGCGTCTATGCTCTCTTGGTCTTTGGCAGAGCCGCCGGGCTGGATAATCGCGGCTATGCCCGCTTTGTGAGCTTCTTCCACGCTGTCGGGGAACGGGAAGAAAGCGTCGCTCGCCAAAACAGCGCCCTTGGTCTTTTCGTAGCCGCCGCTGTGCTCTATCGCCTGCTTGACCGCCCAAATTCTATTGACTTGTCCTATGCCGCAGCCTAGGGTAGTCTTGTTGGCGGTGATAGCTATAGCGTTGGACTTGCAGTGCTTTACTATTTTCCAAGCGAACTTGAGTTCTTCTAACTGCTCTTTGGTGGGTGCTACCTTGGTCACCACTTGCAAATCTTCCTCGACAAGCAATTGGTTGTCTATGTCTTGAATTAACAAGCCGCCCAAAACTTTTTTCATATCCTTAACAGTCGGGCAAGGTTTAGCCACGTCGGGCAGCCGCAATAGTCGCAGGTTTTTCTTTTTGGTTAACACTTCCAAAGCTTCTTTTGAGAATGAAGGGGCAATTACTATCTCCAAGAATATATTGGACATCTGAACGGCTGTGTCGTAATCTATCTCTCTATTGGAGGCCACTATCCCCCCGAAAATCGAAACGGGATCGGACTCGTAAGCCGCCCTAAACGCCTCGGATATGGTAGGCCTTATCGCCGCGCCGCAAGGGTTGGTGTGCTTGACCGCCACTATGGCGGGCTGGTCGTCGCCTAACTCTCTTAACAAAGCTATAGCTCCGTCGGCGTCGTTTATGTTGTTAAATGATAGTTCTTTGCCGTGCAGTTGAACGGCATTTGTCAAAGCGCTTGGTATATCTTGAGCGTCTTTGTAAAACGCGGCGGTTTGGTGAGGGTTTTCGCCGTAGCGCATACCCTGGACTTTCTCAAACGCCAAAGTGATTTGGTCGGGGTATTGGATGTTTAGTATATCGGCTAGGTAGTTGGATATGTAAGTGTCGTAAACGGCGGTGTGCCTAAATACCTTATACATTAGTTTCATACGGTATTCGCAGTCGTCCGTTTTGTCTTTCAACCTTTGGATAGCTTCGTCGTAGTCGGTGGGATCGCATAAGACTAGGACGTCTTGGGCGTTTTTAGCCGCGCTTCTTAACATCGTAGGCCCGCCTATGTCTATGTTTTCTATGGCTTCTTCTAGCGTTACATTGAGTTTTTGGATTGTCTGCTTAAACGGGTAAAGGTTGACCGCCACCACATCTATGGTATTGATATTGAGTTTTTCTAGCTGGTCCATATGGTCTTTTAGGTTTCTTTTGGCTAAAAGCCCCGCGTGAACATAGGGATGCAATGTCTTTACCCTGCCGTCTAGGCATTCGGGAAAGCCTGTGATTTCGCTTATGTTGATTACAGGAATGCCGTTTTTCTCAAGCTCTTTTTGGGTGCCGCCTGTTGAGATAATCTCATATCCCAAGCCGACAAGCTCGGACGCTAGTTTTACCACGCCTGTCTTGTCGCTGACCGAAATTAACGCTCTTTTTTTCATAACAAAACTCCCATATATAAGAAATTATCGTCTATATCATCAAGATTGCCTTATTGTTTTCCACCTTGATTTTATCCTCGCACAATAGCTTGACTACATAAGGCAAGAGTTTATGCTCTATTTTGGTTAGAATCCTTTGCTGCAAGGTGTATTCGTTGTCGTCGGGCTTTACCTTAAGTTTTCTTTGCAAAATAATAGGGCCTGTGTCCGTGCCTTCGTCTACGAAATGCACGGTAGCGCCCGAGTATTTTTCTTTGGCTTGAATGACCGCTCTGTGGACGTTAACGCCATACATCCCTTTGCCGCCAAACTTGGGCAAAAGCGCGGGATGGATGTTTATTATCCTGTTGGGGTAATGGGAAATAAGCTCTTTGGTCAATATGCCTAGATAGCCCGCTAAGATTATGTAATCTATATTATATTCTTTTAGGGCTTGGGCGATGGCTTTGTCTCGCTCTTCCGCGCTGGCGTATTCTTTTTTGGGAAACACTTTATAGGGTATTCCCTTTGCCTTGGCGCGTTCGATAGCGCCTATATCGGGAGCGGACGCCACCAGTAGGACGATTTCGCCGTTTATGTTTCCTTTATCTATCTCGTCCATTATCGCCTGCATATTGGTTCCGCTTCCGGAGGCAAACACGCACAAGCGTTTTTTCATAATTCTATACCTTCGCCTTTTTTGGTTGAGCCTATTATATACGCTTTTTCGCCTAACTCTTGAGCCGACTTTAGGACTTGTTCGGCTATATCGGGCGAAACGCACAAGACTAAGCCTATGCCCATATTAAAGGTGTTAAATATCTCTTCCTTGGACATAGCGCTTTTTTCCCATAACAATTTGAAAATAGGCAAAATCTCAAAGGAATTAATATCTATTTTCGCGCCTATGCCTTGGGGGAAAATTCGAGGAATATTCTCAATAAACCCGCCGCCGGTGATATGCGCGATGCCTTTTATTTTAAAACGCTTGGTCAAAGCTAAAACAGTCTTTACATATATGCGGGTGGGGGTTAGCAACGCTTCGCCTAAAGGCGCGCCTAGTTCAGGATAGACTTTTTCCAAGTCTTTTTTTTCTTCGCCGAAAAGCTTTCTTACCAAAGAATAGCCGTTGCTGTGTATCCCGCTGGAGGCTAAGCCTATCAAAACGTCGCCTTCTTTTATGTCCGCGCCTGTGATTATGTCTTTTTTATCCGCGATGCCTACGCAAAAGCCGGCTAGGTCGTATTCGCCCTGTTTGTAAAACCCGGGCATTTCGGCTGTTTCGCCTCCAATTAAGGCGCAGCCCGCTTGAAGACAGCCGTCCGCTATGCCTTTTACTATTAACGCGGCGGTCTCGGGATTTAGCTGCCCGCAGGCTAGATAGTCTAGGAAAAACAAAGGCCTTGCGCCCTGACAGACAATGTCGTTGGCGCACATAGCCACCAGGTCTATTCCCACGGTGTCGTGTTTGTCCAGCGCAAAGGCGTATTTTAGTTTCGTGCCTACGCCGTCCGTGCCGCTTACCAAAACAGGCTCGGATATTTTTTCGGACGCTATGGAATACATTCCGCCAAAGCCGCCAAGGTCGCCCAAAACATTTTGGTCGTAAGTGGCCTTGACGTGTTTTTTCATTAGTTCTACGGCCTTATACCCGCGGGTTACATCCACGCCCGCGTCTTTATATGTAATCGCCATAAAAACCCGCTCCTTTAAGCGCCCATTAAGCGGTTTAGGATTTCTTGGTAGGCTTCCTCGACTTTGCCTAAGCCGAATCTAAATCTGTCTTTGTCTAGTTTTTCGCCTGATTTTGAATCCCAGAATCTGCAGGTGTCGGGGGAAATCTCGTCCGCTAGGATTATTTTTCCTTTGTAGCGTCCGAACTCCAATTTAAAGTCGATTAATTCTATGTTCAAATCTTTTAAATAATCGGTAAGAACTTGGTTTACCTTAAAGGAATACTCGGCTATAGTTTTTAGCTCTTCGTCGGTGGCTAGCCCCAGCGCCTTAATATGATACTCGTTAATCATTGGATCGCCTAGGGCGTCGTTTTTGTAGCAGTATTCCAAAACGGTGGATTGTAACTTAGTCCCTTCCGCAAGCCCCAATCTTTTGCACAAAGAGCCCGCAGCGATATTGCGGATAATGACTTCCAAAGGGACAATTTCGACCTTTTTGACTAAGGTCTGCGTATCGCTTAACTCCTTTTCGTAGTGCGTGGGAACTCCGTTTTGCTCTAAAAGCTTAAATAAATGATTGCTTACCCTGTTGTTGACCGCGCCTTTGCCTAAAATAGTGCCTTTTTTTAGTCCGTTAAAAGCGGTGGCGTCGTCCTTGTATTCGACAAGGACTATGTCGGGATTTTGGGTAGCGTAAACCTTTTTGGCCTTGCCTTCGTAGATAAGATCCATACCAACTCCTTTATAAATAAAAAAACCCTTTAAAAAGGGTTAGTTTAATTCTGAGTTTAGAATAAGGTCATCGTTGATGACTTTTTCTTTTAGTTTTGCCTTAAACTCAGTCAACATCTCGGAGATTTGAGAATACTTAATGCCCAGGATTTGCGCAGCCAAAATACCCGCGTTTTCGCCCCCGTTTACCGCAACGGTCGCTACAGGCACGCCCGCAGGCATCTGAACGCTGGATAGCAAGCTGTCCAAGCCTTCAAAAGCCGAGGATAATACGGGAACGGCTATTACAGGCAAGGTGGTGTAAGCAGCTACCATACCCGCCAAGTGAGCCGCTTTGCCCGCGACGCAAATAATGACCTCAAAACCGTTGGATAGGGCGTTGATAGAAAAATCTCTCGCGATATCGGGTGTTCTGTGAGCGGAAATAACTCTGACTTCGTAATCGATTTTGAAATTTTTGAGGACTTCAAGAGCCGGTTGAACTACCGAAAAGTCCGATTTGCTTCCCATCAAAACAGCTACCTTGGGCATATCCTAACCTCAATTCCAATAGTTTTTTGATGACGCTATGATTATAATAACAAATCAAAATGATATAGTCAAACAAAAGCGGTTATTCTGTAGTCGCAAAATAAAAATTTTTTATAATGCTTTGCTGCAAAAAAAATAAAATTACCGCCCTTTATTATAGGCGGCAAATGATAATTGTTTTGCGGTTTTATATGGTAAAAATTATATCTTGCCGCCGCCTGCGCAGTTTAAAACATTGGAGACATAGGCGTATTTTAGGTAACGCTTTTGCTCGGCGGCGTAAAGCGCGTATTCGACTAATTTGTCTATAAGCTCAAAGAAGTCGACGCCGCTGTAATCCCATAGGTAATAACTCAAAGAGCCTGGGATAGTGTTGACTTCGTTGATATATACCGTGTTGTCTGTTTTGTCTATGATGTAGTCTATCCTTATTACGCCCTTGCAGTTTAGCGCCAAAAAGACCTGTTTTGATTGCTCTTGAATGCCGGAAGCCATTTCCTCGGGGATGTCGGCGGGCAGTTTTCTCTTTAGACTGTCCATACCGCCGATTTTAGAGCCTTTTGACATATATTTTTCCTCAAAGGATAAAAACGCCTGCCAGCTTAAAGGGCGCTCGCAAACGGACGCCTTAAACTCGGCGGGGCTGCCCAGCACCGAACAGTTGACCTCGATAAAGTCGTTGAGCGCGCGCTCCACCACCACCCTGTTGTCAAACTTAAACGCTATGTCCATAGCGGTTTTTAGGCTCTCTATGTCGCTAGCTCTGGTTATGCCTATGCTGCTGCCTAGGTTTGAAGGCTTGACAATCAGCGGAAAACCTAAGGTTTTAGCTCGCTCTAAAAAGTCTTGCTGTCCCGTAATGTGGTAATACTCTTCTTTATATGTCCAAACATAAGGCAGGACATTGAGCCCTAAGCCCTTAAAAAACATCTTCATAGCTATTTTGTCCATTCCCACCGCGCTGCCTAGCACTGAACTAGAGGTATACGGAATATCGGACATTTCCAAAAGCCCTTGGAGAGTGCCGTCTTCGCCGTTTAGCCCGTGCATACATAACAAAGCAACGTCAAGCTTGCACAGGACTTTGTTCTTTTTATAATAGATATTTTGGTCGGCGGGTTTGAAATACACTTTGTGAAGCTTGCCGTAATCTATATTTTTGCAAAACTCAAAGTTCTTAAGTTCCTCGCCGTATAAAAACAAACCGTTTATGTCTATGTATATCGGATAGACATTATATTTTGACTCGTCTATAAAATCCATCGCCTGGTGCGCCGTTATGATGGATATATCGTGCTCGCAGGACTTTCCGCCGAAAAACACCGCTAAATTAAGTTTCATTGTTACCTCGCTTTAGAAGTTGTCGGGCAGGTCGTTTTGGAACAGGACGACTTTAGAGCCCGAAATTGAGTTTAAAATATTGACAGCCTGGTTTAAATTGTCGCAAACTCTTATGCGCTTTGGGCTGAAGTTTTCCTTAACCAGCCCGTCATATATATATAATGAATTAGGGCCTGTGATTATGCACCAATCCGCCGCGCCGGCTATGCATCTTCCAAGCTCCTCGTTTACGCTTTTTTGGCGCTTGCCCATATCGACAAGCCCCGCCGTGATGACTATCTTTTTTTGCAAAAAGGACTTTAGCACATCCAAAGCGGCTTTCGCGCCCTCAAGGTTGGCGTTGAAGGAATCGTCTATTATGGTCATTCCGCCCGACTCTATTAGCTGCAGCCTGTGAGGCGCGGGCTTTAGCTCGGTGATTTTTTGGGCGATTTCGTCTAAGTCAACGCCCAGTTTATACGCTACCGCCGCCGCCAAAGTGATATTGCCTATATTGTGTATTCCTAACAGCGCGGTAACGCAGTCAATAGTCCTACCGTCCAATGTGAGCTTAAACTTGCTGCCGCGGTTAAAGGTCTGGGGCTCGGAATAATAAGCGAAAGACCTTTCGTCCCCGCCGACCATAATCTTCTCGTGTTTGGTCTTTTCGTATAAATCCAAAACTATCTGATTATGACAGTTAAACACCGCTAAGCCTTGGGGTTTTAGGTTTTCTATTATCTCGTATTTGGTTTGGGCTACCCTTTCGACGGTCTTAAAAGTAGCTATGTGCTGTTCGCCTACGGCGGTGATTATGGAGATATCGGGAGCGGCGATTTCGCAAAGTTTGGCTATATCGCCCTTTCTTCTTGCGCCCATCTCCGCTATAAAAATCTCGTCGCCCGGCTTTAGGTTCTCGTTTATCGCTCGGCATAACCCCATAGGCGTGTTGTAACTGTTGGGGCTGGCGCACACCTTATACAGCCCTTCTAAGAGCTTTTGAAGGATAAATTTCACGCTGGTTTTGCCAAAACTGCCCGTAATGCCTATAATTTTTAAGTCCGGCATAGACGCCAATTTTTTCTTTGCCAGATAAATATATTTCGTCTGCAACAATAATTCCATAGGGGTTGCTATGCAAGCCGAAACGCCGCAAAGAACGTAATTAATAACCGGGGCTAGACCTATTATCGAGTAATTGATAACGGGCAGCTTTGTTAAGAATAAATAAACAACGCCAAGCCAAAAACCAAAGCTTGCTATGAATAAGACAAACATAAACCTTATAATTCTACGGGTAAACCTAAGCGGGGTTTTGTATTTCTTTTTAAACTGCTGAACGCTTAAAACAGTCATAGAGACGATAAACGGGATGATTCCCAATAAATAATAATGCCCGCTTATAAGTCTTAGGGCGTTTATAACGCCTAGCAACGCCAAAAATCCCGTCGCCGCCCATATCGACAGCTTGAGAATAAGCGGTTTTTTGATATTCTTAAAATACTCGGGTATATGATAAGCGCTCAATTGGTAGTGCTGGATTAATTGATAGGACGAAAAAACGGCCGCTATAGAGGTTATGCCGCTTATGACCAAGGCTATGTAAAAATCCATTCTCATTCCCCCAAAAATCTTTCACAATGCTTGATAAAGAGCAGGCTTTTTTGTCTATAGGCAAAGTGCCCTGTGTCCCTGATTATCACGAGTTTGCTGCCCTTTATAAGCCTATTCATTTTCTTAGCCATATATAACGGGGTTTCGGTATCGTTTTGCCCCCAAATGAGCAATGTAGGCGCTTTTATATGCTTTAAAAGCTTGGTTTGGTCGTAATTGACCACTTTTACGAAGGTGGCGCGCATAACGCCCGAGGCGGCCTTATAGTCGCTTGAGCCGTATTTGGATAGGTCTTTTTTTAGCAGTTTGGCGATTTTATACTTTAAGACATTTATGTAAAACTTAAGGTTTTTTCGCTTTTTTATGCCCGCGCTGGAGGTTAAGATTAATTTGTCTATTATCTGGGGATATCTATAAGCAAGTTCTATCGCCACCCGCCCGCCAAAAGAATGGGCTATTATGTGGGTTTTGGGGATGTTTTTTGCCTTTAAAAACTCGTATATTACCCGCGCGTAGTCTTGAACGGAAAAAGGATAGGGAGGCGGCGGGCTTTTGCCAAAACCGCAAAAGTCTACCGCCGTTACCGCGTAATCTTTTTTGAAATAATCAAAAACGGCTTGAAAGGATTCCAAACTTCCTCCCCAGCCGTGCAGCAACAGAATGTTTTTTTCTTTTGAGTTAGAGTGTATGTAGTTGATGTTTATGTCAAGATTGGTCATACCGCCACATTATAAACGCGTCTTCTTGGTCGTTGTAGTATTTTTTTCTTACGCCCTCTATTACAAAGCCCAAAGACTTGTAAAGATTAATGGCGGCTGTATTGCTGACTCTTACCTCTAAAGTGATTTTTTTAATTCTTATGTCTTTTAATATATCCAAAAGATATACAATAAGCTCTCTAGCTATGCCCTGCCGTCTATATTCGGGATGGACGGCTATATTGTCCAAATGCGCCTCGTCAAAGATAACGGTCAAAACCGCGTAGGCTGCTATTTTGGCTTCTATAGCGTAAACAAATATCTTGGTTATGCCGCTTGCCAAAACGTCCCTAAAGTTTTGCTCGCTCCAAGCGTCCTCCCCAAAGCATATTCTCTCTAAGCTTATAATTTCTGTTAAATCTTCAAGCGACGCCTGTCTTATCATAAGTCCTTCTGCGCCTGCGGAAGTTGGATATATAAAGGCTCGAGCTTATAGCCGTCGACCGATATTCTGTCTGTTTGAGACATTATTCGCTTAATGCCCGTTTTGCAGTCTTTAATATAATTTATCTTGAAATTGTCTTTTTTTATGGGCAATTCAAAATCGGCCGCGACTAAGACAGGCTCGTCTATTAAGCCCAAAAAACGCTCAAATTCCGGCTTAGAAAAAACCTTGGGGGGCAAAAGCTCTATAAGCTTGCCGTTTTGGTTTTCGTAAACGGCGATATAAACTTGAGAATTTCCGCTCGCTTGGGCGCTGACTATCGTGTCGCCGCAAGCGCTATATATATTATATGCGAACATCTCCAAAGAGTTGAAAGGGATTATCTTAATGTTTTTCACATACGAAAATACCTTGGCTGTGGTTACGCCTATGCGGATTCCGGTAAACGAGCCCGGACCGACGTTGACGCCTATATAATCCATTAATCCCCAATCCTTGCCTTCCATTAAGTTTTGGATTGCGGGCATAAGGGTTACCGAGTGCTGCAAAACGGACTCGTCAAAAAAATAAAGCTCTTGGCCTTGGTATTCGCCCGCTATCTCCAAATGCTTTCGGGCGGTGTCTATGCTTATATAGTTCATTTTATTTCCACCAATCTAGTGTTGTCGTCGACATAGGTTATATCCACTGTATAAGAAATATTCTTTAAAATATCTTGGACCTTGTCCGCCCATTCTATAACCGTTACGGCGGTTTCTTTGCCTATATATTCGTCAAAGCCCGCCTCAATAGCTTCGGAAGAATCCGAAAGCCTATACATATCGAAGTGGTATAAGTCCAATTTTTCGCCCTTATACTGCCTAAACAGCACAAAAGTTGGGCTTAAAACGGGCTGTTTTACGCCCAAACCCGCCGCCAGGCCTTTGGTAAAAACGGTTTTGCCGGCGCCTAATTGGCCGTTTAGGATGATGATGTCGCTGCCTTTTAGGTTTTTTGCCCAGTTTTTGGCAAGCTCGTAGGTTTGTTCCCAACTCGTAGTCTTATACCGCATAAGCCTTATTATAACAGATGTTTATTTTATGGGCAAATATAAAAAAAAGGGGATAATTCCCCTTTCGCCCGCAGTCAAAATAGTTTACCTATATTTAGAATGAAATTCTTGCTCGGACATAGTGGCAAGAGAAACGCAATTTATCAAGCATACTAGCGCGGGGATAAATGTCCATATGAAGATTATGGACAGCACGAAATCCCCTATTCTCTTTAGATAAATCTTATGTATAGCTATGCCGCCTAGACAAAACAGGGATATCAACGCCAAAATAAGCGCGATTTCCTTGGATAAGCCCGAAGTGGAATTTTGCGCGTTGTAGGCATATGTATTATTGCTAGGGTTAAAATTGTAGGTGTTAAAATTGCCCGCGTTAGCGCCCTGACCGCTTTGATTGTTGGGTTGAGAGTCAAAGGTAAAGCCGTAAGTATAGGTCTTGTCTTTGCCTTGGAATGAGATGTTAAAGCCGCGGCCTTTGTTTTCTTGGTCGGTGGACCTTAAGCCGACGCCGCAATGGTCGCAAAAGTTTTGGTTGGCCTCTAAAGGCGCGCCGCAGTTAGGGCATTTTAAAGCTTCTAAAGACATCTTTTCACTCCAGAAATTATTTTTGACATTTACTATTATATTGTATAAATATTTCTATGACAAGCAATGATTTTAAAAATAGATTAAGATAGGATTAAAATATAATGAGAAAAATTATATACGACCGAGAGGCCGCCTTGGAATACGCAAGGCTTTGGGCTTTTTCGAGAAATCCAAAATTTTACGACTTTTCCAACTTGGGCGGGGATTGCACCAATTTTATCTCTCAGTGCGTGTTCGCTGGGATTGGGGCGATGAACTATACGCCCGTAACAGGCTGGTATTACATATCGGCGTCCAATCGAACGGCGTCCTGGACTTCGGCGGAATTTTTTTATAAGTTCATAGTCAATAACAACGGCGTAGGGCCGCAAGCGGTCGAAACGGATATTAACAATATCTTGCGGGGCGATATTATTCAGCTTAGTTTTAGGAATAATGTTTTTTCGCATTCGCTTTTTGTGGTTTCGGTTTTTCCCGAAATCACGATAGCCACGCACACTTTAGACGCGTTCGACCGCCCATTAAGAACCTATGTCTATGATAAAATCAGGTTTTTGCATATAACGGGCGGGATGAAATATTAAAAATCTTTGATATGTTTTTGTTATAATTAATTTTTTGTGGTAACATATATGTATAGCTAAATCTTAAGGAGAATGAGGATGATTTTAGTCACAGGCGGAACGGGTTATATAGGAAGCCACACGGCTATAGAGCTTATCAACGCGGGCTATGAAATAGTTATTTTGGACAACCTGTCCAATTCAAAGATAGAAGCTTTAAACAGAATCAAGCTTATAACCGGCAAAGAAGTTAAGTTTTACCAAGTAGACTTGCTGGATAAAGAAGAGCTTGAGAAAGTATTTAAAGAAAACTCTATCACGGATGTCATACATTTCGCTGGGCTTAAAGCAGTAGGCGAATCTGTTTCTATCCCGCTGACATATTATCACAACAACATAACGGGCACTATTTATCTCTTGGAAGCGATGAGAAAATACGGCGTAAAAAACATAGTGTTCTCGTCCTCGGCGACCGTATATGGCGTGCCAAAAAGCGCGCCCATAAAGGAAGACGCTCCCTTAGGCGCGACCAATCCTTACGGCAGAACCAAGTTGTTTATAGAGCATATCCTCCAAGACCTGTATAAAGCTGATCCTTCGTTTAATATAGCTATTTTGAGATATTTCAACCCCATAGGCGCGCACGAAAGCGGGCTTATCGGCGAAGACCCCAACGGCATTCCTAACAACCTGGTGCCTTATATCACACAAGTGGCGGTAGGCCGTTTGGAAAAGCTAAGAATCTTCGGCAACGACTATCCCACTCACGATGGCACAGGCGTAAGGGACTATATCCACGTGGTGGACTTAGCGCTCGGTCACTTAGCCGCGCTTAAAAAACTAGCCTCTAACCCTGGCGTGGTGATTTACAATCTAGGCACGGGCAAGGGCTACAGCGTGCTGGATGTGGTTAACGCTTTCTCCCAAGTAGTGGGAAGACCTATCCCCTATGAGTTCGCTCCCCGCCGTCCCGGCGACGTGGCGGTTACCTATGCGGATCCTAGTTTGGCCAAAAAAGAGTTAGGCTGGGAGGCTAAGTTTGACCTAATGAAAATGTGCCAAGACAGCTGGAATTGGCAAAAAAAGAACCCTAACGGACTTGAGTAAAATAAAAGGCTCGCGAAAACGAGCCCTTTTTTTTAAGATTTTTCGCGCCTTGATTACGCCTATACCGTTGCAAAACAATAAAATTATCAAAACGTCGATCAAGGTTTTTATTTTTTTCGCTGATTATCTTTAGCTTTTTTTATAAGAAAAAAGCCCTGTTTAGCTAAACAGGGCTTTTTATATTTTACAAAGCTTATTTTCTAGGGTTCTTGATGTTGGCTTGAGCCGCGGCCAATCTAGCGATAGGAACTCTGTAAGGCGAGCAGGATACATAGGTGAGTCCTACGTTGTGGCAGAATTCTATCGTGGAAGGATCGCCGCCGTGTTCGCCGCAGATGCCAAGCTTGATGTCGGGACGAACGGATTTACCCTTTTCAACAGCCATCTTAACGAGCTGGCCTACGCCTTCGGTGTCGAGCTTAGCGAAAGGATCGGACTCGAATATCTTCTTGTTGTAGTAGTCTTCAAGGAACTTGCCGGCGTCGTCTCTGCTGAAGCCGTAGGTCATTTGGGTTAAGTCGTTGGTTCCGAACGAGAAGAATTCGGCGCTCTTTGCGATCTTGTCGGCGGTTAGAGCAGCTCTAGGAACTTCTATCATCGTTCCGACTAGATACTTAAGCTCTACTCCGCTTTGAGCTATAATTTCGTCCGCGGTCTTGACAACGACGGATTTTACATACTCAAGCTCTTTTACGTCGCCTACTAGAGGTATCATAATTTCGGGAACAACGTTGATGCCCTTTTCTTTCTTGACCTCGATAGCAGCCTCGATAACCGCTCTGGTTTGCATTTCGGCGATTTCGGGATAGGTTACGCTCAAACGGCATCCTCTGTGTCCCAACATAGGGTTGAATTCGTGCAAGGACTTAACGGTAGCGTCGAGCTCTTCATAGGTCAAGCCCATTTCTTCCGCCAAAGCCTTGATGTCTTCGGGGTCGTTGGGCAAGAACTCGTGCAGAGGAGGATCCAAGAATCTGATAGTAGCGGGACGACCTTCAAGCGCTTCGTAGATGCCTTTGAAGTCTTTCTTTTGCATAGGCAATAGTTTAGCGAGCGCTTTTCTTCTAGCTTCTTCGGTCTTAGCCACAATCATTTCGCGCATAGCGGGTATGCGGTCATAGTCAAAGAACATATGCTCTGTTCTAGCCAGACCAATGCCTTGAGCGCCAAACTTAACGGCTTGAGCCGCATCGGTAGGATTGTCGGCGTTAGCGCGAACTTGCAACGCGCGGTATTTGTCAGCCCATTCCATAATGGTGGCAAAGTCGCCTGTTACGGAAGCGGGCTCGGTAGGTATAGCTTCGCCGTAAACATAACCGGTGCTGCCGTCCAGCGAAATAGGATCGCCTTCCTTGTATACTTGACCGTTTACGGTAAATATCTTCTTTTCTTCGTCAACCTTGATATCGCTGCAGCCGGCAACGCAGCAAGTGCCCATACCGCGAGCGACAACGGCCGCGTGGGAGGTCATACCGCCTCTTGCTGTCAGGATACCTTCGGAAGCATACATACCCTCGATGTCTTCGGGGCTGGTCTCAAGTCTTACCAAAACGACTTTCTTGCCGGCGTTTTTCCAAGCTACGGCGTCTTCGGCGGTAAATACTACAGCGCCGCTGGCCGCGCCGGGAGAAGCGGGCAAGCCCTTAGCGATGGGTTTAGCTTTCTTTAGAGCGTTAGGCTCAAATTGAGGGTGCAACAATGCGTCTAATTGCTTAGGATCAATCTTCAACAAAGCTTCTTGCTCGGTGATTAGCCCTTCTTTTACAAGGTCTACGGCAATCTTTAGAGCGGCTTTTGCCGTTCTCTTGCCGTTACGAGTTTGAAGCATATAGAGTTTGCCGCGCTCGATAGTGAATTCCATATCCTGCATATCTTTGTAGTGGTTTTCGAGCTTTTTAGCGATTTCAGCAAACTGCTTGTAAATAGCGGGGTTTTGTTCAGCCAATGTATCGATGGATTGAGGGGTGCGGATACCCGCTACGACGTCTTCGCCTTGAGCGTTCATTAGGTATTCGCCGTAAAGTTTGTTTTCGCCGGTAGAAGGGTTACGAGTGAACGCAACGCCTGTGCCGCTGTCCTCGCCCATATTGCCGAATACCATCGCTTGAACGTTAACAGCGGTGCCCCACCAGCTGGGTATGTCGTTTAGACGACGATATACGATAGCTCTGGGGTTCTCCCAAGATCTAAATACCGCTTTGACTGCCTCGATTAATTGAGCGGTGGGATCTTGAGGGAAGTCGGAGCCGATGCCTTCTTTATATAATTTCTTGAACAATGCTACGATTTCTTTTAGGTCTTCAGCGGTTAGGTCGGTGTCTTGTTTGTAGCCTTTCTTTTCTTTGATTTCGTCCAAAATGCGTTCGAACTTAGATTTCTCTAAGCCCATAACGACGTCGGAGAACATTTGGATAAATCTGCGGTAAGAGTCGTAAGCGAATCTTTCGTTGTTGGTCAATTTAGCAAGACCAATTACGGTTTCGTCGTTTAGACCTAGGTTAAGGATGGTGTCCATCATACCAGGCATAGACGCGCGAGCGCCGCTTCTTACCGATACCAACAAGGGGTTATTGACGTCGCCGAACTTTTTGCCTTCGATTTTTTCAAGTTCTTTTAACGCGGCAAAAATCTGTTCTTTGATTTCGTCAGCGATAACCTGACCGTCTTCGTAATATTTGGTGCACGCTTCGGTCGTTACCGTAAAGCCTTGGGGAACGGGCAAGCCTAAGTTGGTCATTTCGGCCAAGTTCGCGCCCTTGCCGCCCAAGAGTTCTCTCATTGAGCCGTTGCCTTCTTTAAAAAGGTAAACATACTTATGTGCCATTTTATCTCCTTCCTTTAGTTATAGCGTTAAAATTTCCGTATACATTTTAGCAAATTTTGCCTATATTAGCCAAATGATTTTGGCTCTTTATTTCTTATTCGGAGAGCTTTTTGACCAGTTTAAGCTCAATTCTACCCTTTTCGTTGTCTATCTTTATGACTTCGACTATTACTTCGTCGCCTACGTTTACAACGTCGGTTATCTTCTTGACACGGTGAGGCGCTAGCTTGCTGATGTGAATCATACCCTCTTTGCCGGGCGCGATTTCCACGATCGCGCCAAAGTCTAATACGCGCGTTACATAGCATTGATATTGGAAGCCGACTTCGGGCTCTTCGGTAATAGCCAAAATCTTGTTCTTGGCTAGTTCGGCTAAGCTTAGGTCGGTGGACGCAACCATAACCTTGCCTTCTTCGGTTATGTCAATCTTGACGCCCGTTTCGTCTATAATTTTATTGATGACCTTGCCGCCTTTGCCTATAACGTCGCCAATCTTATCGGGCGAAATCTCGAAGGTGATAATCTTAGGCGCGTATTTGGACAATTGAGGTCTAGGCGCGGGCAAGACTTCAAGCATCTTTTGCAAGATGTGCAGTCTGCCTACTCTAGCCTGCTCTAGGGCTCTTTCTAGAATATCTTTGTCAATGCCCTTAATCTTAATATCCATTTGGATAGCGGTAATGCCTTGAGCTGTTCCCGCCACCTTAAAGTCCATATCGCCTAGGAAGTCTTCCAAGCCTTGGATGTCGGACAAGATAGCCACTCTGTTGGTAGCCTCGTCCTTAATAAGTCCCATAGCGATACCTGCTACGGGCGCTTTAATCGGAACGCCAGCGTCCATTAACGCCAAGCACGAGCCGCAAACGCTGGCTTGGGAAGTGGAACCGTTTGAGCTTAGGATTTCGCTGACCGTTCTGATAGCGTAAGGGAATTCGTCTTCGGAAGGCAGCACCGCTTCAAGCGCTCTTTCCGCCAACGCGCCGTGGCCTATTTCTCTGCGGCTAGGGCCTCTTAAGGGCTTAGCTTCGCCCGTGCAGTAAGGCGGAAAGTTGTAATGGTGCATATATCTCTTGAAGCTTTCTTCGTCCAAGCCTTCTAATTTTTGAACGTCGCTTATAGTGCCTAGTGTAGCCGTGGAGAGCGCTTGGGTTTGACCTCTAGTGAATACCGCGCTGCCGTGAACTCTAGGCAAAATTGAAGTTTCGCACCAGATAGGCCTGATTTCGTCCGGCTTTCTGCCGTCAGGTCTGATGCCGTGGTCTAGGATTTTGGCTCTGACCTTTTCTTTGGTCATCTTATACAAGACGTCGCCTATCTCGCGGGCCTTGTCGGGGAATATATCCTTAAAATGTTCCAAAACGTCGGCTTTTACGCGGTCTTCGTTGGCTTGTCTTGTGGCTCTGTCAAAGGTGTCCAAAGCCTCGTCCAACATCTTGTCCGCGTATTCTCTAACCGCTTGATTGATTTCTTCGGGGATTGTGTAATAAGGAACTTCTTTTTTGGGTTTGCCGACTTGTTTTACGATGTCTTCTATAAACGCTACTATTTTTTTGATTTCCTCGTGGGCGAACATTATGCCGTCAATCATAATCTTTTCGCTGACTTGGTTTGCGCCCGCCTCGACCATCATTATAGCGTCTTTTGTGCCGCTGACATAAACGTGCATTAAAGATTTGGAGCGCTGTTCGGTGTCGGGGTTGATGACGTATTGTCCGTCCACATAGCCTACCACTACGGAACCGGTAGGCCCTAAGAAAGGAATGTCCGAAATGGACAACGCGATGGATGAGCCTATCATCGCGAACACTTCGGGCGGGATGTTGGTGTCTACGGACAAGGCCGTGCACACTACCGCCACGTCGTTAAAAAAGCCTTCGGGGAAGAGCGGTCTTATAGGTCTGTCTATAAGCCTGCTGGTCAATATCGCTTTGTCGCTTGCTCTTCCTTCGCGCTTTTTAAAGCCGCCGGGGATTTTGCCGACGGCGTACATTTTTTCCTCAAAGTCAACGCCCAAGGGGAAGAAATCTATGCCTTCTCTGGGCTCGGGCGACATTGTTACGTTTGTCAAAACCACGGTGTCGCCGCATCTGACGACGCAAGAACCGTTGGCTTGCTCGGCGTATTTGCCTGTTTCTACTATTACCTCTCTGCCGCCTACCTCTGTTTTAAATACGTGTCCTAATTGCATATTCTACTGCTAATCCTCCAAAAATAAGGGCGAAAAACCGCCCTTATAAACAATTATTTTCTGATATCTAGTTTTTCTATAATCTCTCTGTAACGATTGATGTCTACTTTCTTGAGATAGTTAAGAAGCTGTCTTCTCTGGCCGACCATTTGCAATAGTCCGCGTCTAGAATGGAAGTCTTTTTTGTGAACGTTTAGGTGTTCGTTGAGATGGTTGATTCTGTGAGTTAATAAAGCGATTTGAACTTCGGGCGAGCCGGTGTCGCCTTCTTTGCGCGCGAATTGCGCAATGATTTGTTGTTTGGTTTGCTTATCCATTTTTTAACCTCCAAGGATATTAAAATAAGCCAAAAACCTAGTATAGCGCGGAGTAAGCCGCTAAACCAAGTTTTGGGTATCTGCTTTAGTATAGCATACCAGTTTTAAGATGTAAATTAAATAATTCGGTTTTATCGCTCCAAAACCTTGGCTTAATTATATTGTTGTCTATTTTTTATCAAAAAATAACTCTTTGTGTCTAGACAACATCTCGTCAAAGCGAGCGATGTAGTCCTCGATGAATTTGACGTTGGCGCTGCGCTCTATCCTGCCGCCTCCCATTATCCGTTTGCTGATAGCGCCCGCCCCGCAAGCTATGACTGAAACGCTTTCTTCCATAGTGTCTATATTATTAATACACTGCGTTCCTAGTTTGCAATAACCTGCGTTCTCTAGGTTGCCTATCATATTTTTTTGGCGGTATAGGTAATAGGGCTGGTATCCCGCCTTGGTTAACTCGTCGAACGCGTAATCGGTCATTTTTACGGTGTCGGAAAAATAATCTACTTGCCGCTGCTTTAAAACAGAGCCGCTTTTTAGGCTGAGGGTATGCACCGTAATGTTGTCGGGAGAAAGTTCCAATGTTTTTTGGATGGTGTCTCGAAAACTAGGGTAATTGTCCCCCGGCAAACCAGCTATCAAGTCCATATTTATAATAAAATCGTAATCTCGCGCCAAGTCATAAGCGCCGTAAATATCGCCAACGAGATGACCTCTGCCTATGTTGTTTAGGACTTCTTGGTTAAAGGTTTGGGGGTTGACGCTGATGCGGGTGACATTATGTTTTTTTAGCAAATCTAATTTTTCCTTGGTTATGCTGTCAGGTCTGCCCGCCTCTACGGTAAACTCTAGGGTGTCCTTAGGAAGCGCGGACAAAATCTTGTCCAATTGCTCTATTTTAATAGAAGTGGGCGTGCCGCCGCCTACATAAACTGAGCGGATGTAGAGGTTTTGAGATTTTATTAAATCCAAGCAATAATTAATTTCTTGGCTTACTAGCTCGCTGTATTTGTCCAAGAGATGCTCGCATTTTTTTAGCTCGGAAGAAATAAAAGAGCAATAACTGCACCTAGTGGCGCATACGGGTATGTTTACGTATAAATTGACAGCTTTTTCGTCTTTTTTATATATCCCTTTTTGGGCTTCAATTATCTGGGTTAAGAGCTTAAGTTTTTTGGGCGATATGTCAAAAGTCTTTCGCAGCTCCTGCTTTACGCGGTCTTGGGGAACGCCGTTTTCCAATAACTCGTAGGCTAGCTTTGTGGGGCGAATGCCGGTTAGACTGCCCCAAGGCATAGACTGGCCCGTCGTTTGCTTTAGGGCCTTATATAAAGAATGCTTGGAGAAGCGCTTTAGGTATTTAAAATACTCCAAAGAGCCTTTTTTATAAGAAAAAGGCGCGCGGTCAAAAAACTCTTGACCGTCGATTATTATATGACTTTTTACCTCTTGGTTCTCAAAGGAAACATTCTGGTCTATAGAAATTTCGAATTGACCGCGTTTGTAATCCCTATAAAACAGTCTTATTATGTCTTCGTTTTCGGGCAATAGCTCGGGAATGTTGATATTATACATAAGGGTTGTTTTCTTGCTCGTATCTTAATGTGGTGGGTTCGCCGTGGCCGGGATAGACCTTGTAATCGCCTTGAAGCTCGTATAATCTTTTTATGGATTTGATTATCCGCTCGTAGCTTCCGCCCTCTAAGTCCGTTCTGCCGATGTCTTCTCTAAACAATGTGTCACCTGAAAAGATGCAATCGCCTATGACATAGCAAACCGAGCCTTGCGTGTGTCCCGGAGTATGGATTACTTGGACTTTTATATCCCCAAAATCCAAGGTTTCCCCGCCCTCTAAAACGACATCGGGCTTGACGGGGCTGATATCAAAGCCAAATAGGCCGCCTAAATGTTTTTTTGTGTATAACATTTCGGCGTCCAGACGGTGGATACAAATAGGCGCCGAGTCCTTAAATAAATGCGCCAAGGCGATATGGTCAAAATGCCCGTGGGTGTATAAAACGGCTTTAAGCGTCAGATTATTCTCGTTTAAATACTCTTGCGCTTTTTTATAAAACTTCTCGCTTCCGGATGCGTCTATAAGCACAGCGGAATTGTTCTCGCTTACAATATAAAAATTGCTGCCGACCAGGTTGGTTACTAAGGTTTTTACTCGCATTTTATACCATTATTATATATATAATAATGTCCGCTGTTAGTTGGTTATACGGCGGACTTCGTTGACTTCCTCAAGCTGTTTGAGTTTAGCAAACAGTAAGTCTAAGTCGGATATCTTTTCCACTCTTACGGTAACGTTCATTATAGCTTTGCCCGCTTTGGATATGCGCGCGTTGATAGCGCCGATAGAAAGTTTTTGCTCGGCGAAGACATTGGACACTTTGGCAAGAAGGCCGGCGTGGTCGTTGGCTATGATTTGGACATTGGCTAGGAACTTAGACTCGCCGTTGGTCCATTCGACTTCTATTAAGCGCTCTTGCTCCATAGATTTAACGTTGGGACAGGTGTCGCGGTGAACGACTATGCCTCTGCCCCTAGAGATAAAACCTATGATTTTATCGCCGGGCACGGGCGTGCAGCATTTTGCCATACGCACCAATAAGTCCTTTTGCCCCTTTACAGTTACCGCCTCGTGATGCTCGCCCACGTCGGTATGGACCTTAAACTCGCGGGCTTGGGTGATTTGCTCTTTTTTATAAAAATCTATTAATTTTACTATTACCTGGCTGGAGGATATTCCGCCGTAGCCTACCGCCGCGTACATATCCTCTAGAGAGGTCAAGGATAGTTTTTGCATAACAGCGTCCAGCCAAGGCTGTTTAAATAACTGCGCCGCGGTGTATCCCCTTCTCTTTAGCTCGTTTTCGATAATTTCCTTGCCAAGCTTGATGTTTTCTTCCTTCATCTGCTTTTTGAAGAAAGACCTTATCTTGGCTTTCGCGGCGGAAGTTTTTACTATCTTAAGCCAGTCGCGGGAAGGGCCTTTTGAGTTCGCGCTGGTAATGATTTCCACATAGTCGCCGGTCTGAAGCGGGGTGTTGAGCGGAACGATTTTACCGTTTATCTTAGCGCTGACGCACTTGTTGCCTATGTCGGTGTGAACATTATAAGCAAAGTCTATGGGGGTAGAGCCTTCGGGCAATATCACGACATCGCCCTTAGGGGTAAACACGAAGACCTGACCGCTGTATAGGTCGACCTTGAGAGACTCCAAAAACTCTTTTGAGCTGCCCAGCTCGCTTTGCATATCCATAACTTCCCTAAGCCAGGCGATTTTTAGGTCGAAGTCGTTGGATTTTCCGCGGTTTTCTTTATACTTCCAGTGCGCGGCAACGCCGTATTCGGCTATCTTGTGCATTTCGTAAGTGCGGATTTGTATCTCGAACGGCGAGCCGTAGTTGGTCATAACCGTGGTGTGCAAAGATTGATAGTTGTTGGGTTTGGGAACGGCTATATAGTCCTTAAATCTGCCTGGAACGGGTTTCCAATAGGTGTGGATTTTTCCCAAGACCTCGTAGCAGTCGCTTACGGTCTTGACTATCACTCTTACCGCGGTTAAATCGTAAATTTGCTCAAAGGTCTTGTGCTGGGTTACCATCTTGCGATAGATGCTGTAAAAGTGCTTAGGTCTGCCGCTTACTTCGCCTTCGATGTTCAGCTCGTTGAGAATCTCAACCAGCTGTTTGATTATCTTGTTGACCATCTCTTGGCGCTCGGCGCGTTTTAGGCTGACCTCTTTTACCAGCTCTTCGTAGACTTCTCTGTGCATTACCTTAAGGCACAAGTCCTCAAGCTCGCATTTTATATACGAAAGCCCCAGCCTGCCGGCCAAGGGCGCGTAAATTTCCAAGGTTTCTTTGGCTATGGCTTGCTGACGCTCAAAAGGCAAGGCCGAGATAGTGCGCATATTGTGAAGTCTGTCCGCGAGTTTGATTAAGATTACGCGGATGTCCTTGGCCATAGCGAAAAACATCTTGCGGAAGTTTTCGGCCTGCTCTTCTTCTTTGGATTTGAAGACTATTTTGTCTAGTTTTGTAACGCCTTTTACCAGCTCGCAGATTTCCGAGCCGAAGTCTTTTTTTAGATTCTCCTCTGTTATAGAAGTGTCTTCCAATACGTCGTGCAGCAAGGCGGCGCAAATCGTGGCGATATCCATACCCAGGTCGATTAAGATATCGGCCACGCCCATAGGATGGGTAATATAAGGCTCGCCCGACTCGCGCTTTTGGCCTTCGTGCGCTTGCCAAGCGAAATCCAAGGCCTGTTCCAGCGTCTTGCTCTCCGCCGGATAGTAGTGCCTCATTTTGGATATAAGTTCTTCTCTTTTTTCAGCGACCTTGTCTGTCAATTATCCACCTGCTGTCTTATGTATTTTAAAATGGAAGAATCTTCCAAATTAGCTTTTACGGTTTTGTCGGGGTATACGCAAAAGTCCTGCCAATCGACCTTAAGCACGCCCAATTCCAAGAACACCAGCAAGCAAAACATCAATTGCTTGTAGCTTATTATGCCGTCCTTTACATAGTCGTAAAACGCCGTAAAGAAGTTGTCCTGGCCTTGGGGGCATTTTTGAAGCATCGCGTAAGCCCGCACAAAGCTTGCCCTTTGGGTGCTTAGACCGTCAAATATTCCGCGGTCGGCGGGACGGTCTATGACATACACTTTCGCGTTTGACTTTTGGTTTATGTACGATATAGCCCGGTCGGACAAAGGTTTCTCTAAAAAGATAATCCTATCAAACCCGCCGAAGTCTATATCAAAGTCGCTTCCAAGCGTTATGCGGTTATAGTTGTTGGGCGTCGTGGAGTAGATATAATTATGGACAAAATAGTCCGTTATGACGCCCTTTTCCACCGCTTTTTTATACGAGCTAAAGTCGTATGTCAGCACCAATGTGCCGTAAAGCCTGTCATAGTCGATTATCTCGCTTAGGCTTTCTTCTTTGATTATATCATATTTTGGCGGCTCGTTACTATTATACATTAACAATTTCAATGCCTGAGCGTGTATCTTGTCGGGGCTGGGTATCGCGTTTATGCGCGGGAAATTGATGTCTTTTAACATTATATTGGGGTATTCTCTGTTCCGATACTTGTTTATGGACAGCTCGACGCCCAGCTCAAAGTCCGCGCTGACGTTCATAAGCTCTATAAACTTGCCGTAGCCGAAACACACAATGGTGTTTTCGTCCGGTGTTTGGGCTAAAAGGTGGTTGCATTTGTTTTTCATAAACTCGGCGGTCAGCGACGGCGCCCTTAGCTTAAACACCGGGCGGGGATTGCCAAAGCCGTAAGGCTCTAACAGCTCTAGCTCTTTTATTAACTCCAAGGTGATTTGGCTTTCTTCGATTTCCAAGTCGTAAAAACTGTAGGGCAAAAATAAGCGTTTGTCGTATTGGGTTTTTATGTAGTCGTTAATCCTTCTCTTAAATTCCTCGAGATTTTCCTTTCTTAGCGAAAACCCGGCGGCTTGAGCGTGGCCGCCAAAGTCTAGCATAATGTCCGAGACGCGGCTTAGCACTTCGTATAAGTTAATGCCCTCTATGCTGCGCGCCGTGCCTTTATAGCTGTCGCCCGAATCCACCAGCAAAAACGCCGGTCTGCGGTATTCGGTGCTTAACTGCGCGGCGATAATGCTGGTCAAACCCTTTTCCCAATGGGCGTGGTGTAAGATAATGGCGTATTGGTTGATTAAATCTATTTCGCTTATTAAATCCAGCGCCTCCAGGTGAAGCTCGTCGCAAATATCCCGCCTTTTTTCGTTGTCCAGGCAGATTTCTCGTATTATTTCCATTAACTTGAATCTGTCTTTTGTGGTCAAAAGCTCAAACGCCCTATTAGCGTCGCCCATCCTGCCCGCGGCGTTTATCCTTGGCGAGATTCTGTAAGCTAGGTCGGACGAGGTTATCTCGCCGTTTAGCCCTAGGTATTGGCAAAGCATTTTAAGCCCTATGTTGACTTGGGGCGAGTTTATCTTTTTTAAGCCCAAAACAACCAAGCTTCGGTTCTCATCCACCAGCGGAACCAAATCCGCTACGGTCGCGAGCGCGCATAAGTCGTAATATTTGGAAGCGGCTTGCAGTCCGCCCAAAGCTTGGACCACTTTAAGGGCGACGCCCGCGCCGCAGAGCATATCAAACGGATAGGCTTGACCTTTTAGCTTGGGGTTTAGCACAATGCATTCGGGCAGCTCTTGCGGCACTTCGTGGTGGTCGGTTACGATAACGTCCACCCCTAAATCCATAACCATTTCGACCTCTTTGCGCGCGGATATGCCGCAGTCGCAGCTTATTATAAGGTCGGGCATACAGTTTTCTATGATTTTGGTCAGCGCGTCCTCGTTTAGGCCGTAGCCGTCGTTGTGGCGGTCAGGGATATAAGGATAGACATTGACGCCGTGGTTTGCCAAAAAGTCGGACAAAATCGCCGTGGCGCAGATGCCGTCCACGTCGTAATCGCCGTAGATAACCGCGGTCTCGTTGTTGCGCATGGCGCAAATAAGCCGTTGCGCAAGCTCGCGCATACCGCTTAACAAGAATGGATCGTGTAAATCTAATTCTGAAGGGTATAGGAATTTTTTTATTTGTTCTTCGGTTTGATATCCTCTTGCGGCTAAAATTTTTAATACTACATCGGACAGCCCGAAATTTTTATGAGAAATGTTTACGGGCCGCTCATCCCGCTTCTTAAATATCGTGTTCATTATTTGCTCGCTGTGTTTTTTGTATACAATTATACGCTGAATATATGATTTTGTAAAGATGTAAAAAAAACGCCGCTTGTTTAAGCGGCGTTGGTATTTATTTCTATATATTTTAAGCTTCTTTTACGGCTTCTTCTTTTACTTGGGCTTTTTTGTTCTTGGGCTTTTTGTTTAACAGCGTCCAAACGGAAGGAGCCAAGCACAGCGAGGAATACAAGCCCGAAATCAAGCCGATTATGATAGGGAACGCGAACTCTCTTATGGAAGGCACGCCGATTATTGCCAATAAGGTTATGGTAAACAGCGTGGTTAGCGAAGAGTTAAGCGTGCGCCAGAAGGATTCTTTTATGGACTTATTGGCTAGTTCGGCGGAAGTCAAGCCCGCGTTTAACGGGTTCTTGGCGTTTTCTCTGATTCTATCGAATATAACCACGGTGTTGTTTATGCAGTAACCTATCAAGGTTATAATCGCCGCGATGAACGTAGAGTTGACTTCTATGCGGGTAAAGGTCATAAACGCCAGCACAACCAACACGTCGTGGAACAGCGCGACTACCGCAGCTAGACCGCTTTTTAGCTCAAATCTAATGGTGATATATACCAGCATTAACAGCAAGCCTACATATACGGCAGCCAAAGCGCCAAACAGCAATTCCGCGCTTACCGTTTGGGATATAGTACTGGAGTCGGCAACGCTGCCGGAATACGGATTCTCAGGGTCAAAGAGCGCATTGATAAGCGCCTGCTTTAGGTCGGCGGTTACCTTTTCCATATATTCTTCATCGCCTATAGCTTTAAACCTTATCAATATAGAAGCGTTTTCGTCTTTGCCTTGCATTTGGGCTCTAGAGATTTTTAGGTTGTAGCTATTGCCTTCGCTGTCTTTTAGGTTTTCGACGACTTGCTCGATTTGGGCGAGTTTTTCGTTGAAGTTATCCTTGGTCAAGGCGGCGCCGTATTTGATTTCCATAGAGTAGCCGCCCTCGAAGTCTATGCCAAGGTTAAGCCCGATTTGAGGAATGAACAACAGTATCAGACCTAACAAGATTATCGCGCCCGAGGCGATAAAGAAATATTTCCATTTATCGACTATATGCCAGTCTCTATTAAACAAAGATTGTTTTTGGCTCATACTTGCGCACCCCCGAGTTCTTCTTTAGCGACCGCGTTTTTACGGTTTTTCTTATCGTCGTCTTCATCGGGGATTTCGACAATATCGGCCGCTCTTTTGAGATTATAAACAGCAGCGTTGACTTTTTCTATACGCAGCATATTTTTAAGAAGCGCTCTAGTGATAACCAAAGAGCAGAACATCGATATCACAACGCCGATAAGCCAGGTAATGCCAAAGCCTCTGACCGAGCCCGAGCCCATAAAGATTAGGATGATAGCGGCTATAATCGTGGTTACGTTGGAGTCGATTATAGCGTTTAGCGACCTCTTAAAGCCCGCGGCTACCGAGGCGTTTATTGATTTGCCCAATCTATATTCGTCCTTGATTCTTTCAAATATGATAATGTTGGCGTCGACCGCCATACCAATACTCAAGATGATGCCGGCGATGCCAGGCAGGGTTAATTGAACCCAAGGCAGCGCCCATAGCAATAACAAATACAGAGCCATAAAAGCCAACAAAGACAAAGACGCCATAGCGCCCATAGCCCTGTATAGGACGCACAAAAATACCAATATACCCACAATGCCTATCGCGCCCGCGATTAAGCTGGTGGTTAGAGCGTTGGCGCCCAAGGTAGGGCTGACAACGCTTGATTCTATCAATTGAAGCCTAACGTCAAAAGCGCCCGCCACTATCTGCTTGGCAAGCCTGTCCGCGGATTCGTAAGTAAAGTTGCCGGTGATGCTGGCCTTGCCGTTTTCAATAGCCGTTTGGATTACGGGCGAGGAAATAACTTGGTCGTTGACCACTATATCCAAGGTCTTGCCGATATTATTTCTGGTAATGTCGGCGAATCTTTTAGCGCCTACAGAGTTGAATTCAAGCGAAACGACATATCCGCTGTCGGACGTATACGCCGCGAAAGCTTCTTTTACAGTATCCCCCGTTAGAACTGTTTCTCCCTCTAATCTAAATTCCAATTTCGCGGGTTCGCCGATAACCTCGAACAACTCTTTGGGATTTTCTACATCGGGAACCTCTACGCGGATGCGAGTCTCTCCCTCGCGGGTTACGGTGGCTTCCATATAACCTTTTTGGGTAATCATTGAAAGCAAGCGCGTAACTGTTCCGTCCAAGCGGGAGTCTAGGTTAGTGCGGTCGGGCTCGTCGTCCGCGATATCATAAACGGCGTAAACGCCGCCTTTTAAGTCTATGCCGAGTTTGATGCCGCCCGCGAAAGACGTGAATCTGTAATTGGTAAAAGGTATTCGGAACGGCACTAAGGCTAGGACCAACGCAATCGCGATAATAATAGACGCAAAGGTCAGTCTTACTATCGCGCGCCTTTTATGCTTTTGCATATTAACTCCTTCTAATAATCTCGCACTAATTAATTATAAGTTTTTATATTTTATTAGTCAATCGATTATTTAAGTTCTCTCTAATATATTGACCGCTATGGCGCACTCGGTGCGCTTTTTGATAATCTCGCACATAATGTCAAGGGGCTTGTTGACGTCGCCGCTAAAGTTATAATTATTAGCCGCGCAGCCGCCCGAACAGTAATACTTGGCGAAACAGTTTTGGCACTTGGGCTTGGTGTGGATGTTGCTGTTTTGCAAAAGCTCTCGTATGTTTTGGTTTAAAGGAACATAACCTTCCCCGTCCCAAGTCTTTAGGTCGCCTAAAACAAAGTCTTTGTTGCCTACGAATTGATGGCAAGGATATATTAGCCCGTCGGGAGCGACAGCCACATACTCGTTGCCCGCGCTGCAGGCGCTCACCCGCTTTTTCTCGCAAGGGCCGCCCTCGAAGTCTATCATAAAATGGAAGAAATTAAACCATTTGTCGCTCTTGCGGCGTTTTAGGTATTCGCGGGCTAGCTTTTCGTATTCTTGCTTGATTTTTTCCAGATGCTCTGAGCGGATAGCTAGCGGGTGCTCCTCGGGCAAGACCACGGGTTCTATGGAGATTTGGTCAAAGCCAAGGTCGTTTATGGACAAAACGTCGCTAGCAAAGTCCAAGTTATGCGAAGTGTAAGTGCCGCGGATGTAATACTCGCCCTCGCCTCTTATATGCCTAAAGCCTTGAGCGAACTTTAACGCGCGCTCAAAACTTCCCTGCCCGCCGCCTAACGGTCTGTGATAATTATGGACATCTTCCCTGCCGTCTATGCTGATTACCACATTGGACATATTTTGGTTGATAAAGTCCATCTGGTCTGAATCCAAAATCGAGCCGTTGGTGGTAATGGTAAAGCGGAAGGTTTTGCCCGCTTGTCGGGCTTTTTCTTTAGCGTAAGCCACGGCGGACTTCACTACGTCAAAGTTTAACAAAGGCTCGCCGCCGAAAAAGTCTATCTCCAAATGCCGCCTTGAGCCGCTGTGCTTTATCAAAAAATCTATGGCTTTAAGCGCGATTTCTTCGCTCATATCCATAGCCTGTCCGCCGTAAGTGCCTTCCTTGGCAAAGCAATACTTACACCTTAGGTTGCACCTATGGCTTATGTTTAGGCACATAGACTTAATTTCGCCGCTGTAGACTGCTTGGTCGGGTTTGGGCGAAGCGACAAACAAAACGCCTTTTTCTTTTAGGGCGGTTAACTCGTCGATAGCTTCTTGAATATCTTGGTCTAAGGGAAGCTCGGGCTCTGTCTCGCCGTTTAAGATTTTGCACGCCAAATAAGCGGGATGGTCTATCAAAAAGACGCTCCCGCTTTCGCTGTCGAGCAAAAAGTATTTATCTAAACATTTAAAAGCGTGAACCATATATAAACAAAAATATGCAGTAGCCGTCTACTGCATCCTTTTTTTAGATTTTTTTGAAATTTAGAAAGTCCTATTATAAGCAGACTTTAACTTTAGGATTGCGAGTTATCTTTCTGTCGCAGTTTTGATTGGCGACCGTGCAGCTAGTCTTGCAAGCGGATTGGCAGCTGGCTTGGCATTCGCCGCAACCGGTGTTTTTGCTTCTGTCGATAGTGTTTAGAGCGATAACTTTTATATGTTTCATAGTTTCCTCCTAAAATATATACTGATTATATAATAAAACGCCTTTTTTTTCAACTTTTATTATATAAAAAGATTTATGATTGCTTAATAAATCCCGCGTTTTTGGGGCTTTATCCGACTTTTTTGTGTTTTTGAGCATCAAAAAATACCGCTTCAACCTCCAGCGGTATTTTTTAAGATGTTCGCAAAACCATTATAATTACTTTCTGCTTCTAACGTTAACGGCGAATATGCCGCAGATTAAGCCCATAATGGAGCCGAAGATAAGGTCGAACAATATGTTCCAGCCGAACGTGAACTTGCCGTTCATAAGCGAGAAAATTAAGAACGCGGCGATTATGTAAATTACGCCCAGCAGCAAGCCCTTTTTCCAGCCGTTGGATTTTTCTTTAAAGGCTATTATGCTGGAGGCTAGCAGCGCTACGCCTTTTATGACTTGGTTAATTATATTTATCGCCGTATCCGAAACATCCACAAAGGTTATAATAAGCGCCATTAACAAGATAAACACCAAGCTGATGATAAGCGCTATAGTCAAGGCTTTTAGAACCTCTAAATACATCGAGGACTTTTCGGGGGACTTGGTTTTTTCTTTTTTTAGACTAAAACTCATATTATTTCACCCTGCAAATAAATTTAATTTAGTATATAAAATATGCGGGCGTTCGCTCGATTATGATAATTAAAAACCGCCTTATATAGGATTATTTAAGGCGGTTTGTTTCGGGTGTTTTTTGGGGGGTTATTTAGTTTTTTGGCGGGTTTGCGTATAAATCTTTTATCTTTTTTTCTATAGCTTTTACCCTGTCCAATCTATTAAGACATATATTGTCCTGCTTTAACATCTCTAAATCGGAGACATAGACTTGAGAGCCTTTGTAATTAACTTTTGCAAGCTTGCTCATATCAAAAGGCTCTAGCTCTTGATTTATGGAAGGATATGCCTATCACAGCTTCCATAAATATTTCTCCATATCCGCTCATTATCCAGTTTTCGCAGCGCTCGATAGGTCTTATAGCGTATTCGCAAAAATAATTTCTTACCTTATCGAAATCGGAGCAATTGGCGATAATGATATTCACATCTTTAGGCTCAACATCGATGCCCCAAAGCGCAATAGCCGCGCTGCCGTGAACATACCAGTCCACGCCTAGCTTATTGATTTCCGCAATGAACCAATCCAGCGCTTTTTGCCAGGGAGCTTTGATTAACTGCTTTTTTCAGCTGTCGGCGAGGGTTTTTGAAGTTTTCGATACGACCACGGGGTAATCCCATATACTTTCATAAAGGCTCTTGTGAACGCTTCCTGCGACGAATAATTGAGAGCGGCCGCGATATCGATTATCCTGTCGTTGGTCTCAAGAAGTTTTTTAGCCGAATGCTGAATTTTTGAGACTAGAATATATTCTTTTAAAGATATGCCCGCGAATTCATGGAACTTTTTTGATAAATAATGAGGCGAATAACCAAAGTGTTTTGACAGCACAGCTTAAATTATAATCTAATCTTGATATTTATTGCCTAAATTAAAAAAGCCGCCTAAATTTGGGCGGCTATTGACGTTATAAAAAAACAGCTTGAATAAAATGGATAATCAACAAGGTTCTTAATGGTTTTTGCAATTCTTTATAAACTCCTCAACCTCGCCAAGTTTAGGCAAAGAGGGAATAGCGCCGCGTTTGGTAACGGTCAAAGCGCCTACCGCGTTGGCAAACTTGACGGCGTCTTCTAGAGGCTTGCCTTCGGCTATGCATTTTGCCAAAGCGCCGTTAAAGCTGTCGCCCGCCGCCACGGTGTCTACCGCCTGGACTTTGTAGCCGCTTATTATCTTTTTGCTCTCGCGCGTCGCTATCAATGCGCCGCGGCTGCCCAGGGTGGCTATAACGTTCTTTACGCCTATGTCTAAAAGCTTATCAGCCGCGGCGAAAACTTCTTCTTGGGTATTAGTCGGCATTTGGGTAAGAACGGCTAGCTCGGTTTCGTTGGGGGTTAGATAATCCACCATTCTTAAAATGTCTTCGTCTAATCTTACCGCGGGCGCTGGATTTAAAATTACCGGCGCGCCTAAACGATGACATGTCCTTATTATCTCGTATGTTACATCTAATCTTAACTCTAGCTGCAAAACAACGAGTTTGGTTTTGGCTATGACGCTTTCTATTTGCTTTAAATGCTCAAAGCCAAACTCAAAATTAGCCGAAGGGATGACCACTATCTTGTTTTCGCCTTTATTGTTTACCTGTATTTGAGCTACGGCGGTGGGGATATGGGTTTCAAAAATATTGTCGGTCTTTATTCCTTCGCTTTTTAGAAGTTCCCTAAATATCCGTCCGTTTTCGTCGCCGCCTAGCATACCTATCATTTCGGCGTCCGCGCCCAGCCTCGCCATAGCCACGCATTGGTTGGCGCCCTTGCCGCCGGGGTATTTGCTTAGGCTTTTGCCCAGTATGGTCTGCCCCGCCAAAGGGAACTCCTCCACGCTTGCCACCATATCCATAACGAAAGAGCCTATAACCGTAATGTCGGCCATTTTATTTTAGCTCCTCTTTTAGTTTTTGCCCCAAAGCGCCGTTAGGGTGGAAGGTGAAAAAATCTTCTTTGGCGAAGTTTTTTAGCTTAGACAACGCGCACGCTATGGCGTCGCCTAAGACCAAAGCCAACGTGGAAGAGACGGTCGGGGCTAAGTTGAGGTGGTCGGCCTCGTCCGTTTTAGGGTAGATGAGTTTATAATCGCACATTTGGGCTAGTTTTGAGTCAGGGTTTGAGGTAAAGGCCACGGTCTTGCAGCCGATTTTTTTCAGCGATTCTAAATTTTGAATAACTTCGGCGGTGTTGCCGCTGTTGGACAATAAGACGACCACATCTTTTTTCTCTATCATTCCCAGGTCGCCGTGGCAGGCTTCTGTGGCGTGGACGAAAAAACTGGGCGTTCCGGTGGACGAAAAAGTCGCGGCTAGTTTCCTGCCGATATGCCCGCTTTTGCCTACGCCCATAAACACCACTTTGCCCTGGCAGTTGTAAATTAAATCTATGACTTGGTCGTATTGGTTTTCGGTCTTAGCCAAAAGCTCCTGGACGCCTTTTAGTTCGGATTTAATAGCGTTTTTTAGCAATTCTTTATACTGTTTTCTCATTGTCCTCCCCTTAAGCCTTTTTATATCTAAAAGACATTTACGGTGGCGTTTAGTATATAATTGTTGAGCCTGCAGCCGTTGGTTTTGGGCTGAGAGCCTTCGTGATAGTCTAATATTTCTCCTTCCAGCTCGTCTATCTTTTCGATTTCGCCTCTTATGTATTTTTCAAGTCTTTCGGCGCAGCTTAATATTCTTTGTTTTAACCCGCCTAATCTAATGTCCTGGACGTCAAAGCCGTGGGGTTTGTTAAATCTCATCCACTGGTTTTTGAAGTTTTGGTAAAAGACATCAAGTTTTTCTGTTAACGGGTAATAATAATCGTTTAATAGAGCGGATAATTTTTGTTTGTCTTTTTCTTTATAAGCCCTGCGCGTCCAAACGCCCAATTCCGCTTTTAGGCTTAAGACGTCGCATAAAGATTTTGCCGTTTTAAACAGACAGTCAAATTGGGGGCAATTGACGCTTTCAAGCCTTTGGGCGTATTCTTGGTATTTTTTGGACACGCCCTCGATGATTGTGCTGTCCAGAATACCCATAAACACATCGTTATATAAAAGATATTTGCAGGGATTGATTAAATCGTCGGGGTTGGAAGTTATTTGGTTAGGCAAGTCCAATGTCATAAACTCGTCTAAGCCCACGCCTATTAAACTTTTAAACCTTTTGTCGGCTGTATTCAAGTCGTTGTTGCCGTAAGCTATTTCGGCGTTGTAGAACAAAGCGGGCAATACGGAGAACACGGGGCATTCCGCGCCGTTGTCTCCCCAGACGGTAATAATAGCGTCTTTAACGCCGTGTCTAATGCAGCTGTTTAAGGACGCTTGGGCCGTTTTTAGGCTTATCCCGTTAAACGGGCAAAAGCCCATCCAGGACATAGCCCCGCCCGCGAAAATTGTCTTGTTGTTAAACTTTAGATGCTTCTCTAGCATCGTATTGTAAATTTCCTCGTCCGTTCTGTAATACTGCCAGTAAACCAAAGCGACCTCGGGCGGTATCTTATCGCGGATTTCCTTAGGAACCTCGCCTTCGTTATAGTATCCGCCGGTGGCTAGCTTAAAAAACATATCGCTCCACATCATAGGCTGATAGTTATACTTCTTGGCGATTTCGACAACGCGGTTTAGATGCCTTAGCATTATGTCGTATCTGTTTTGGTAGCCGAACCTGTCCAAGAACTTGCCCAGCCCGACCATATGCGCCTCGTCCATTCCTATGTTGATACGGTCGCTTTTAAAGCATTTTCGCATCGTAGCGAATATTTTATCTATCAATTGATAGGTTCTTTCGTCGTCAACCAATAAAATATCGTTTACGTCTATAAAATCGGCGTAGGAACGCCACCTTGTTATAGCGTTAAAGTGCGCCAAAGTCTGAACGCAAGGCACAGCCTCTATGCCTAACGTTTCGGCGTATCGGTCTATCTCTCTTAACTCCTCTTGGGTAAACCTTCCCCTGCCGTAGCCGAAATAAGGCTCGCCTTCTATCTCAAAAGTGTCTTCCAAATAAAGCTGAAGTTGGTTATAGCCAAACGCCGCCATATATTTTAAAAGCGTCTTAACGGACTCGACTTTTAAGACCGCGTTTCTTGAGTTATCGACCATTACAGCCAGCGTGTCAAAGCGCGGCATCTCGGAATAATGAAAGCTCTCTTGCGCTTGGCTTAAAAACACCGTTAAGCCTCTAAAAAATTGGTTGACTTTGGCGTAAGTTATTCTAAGCGCGTTGTTGTCGCGGTCAACGCTTAGTTTATCGCCCTTTTGGGCGGTCAGCTTAATTCCTTCGTCGCAAAAATCAAGATTAAAAACGTCCTTGCACTCAATAAGCCCGTCTAATAATTTTTTGTCTAAGTGATTGATATTGACCTTTAAACGCGTCAAGGGCATAAGTAACTCCTTAAATAACCGCTACGGTCTTAAAAAGTTCGGAATATTTCTTTTTAAAATCCGCGTAAGCTGCTTTTAGTCTTTCTTTGTCGCTGTCGGTTAGCGATGAGAAAGGCTTTCGGCTTTCGCCGCAGTCTATACCCTGCAGTTTTAAAATATATTTAACAGCGGGCGTTCCGCCGCAAGCGCTCAAAGTCATAATAAAATCGTTGCAAAGAGTTTGAATTTTTTCCGCAAGCTCTTTTTCGCCCGTATTAAAATAATGTATTATGCTTAAAAACTCCTCGGGCAGAATATTGTAAGTGCTGCCTACCGCTCCGTCCGCGCCGCACTCTAAAGCCGCGGTCAAAAGCTCGTCGCAGCCAATATGGACTATTTGTTCGGGATATTTTTGTTTAAACGCTTTTATTAGATTTAGGTTTTTATGCGAGGCTTTTATTCCCACCACATTTTTTATAGAAAAAATGTCTTCATAAGCTTCGTCCATAACCTCGATTTGGGTGTTGGCGGGTATGTCGTAAGCGAACACAGGGATGTCGACGCTTTTTGCTATGTCCTTATAAAAATCAATAACCTGCTGCGGTCTATACCTAAAATACAGCGGCGGCAAGACGCTTATGGCGTCTACTCCGCAGTCTTGCGCAAAGCGAGCCATAGCCACGCTGTCTTTTGTGTTTAAGACGCTTATCTGCGCTATTATCTTTATTCTGCCGCGATTGGCTTTTACAGCGGTTTTTATTATTTCTTTTCTTTCTTCTTGGCTTAGCAAAAACACCTCGCCTGTCGTGCCCGTAATAAACAGGCCGCTTACTTTTGCGTTTATAAGCTTGTCAATCAATCTCTCAAGCGCTTGTGGGTTTATATTGCCGTTTTCGTCGTAAGGCGTTACAACGGCGGGAAATAATCCTTTGTATTCTAGCATTTCAACGCGTTCCTTTATAATTTAATTTTATGGAATGTAATAGCGTTAGAGTCGTGGAAGTTCTCGGCCCCTCCGTCCGCCGTTCTAACAGCGGCCAATATATAATCTCCGTCAAAGATAAACGTAGGATATTGAAAACCTACCAGCTTAACGTCGGCCTCGGGTTTCGCCACCACATAGTCTTTAAAAGACCAGTTAATCAAATCTTTGGAGACATAAATAGCTAATCTATTGCGACCGGGAGCCTCGTTTCCCATAGCGTAATATATTCCATCTTTTTGCTTGATATCGAACTTTACGTGCCCCAAAGGGAAGTCGACTATTTTAGCTTTGGAAGCGGGCTTATCGTAATCCTCTATTGGAATCATCATAGCCTTGCCTTCGGCGTATCTAAGGAAGTTCCACAGCTTGCCCTCGGGGTCAACCACCATACACCCTTCTATAGCGCCCGCTATAGAAGCGTCGTGGTTGGAGGCAATCTCAGGGGGCGTAAAGCCCGTAAAGGACCAGTTTTCGACTTTTAGCAAATCGGCGTTTTTGTCTATGCTTAGGACGCCGTTATAGAACTTCTTTTGTCTCCAGCAGCCCCATTCTACCGATATATAAAGTCTCCCCTCATACTCCAATACGTTAACGGCGGATTTGTGGTTGCCCATTTGACCGACATTGCCGGCGCCGCGCATCAACACGACGGGCGTTTGCCAATCCGCGCCGAAATTGTCCGATTTTCCTATTATCACATCGCCGTATTCGGTAGACGCGGCTATCATATATAACGCGCCGTTATGCTCAAAAAGGGTGCCCCAAAAACAGGGGAATAAGTCGGTTAGGTATTCCCAAGTTTGACCGTTGTCTTTGGATTGAAAAATCATTGAAAAATTTTGGGCTTGCGCGCCCGCGAAAACGTCGGTGGAAACCAGCAAAGTCCCGTTTGATAATTTTATCAAGGACGGGCTGCCAAGAAATCTTCCGCTGAACTCGAAAGCGGAATCTTGGGGGTGGAGGTAGTTAACCGCCACCCCTTCAAAGTTAACCGCTCTTGCCAGCCGAGACTTGCTCTTTTTGCCGTTGGAAAGCTCGATGTAAAACTCGTATTCGGCGTTTTCCACGGCGGGAAAACTTGCCTTATAGTCGTTTAGGGCGTATCTCTTGATTTCTTCTTTGCCTTTTTCTTGGACGACCAAATAAGCCTGGTCGCATTCCCCGTTTACCCATTCCAATTCGATTCTATCGGCAAAGGGGGCTATTCTGCGGATATAAGGCGAACCGCTGTCCCAGTGATAAGGAATATAAGGTCTGTGATTCCACTTAGAGTCAAGTCTCATACGCTTCATCCTTTGTAAAAACTGTTAGTCTTTATTTTTTTAGCGAGATTGTTTTTGTTTCAAAGTCAAAGTCCCATATGTCTTGGTTAAACCAGCCTAGGTGCTCCGCCTCTTCGTCCGCGAAGAACGCCTCAACGCTGCTAAACTTAGCGTTAGGAGCTATGTGGTCGGGGTTAGGATTGGTGTTGGTTCCTACTATGCCGACGTCAGAGCTTGCGGTAATCAAGACATTGTGTTCTAGTATTGAAGTGGTGTTGCCGCAAATACCGCCCATTCTGATTAGACCGGTTATTCCGGTAACGTCCAGCACGCTTATGCAGTTGCGCACCGCAGCTCCAGCGTTTTTCTGGATAATTACGCCCGTAGGATGGCTGTTGTTGGAGTTGGGCGCCACGGTGAGTTTTGCTTCGGCGTAGATGTTTTCAACGACAGCTCCGGGCCTTGCTATGTTGGCGATTATGGCTGTCTTTTGGCCCGCCAGGTTGACATTATAGAAAGCTATGTTCTTAATAACCGCTCCGTCGCCTAAGTAGTAGAACATACTTGCGTCAACCGTGGTCTTTAGGCCGGTTATGGAGTGGCCTCTGCCGTCAAAAGTGCCTCTAAACAGCGCGGTTGTGTAGTTGCCCACATTGTAGGAATAAGCGGTTTCGCTGTCCAATACAATATCTTCGCCTAATACGTAGTAACCGTAATAAGGTTGGTCAGCTTGGTCGGGTATGCGGACGCTGAAGATAATAGCCGCCAATGCCGCGGGGCTTCCAGGCGCGCCGCCTAAGTCGGATTGCTTGATTATCTTGGTGGCCATAACGATTTCCATAGTGTATACTTTATCGCTTGTCGCAAACGCGATTGAGTAAACGCCCGACCTGTCCATAGTGGTTATTCCGCTGTCGGTCATAATTTGAGGAATAACGATGTTGCCGTCTTGCTCGGTAAAAGTTATTTCCGCGCCTTGCAATGTGATTTTGGTTATCTCGCCTTGGATTCCAAGCTCCGCTTTGGACAAGGTCAGCGCGCCGCCTTCGGTCATATCATAGTCGACTGAACCGTCTATTTCTATAGCGCTTAATGTTCTGTAGTTAAAGGTCAATTGCTTGGTAGCGTCGGCGGCCAGGACGACTTTGAGCGAGCCTTGAACGTCTTGTCCCGCTTTAAATGTAAGCTTTAATCCAACAGTGTCGTAAGAAACTTCTACTTCGCCGGTTACTTCGTAGATATACAATCCCGAAGCGGTAATGGGAATAGTCACAACGCTGTCAGTTTCGCCGATTACCACGTCGATATTGGAACCGAGAGTGGAAGTTAGCTGCGGCGCAATGGACGCGTCAAAGTGTTTGAGTCTAGGCAGACGTCCGTTTTCTTTTATCCATATGTCGCTGTCAAACGTGGAGAAGTCCGCGCTTAACAAAGCGGCGATAGAATCGTATTTTACAGCGGTAGGCTGCATAGTTCCGCCGATAATAGCGGGTATGTCTCTATTGCTTACGCCGTAAGAGTTAGTAACTGTGGCTTCGGAGTTGTTAAAACCTACTAAAGCAGCCGTGATATGCAATCCTTCGGCGTCGGTTACGCTTAGCTTGGTTTCCAATACAGCTATGCTGTTTTCAATTCTGCCTCTGCCTTGGTTTTTGCCCACTATGCCGGCTTGGTTGTTGTTCTTGGTCGCGCCCGAGGCGTTTGTGATAAACATTTCCACATAAACGTTTTCAATCAAGCCTTCGTTCCAGAACGCAACGCCTGCCGCGCAACGAGTGCCTTCAAGGCCAATGATAGAAACATTTTTAATAACGCCGCTGGGAGCTACCGCGCCGAACAACGCTGTGTATTGGTCTACGGTTGTTCCGCCCGAGCCGCCCATGCTTATGGGTTTGAGGTTCTTAATGGTATAACCCGCGCCGTCAAACACGCCGCCAAAGTTTGAATGTTGAGGATAATAATTGGTTTGGCTGCTCGCGCCGGTCAGCTGATAAGGCGCGATGGTGTGAACTTCGGCGCCTTGGAAGTCTATATTGGAAGTTAATACATAATAACCGTTTAAATCGTTCTTAATTGCGTTCCAATCTGCCGCGCTCGCAATGGCTTTATATACCGTAAATGTAATCGAAGCGGTCGCGTTTTCCAAAACGGCTGTTATGGTAACCTCGCCGCTTTTGTCTTTGGTGGTTACCACTCCGTTTTCAACGGTAGCGACATCCATATCGCTGCTTGCCCATTGGATAGCGGAATGGTCGTCGGATTCCTCGCCGTTTACTTTAAGTAAGACATCCAGTTCGTATGAGCTATTGGTTAATATGTAGTCGTTTTCTAAGTAAATATCTCCTATGGTTATATCGTAATCGTCCTTAACTTCGACGTCAAATGAGCTTTCGATATCGTCTACCTTAGCGGTAACGGTAGATTTTCCTTTCTTTATAGGCCTTATAACGACATAGCTTGCGTTATCTATAATCGTGTTTTGGGATTCGTGTATTGCCACGCTTTCGCCCTTTACGCTCCATTGAACGGTTTTGCCGTTTGCGTTTTGGGCGTTTAGGTCTACTCTTAAATCTTCCCTTCCCAAAATAGTGTAGTCATATTGCGCGAAACTCAATACGGGCGAAGGGACTAGGACGGTAACTTCGCATTGGGCTTGTTTTTTTCCCGCTTTTGCCGTAATTACGGCTTTGCCTTGGGCGACAGCGGTTACAACGCCGTCCTCTACTTGCGCTATCGAAGCATCGGAACTCGACCAGGTTACCTCCGCGTCTTCCGGATCGGTAACCGCAGTCAATGTTTCGGTTTCGCCTACATATAATGTCAATGTTTGCTGGTCTAGAGTAATGCTCTTGACAGCTACCGAGTCGTTTTTGCAAGATATAAAAACAAAACAACTCAACAGCAACGCCGCTATTAAAGCGACTAATTAGGATACCCTCATCTTGTGTTTTTCCATATTTTCCTCCCCTAAGTTTTTTATTTTAGAAGTTTCAAACGCCAATTGGAAACCAATGACGATATGGTTAGCGAATCAATTTCCGCCCATTCGCTTATGTTTGCTTGGTAGCAAACTTGCTCAAAGAAATTAATCTTTTGCTCGATTTCGGCCTTGGTAAATCTGGCCGGATGCAGCTCTAGCTCAAAATAAATAGGCGTAAGTCTTAGTTTGTCAATGCGGTGCTTTAGTTTGATATACATTTCAGGATTTTCGTCCTGATAATGCGCTATCTTTTCTTCGGCTTGGTCGAACAGCTTTTCCATTTGTTTTAGCAGTCCGTATGTCCAAATCTTATCGCTAAAATATCTATAGCCTTGAGAGCTCGAAGGTATCAAGGGCATTATCTCGTCCGAAAGCTCCTGCCAATGCAGTCTTATTAAATCTATATAATCTATTACTTGCTGGGCGGCGTCTTTATAATAATTCTCGGCAAACTCTCTTATCAAATCGTCTTGGTTTAGCTTGGTGTTCCACATAAGTTTGCCGGATACCCAGCCCTTTAGCTCTTGAAGGTTGCTCGATACGGTGTCGTTTGAGCCGTTGTCGATTATGTAATCAGTGCCTATTTCCTTTAACAAGTTGTAGTTTTCTTGCAAGGTGGAGAAGTTGTTAAAGGGCATAAAGTAATAGCCGTATTGGGCGGAATATATTCTGACAAAGAGGTTTTTGCCGTTCATTACCGCCTGCCAGCCCCTTAGCGAAACGCTGGATAGGTTGTTATATTTTTCGTCAAACAGGTTATGGGTGGAGCTAGCGTACAAAGGAGCGTAGGTAACCGCTACGTTATGTCTAGGTCTTACCGCCTCGTCTATAATCTCGTATTTGTTGGTGTTTTTGTTCAAAACAGCGGGCGGAGCTTCGGTTTTTTGATAAGCATACATAGCGTAAATCATCTTGCGGCCAGGCTGAGTTTGCTCAAGCCAGCTGTCTACGGCTTGGGCGACCTTGTTTACGAACATTATCTGCACGCCGCTTTCTTTATACTTTGCCACAAGCGGAGCGCAGCTAGCGCAGTTGCAGAACGTGTTTTTGTCCTGTTGTCCCAACATTATATATCTAGCGTCGGGATGTTCTTCCACCAGCTGTTTTACGTTCTTGATAAATTCCTGAGTCATCTCCTCGTTGGTCAGGCATAACTGCGTTCCGTCCGGACTGAACCAATCGGGATGCTCGTCTTTATATACATCGGGATTGATAATCAAAAAGTGGGAGTGAGACCAATAAATCCAGCCTTCGGTGTTTTTATATACCTTAATACGGTCTCTTAAGGTCTCGTTCATCGTGTAATCGTAAAACAGCAATACCCTGCTCTTAAAATCGGGTATCTCTTTTATATCCAATTTCTTAAATTTGACGCTGTCTGTTTTGGTGATTTTGACTTCGTCGACGGCGTATGTGGCGGTATTAAATACCTTTTCGGTAAAATCCACCGCGGCGTAGAGATTGCCCTTGCCGCTGGAAGAGCCAAGAAGTATAACGCTGTTTTTGTATGTAAGGATTCTATAGCCGTCGTAGCCGTATTCTTCGTCGATTACTACATTGCTTTCTTTGGCTACAGATGTGTCGCCTATCGAAATATAATTTTGGTCGGCGGTTTGGGTGCCGTCATCGATAACCACCGGGAAAGTTACGCCTGCGCTTTCTTTGGCGATGTAGTTTATCTCGTTTACGGCTTTTTCGATGTTCTTGTCATAGTCTTGCGGAATTAGAATGCTGTAAGAGGTCTTTTTGTCTTTTATCAAATATTTATCCGTGTCTTCCACAATAACTTTATGTTTGCCGTTGTCCGAGTCTTTGTTGGAGGTGTTGCCGCAGCCCAAAGTCATTGAGAATATCATTAAAACAGCAATAAATATCGTTATCAGGCTTATATATCTTTTTCTCATTTGCTTACCTCCAATGCAAAGTGTTGGCTTGCCAGATTGCCGCTGTTGTCAAACGCGTAATAGGTTATCCTATATTTGCCTGCCAAATCGGGCGTAAAGG
>DATCKE010000015.1:0-33911 GCA_036562445.1 Clostridia bacterium
CTAAATATATTCCTTACGGACAAAGCGTTTTGATTTCGCCTAAATTGACCAATGTGTTTAGAACTATAGATGTTCCTAGCGAAGAAATAACCTTCGCTCACGAGTCCGGCGACCACAGCGGCGCTTTGACCGATGACGGAACGTTCTCGCCTAACCGCTTAGGACAATACACCTTTTTATACGGCGGATACGCTCAAAATCTTATAATCATAGACGCCGCTCCGCCCACCATTCAATTTAAAGACGGATTGTCCAACTTGATTATAAGCGGTCAAGGCGCGCTTTCGCTATCCGTCAACGACGTTATAGCGGCGGACGATTGGGGAAGCGTGGAAGTATTGATAAAGTGCAAATACAACGGCAAAGAAATCGACCTAAAAGAGCGGTTTGACCAAATCGGCATATATGAGATAACTTACACCGCCGTGGACTCCAGCTCAAACGCCGCCTCGATAACCCGCACAGTCTTGATTTTGCCGCCCAACGACGACCAACCCGTCATCATATGGGACGTTCCCGCTCAAGTGTTAAAGAGCCAAACGATAGATTTATCCAAGATTAAAGCGGTGGATTCCTATAGCAGAGAAATCCAAGTCGAAATCAAGAGAGCAATGTTTGTCTCAAACGGCGTCGAGCAAAAACTTGAAATCAACAACGGCGTGATTAAGTTTAAAAAAGCCGGCGAACTATATATTACGGTCAGCGCTACCGACGCTTACGGCAATTCAACGCAAAAGCTGTTTAGAATAGAAGTCAGAGACCAATTGCGCAAAGTCGTTACCTCAGACAACTACGCTGTTTCGGATGAAGTTTCTAGCGGCGCGCAATGGGTTATTTGGCTTTCAATAAGCGCGGGCGTTTTGGCTATAGCCGCGGGGCCGCTATGATAACAATATATATAATGAAAAAGAAAAGCAAAGCGTCGGATAAAAAATAATTATATAATTTAATAGGTAAAAACCTCAAACCGCGGCAAAAAAATTTGCATAAAAAATTAATGCGTTTATAATTAAAAATGACTATATAAACGATGGTAACGTAATGACAAAAAAGAGCAGAGCGATAGCGAGCAAACACGATTCTATGCGGCAAAAAAACGAGCGCTTAATATTAGAGCTGTTTTGCAAGGGCGATTTTTCTACATTTCAGGTTTCAAAACAGCTCGGCTTATCGAGCGGTGGCGCGAAAAAGCTTGTGGACGACATCGCTTTGGGCAATATTATAGCCCGAGCGCCTTCCCAAAGACAAGGCAACCTCGGTCGTATGCCTATTACATACGGCCTTAATCCTAAATACTGCAAGATAGCGATAATCAATTTCGCCGACAATACTATCTCCCTTATAGACCTAAGCGGCAAGGTCAAGGACAAAATTGACTTAAACATCCCGCCCACTATTAGGGACGAGCATATATACCAAACCGCTAGCGAGCTAAAAGCTATGCTGGAGCGCGACGAGGACAAAGACATACCTCTAGCCGCCATATCCATAGCCTATCTAGGCAAACTGCACGGCGACACCTACGACAACTATTTTTCGGGAGCGTTTGAGCGCTGCACGATAAACTTATATAAATATTTCTCCCAAGAGTTCGGCGTGGAAGTGCTGTTACGAAACGACTTGCACTTCGCTATTTTAGCCGAGCGCCAATACGGAGTCTTGACCGGCGCGGAAACCTCTTGCTGTTATATGCAGATAGGCCGCGGCTGCGCATGCAGTTTTTTAATCAACGATAAGCTTTACGTAGGCTCAAGCGGGCTTGCCGGCGAAATAGGGCATAATTTATCGATGGAAAGCGGCAAGATTTTAGAGCATTATGTCGACTGGTATTCGGCAAGAAACGCTATAAGCGAAAAAATCGCCGCGGGCGAGCCCACCTGTTTAAGCGGCAAGTTTACCCGCCAAGAAGCAATCGAGGCATATAAAAACAACGACACGCTGGTCTGCTCTGTGATAGACCAAATGGCCAAAAACGCGGGCATAATGCTGAAAAATCTAACCGAGCTTATGGACTTTGACGTAATCATTTTGTCGGGTCTTATGCTTGAGTTTGGCGATAGATATTACAATACTTTAATGGAAAAATTCTTAAGCTACGGCTATAAACACGTCAAAATAGTCCAATCCACCTTAGGCGAAAACGCTATCTTCTTAGGCGCGTTTGAGGCGGCAAGGGACATAGTGTTTACGCGTTTTATAGAATCCCGGCTTAGAAAATAAGGCTTTTAATTCCCAAATCCGCATATAAAAACATAAGGTTAAAAACGCTAAAACAAACGCGTGATTTTTTGCTGCCTATTTTAGGCTTTATATAAAGACTTGCTTATACGAAAGAACTAGGAGGAACAAATGACTTTTGAAGCCAGCGTAAAAAACTTAATCGCCAAAATCGACGAGTTTGAGAAAAACCAAGACTTAATGAAAAAGCGCGCCCTTCCCGCCCAATGCTATTTTCTGGACAAGGACACCGTTTTATGCTACCCGCGCGAAAAAGGCGTAAGCCGCTACCCTTATTCCTGCGACGGACGAGTAATCTGGGCGTATTCGTCGGGCTGCATAGCTATAGAGGAAAGCACGCTTAACATAATCCTGCCCGCTACCGAAGGAAAAGAGCCCAATATAGGCTTTTTCGCGGGCTATTACGACAACGATGTTTTCAAGGATGTCTCGCTTTTGGGAACGGCTTGCAAAACGGACGAAAAAATTCAAAAAAGATGCGCCGTGTTCACCCCTTTCGCAGCGTATTACCTAACCTATACCGACAGCGCGGTTTTCGCCGTAAGGGTTTTTATGAGCCAAGACAAGCAAGCCTGCTTTACTCTAGGAGCGTTTAATATAAGCGGCAGCCAAATCAAGCTCGGCTTTTCAAGCTACTTCGACTGTTTGCTTATGCGCCAGCCTTACGAGGATTTTGAGGCCAAGTGGTATAAAAGCTCGGAGATTTTTGAAGATGGCGCTCTTATGCAAAGCGTCCAATACATAGGCAAGGGCAGAAGCAACGCTTTTTACGCGGGTCTCAAAAGAATCCTGCCTCCAAACTGCCAAACCTTTGAGACAGCCTCAAGGTCGGACTACACCGGCGGAACAAACAACAGCTTGCATATGTCCCAAGCTTTAAAAAACGGCAGGTTCAAAAAAGGCGTTAGATACTGCGAGTTCACAGAAAAGTCAATCTACGGCGACCTAGTGTATTTAAATCTCAATCCCCAAGAGTGCGCTAGAGCGGATTATGTATTATCTGTAAAAAATTCTTACGACGAAGCCAAAGCGGCTATCGAAAAAGATTTAACGCCGTCCGCCTTAGACTTAGGACTAGAGGCGATTATAAACCAAGCTAAAACCAAAAGCTTAAGTTTTGAGTTTAACAACCTAAAAGACTACGACCTAAACGACGACATATTTAATTATTTTATAAGCTCGGTAATGCGCCAGGTTGAGTTTTGCGCCACCGCCAAAAACTTCGCGGGCGCGTTCTTGGGCGTTAGGGACATCTTCCAGCAGGTGGAAGCCGCTTTGATGTGGATTCCCGAAAAATGTCGGCAAAAGATAATAGAAGCCATCGGCTTTATAGACGAAAGCGGTATGCCGCCTAGACAGTTCAGCTACCCGGCGTCAAAAGGCGACATCCCCCAAATGGACTTAAGAAAATACATAGACCAAGGCCTTTGGATAATCCACACGGTATACAACTACATAGCCTTTACCAACGACTTTACCATTCTGGACGAAGAAAGCGGTTATTATAAGCTTGCCAACTACACGGTGGCCTTATCAGACCTAAAAGACAGCGTCCTAGACCACCTTATAAAAATCGCCGACTATCTTGTAAGCAACATCGACGGAGAGACGGGCTGCCTTCGCGCCTTATACGGCGACTGGAACGACGCTATAGATGGATTGGGATACACCGAGGACGCCGATAAAGAATTTGGCAGCGGCGTGTCTATAATGGCTAGCCTGCAACTATACCAAGCCCTCAACCAGCTGTCCGAAATATTGCTAAAAACCCAAAGATATCCCGAAAAAGCGTCCCATTATCAAGAAACCGCCAAGTCCCTAAAGAAAGCGTTGATGACTTACGGCGTAGTGTCGGACGGCGCCAACCGCCGAATCTTGCACGGTTGGGGCGACAAACGCTCGTATTTTGTTGGCAGCTTTCAAGACAACGACGGCGCAAGCCGCGTAAGCGCCACCTCCCACGCTTTCTGGGCGCTCTCGGGCTTGATTTACGAGGACGTTACCCTTAAGAAAGATATAGTGGATAATTTCAAACAGCTAGACTCCAAATACGGCATAATGACCTTTAACAAGGGCTTTACGCCTGACAACACCGCCGTGGGAAGGATAGGCAGACTCCCCTTAGGCACGGCGGAAAACGCCGCCACATACATACACGCCGCGCTGTTTGCGGCGTGGGCGCTGTTTACCTTGGGCGAAAGCAAGTTCGCTTGGGACCAGCTGTATAAGGTTATGCCCATAACCCACGAAATGATTTCGGTTACCCCCTTTGTGATGCCCAATTCTTATGTTTATAACCCCGAAAAGAATATGGACGGCGAGTCTATGAACGACTGGTTCACCGGCAGCGGCTGCGTGCTGATTAAGGTCTTGGCTAGGTGCGTGTTTGGAATTCAACCCGACCTAGACGGCGTCAATATTGCCCCCGCGAAATACATCCCGTCCCAAACCGCTAAGATGAGCATAAACCTAAAAGGTCGAAACATTAGCATTATTTATCAAAACAAGGGTGCGGGCAAGAGAACTTTTTATGTGAACAATAAGGCATATCCCGCCGCGCAAAACGAGTTTGGTATAGAAACCCTAAGGCTGTCTAATAAGGACTTAGCGGACGATATTAATATATTGATAGAAGACTAAACCATCTTTTGTCCAATCCCATATGCGGAATTCCTTCCAAGCGCCCGCTTGGAAGGAATTTTATTATGATAAATATAATGAAAAGAGTAAAAATTAAAAATATGTAAAAAAATCATATTTAAGCTAGTTCTTGACAAGAGAAAAAAATCGTGTTAATATATGAATATATTTTTTCACAAAGTAAAAAAATTAAAGGTGTAAAGCGTGACTACGATTACAAAAGATAAAGCTAAGTCGGCAGGCTTAAGCAAAAAGACAAAAGACACCATTTTTATAATCGGAATGCTTGCTTTGCCTGTTTTGCACTTTTTTGTTTTCTATGTTTATGTAAACATCAACTCTATTTTAATGGCTTTTCAACTGCCAACAGATGGCGTAAAACCCATTTGGAGTTTAGAGAATTTCAAGACAATATTTGTCGAGTTCGCTCAATCCAACTCTTTGATTTTAAGCGCTCTTAAAAACACGTTGATATTCTTCTTTTCGGGGCTTTTGATAACTCTCCCGCTGTCCATATTAATGTGCTATTTTTTATATAAGAGAATAGCGGGCTACAAAATCTACAGGGTTATATTCTTTTTGCCAAACATTATCTCGGCGTCTGTCATTGCCGTATTGTTTAGGTATCTAATAGCGGGCAACGGCCCTATATCCGTTTTGTATCAATTGGTCGGAGCCAAAATACCTCCGTTTTTGTCCGACAGCCGTTACGCGCTAAGCACCATATTGTTTTACACCATATTCTTTGGTCTTGGCGGAAACTTAATCCTTTTCAGCGGCGCTATGACCAATATAGAAACCAGCATATTGGAAGCAGGAAAAATCGACGGCGTGGGAATGTTGGGGGAGATTATTTACATAGTGATACCTCTCATATGGCCCACTTTGTCCACGGTTTTGATTTTCAACTTTATAGGAATATTTAACGCGAGCGGCCCTATTTTATTGTTCACTAGAGGCGCTTACGACACTTACACCATTTCTTACTGGATTTACGACAGAGTCGCTTTCCACAACGAGCTAAACTATCCGGCGGCGGTCGGTTTGTTCTTTACGGCTATCGGCGCGCCCATAGCTATTCTAATGCGCTGGCTGCTTACTCGCAATCTAGACGATGTCTCGATGTAACCTTGGAGGAAAAAATGCGCGATTCGGAAAAATCTTCTATATTATATAAACGCAAAGGCAAATCTAAGGTTGTCTTTGCTATAGTTTTTGTGTTCTTTTTTATCTACGCTTTGGCGCTGCTCGTGCCTTTCGCTTACGGATTTATGATATCGCTCAAAGAAAACGGCAGAGCGTTTATGCGCGATCCGGTGTCGATAACCTTCCCGCTGTATTTTTCCAATTATATCAAAGCGTTTAGAAGCCTAAAGCTTGGCAACATCGACTACTTTATGATGATTATAAACTCGCTTTGGTATTCGGCGGGCTCGACGTTTTTCACATTGGCGGCTTGCACTTGCACCGCTTACGTAGTCAGCAAGTATAACTTCAAAGGCAGAAACTTTATCTACAACGCCGCGCTGGTGGTAATGATGATACCCATTTACGGCGCGCTGCCCGCGCAATACAGGCTGTATTCCAAAATGGGGCTTATCGACTCGCCCTTGATTTTGATTACATCCTTCGGCGGATTCGGAACGTATTTCTTTTATATTTACGCGTTTTTCAAATCCATTCCTTGGAGTTACGCCGAAGCGGCGTTTATAGACGGCGCGGGAAACCTGCGCACCTTCCTATCCATAATGCTGCCTATGCTGATGCCCTCGCTGTCGGCTTTGGCGGTTATGAACTTTGTGGGGCTTTGGAACGATTACGCCGGCCCTATCATATGGCTGCCTAACCTTCCGCCTTTGGCGTCAGGGTTATATACTTATGAGTTTAATATGCGATACGAGGCAAACCAGCCCGTGTATTTTGCGGGGGTAATCATCTCGATTATACCCGTATTGGCTATATTTATCGCTTTCCAAAACACCATAATGACCAAAGTTTACGCGGGCGGATTAAAAGGATAAACCTATGCAAAAAACATATGAAAAAAAGGGAGAAAATACAATGAAAAAAATATTTGTCGTCTTAATGAGCGTATTTTTTATGGCGGTGTCGGTTTTCGGCATAGCAGGCTGCAAAAAAGAAAACCCTGCCAAGACATTATATATCGAAATTGAAAACGCCGGATTCGGCATCGCTTGGATAGATCCATTGATTGAGATTTTTGAGGCGGAGCATCCCGGCATCACCGTTAAGAAAACCTTTATAACAAAAGGCGGCAGCCAAATGCTCGACAAGGTCGTTTCCGGCAACAGCCACCTGGACTTATTGTTTGTCGAGCACTCTAAGGCGTTGTATGTGGCCGGCAAGCAGATAGTCGCCAACGGCGTTACATACGATTCGCCGTTTGCCGACCTAGGCGACATATACGAAGCCAATGTGCCCGGCGAAAACATCAAGCTAAAAGACAAAATGCTGCCCGCTTACTACGGCCAAAAGACAATATTGGTCAACGGCGAGAAAAAGCAATACGTTATGCCCTGGATGCAGGCGCTGACCGGTATGGTCATCAACAACAAGGTTTATAAACCCGAATACGGCAAGCTGCCCAACACCACGGACGAAATGTTTGCGTTTTTTGAAAACCTGCCCAGCAACGTAACTCCTTACATTTACGCTATATCCGACTCTTACTGGGACGACGTCAGCACGATATGGATGGCGCAATACAACGGCAGCGAGAATATGAAAAAGTTCTACCAAGCCTACGCGCTCTATGTGGAAGGCAATCCTAGATACGTGCCCGAAATGATGCTGGACGAAGGCATATACGAGATGTTAAAGGTTATGGAACGCTTGCTCAACCCGTCCAACGGCTACAGCCATCCTTTAAGCCAAACCTTGGACTTTACTTCCGTTCAAAACGTGTTCTTGGAAGGCAAAGATAACATATTGTTTATGCCCAACGGCTCTTGGCTTGAGCGCGAGATGGAAGCCAACTTCTCGCCCGACGAGCTAGATATCGAGTTTATCAAGACTCCCGTTATAAGCGCGCTGGGCAAAAAGCTTGGCATTACCGACGCTGAGCTGTCCGCTATCATCGACTATGTGGACGGCACAGTTACCCAAGTTCCCAACTTTAACCCTACCAAGTTCTATACCAAAGAAGAAGTAATAGCGGCGGTAAAAGACGCGCGCGAAATGCTTCCCGCAAACTACGACTTTGCGGCGGTCATTCCCGCTTACAGCTCTAAGATAGATTTGGCTAAAGAGTTCTTGCAATTAATCGCGTCCGACCGCGGCATCGAGGCTATGCTCAAAAAATGCGGCTCTATGGCGCCTTTCAAATACGACATCCAAAACAGCCCCGTAAAGGACCACCTAAGCCCCTTTATGTATAAGGCTAACTTAATGATTCAAACGGGCAAATACACCTTCTCCGAAATGGACAACGTGTTTATAAAAGGCGGACTAAGAATATACAACAACATAAATTCCGTAAGCGTCTTGCTCGGCGCTACCAACGCTAAAGACAGAAAGACCGCGGAACAAATTTACGCGGACAATTACAACTATGTAAAATCTATGTGGCCAACTATTTTACGCAACGCCGGCATAACGCTGTAAAATAAAAAAACACAAATGAGAAGATATATGAGCTTAAAGAAGATTGTTAGTTATATTATCGTATTAATTCTCGCGGCGGGGATGTTTTGCTCGGCCCTTGCCTGCGACTCTAATAAAGAAATAAAAATTTGGAGCACTTATAACACGCTCAAGGTCTTGCGCGAAGGCGCGAAATACCCCGACCTGGGCCAATCCTTAGACGTGTTTATGGCCAAAAACGAGACCGAGGGCGCGCAGTTAATAGTTACTCCTAAGCAAAAGATTAAGTCTATTACGCTGGAGGCGTCGGACTTAAAGACCGAAGACGGTGTCGTGTTCAGCAAGGATAATATAACGGTATATTTTCAAAAATATATCTATGTCAAGACCAAAACCAAAGGGCAGACCAACTACAAATATCCCGTAGGCTACACGCCCGATATGCTTCTGCCTATGGATTTGGCGCAAAAGTATAAAGAAAACAGCGTTCCCGCGGGCAAAAACCAAGGCTTTACGGTGGAGTTTAAAACTACCCTAGATACCCCCGCCGGGGATTATTACGGCAAATTTATCCTAAAGGCCGACGGCCAAACCTTTGAGATTCCCGTTCATTTGGAAGTGCTGGACATTGCGCTGACCAAAGTTAACGGCAAGACCTGCATAGTCGCGCTTTCTACTAGATTAATGAGCGGCGAGTATAATAACACCCCCGAGCATTACAGAAAATACTACGAAACCGCGATGAACGAGTATAAGTTCAACTTCGACTTTTTGCCGGGTTCTTTAAATCCCGAGGAAATGGCCGAAAGCGCGATTTACTATTGGGACAACCCCAACTTCACTAGTTTCGCTATCCCTGTGACAAGCTTTAACAATTTCAACTCAAGCCAAAGAGATTATAAAATAGCGGTCAAAGGCAAGTTATATTCATATCTATACACGCTATGCGAAAAATCCGAGCCGGGCAGAATCTTACTGGATAAGGCGTATATTTATCCTGTTTATCTAGACGAGCCTCAGCCCCCGGACTTTGACGCCGTAGGAAAAAACACTTTGGCTATTTACGAAGTCGAAGACCTGGTGTTTGCCGACCTAGAGAAAAACGGCTACTTTGACAAATATGACGAAGATTATAAAGCGCAAATAGAACGCGCTATAAAGAACATTCCTATCGTCATCACCGCTAATCTAAACCAAATGTCCGTTTTAGGCTCTGCGGTCAACACCTATTGCCCTCAGATAGACCAATTCCACACCCCTGCCGACCGCCTAAAATTCCAAGAAATGAGACAAAAGACGGCCTCTAGAGGCGGGGAGACCTGGTTTTATATTTGCATGATACCTCTATATCCGTATCCTACGCTGCATATCGACGACAACCTTTTGGGCGGTCGAGTAATGCGTTGGATGCAAAAGGACTACGACCTGGAAGGATTCTTGCACTGGTCGTTTAACAGTTACCATTCTTGGAACTTCGTGGACACGGTAAACGTCGACCCTTACGAAGAGCCTACCCGTTTCCCCGAAACCGTAGGCGACGGCTATATGTTTTATCCGGGCAAAAAATACGGCGTAGACACATTCCTGCCTTCTATCCGCCTGACCAACTTCCGCGACGGGCAAGAAGACTACGATATGCTTTGCCTTTTAGACAGCATTATCGAGGAAAAGGAAGAATTCTTCGGTCTTCCCAAAGGCTCGGCGTCTTCTCGCTTGTTTGTTCAAAACCTTTACGAAATGCTGTATACCGGCACGATTTATAACGAAGACGACGCTGTGTTTTACCAAGCCCGCAGAATGCTGGTCGACACTATATTAAAAAACCGTTCGGACACCAAGTTCTTAATCAGCTCCAATATAATCGGCGGAAGCGCAGTGTCCGACATTTACCTAGCCAACGGCTATGACCTAACCGTCAACGGTCAGCGTTTAACGCCCGAGGGAGCCAGCGGCCAGGGCGTAAAATACACCATTACCCAAACCTTGGACAAAGAAGCTAAGCTAGATATAACCATATCCCAAAACGGTCAAACGGTAGAGACATATAACATCTTTGTGGCCAACAAGACCAATGTCATCCCGCTGTCGCAAAGCGTCTCTCCCTTATATGTCAGCGCGACCAGCCAAATCGTTTATGAAAACGATACGGCGGTAATCACCCTAAAATCCAAGGGCGACAACTTAAACGAATTGTTGACCTTTACTCCCTTAGTGGGAATGAATTCCTCCGCTATGAGCGTAAAACTCGACGAAGTGGACACCATCAGGTTTACGCTTACAAACACTATGAGCAAAGCGTTGGAGTTAAAAGCTCGACTCAAAGCGGGATACTATACCTACGATTTAGGAACATTCACCTTTGAGGCGGGAGAATCTAAAACAATAGCCATAGAAAAACTTTATCAATACAAATCGGTGTTCTCAGGCTTAGCCGACGCCGTGTTTGAGCTTGCGTCCGACAACGCCGACGCGGATAAAAACTTATTGCCGGACAGACACTTTGTTATCTCAAACCTAAACTACAGCATCAAAAGAGAGGGCGCGTAATTATGAAAGCATTAAGAAAGGTATTGATATCTCTTTTGGCGGCGCTGTTTGTTCTTAGCGGCTGTTCCGGCGGAAAAACCGCTAAAATTAACACGTATTTAATCAACGGTTACGAAGGCTATTACGACCTCGTCTACACCTCTATGTTCGGCGAGATTTTCGGCGAGGTCGCCATTTGCCAAGAAAAAGAATATATCACCCAAGGCTCGGCGTGCGCTAGGCTTTTGATAGACAACAACAGCGAATTTGGCTCGCCTCAACAAGACGGGGATACTTTAAGATACGCCAGCTTCAAATACGACACCATTCATTACCACGAGCGCTTTAAGCAAATATCAAATATTAAGAACTTTAGAATAGACATTTACAACGACACCCCTTGCGAGCTTGAGGTGTATTTTGCCGCAATGGGCACCGAAAAGACCAACTACTTTACCCAAGGGGCGGTATTGGCGGCAAACAGCTGGAACTACCTAACCTTTGAAGTTAAGCCCCATTTCTTTGACGAAAACACTTTCGTTAAAGAATACGTGTTTTACTTAGACGGCTTAGACGCTCTGCCCAATAAAAAAGGCGTTTTATATATCGACAACTTCCGCGCCGAAGTCTACGAATCCGCGCCTTCCGCGCCTTCCGCGCCCAAAGATAAAGAGCTGAACTTCAACGGAATAGAGATACTTAACTTTGACGACGCGGGCGATTATGACTTTATTTTGACTAAAAACAATCCGCCCACGGAGTATTTGTATCCAATGTTCTACGCCCAAAGCAGCAAAGAATACGATGGCTCGTTGAGAGTAGAGCTAAACGTTTCCAATCATAAAAACGATGTTTGGGCGGAAGGCAACGGCTATGACATTTTGGTCAGCAAGGCTGTCTTGGAAAAGGTCAAAAAGCCTAAGACTATTAGCGTTACCTGCGTCAACCCTTCAGGCGTTTCGCGCTATGTTTCTCTCATAATTTCGTCCGACGCCTCGCAAATGACTGTAAAAGTTCATATCCCGGCGGGCGAAACTGTGACTGTAGAGGCTAAGGACTTAAATTTTGAGCATATAACAGACCTAACCATCCGCATTGACAGCTGGAATATCACCCAAAAAAGTCGCTTGTATTTTAAGAATTTGCAATATACGGTATAAGGACTATAAGGTATGAATAAGAGAAAATTAATGACACTTATTGTTATCGCTTTAGCCTTAATAGCTATTCTCGCGGGCTGCGGCGAAAACTCCAGATACAGCAAAACATATTACGCCAACTACGGCGAGTGGTTTGTTTTGCCGGCTTACGAAAAGGCTGAGGTAAAAGACGGCGACGGCAAAACTGTAAACATAGAATCCGGAAAGATTTTTATTGACAGCCTAAAGCCTTATACTTTAAAAATCTCGGGCTTTGGCGAAAAGCGAAAGAGCAAGATTATAGTCCTGCATACCAAAAAGCCCACTATCGCCTGCAAGGTTAATATGGCTTACGGCGTGGTGGGCCAGCCCGCACAATTATTTGAGGCGACCGCCCACGACGGCGTAAACGAGCTTCCGATAGAGAAAAAGATGTTTTTTGGAGACCAAGAAATCGATATCTCCAACGGCTTTATCCCCCAGCAGACAGGGGAATACACCTATGTCTTGTCGGCTACGGGCGCAAACAATTTAACCGCCAAAAAAGAGATACCGTATTACATAGAAGCGTACGAAGACTTGTTTAAAAACAAAATTGCCTCTTTCGACAAGCCTTTCGGAGTCAACCAAGGAAGCTTCAGAAAAGGTTTGGCTGAATACACCGAACGGATAAAATTCGAGGACGAGCAAGGTTCGACTAGATTAAAGCTCGATCCGTTCTTAATCTTTGGTTCGTATGAGTTTATTTTGACCAACCTAAACCAAGCTGATATCACGAAATACGACGCGTTTTATTTTTACGCGTATAACGACACCAACATAGAACTTGAATTATATTTCAACTGGTCAAAAGGCTACACCCTAAAGCCCAAGACCTGGACAAGGATAGAATTAAAAAGCTCGGAATACCCGCTTTTGACCGAGGGCTATGATTCTATCAAAAAGAACCTAAAGCTCACCGATATCAACGGCCTAAACATCAATATCTTAATGGGCAATAATGTTTTCCATCGAGAAGACTCTGTCTATTTGTCGGCTATTTATGGCCTCAATAGACTGCCTTCGGGCGAGCTTAACCAAAAGATTCAAAACCTGCTGGCTCTGGACAGAATTAAAACCAGCGACGCTGACAACGCTAAATATTATTATTCGGCGCTGTCCGCAAACGACCAAAAGAAGGTAACCAATTACGCCGCTCTCCAAGACCGGTTAATCGACCAAGAGCTTAGCGACCACAACGTCCAAAAAGAAAACGACAAGATATTATATTTCGACCATCCTATAGGAGTTAACCAAATCAGGACTTTGTGGGGGCTGCGGTCTTACGAAGTATCCGACGAAAAGCTTTATAACGATAAGATGACGCTAAAAGTCGTCTCTAATAGCTGGTGGGACTTAGCGCTAGAGATTATTAAGCCCTATGTCTACGATATCAGCAAATACGACGCGTTGACTTTTGCGATATATAACGACACGGACAAAGACTTGCTCTTAGAAAACGCCGATTCTACCTATAAAAGCCTGGGAAGCTCGGGAACCTTTGTTCTAAAGGCGAAGCAATGGAACCGCGTTGTTATCGCTGTGGGCGACGCGACCGACGTAAACCAAAGCGTAATCTGGATTAGGCCTTTAACCTACGAAGACAAAGACGGCATACCTGACGGCGCCAAATTCTATATCTCGCCTTTGTATGGGGCTAATCTAGACGCTGTTATAGACGATTTGGACGCGTCCGATTACCAAGACGAAACTTTCGCGAAAAGCGTTACCACGGCATATTTGGCGCTGGACGCTTCCCGCAAAAACGCCCTCAAAGCCAGCTATGACGAGTTTATGAACGGCTATATTGATTACCTTGACGGGCTTGCCGGAGGCTTTAGCGAAAACGATGTGTTGGCGTTTGACAAAAACGTAGGCGCTAGACAAATCATAGACATATACCAATCCGCCGACATAAGCTACGCGACATCGGTTAAATACGGGGACGAGGCGGGCAGCACGAAGTTTACCGGCGTAACCTCGGGCAGTTTAGAGCTGTCCATCAACGCTCCGGCTAGACTAACCTTTGGCGGCGCTGAAACTTTAGAGATGTATGTGTATTATCAAGGCTCAAGAAACTACGCATTATATTTCAACCAAGGAAATTATAACACCGATTTTGGAATTCCTCTAATAAGCGGTCAATGGACGAAGATAACAATTCCGCTCAACGGGGCAAAATCCTTAATTGGATACAAATTTATGCTTATGGACAACGACTGGAAGTTCGCACAAGGCGACACGGTTTATTTCTCCGCGTTAAAAGTTAAATAATCACTAGAATATACAAAAGAAAAAGGGGCTTTAATTTGCGATGAACAAGTTAATAACTGCTAGTTCTTTAGACAAGGTTTTTCCTAACTCAAAACCTAGTTTGCTTCAAAACGAATATTCGATATTTAAAAACGAAGTGTTTCATTTTCAAGTTTGCTGCCGACCTGATTACCCGCTGTTTAACTGCAGAATAGGCGTGGAATCTCCTATAGCGGATTACATAACCGTCCGCAGGGTAGAGCCGATGCCGGCGCATCTAGCCACCAAGCGCGGCGAGTGCGACAATTATATTATAAAAAAGAAAGACGAAAGCACTTTGTATCCCGACCTTTTAAGGGATATGAGACAAGAAGGCGAAATCTTGCGCCAAAGCCTGTGGACATCGTTTTGGATTACGGTAAATAAAGACGGCCAAGAACTAACCCCGGGCGTTTATGACATAACGATTAAGCTATACCAAGACAGAACGAACCTATACGCTTCCTGCGATTTTAAGCTTACCGTATTGGACGCTTCCTTGCCCAAGAGCGACTTAAAATATACGGCTTGGATACACTACGACTGCATAGCTTATCAGCACAGCGTCGAGATGTTTTCGCCCGAATACTACCAAATCTTCAACGAATACCTAAAGAGCGCGCTAAGACACGGTATGACAATGCTGTATACGCCACTGTTCACGCCCCCTCTTGACACCGAGGTAGGGCACGAACGCCAGATCGCACAGCTCGTGGAAGTTACCTGTCAAGACGGCGGATATTCCTTTAACTTTGACAAACTGGCGTATTTTATTGACAACGCGCGCAAACTAGGCGTTCAGCAGTTTGAGTTTTCGCATCTTGCCACCCAATGGGGCGGCTATAAATGCCCTAAAATTATAGCCCAAAAAGACGGCAAGCCGGAAAAGATTTTCGGCTGGCACACCGAATCAAGCTCGCCCGAATACTTAAGCTTCTTAGACAGTTTCTTAGGGGCTTTGGTCGAGTTTGTCGACAAAATGGGCATTCAAGATATGGTTTATTTCCATATCTCGGACGAGCCGGGCAACGACCAACTAGAGCAGTTTAGAAAGATAAAAAGCGTTCTAATCAAGCACTTCGAGAACGCGCGCATTATGGACGCTCTAAGCCACGGCGCTTATTATTACGAGAACATAATCAATACCCCGGTAGTTTCCACCGACTGCGTGGACAACTTCAAATTCCGCGAAGGCACAGAGCGCTGGGTGTATTATTGCGGCTGGCAAAGACAAAACTATCTATCCAACCGTTTCTTTAATATGCCTTCCCAGCGCAACCGCATTTTAGGTATGCAGCTTTACCTAAACGGAATCAAAGGCTTTTTGCATTGGGGCTTTAACTTTTATAACTCGGTGTTCTCCAAGCACGCCATTAACCCTTATTTTATCACCGACGCGGACGGCAACTTCGAAAGCGGCGATAGCTTTATAGTCTATCCCAAGGCGGGCGGCGTTTACGAATCTCTCCGCCACGAAGTGTTTTACGACGGATTGAACGATTATAGAGCTTTGAAACTATTGGAAAGCTTTTGGGGACGCGAGCGGGTAATAAAGCTTCTTAAAAAGCAAGGCATGAAAGGCTTTACCCGTTACAAAAGATGCGCAAAATGGCATCTTAAGTTTAGGCAAAAAATCAACCAAGCCGTAATGAAAGAATTACAAGCTAAGAACTCATAATAAACATATAAGGCGGAAGGCTTATGTTAAACACCAAGCTTATCAGCGACGTAAAAAGCGAAAATGTTCTTCCCGCTAGGTGCGCTTATGTTCCCCAAAACGCGCGCTTATCTTTAAACGGCGAATGGTTTATAAAGGAGCATAAAAGCGTATATAATCTGCCCGACGATTATCTAAACGAGCCGATAAACGATAAAATAATCGTGCCTTCGTGCGTGCAATATTACGGTTACGACTATTTTCAATACACCAATATAAAATACCCTTTTCCCTACAACCCGCCGTATACGCCTTATAACAACCCGGCGTATCACTACCGCAGGGAATTTAATTTAAAAAAAGACGGCAAAATCTACCTCGTGTTCGAAGGGGTGGATTCTTGTTTTTATGTTTACATAAACAAGCATTATGTCGGCTTTTCCCAAATCTCCCACCGCATATCCGAGTTTGACATAACCGACCTAACCCAAGAGGGCGTAAACACAATCGATGTGTTTGTGGTGAAGTGGTGCGCGGGCTCTTACTTAGAAGACCAAGACAAATGGCGTTTTACCGGAATCTTTAGGGATGTGTATCTGCTAGTCCGCCCCCAAGGGCATATCGTTGATTACGCTATCCAAACAAAAATAGACGGAAAGGTAACTTTTAAATACAACAGCGGGGGCGCGCCTGCCCAGATTGATTTTAACGGCGAAACCAAGACAGTCGCCCCGGGCGAGAGCGCGGATTTTTCGGTGGCCAACCCTGTTTTATGGACAGCCGAAAATCCGCATTTATATGACTTAAAGATTGCCTGCGCGGGCGAAACCATTGACGAAAAAGTAGGCATCCGCGAGGTAAGCGTGGAAAACGGCGTGTTTAAAATCAACGGCAAACACGTCAAGCTAAAAGGGGTAAACCGCCACGACTTTCATCCCAAAAAGGGCAGCGCGGTTAGCGAAGAAGACATTTTAGCCGACCTTAAGCTGATGAAAGAACACAACATCAACGCTATCCGCACCTCGCATTATCCGGCGTCCCCGGCGTTTTACCGCTTTTGCGACGAGCTAGGGTTTTACGTTATGAGCGAAGCGGACATAGAAACCCACGGCACTATGTTCAAAGACGGCTCTTACGGCGACTATTGGAACGCTTTGGCGGACGACCCGTTGTTTTATGACGCGATTATAGAGCGCAACACCCAAAACGTTATAAACCACAAAAACCGCCCTTGCGTTATTATTTGGTCGCTTGGAAACGAGGCGGGCTGGGGCAAGAGCTTTTACGACGCGGCGGTCGAGATTAAGCGCATCGACTCCACAAGGCTTGTCCACTACGAGAGAACGGAAGGCGTTTTAAAAACCAACCCCAAGGCGTATTACGAGCTGCCGCTAGATATGGTAAGCCGTATGTATGACTTTGAGGACAAAAAGCCCGGGCAATCCGCCTTGGAAGTTTTAAACGACACCAACGAAACCCGTCCCTTTGTTTATTGCGAATACTGCCACGCTATGGGCAACGGCCCGGGGGACTTGGAAATTTATTGGAATATCCTAAACTCTTCCGACAGGTTTATGGGCGGTTTTGTTTGGGAATGGAAAGACCACGGCGTGTTATACGGCGAAGGCGGGTATAAATACGGCGGCGACTTTGGCGAAACGCCCCACGATGGCAACTTCTGCATAGACGGGCTGGTAGGGCCCAGTTTGGAAATCAAACCCGGCTTATTGAACCTAAAAAAAATATACGGCGGAGAAAAAACAGACGACCAAAAAATAGAAGTTCCGACGATATCTTTGCAAAAACGCAAGCCCGAAATTCTAACCAAAAAAGACGAGACAGTTATCAAATGCGGCGAGGCGGAATACGCGGTCAATCTGTTTAACGGAAAAATAACGTCCGCTAAAATCGGCGGAGTAGAGTTTTTAAACAACCCTATTGCCGTCAATATAGCCCGCGCGCCCACGGACAACGACCAATATATCAAAAAAGAATGGTTCGAGCGGGGAGTGTATGAGGCGGAGCCGTTTATTCAAAACTATGAAGTCATAGACGACGGGCTAAAGTTAAGCGGCAAAATGCTGCCCGTGTATAGGTCTTCCTGCCTTGACTTTGATTTGGTATACAAATTTTTCCAAGACGGGGTGGAGATTGAGTTTAGATACATAATACCTGACTCTGTCAAGAGCCTGCCTAGAGCCGGTTTGACCTTTGGGATTGACAAAGGATTAGACAGCCTAGTCTTTTACGGCAAGGGCGAATACGAGGCTTATATAGACACTGCCTCTTTAGTCGCTTTTGGGCGGTATGAGACCACGGTGGAGAAAAACTTCACCGATTATATCCGCCCTCAAGAATGCGGCTCTCATTGCGGAACAAGATATATAAAGCTGTTTAATCAAAACGCCTCGATAGAGATTTCCGCGCAAAAACCTTTCTCTTTTTCGGCTTTGCCTTACGACGAAAAGACATTGAGAACTACCACTCACAATTGGAAACTGCCGCCCTCCAAGGCTGTATATGTCTCTATTGACATAGTTATGCGGGGGATAGGCTCAAATTCCTGCGGGCCTAAGCTGCCCGCCCAATTCGAGATACCCAAAACAGCGGATAATATTTTTATAATAAAATTCAATAGATAAAGGAAAGAAAAGATGCTAGAGTTTCCTAAAAACTTTTTATGGGGCGCGGCGACAGCCGCGGCGCAAATAGAAGGCGGTTGGGACGCGGACGGACGAGGCCCTTCGATTTGGGACTATAAGGGGCGCGATTGGGTTTGCTACCCTATAAACGGCGCAAACGCTCGCGAAACCTGTCGGCATTATTACCACTGGAAAGAAGACGTCCAGTTAATGAAACAAATAGGCCTAAAAGCCTATAGATTCAGCGTTAGCTGGTCTAGATTGTATCCTCAAGGGTTCGGCGAGCTAAACCCCAAAGGCGCGGAGTTTTATGACAACTTAATAAACGAATTGATAAAAAACGGCATTAAGCCCGTCATAACTATCTATCACTGGGATATGCCGGAAGCGGTATGGCAAAGGGGCGGCTGGCTCAATCCCGATTGCGCTAAATGGTTTGCCGACTACGCGGCTAAGGTTGTGGAATTATACTCCGACAGAGTAGATATGTTCTTGACGCTAAACGAGCCCGAATGCTTTGTGGGCTGCGGGTATTTCGAAGGCACTCACGCGCCTTTTGTGAAATACCCGTTTGACAGGGTTATGCAGATAGCCCACAGGGTGTTAATCGCAAACGGCTTGGCTGTCAGGGCTATGAGAAAGGCGGCAAAACAGCCTATCAAAATCGGTCTTGCGGTGGTGGACAGCACGGTTGTCCCCGTGAGCGAAAACCCCCAAGACATAGAAGCGGCTAAATTTTTATCCTTTAACGAGCAAGGCAAACATTTTTGGAAGACCATAGCCTTCCTAGAGCCTATAATTACCGGCAAATATCCCGACAGCGTTGAGAAAGAGTTCGGCGCTTGGTTCGACCATCCCGATTCGGATATGGATATAATCAAAGTCCCTTTGGATTTCATAGCCATAAACAAATACCACGCCCCTTTAGCCAAAGCGGGGGACAACGAGGCTTCTTACGTTTCCCAAGGATATAACACGATTTACACCACGATGAACTGGCCGGTGGTTCCCAGCTGTTTATATTGGGCGTCCCGCTTTTTATACGAAAGATACAACCTGCCTATCTACATAACCGAAAACGGCATAGCGACCGTGGACATCCCCGACTCAAAGGGAAACATAGACGATTCGTCCAGAATCAATTATATGCGCGAGCATTTAAAACACCTTAATCGTGCGGTGGGCGAAGGCATACCGGTAAAAGGCTATTTTTATTGGTCGCTGATGGACAACTTCGAATGGCAGTTTGGTTTCACGAAACGCTTCGGGCTTATCTATGTGGACTACGACACCCAAAAACGAACCCTAAAAAAATCCGCCCTGTGGTATAAGGATTTTATCGCGAGCGGCGGAAAAACGCTAAACGACTAAACCGACCGTATTTCATAAACTTCCAAAAGGCTCGTTTTTGGACGAGCCTTTTAAAGTAAACCGAACCTTGAAAAACTACCTAACGCTGTTTAAATATTGCGTGGGAGTCATACCCGTGATTTTTCTAAAAGTGTTGGTAAAATGCGCCGGGTTATTAAAGCCTAAGTTTTCGGCTATCTGGGTAAAGCTGACGCTCTTTTCTCGGATGAGTTTTTTAGCCTTTTCTATTTTTAGGTCTAAAAAATAGTTCATTATGGTCTTGCCGGTGCTCTTTTTAAACTGCGTGCACAAAAAGGTCTTGCCGTAGCTAAACTTTTTGCAAACGTCCTTAAGAGTTATCTTTTGGTCTATATTTTCGTTTAGATACTCTATTATCATTTCCTCGATGCGGCCGGGCAGCGACTCTTTGGGTATAAACGCCTCGTTGCTAGAGCTTTTGTTAGACTCCAGCCTCATTAACAAAATCAAAAACTGCTCTAGATAGGTTCTTATCATTTGCTGCCCGCCCAGGATTGGGTTTTTCAGCGTTTCTAGCTTTTTCAGGGCGGGATTAAACAGCGGTATATCAAAGGTTTGGCGGGCTTCCTCTATGATATAAGCTATATACTGCCTGAGTTTTTTGTTTAACACAAACTGCTTGCCGCAAAAAAAGGACATCGCCGCCGAACGGCACACAAAGGACATAACAAACGCGTTAGGCGCGGTTACGCCGTTGGCGCGTATTGTATGAAACTCGTTGGGCTTGTGAAAAATAATACTGCCTTGTTTTAGAACAATATCCTCTTCGCCCCTAGAGCAGATGACCTCGCCTTTGTCCACATAGACTATTTCCCAAAAGTCGTGGGACTCGCCCTCAAAGCGATAGTCTTTTGTGAACTCAAAATAGTGTATGGTAACTATTTTTTCTATGACGATTAGGTTTTCTATCTTGTGTTTGTAAAAGACATTCTTTTGCATAGGCATATTGTAACACCCTATATAAATAATTGCAAGATATATTTTAGAAAAAATATATGCGAACAAAAATACAAAAAACGCGAAATTAAATATATTGAAAAAAAACGCCATTAATATAGAATGCATATAGCATAAGGAATAGGAGGAAACAAATGAAAAAAGGCATAAGCATATGGAGTTTTGGAAACAAGAGCCTAAAAGAAGCTTTCTTGCTCGCCAAGGCGGCTGGTTTTGATGGGGTGGAAGTGGCTTTAGACGAGCAAGGCGAAATCAACCTTAACTCAACCGAAGAAGAATTATTAAAAATTAAAGCGCTCGCTAAAGAGTGCGGAATAGAGTTATACAGCGTGGCTACCGGGTTATATTGGAAATATTCTTTGACCTCGGACGACGCAGCTCAAAGAGAAAAAGCTAAGAGCATAGTAAAGAAACAGCTTGAGACGGCGGCTGTATTGGGATGCGATACCATACTAGTAGTTCCCGGGGCTGTAAGCGTTTCGTTCGCGCCCGAGCTGGGAGTTGTGGATTATGAAACCGCTTATAACAGGTCGCTTGAGGCGTTTAAGGAGCTAGCCCCTGTCGCCGAAAAATTAAAAGTAAACATCGCCCTAGAGAACGTTTGGAACAACTTCTTGTTGTCCCCGCTGGAATTTAGGGATTTTATAGATAAAATCGGCAGCCATTATGTAGGCAGTTACTTTGACGTGGGCAATGTGGTTTATTCCGGCTATCCCGAGCAATGGATTAAGATTCTAGGCAAGAGAATCAAAAAAGTCCACTTCAAAGACTACAGAAGAGCGGTAGGCTCGCTGGACGGTTTTGTGGATTTGCTCGCCGGCGACGTGGACTATCCCGCCGTTATGGAAGCGTTTAAGCAAATCGGCTACGACGGCTGGGCAACCGCCGAGATGATACCGCCTTACAAACATCACTCCGAAGCTATTATTTTCAACACTTCGTATTCTATGGACAAAATTTTAGGCAAATAAAGGAAGGTAAACACAAATGATAAAGATTGGATTAATCGGCGCGGGTTTTATGGGCAGCACCCATTTGGCCGCCTATAGCTTATTGCAAAGCGCGGGCAAATTCAAGGTTACGGCGATCGCGGACTTAATCCCCGAACGCGCGGCAAAATTCGCCGAAAAACTAGGAGCTAAAACTTACTCCAGCGGTCAAGAGCTTTTGGACAACGCGGACGTAAACACCGTGGACATCTGCCTGCCCACATATCTGCACTTTGAATACGCAAAAAAAGCTCTCGAGAAGGGCTACAATGTTTTCGTCGAAAAACCCCTTTGCAGAACTTCCCAAGAGGCTGAAGAGCTTGTCAAGCTCGCCCAAGAAAAAGGCGTAATCGCTATGGTCGGCCAATGCATTAGATTCTGGGACGAGTATGTTTACCTAAAGGAACTATACGACTCCAAGGTTTACGGCAACCTTATCAACGCAAGCTTCAAACGCCTAAGCCCTAGGCCTACCTGGGGTTGGCAAAACTGGCTGCTAAACCACTCCAACAGCGGCGGCGCGGCGCTTGACTTGCACATTCACGATACCGACTATCTATTATACCTATTCGGCCAGCCCAACAGCGTAAAGACTATCACAAACAAAATCGGCGAAAAAGACAGCTACATACATTCTATTTTGGATTACGACACGTTTACGGTTAGCTCGGAAGGCACTTGGGACTTGCCCTCCACATACGCCTTTGAGATGTATTACAGAGCGGTGTTTGAGAAGGCAGTGGTAGAGTTCTCTTCCGTGCGCGGCTTAAAGGTTTACACTGAGGAAAAAGCGTTCACGCCCGAGCTTAAAAAGCTAAATATGACCAACGAGGACAATCTCGGCGGAAATATTTCGGATTTGGGCGGTTACTTTAACGAGCTTCAATATTTCACCGACTGCCTCGCCAAGGGCGAAAAGGTTGAAAAAGCTTCCTTTGAGCACGGCGCCGAGGCCGTAAGATTTATCGAAAAGGAGTTGGCTAGCAAGATATGAAAAAAATAAGAGCGGCTATTATAGGCTTAGGCAGCATTTTGCCTATGCATATCACCCCTATAATGCACTTTGACGACGCCGAGCTTGTGGCGGTGTGCGACATAAAAGAAGACAGGGCAAAAAGGGTAAGCCAAAAATACAACGCGCCTTATTACTTAGACTATAAAGAGCTAATCCTAAAAGAAAAGCCCGACGTCGTTCACGTTTGCACCCCGCATTACCTGCACCCGATAATCTCAAAATTCGCGCTGGAAAACGGCGTAAACGCCCTAAGCGAAAAGCCTATGAGCATTAAGCTTGAGGACGCCGAGGAAAACGTAAGAATAGCGGAGCAAAAGGGCGTAAAATACGGAGTAATATTTCAATGCCGTTATAACGACGCTTCCCAGCTTATAAAAAAACACATAGTAGACGGAAGCTTAGGCAGGGTAAAAGCGGCTAGGGTAGTCCTAACCTGGTATAGGCCGGACTCTTATTACGCCGAGTCCGACTGGAAAGGCACTTGGGAAAAAGAAGGAGGCGGAGTTATCATTGACCAGGCTATCCACTCGCTGGATTTAGCCAACTGGTTTATTGACGACGAACCCGTATCCGTCCAATCCAGCCTGCACAACAGAAACCATACCGTTATGGAAGTCGAGGACACCGGCGAAGGGTTTGTAAAATACAAAAACGGCGCTACGCTTTCTTTTTGGGCTATGAACAACTACGCCTGCAACGAGCCTATAGAAATCCGCTTGTTGTGCGAAAACGGCCGAGCCGTTATGTCCTACGAAGAAGCCCGCATAGAGTTTAACAACGGCCAAGTTCTAAGCGTTAAGCAATACGTCGATCCCAATATCGTATACGAAAACGCGCAGGACTATTGGGGCTTCCAGCACATAAAACAAATCCGCCAATTTTACGACAGCATAAAAAACAACACCGACCCCGAAATAAGCGGAAAAGAAGCTCTAAAGATTCAAAAATTAGTCTGCGCTATATACGATAACAATACCGGACAAAAGTTTAACAGAAAATAATCAATTTTTACAAAAGAAAAAATCATAGAGGGTTTTTGGCAAAAAAACGACTAGTCCATAGTCGTTTTTTGCCATAATGAGCAAAAAAGCACAAAGGAATTTTTATGTCGGTCATATTCACTGCTATCAAAATGCCGGGCTGCGGTTTTTATGAGCCCAACCCGACGCTGGAGATAAAAGAGCCCGTCTTGTCGGAATTTAAGTTTTCTTCGCCAACTCTAAAAAATCAGCTCAAACACTTCGGCGAGGGAATGGTTTCTGATATGCTGCCGTATCTGCAGCAAGACAATTACGACAGGGTTTTGCGCGAGAAAGAGTTCAAGGCGGCGGTGTTGGAAAACGAACACCTAAAGGCCGTAATCTTAACCGAATACGGCGGGCGCTTATACTCGCTATACGACAAAACAGCGGGTAGAGAGCTTTTATACAAAAACCGAATATTTCAGCTAGCCAACTTGGCGCTTAGAAACGCTTGGTTTTCGGGCGGGGTGGAATGGAACGTGGCGATAAAAGGGCATAACCCTTTTACCTGCTCTCCTGTGTTCGCCGTAAAAATTAAAAGCGACGGCGAGGAAGGCCTAAGGATTTATGAATACGAGCGCAAAAGGTCTATAGTGTTTTCTATAGATTTTTGGCTGCCTCAAGGCTCTAGATTTTTGTATGTGTTGCCCCGCATAGAAAATGCCGAACCCCAAGAGAAATATATGTATTGGTGGTCCAATATAGCCGTCCCCGAAGAAAAAGGAGCGCGGGTAATAGTTCCCGCGTCCAAGGTGTTCGTGGGCGGCGGGGAAAAGGGCGCGTATCATATCGATTATAAAGATATGCCTTATTTTGACGGCAGGGATTCCTCCTATCCCGAAACCGCCGCGCGCTCAAACGACTATTTTTACCATTTAGACCAAGGCGAGCAAAAATGGATTGTCTCGGTAGACTCTCAAGGCAAAGGCCTTTTGCAAGCGTCCACCGACGAGCTTATCGGCCGCAAGATGTTTGTCTGGGGGCGAGGCGAGGGCGGGGAAAATTGGAACAACTTCTTGTCCGACGGCGACAGATACATAGAAATCCAGGCCGGCCTTAGCGAAACCCAACTTCAACACCTCAAAATGCCGGGTAAAACCGTCTGGGAATGGGTAGAAGTCTACGGCGCTATAGACCTATCGGTCGACAAAGCCCACTCAAAGGATTACTCTCAAGCGGTAAACGCGGTTAAAGAGTTTTTAGGCGGGCTTTTCCCCCAAGGCTTGGACGCCGAGCTAAAAAAGACCGCTATTAAACTTAAAAACCCTAAAGTCGTCGAGGTCTTTCAATGCGGCTCAGGCTGGGGCGCGCTAAAGAACATAGAAAACCAAGCCAAAAACCTACCGCCTATTAGCGATTGCGTGGAATTTTATCCGCAGTCTATTGATTCCGAGCAAAAGCCGTTTTTGGATTTAGTCAGCAACGGATATTTGGAGGAGACGGATGTCCAAACAGCCCCGCAGGGCTATGTTGTTTCCGAATATTTTAGAGAGCTTCTAAGAAAATCTCTAGGCCATCCTAAGGGAAGTCATTGGTTTTCCTATTACCACTTGGGCGCGGTTGAGTATGCTCTTGGCAATATGGAAGAAGCCGAAGCTTGCTGGCGAAAATCCTTTGACTTAAAGCCCAACGCCTGGTCGGCTAGAAACCTTGCTATGCTGTATAAAAATATATATAAGCAAAGCCAAAAGGCTGCCGAGCTTATGAAAACTGCTGTAAAACTAAAAAAGCATATAAGCCTATACAAAGACTGCGCCGAGGCGCTTATCCAGGCGGAAAAATATGATGAGTGGCTAAAGATTTGCGAGGAAATGCCCGAAGAAATGTCCAAGACAGGCAGGATAAGATATTACAAGGCTTTGTGCCTAAGCCGTCTTGGCAAAAACAAAGAAGCGAGCGAAATAATAAACGAAAATTTCGTAATGGAAGACATAAGAGAAGGCGAATTGTCGCTCACCGAATTATGGTATGATATTTACGGCGCTTTATTGCTAAATCAAAACTTGCCCCGAGAAGAAATAATCAAAAGAGTAGACCAGATAAAACCGATAAAAAAACTCAACTTTAAAATGGACTGATAACTTAAAAAAAGGCTGATAAAATCAGCCTTTTTTTTCACATTATTTCCGCCGAAACTTCTTTTAAAAGCTTGGCGTAATGCCTTATCTTTTCTTCGGAAAACCTCAAAGACGGCCCGCTTATGGATAATCCGTAAATCTGGTGGTTGATATCAATAGCCACGCCCACGCACTTTATGCCGTATTCGTGTTCCATATTATCGACCGCGTAGCCTTGTTTTTGAATGAGCTCTATCTCTTTTTTAAGCTGCTCTTCGTCGGTTATGGTGTTTTCAGTAAAAGACATTTTAGGCGATTTTAAGACCTCGTCAATCAGTTTTTGAGAAGATTTGCTTAATATCGCCTTGCCTATAGCGGTGCAATACATCGGCGCGGTTACGCCTATAATGTTTGCCGTAGCCGTAGAGTTTGCCGGGAAAATCGCGTCTATATAGATAATATTAATGTCATAAGGAACGGCCAAAAACACCGTTTCGCCCGTTAGGTTTGAGAGCTTTTGCATACTCTTTCTTAAAATGGACTGAACGGGATTGTTGCGGTTATAAGCGTTGGCAAACTCCAAAAACTTTTTGCCTAATGCGTATTTGTTAGAATTCGGGCTTTTTTGAACAAACCCTTTTACCGCGAAAGTGCTTAAAATATTATGAACAGTGCTCATCAAAAGTCCGGATTTTTCGGATATCTCGGTAACGCTAAGCTCGGCCGAATCGCCTTCGCAAAAATAATCCAAAATGCTCAGCGCCTTATACAATGATTTTACTTTAATCTTCTTTTCGTCTTCCTGCGTCATATTATTCATCCCACTGTGTAATTATAGATTCATAATATATTAACCCGCTATATTTGTCAATAAATTCATTAATAATAAATATAAATCTTTATTATAGAATTTTTTATATTAGGATTGACTAAAAGGTCTTTTAATGCTATAATGTTCAAAAAGAAAGAAATGTTTTCATTAATAATGAAAACAGCTTTTATAAAATGTCCCTTTAAATAAAAAAAACAAGGTGGAGAATGGGGGTTTACAAATGAGAAAGCGCATAGCTATTTTACTTTCACTTTTGGTTTGCTTTGTTTCCCTTATCGGATGCAAGTTCACTGAAAAAGACAAAGTTTACGATCCATCCAAAACCCAATTAATAGTAGGCAACTATTTAGGCGGTTTCGGCGAGGAATGGCTTTATAAGGCGAAAGAGATTTACGAAGCCCAAAATCCCGACGTCGAAATAGTTATTAGAAGCGACAAAAAAGACTATGAGGAAAACACGCTTATAGTCTCTATGCCTACCAACGAAGAAGATATTTATTTCTTAAGCTCGTTGTCTTACCATATATTCCAATCCCAAGGCTATCTGGCGGACATAACCGACGTGGTGACCAAAAAGACCGTGGACACCACCGTCAGAACCAAAGAGCAAAGAGAAGTGTCCATTCTGGACAAAATAGACGACGAAATCAAGGATTACTACAACATAAACGGCAAGTATTATGGAATTCCTTTTGTGAAATCCATATTCGCGCCGGTATATGACGTAGATTTGTTCGAGGAAAAACTCTTATACTTTAAAGACGGCGGCAACGGCTCGTTTATAACTTCGCTTTCGGACAAAAAGACAGCCGGTCTAGACGGCGTTTACGGAACATACGACGACGGCTTGCCCACCACATATACCGAATTCAAGAAGCTGATGACCGCTATGGTCCAAAAGGGCATAACGCCGTTTACTTTTAGCGGCATGAACCAATACTACCGTATGAGACTATTAGCGTCTTTTTGGGTTGATTACGAAGGCAAAGAAAAATTCCAGTTAAACAATACCTTTAGCGGGCAATATTTATTTGAAGGGCAGTCGACGCCCACTACCATAACGGTGGCAAACGCTTACGAGCTTCAAAAACAAGAAGGCAAGCGCTACGCTTTGCAGTTTGGCAGAGATTTGATTAACAACTCCTGGTATACCATAAACAGCTTTAACACCAGCCAATCCCATATTGAGGCTCAACAAGAATTCCTAAAGAGCAGAATGGGCGGGCAAAAGCCCGTGGCTATGATAGCCGAAGGCGGCTGGTGGGAAAACGAAGCCAAGCCGTATATGAACGATATGGCCATTGAGCTTAACAACCAAAAATGGAACTACGGCGTTAGAAAGTTTGCCGTAATGCCTATTCCCAAAGCCGACAACGGAAAATCCAACCCTCGTAAAACATATATGCTAAACGGCGGCAAATCTTTGGTCTGCGTCAGCCAAAACTCCGACAAAAAAGATTTGGCGAAAGACTTCTTAGAATTTACCACCTCGTATCAGATTTTGGATTTGTTCACCAGATATACCGGCGCTGTCAGACCTTATAAATACGAAATAAGCGAGGAAACCGAAAGAAACCTTACCCACTACGCTAAAAATTGCTGGGATATTATGAACGACGAGAACGTCGACTTGGTATATCTTGACTTGGACTGGGTTGACGTAAAGCGCAACAACAATACATATTTCGGCACGGGCTGGCTGTGGAACTCTTATGTGCCTCAACCCGGCTCAAGCAACAAGATAGTAGTGGCCGAACCCCTGCTAGCGTTTAAGGACAATAGTTCTTTAACTGCGGACGCGTATTTTGCGGGTATGTATGAATATCATAAACAAAACTGGACCTTTAAGTAATACGAGGGGAAAAGACGGTGAAACAGGCGTTACAAAAGACGTTCAACGGAATAATATCCAAGATTAAACTATCGTTTTACAACTTAAGCGTAAAGATACATAACAAAAAACCCAAATTTCTAAAAAAGCGCAAAGGCTCGGTCAACGGAAGAAACGCCAAGTTTTTCTACGCGGCGGTGCTTTTCTTCCCGCTTTTGCAATTTCTAATCTTTTACGTGTTTGTCAACATAAACTCGATTTTGCTTTCTTTGCAGCGCTATGATATGACCACGGGCAAATTCGTGTTTATGGGCCTTGGCAACTTTAAGGCTTTCCTTCACGATTTATTCAACGACTCTATAATCATAAAAGCTACCTATAACTCGATTACTTTATATCTAGTGGGCTTGCTGATAGGACTGCCTCTTAACATTATCTTTTCTTATTTCTTATACAAACAAATCCCCCTAAACGGCTTTTTCAGGGTAGTCCTGTTCTTGCCCCAGATTATATCGAGTATGGTCATCTCCTTGATGTTTAAGTTCTTCGTGGAAAGAGGCCTGCCTTCGATATTGGAAATAATAGGCATAACCAACGCTCACAACTTAATCACTAGGGCGGACACAGCGTTTAAGACCATTATCTTTTACTGCATTTGGTCTGGCTTTGGCACGCAAATAATAATTTATTCCAGCGCGATGTCCCGAGTTCCCCAAAGCTTAATAGAGGCGGGGAAATTAGACGGGCTTACCGCCTTTAAAGAGTTTTGGCACATAATATTGCCTTTGATTTTCCCCACTATAACCACATTCTTAGTGGTGGGCGTGGCGGGCTTGTTTACCGCTCAGGCGGGACTATACGACTTCTTTGGTCCTCAAGCGCCTTATCACACCTACACATACGGTTACTTTTTGTTTGTAAAAGTCATAGGCGAGGCCAATATAGTTAACTATCCTTACGCTTCGGCCGCCGGCATAATCTTTACGATGATTGCGGCGCCCTTGACGCTGTTGGCCAAATACTTGCTCGAAAAATTCGGACCTACGGTTGAGTATTAGGAGTTATCAAAATGATTTCGACCGCGAAAAAGTCTCGCAAAAAGTTCAAGTTAAGCAAAAGCATATTTATGACCATCGGCTTTATATTGCTTTTGATATACGCGGTGTCATTTTTGACGCCGTTGTTTTGGGCGATATTGACATCCCTAAAATCCAATTTCGACTTTTCGACCAATCTATTCGGTTTGCCCAAAAAATGGATGTTCTCAAACTATAAAACAGTGTTTGAGATTTTGACGGTTACAATTCACACGCCCGAGGGCTCGATTAAGTATTACTTGACGGCGTTGTTTTTAAACTCGATTGTATATGCCACGGGTTGCGCGCTGCTGCACACTTTTGTGCCCTGCGTATGCGCCTATGTGGTAGCTAAGTATAAGTATAAATTCAGCAAATTCGTCTATGGAATAGTCGTCGTAACAATGCTATTGCCTACCGTTGGCAACCTGCCCAGCCAAATAACCGTGTTAAAAATGATAGGATTGTTTGACAGCTTGATAGGCATTTTCGTTATGAGAGCGAGCTTTTTGGGCATTAACTTCTTGATCTTTTACGGAGCGTTTAACAACATCTCTTGGGAATACGCCGAGGCGGGCTTTATCGACGGGGCGTCCCACTTTTCGATTATGGTCAAAATAATGATGCCGTTGATAAGGCCAACCATTAACGCGATACTCTTATTGAGCTTTATATCCTATTGGAACGAATACTATGTCCCTATGATTTTCTTGCCCAGTATGCCTACGGTTGCGTTGGGCGTGTATAAGTTCGCCCATTCCACCGACAACATCGCAAGCAGCATACCTATGAAAATGACGGGCTGTATCTTAGTCGCTTTGCCTATCTTGGCGTTGTTCTTGGCTTTTAAAAACAAGCTAATGGGCAATATCGCCGTAGGCGGTCTAAAGGGTTAATTATAAGGAGGAAAATGTGTTGAGGGTTAAAAAACTAATAGCCTTGATTTTCGCGCTCGCGTTACTCGCGGTCGGTTTAGGCGGCATAACCGCTCAAAAAAGCGCCGCTAGCAATCTATTATCGCCGCTAAACCAAAACAACTCAACCGTGGAATTTGAGGACGCTTCTATAGCGGAGTTTTATCACACCGGAACTGTTTTAGAAATCCCCCAAGTTTACGCGAAACACAAAGGCCAAAAATATAAGACTTCAAGTTTTTTGTATTTAGGCGAGCAAGTCTTTACCCAAAACGTCGTAACTTTGAAAAAAGGCGAATACCGCTTGGAGTACGCGGTTAATATAGAAGGCAAAATCTATAGAAAAGATTATTTCTTTACGGTTAAAGACCTAGGCGACCATATATTTATCAACCAAAGAAACGCCACCGTTCAAGCCAACGCCCAATCCCCGTCTTATATGCAAAATCAATTCACCGGCGTAAAAATCACAGGCTCGGCGGAAGGCGCTACGGTAGTTTACGATAAAATCGTGGATATAAGCGACAACACAAAACACGATCCTTTAATAGTCTTCTCGCTCACACCCTCCATTTACGGCGAAGAAGACTATCAACAGCTCACCGTTACTCTAACCGATGTATACGATTTTACCAACAAAGTAAGCATTCAGCTGTATAAAGGCTCGTGGAGCCAAAGCGTCGCGTTCATAAAAGCGGGCGCGGCAAACCAGCTCTTGACGGGCTTGGACAAAGGCGCGCCTAGAATCGAGCAAAGATTCGGTTTAGGCATCAAGCACAGCTTTAGAGGCTTAAACCAAGGCTTTGACACGGTAACTTATTATTTTGACTACAAAGAAAGAGCCATATACGCCGCCAATCCGGGCAACACCCAATACGGCAATATGGTCATAGATTTAGACAACCCCGAGCATTTTTCGCCCACAGCGCTGTGGAACGGCTTTACCACGGGCGAGGTTTACTTGAGCATATCTATTGAAAAAGTTCTGGTAACCCCTTGCTCGTTTATGGTTTTAAATGTGGACGGAACGGATTTAAGCGGAGAAATTATCGAGGACACGCTTCCGCCTTCAATCAAGATTTTAAGCGGCGAATACGACATAAAAAATCCGCCTGTCGCGGTAGTGGGCAAAAGTTATCCCATCTTTGAGGCAAAAGCCTTTGACGCTCAAGACGGCGACTTGACAAACCAAATAGAATATAAGGTTTACCGCGATTACGGCTCGACAAAAGCCCAAAGCGTTCCCGTAACCAACGGCTCGTTTACGCCCGCCCAACCCGGAATATACACGGTAGAATACAGCGTTCAAGATTACAGTGGCAACAAGGGCGTAAAGACCTACAAGGTTACCGCGATAGAAGAAAACATAAAACCTACTATTAATATAGAAGGCGAAATTCCCAACCAAATCACCGTTGGAAAAAAATATATCCTTCCTAAGTTTGCCGTAAGCGGCGGCAGCGGCAACTCCGTGATAAATACATATCTAAAAGACTCTAGCGGCAATACAGTATCCCGCTCGGATAAAGAAATCTTCGTCCAAAAAGCGGGACAGTATGTATATGTCGTAGAGGCCCAAGATTACCTTGGCAACAAAGAAACAAAAGAGTTTAACATAACGGCGACAATAAGCCAAAAGCCTATTTTTGACATTCCCGCGATGCCCAGATATTTACTGGCTAACAAACAGGTTATCTTGCCCGAATTAGTCGCTTACGACTATACCCAAGGCCAGCCTGCCATAGCCGATTATGTCATCAAGGTAAAAGACGGCGCGGGAGAGCGTCAGCTTAATGCCGACAGAAAATACACGCCCGTAATAAACGGAACGGAAGGTTTAGTCGATATAACTTACCAAGTCTTCGCTAAGTCCGGTCAATCCGAAAGCGTAACAATCAAGCAAAAAGTGAGAAACGTTTACGAAAACGGCGTTTTAAAACTTCAAAGAATGTTCGACAGCTCCGACGGGCTTCAATACGGCGAAGAATACGACAGCATTAAGTTTACCGCCCAAAAAGACGGCGAGTTTACCTTCATCAATCCAATACTGGCCTCTAGGTTTTATTTTGAAGCCGAGTTCGAGCAAGGCAAAGGCAACCTCGACTCATTCAGCGTCATATTAGAGGATTATGAAGACGCCGACAACAAGATTGTCATTAAGGTAATAAACGGCGGCGACAAGAGCTACGCCAGCGTCAACGGCGGCGCGCCGAAAGAAATAACAGGCCGATTCGCTTCCCAAGGCGCGGACAGATTTAAGATTTTGTATAACGACGCGACTATGTCCGTTTACGACAACTCAAACCAAACCCTATTAGGCTTTTTGAGCGGTTCGGGCTTTAAAGGCTTTAACGCGCGCAAATTATATGTAACAGTAAAACTAGAAGGCGTAAAAGGCGCGACAACCATAAAACTATACGATATAGCGTATCAGCCTTTGAGCGACATAGGTATGGACCTAATCGCGCCCGCTTTAGAGCTAAAAGGCGAGATAAAAACTAAGGTTGAGCGCGGCGAAAAGGTTGTCATTCCTCAAGCCATTGCGTTGGACGTTTTGGACACCGCGGTGGAAGTGGAAGTATCGGTTAAAAACAACGCGGGGGCTGAAATCCTTAAAGACTCCAATATAGCGTATAGACCTAATAGCTTTACGGCTGATTCTTACGGCGGCTATAGAGTCGAATATCTTGTAAGGGATTCCAGCGGCTCGTCCACGGTATACGCTTACGCCGTGTATGTGGAAGACGACGAACCGCCGGTTATAACGATAAACGGCCAAGTTCCTCAAAAGGGCAAAGTAGGCCAAAAAATAACCCTTCCTCAAGCCACCGCTGCCGACAACCTAGATCAAGTAACCGTAAAAATCGCGGTTGTCAACCCTTATGGAGTAATGAAGACATTAAACGGCAACACCTTTACGCCCGATTTGGCAGGCAAATATAGGATAACCTATTACGCGTTTGACAACAGCGGCAATCTGGCAAGCCAACACTTTGCATTGGAGGTAAGCAAATGAGAAAAAGATATATAAGCCTGATAACGATATTTATTGC
>DATCKE010000032.1:0-12428 GCA_036562445.1 Clostridia bacterium
TTTTGTTTTTTTATGCTGATTTGGTTGTTTATCATTTATGTTATTATACCTCGTTTTAAACAAGCGTATTGATTTTTAAGTTAGATAACGACCAATTATTATTCGCGTCGTTAATGCTTATAACATTGCTGTTGTTAACGCTTTCGGGCGCAATAGTCTTGTTTCCGTAAGTTATATTGTCCAAATGCACCTTGCCAAGCGAGCAATTCCTGGAGATATATATTCTTACGGGCAATCCGTAGCATTTTTGGGATGATATATTTTTAAAATACAGATTCCTCGCTTGACCGCCCTCAAAACCGGTCGCGTCGTTTAGGTATATGCTAATCAACGCGCAATCGTTTTTATAAACTTCGATGTTCTCAATGTTTTGGATTTCTCTGCTTCTAAAGGCTTCGTAATGATCGCCTCTTTGTTTTCATGCTTGTAATCTCGTAATTTCCGCTTACCGTCTTAAAAATTTTTTATGATATTGCTTGCAAAGTCGCCTTTGCAAGCATATCATCTTCATCTTTTGTATTAACTAGTCTTAATTTTTCTTTTTGATAACCAAGAAATATACGGCTGCGCCCGCGCCGGCTATCAGCGCGCCCGCGCCTATTACAATACCTACGATTAAGCCTACGTTAGCGCCTGCAGAAGCGTCTTTTATAAACTTAGCGTATAAGGTGATGTTTTGAGGATTTTCGTAATCCAATTCGGTAAACGCTTGCGTCAAATCGGCGTCAATATACCAGCCTTCAAATTTGTAGCCGTCTTTAGTGAATTCGCGCAAACCTTCCGAACCGTTATAAGTATAGGTGCTGGTGCCTAGGGTTTCATCGCCGAATTTGTATGTTATGGTATAAGGAGTCTTTTCGGCTTCTATGATAATGCAAGCGCCGCCGCTGAACGTAACTTGATATTCGCCGTTCTCACCGTCTTGTTCCATATCAAACCAAATGACAGATTTTAAATCCACATGCTCTTTGGGAGTCACCTTAAAGCTTACGGTGTGAACTTCGCCGTCAATCTTGGTTCCGGGCGTAAACGCTTGATTGTCCAGCTTAATGCCTGTAACCGTAACCAAGTCCGGATCGTATTGAAAATCCACAGTGTAGCCGTATTCGGCTTCCAAGAAATAACCGTTGATATTGGCAATTTGCGATTGGATGTAGCCTCTCAATTTATCGCCACTACTACTCCAGACGACGTCGACTTTTAGCGTGGTGTCGTCGTTAAGAGTTACGTCCACCTTTTTAGGCAATACATTATTTAAAATGTTGTCCAAAGTGTTAACGTCGGTAACGTTTAGATTAAGTTGAGTCGTATCAATAGAAGCTACGCTCTTTATGTATTTTTGACCTTTGTAAGTGGCTTGCATGCCTTCATATAGCTCTTGAGCGTTTTCGCCGGTTAAAGCCACGTCATAGACTTTGCAATCAAGAATGTCCACGGTAGCGAATTGAGTAGCGGCCGAACCGTTATATTGGCATTGAGCGCCCAAAGTGAACGTATAAGGTTCTTCGGGATAAGTGAACTTTACGTTATTGACGGTTTCGGTCAGCACCAATTCTCCGTCGATATAAACATTAATCTTTTTGGTAGCGTAATCCGCCGAAACCAATAAGGTAGTCCATTGAGACGTGTCCTTCTTGACAAATAGGGTGTTTTCCTCCATAAATTGTTGGCGCTCTTGATCCGTGTCGCCGGGCGCGTCCGCAAAGTTTCTAACTTGGATTTCAATGCCTCCTTTCCAAGGGGTAATTTGGAAAGCGTTATTATATTGGCCGACCGCCAATAAATAATGGTCTCCAATCCAAGAGCTGTTGTCTCTTCTGAAAGTAATTTCGACAGAGTAAGAATATCTAATCAAGTCCGAAAAATCCTTGCCGGATTGGTCTAACTGAGGAGCGTATAAAGCTCCGCCAGCTTTTCCGCCGTAACCTTGCGCATCTCTCTGACTGGTTAGTTTAAGATAATTTTTTCCATCTTCCTCCACAACCTGTATAGCTTGGGAATCGTAAGTGTTTAAAGACTTTAGGTCAAAATTGCCCATGCTATCCTTGCCGGGGTTTGAAGGATCGTCAAATTGATACCAGACCAAAGGCTGTATGTTTAAAGCCTCGTCCGTGTCCGCTTTTGCGACGCTGCCGGGCAGATCGCTAAACAGCGCGCCCAGCGCCAAAACAAAAGCTGCGCAAAAACTCAATAGTTTTTTCATACTTTCCTCCATTATTATCCTAAGTTATTTACCTTTACGGCTTTTCCGTCTTTGATATATTTGTTATAGGACGCAAACATTTCGTTTCCGCCATAATCCTCTTTATACTTTCTGACAAAGGTTTTCCAAGCGCTTCTGAAGTTGTTGGATACGGTGTAAATTTGTTCCCAACCGAAAGTCTTGGCGTCATAAGTCCAGTCGTTTAGGCTGTTGTAAATCTTTTTATTGTCGAGAACCATGTTAGCCATATTTGTCTCAAAGTAATCTTTACAAGCCTCAAAATATTCTATGACTTCGGGGGTCTGCAAATCGGGATAATCCACCCTGAACATGTGTTGAGCCGACCTTTCCATACGAGGAACGATTATATCCGCGTTGGTTTGAGTCGTGGAATAATAGTGAGTCGTCCACCAAGTCAAAGCGTAAAGCAAAGACGCGCTGTCATAGTTTTGGATGGTGTGCCTGATGCCCTGTTCGTTGGCTTCAAGCAAGGATACCTTATTGCCTTGATCGTCTTCGCTATAGTGAACGTCTTTTACGCCGTAGCGCATCATGGATAGCGCCTCTTCGGAGAGCAAGTAATCATATAATTTTAGGCATTTTCTAATGCGGGCCTTGCTCATTCTTGCGTTAATGCAAAATCCTTGCCAATAGCCGTTTTGACCGGCGCCGCCCCAATGTCCGTCTCTGCCTGCGGGAGGATCGCACATCAATATCTTAGCGGTAGCTTCCTCCAGCGAGCATTTTTCTACGTCCATAATACCCGAAACAAAAACATTTAACCAGTTGTGAGCGTAAACCATTCCAACCTTGCCTTGCATAAAACGGCTTTGTTTTGTGCCATTGTCGGCGGTAATAGAATCGCTCGCCATGTATCCTTCGGCCATCAATCTGTTTAAAAAGTTGGTGGCGTACATGGCTTCGTCGGTAATATCGCTCATTACATATTGATTGCTGGCTTCGTCATAAACAAATTGCTCCCAGCCCGTGCCAAACGCGATATAAACCCAAGAGTCCATATCCTTATTGGCCTCGGACATATAACCGTACGTGTCGTTTTGACCGTTGTTATCGGGGTCATAAATAGTAAACGCCCTGGCAAGCCTATAAAAGTCTATTAAGGTTTTAGGCGCGCCAAACCTGTACTGCTCTCTAATGGCGTCGGTAATTTGGCTAGGGGAAGATACAATTCCTTCCGCTACCAAGATTTGGTCTAACTTGGCGTTTAGGTTATCAATCCAGTCCTGACGAACATATAAAGATTTCTCGTTTTCCCACCTGGAAGGTATAAACCATAGCTTGCCTTTAGCGTAGGAAATATTTTTCTTCATGTATTCGAATGTCTTTAGATGCTCATAAAGATTGGGATATTCATCTTTTGTGCTTTCGTTAACCCAATCCGATATGGCTATAATATCGCCCTCTTCTATAAGGCTCTCAAAGAAAGAGGGACTCTCGGGTCCTTCGGTCAAGAATATATCAGGTAAATCACGGTCAACCTGTCTGAGCTTGAGTTGTTGTTCCCAAGTTTCGTTAGCGCCCGATTCGGCTATAATGTCGATGCCCAAAGCCTCTTTGATTTTGGAATAAATAGGCGAATTTTGGTTGCGCGCGTTGTTAAAGCCTGCCCAGTCGTTTTTAAAAATTGTTATGGAAGTTACGTCGGCGTCTGTTTCGTTATCATAATCTTCCTGGTCGCCGCAACCAGCGAAAATGCTAAAAGCGAATACTCCGCATAAAAGCATTATTAATAATTTCTTTAGATTTTTCATTAAGACCTCCATATATAGTCTTTTGTTAGTTGATTAAATTTAATACTATGTTTTGCGGCCTAAAAAGACCGCAAAACATAGTTCAGTAGATTATACAAAGTAATTTTATGACGAACTCATCACAAAAGAGAATTTCTTTTTAAAGTATCCCAGCCCTACCGCTAAAGCAGCCAATGCAAACAATTCCGATACGGCGTTTGCGCAACCCGATTTCTTTACAAATTCCGCAGAAACAGTGGTTTCGCCTTCAACTTCAAAGCTATAAACGCCGTCCTCAGCTTGTATTTCTTCGCCGTTTACCAACACCTTGGATACTTTGTATCCTTTCTTAGGGGTAACGGTTATGGTGACTTTGGCTCCTTTGGCGGCTTGCGCATTGTCGACCGTAACCGTTCCATTGGTTATGTTGGAATCAACCACGATAGAATAAGTTATTTTCTCAAAATTAACTTTTACTTCGGCGTCGCCGTCGATTACAAATTGATATACGCCGTTTGCAGCTTCAAGAGGTTGATTGTTAACGGTTACGCTGCTTACTCTGTATTCTTCGTTAGGGGTAATGGTAATGGTAACAGTCTCGCCCGCTTTGCCCGATGTCTTGTCCAAAGACGCTTGGCCGTTGTTGCCTACTATTAAGTCGATATTATAAATGGCTTCTTCAAATTCGGCGGTTACTACAGCGTCGCCGTCTATTGTGAAGACATATTTGGAATTGGTGGGCGTTATTTGAACGCCGTTGACATATACTTTGGTCAAAACATAGTGAGCGTTAGGCGTTGCGGTGATTTCTATTTGGGTTCCCGCCACGCCGCTTTGAGCGGATAAAGCGATGGTTCCGTTAGAAATCTCGCCTACGGTAACTTGATAAACAATGGGCTCAAAAGTAGCGGATATTACCAAATCTTCATTAGTAATGGTAACCGAATAAACGCCCTCAACCGCTTGTATTTCTTGGCCGTTTACAAACACTTTATTGACTCTGTAATGCGCAGCGGGTTGAGGAGTTATTATGATAACATCTTCTGCCACGCCGTAATTGGAAGATACTTCGATCGAGCCGTTTTGCGCGGTTTCAACCGTTACGGAATAAGACGGGATAACGGTGAACTGTTTGGTTACCTGAACTTGTTCGGCAATGGTAGGCATGCCTAAACCTATGGTAGACACATAACCTTTTAGTTCGTATGTATCCATATCGACATCCGTCCAAATTACAGGCAAAGATGTCGTCGTGGAATCGGATAACTTGCCTTGAACGGTAGCTTTGTTGATCAAGCTTAATATGTCTTGTGCGGGCATTTTGTCTAATAAGTCTTGATTGGAAACTACGTCATTTTCAAAAGCTAATGTATCGGTATCTATCTCTTCAAGATACTTAGCGCCGCCTAAGTTATTGGTCTTGATTGAGTCGGTGTTATACAAAACGCTGATTTGGTTAGCGTTCATAGCGAAGTTATAGACCACCGCTTTGGTGAAAGTTATAACGCCTACGTCATCGGTTTGGCGTCCGCCGTCTTGATTAGCTCCGCCCAGAGCAAACGTGGACACGCTGCCGTCTACGCTTAACTTATAATCTTCGGCCAAATTAACCGTGCGCTTTAGATCACTGTTTACGTAAGCGTATAATTTGTTGGCCGCTTTATCAATAACCATATCTACTTGGTATTCTTGTTCGGGAGTTATTTGAACGATAACATCTTCCCACCAGTCATTGCCAGTAGCGCACAAACGCAAGTTGATGTCTTGAATAAACAAGCTAAGACCCGCGGTATTGGAATGCGCCCAATAATCGTCAATCGAGAATATGCACCACCAAGGGTTAGTGGACAAGGTATTGACTTTAAATCTTAAAGATATCGTAGCGCTGTTTAAATAATCGCTAAAGTCTTTGCCGTAAATATCGGCGCCGGCAAACAAAAGACCGTTATTAATCATAACGCCTTCCGAAGTTTTGGTAACGTTGCCATACGTCGTTAGGTCGTAATTTCCTTCGGAGTCTTTGCCGATATTGGACGTGTCGTTAAATTCATATTTAGCGACGGCTTTTAATTCTACCGCGCCTTTAACAACGGTGATTTTAGCTCTGGCTTTGATTGAGTTAATATTGACAATATCCTTAATATCGCCTTCAAGATAAGTATCGCCGTCTATTATAATTACGTTATTCCAATCAACAGTGCCTTTGCGGACAGAACCGTCGGACATTGTTACGTCTATTAAGCTGGAAGTGGGCACTGCTTTTAAGATGTCCTCTTCGGACGCGCCTTCTTCAACTTGAATGGTCTCGGACATGTCGATGTCGGCGGACGCTACGGTTACGTCAATATCGTCCGCGGTTAATTGACCGTTTGCGTTATAAGCCTCTACTTCCGCTTGAGTCATAGCAAAAGGATAGATTTTAACGTCTTTTACAATACCATTAAAAGGATTGTAAGTCTCATCGTTGCTCCAAACGCTAACCGCGCCTATGGCAAATTGCATGTTAGAATCTTTGAGATTGAAATCTACAGGCAAATCGTGCTCGTAAGAGGATTTTACTCCGTCCACATAAATAGTAATCTTGCCGCCAAGTTGAGCACTCAAGACTATTTTATGGTTTTGACCATAATCAAAAGTGTCAATCACAGGACCCCAATAACCGTCTGTAGAGCCGTCCGCAACATCATGTGCCGTAAATCTCAATTTATTGCCGCCTTCTATAGTAAACCAAGCAAATTTAGTAGGCGTCCAGTCATTGCGGCTAAAGCCTATGGGCATAGCCCAGTCGCTGTTCCCTTCGTGGATGCTCATTTCAAACGCCAAGGTGAAGCTTGTAAGTTTTTCGCTTATATCTGCGGCTTCGCTCGGCGCTCTCAACATTCCCGCGCCCGTGAATAAAGCTCCGCCTTCCGAAGCTTGGGTAACGGTTTTGACAAGTTTAAGGTCATAATTACCCATGCTGTCTTTGCCAAGATTGCTTGCGTCATCAAACTCATACCAAGCAATAGGCTGGATAACCGCGCTTTCCGCGGATGCTAAATTGATGCCAAAACTGGTTGTGAAAAGCAAACAAAAAAATAAGAATGGTAAAAATAAAAGCGTTACGCTTTCTGAAGTTTTTTTTTCATAAACTCATCCTCCTACCTTATCAAATATACACATACATAATAGTTTTAAATTATATACATAATAGTTTAAGTTAAATGCATAATAGTTTAAGTTAAGCTTTTTGTCCAGGAGGTTTTCAAAAACAAAGTCATTTTTTCTATCTTTAGGTTAAAAATTTATAATTGAATTAATATAAAACTATGCTATAATTTTAAATATGAAGTATATCCTCTTTAGAAATTTAAAAAACCAAGTGTTAGAGCCTATATCTTATTACATGAAAGACTTTAATAAGGACTTTTATATGGACATGCATCAGCATGCCTACTTTGAAATAATGTATGCGTATAAGGGAAACTTTCTTTTTAAGACCTATGAAAATAACGACCCCAAATTGAAGAAAATAAACTCTTATGAGATAAACACGGGCCAATTCGTGTTTGTGGACGCGATGACATATCACAAAATAAAAGTAACCACCGATGATGTCATTATTTATAACATCGAATTGGAAATTAAAGATGTTAATGAATACAATCCTTTTAATGTCAACTATATACTACCAATAAATTATGAAAGACTTATCAAGTATAGCGGTCTTAAGACAATCGCGGAAAAAGACAAATTTGTAATTCTCAACGACATAGAACAAGTTGAGCCTTGTTTAAGAAATCTCATACTCGCCCTATTTTCCAATATCAATTCCTTAGAACAAGCGCTCAATGTTCAATGCTTGCTTTTGACGTTATTTATGGAAATGTCCAAATGCGCCAATAATATGGTAGCGGGCACATTGTCTTACATTAAAAAAGCCAACAACTACATACTGAAAAATTTTACTTCAAAAACCATAAATATAGACGAAATAGCCAACTATGTGGGAATAAACAAAGCTTATTTGCAACGGCAGTTTAAAAAATACACCAATCAAACCATCTTAACGACTATTAACCAACTTAGAGTTCAAAAAGCCATGCAATTGTTGAAGACTAGTAGTTTTACTATTAACGATATCGCTCAATTGGTAGGGTTTAACGACAAAACTCAGTTAAACTATCAATTTAAAAGATTTCTGGGCGTTTCGCCTTCCGTATACAGAAGGACGCATATGAATAACGAAGTTGACCACCATTATCATTTTTATGTTTCCAATGCCATACCGGAAGATAACTAAAAACCTATCGAAGTGATATGCACCCCAAAAGTTAGACACATTTGGAGGTGCATTTTTTTATGGGAAAGAGAAATTAAAAGAACAAGAAGTATAGCGCGGAGTTTAAGTTATAGTTATACTGGATATGCGCGAGAACAAACTGAGCTATAGAGAGACATGTCGAAAATATAATATTCCGGAAAAAAGGCCACAGGCTTGGGAGCGCATATATTTAGAGGAAGGAGCAGAAGGTTTGACAAAAGAAAGAAGAGGGAGAGCCTCAAAAGCAGGGTTGCTAATATTGGAAGGCCGAGAAAGCTAAAACCTGAGATTGAAGAAGACCTGATTGCTAAGAACCAGAGACTCAAGATGGAGCTAGAGTATTTAAAAAAACTGAACGCCTTAGTTCTTGCGGACGAGCGCAAGAACGACAAAAAGCGTTGATCGTTTCGGAGCTAAGGTTAACCTATCCGCTAAAGGATTTGCTCGACCTGACTGGTCTGGCAAGAAGCACATATTACTATTACTTGAAACATGTCAGGAAAGATAAGTACTGTATTGAAAAGCAAGAGTTAGATAGATAATTTTTTTCAGATAAGCCATATGCCAAGCTTGCTACTGACGTAACTGAATTTGCAGTAGGAGAAGATAAGGTATATCTGTCTCCAGTATTAGACATGTACAACAAAGAGATATTGTCTTATTCAATAACTAAGTCTCCTAGCTTCGGGCAGACAAGGGAAATGCTTTACAAACTATTTGATGTTCTACCTGAAACTGCTACCCCTTTGCTGCACTCTGATCAGGGCTGGCAATACCAATTGAAGGAGTACCAGAGACTACTAAGAGAACATAACGTTACTCCGAGTATGTCTCGCAAAGGTAACTGTTTAGACAACAGCGTGATGGAAAACTTCTTCGGAAGACTGAAGGTAGAGATGTACTATGGTGAGTATTTTTCCTCTGCCGATGAACTCATCAGCAATTGCATGAATACATTGATTACTACAACAATAAAAGAATATCCCTTAAACTGAAAATGAGCCCGGTTCAATACCGAACTCACTCTCATATGTTTTATTAATTTTTGTCCAAACTTTGGGGTTTATTTCAAAATGAACGGCTTTTTTATTTAAAGTTTTGATTTTTTTGAAAAGTTTTAAAATCATAAAATAAAAAAGATGCAAAAATATATTAAGTATATATTTTTTTAAAAAAATTATTTTTTAAATTGGCTGTTGCTTTTATTCTTTCCCATACCGCCAATATGATTATTGCCGCGAACATAATGTCAATAATAATCGCAAAACAGCGGTTATTGTTTTTGCTTAGCTGATTTTCTAATCATTATATATTCCAACACCGCCAAAATGATTATCGCCGCGAGCAAAACGCTGATAACAATTATGCCATTAATAACAAGATGTTGGGAAGGCGTTTGCCCTAGGGCCGAAATTAGCGCCGTCAAAGGCAGCAAAGAAATGCCAAAACTATACAAATATTTTATGGCGCCAAAGATTGTTACCAAGACGTATTTTTCCTTTTTAAAAAACACCAGCTGCAATATCGCCATAATCAATCCAAGCGCTATAACGGAAGTAGCATAAAACGATAATTCTTTTGAGATGAGAAAATAATCAAATATTCCATACAAAAAGAATAGGGTTGACAAAGCAAAAAACAAAATATTTTTGAGATTTTTTTACCATAGCTTAAATTCCTTTAACAATAATTATTAATATAGTATCCTTTGCCCCTTATGCCTTAAATAAAGTTTTAAAGAATAAAACATGTATATTATATCATTACAATAATATTTAGTAAAGTTTTTAGTGTTGTTAAGGAAAAACATAAATATTAAGGGCAGCATATAAAACTATCCCGAACAAAAACTTTTTGTTAAGCCAAGGGCAATAATTTTCGCCCTAAACGGCGCATTTAGTGTTGTTTAAGAAAAAATATAAATATTAAAAACATATAAAACTATTTCCAAATAAAACTTTTGTTTAAGTTAAGGACAAAATTTTGCCCCAAACGGCGCAATATTTTTTAGTTAATTTTTGAGTTGTTATTTATTGACTTAAAGTTTTTAATATATTAATATTATGTTGTTTTTAAATCACTAAAGAGGAGATTTGGTTTTGAAGATTACATTTTTAGGCGCGGGCAGCACGATTTTTGCCAAGAATGTTTTGGGCGATTGCATCCTGACGCCCGAAATTGGCGATTTTGAGATCGCTTTGGTTGATATTGACCTTGAGCGCTTGGAAGACTCAAGGCTTATGCTAGAAAACATCAACAAAAAATACAACGGCAAAGCCAAAATAGTAGCTTACAAGGACCGCCTAGAATCGCTTATGGGCGCCAATTTCGTGATTAACGCCATCCAGGTGGGCGGTTACGAGCCTTGCACCGTAATTGACTTTGAAATACCTAAAAAATACGGCTTAAGACAGACTATCGGCGACACCATAGGCATCGGCGGAATCTTTAGGGCGCTAAGGACAATCCCTGTTTTGGAGGAGTTTGCCCAAGACATGCATAAGGCTTGCCCCGAAGCGCTGTTTATTAACTATACCAACCCCATGGCTATATTGACGGGCTATATGCTAAGATATTTGGGCATAAACGCTGTAGGGCTTTGCCATAGCGTCCAGGTGTGCGTAAAAGGTTTGCTCGGCTCTTTGGGCATGGAAGAATATATAGAAAAATCAATTTCCAAAATTGCCGGCATCAACCATCAGGCTTGGCTGCTGGAAATCAAGGACCAATACGGCAACGATTTATACCCCGAAATCAAGCGCCGTTCCCTTTCGGGCGAATATTTGGACAAAATGCAATGGGATCTTGTTCGCCATGATATAATGCATAGGTTTGGCTATTACAACACCGAGTCCAGCGAACATACCGCCGAATACAATCCTTATTATATAAAATCCAAATATCCCGAGCTAATAGAGCGGTTTAACATACCTTTGGACGAATACCCCCGCAGATGCGTGTCGCAAATAGAAGGCTGGAAAGAAATGCGCGAAAAACTTATGGACTCCGATATAAAACACACGCCAAGCCACGAATACGCGGCCAAGATCATAAAGTCAATGACGCTCAACGAGCCCTACCAGTTGCACGGCAACGTGCTAAACACAGGGCTTATAACCAACCTGCCCTACAACGCGTGCGTGGAAGTGCCGTGCCTTGTGGATAACGCGGGCATACATCCTTGTTATGTGGGCGATTTGCCCGAGCAGCTTGCCGCGCTCAACCGCACCAATATTAATGTCCAAAATATGACCATTCAAGCCGCCAAAGAGCGCAAAAAAGACCTAGTCTATATGGCGGCGTATCTTGACCCCCATACCGCGGCCGAGCTTAGCTTAGACGACATAAAAAATATGTGCGACGACTTGTTTGAAGCGCACAAAGACTGGCTGCCCGAGTATAAATAATTTATACGCCTTAAAAATATATAAAAAGCTTTTGGCTGGTTTTTGCCAAAAGCTTTTTTTATTATAAAAATACGCGATTTAACATATAAATCACAAAAAGAGCTATTGAATTGGGCTTGGGCGCGTGATATAATTAAATTATGATAATACTAAAGCTTTTATGGAAATTTACAAAATTTTTGTTAAAGCAAGCGTCAAAAATCTTAGGATTTTTGATAGTAAGGCTTTATTTGTGGATTCCCACAAGCTTTGCCGTCATATTCGCGCTGTGTTCGGCGCTTGTTCCTTTTTCTTTTATGAAATACCTGTCGCATTTTATCGTGCTTATGGCGGGCGGAACGATTTTGAGTTTGTTATTGTTTGTAAGAAGGCTTTTTGGGCTTAAGATAAGAAAAACCCCGCGCGCCCAAGCAGACGATAACGCGCCCCAAGAACAAACGCCGCAACCTGTCCAATCCCAATACGCAGAACAACGGTTTTCGCAGCCGCAATACGCGCAGCAGCGCCAATTTTATAATGAGGATTACATAGGCCCCGACGATATAAAAAGGTCTTTCAAAAGACGCAACGCCGAATGGTTTAATGTAACTTACGAGGTCGCGCCCGAGATAAAGCAATCCCTCAATATCCCCGACCTTAAGTCTTATAGCAATTACAACTCATATAACAACGATAATGACGCAGCCGTCGAGCCGCCGGCAAGATTATACCGCACGCGAAAAGATCCGACGCTGTTTATAGCCGAATATCCCGACCGACTTGAG
>DATCKE010000035.1:0-53104 GCA_036562445.1 Clostridia bacterium
GCCGCAAGATAACCCTTAAATCTTATAGTTCTGCCGCTTGCGGTAAAGCGGTAGTCGTTGGCGGTTATGTCCGCGCTGACCGTGTCGTATTGGGCTTGAGCCATTTGGCTTGCTAGGAATCTTTCGTAAATGAGTTTATACAGCCTGTAAAGATTTTTATTAAGATAAGGTTTTACGGATTCGGGCGTTCTGTCCATAGAAATAGGTCTTATCGCCTCGTGGGCGTCTTGAATGCCCTTTTTGGATTTAAATTTATTGGGCGTTTCGGGATAGTATTCCTCCCCAAAGCGGGATTTGATATAATCTTCAGCCATCTTTTGCGCTTCGGGCGATATACGAGTGGAGTCCGTTCTGATATATGTTACCAGCGCGACCTTGCCCTCGGGGCCTAGCTCCACGCCCTCGTATAAGTTTTGGGCGCAAGCGGTCGCCACTTTTAGTGATATGCCTAGTTTGTTAAGCGCGTCTTGCTGCATAGTGCTGGTGGTGTAGGGCGCGGGCGCGTTGACCTTGGTTACGCCACGCTTTATCTTGGTTACCACATAGCGCGCGTCTTTTAGGTCGTCTAGGACCTTATCCATTTCCGCTTTGTTGTTTATCTCTATCTTTTGGTCTTTGTATGAGGCAAGCTTAGCGGAAAAAGGTATTTTGTCTTTTTCCAAAACGGCTTTTAGATGCCAATACTCTTTGGGAACAAAAGCTCGGATTTCGCGCTCACGGTCTACCACTAGTTTAAGCGCTACCGATTGAACGCGTCCGGCCGAGAGCTTGCTGCGTATTTTTTTGCTAATAATGGGCGACAGCTTATAGCCTACCAGCCTGTCCAGCACCCTGCGCGCCTGCTGGGCGTCCACTAAATTTTTGTCTATGGGACGGGGGTTTTTGAGCGCGTTTTGCACCGCGGTCTTGGAAATTTCGTTAAAAACTATTCTGCAAGGCGACTCGGGCGGAATGCCCAAAATATGCGTTAAGTGCCACGAGATAGCCTCGCCTTCGCGGTCGGGGTCGGTTGCAAGCAGGATTTCCTCGGCTTGACCGGCCTTTTCTTTGAGTTGCTTGATTATTTCTTTTTGCTTGGGGATAATGACATATTTTGGCTCGAAGTTGTTTTTTATGTCTACCGCCAAAGTATGCTCGGGCAAATCTCTTACGTGTCCCTTGGTCGCTATGACGTTATAGGACGAGTCTATGCCCTTTAGGTATTTATTAATGGTCTCTCTTTTTCCCTCGCCTTCGATTATTACTAATTTCAAAACAGAATCTCCTTTAAGCTAAAGAATATAACGTTCCGTTTTTTGTTATTAGTCCTTTTATTTCCATTATGCTCAACAAGCTGTTAAGCTCGCTTGCGGCTAACTTTACGCTGTTTAAAATTTTATCATAGTTTAATGCACCGTTTGCCAATAAGTCAAGTATTTTTTGCTCGGACGAATCCGGCTTAGCCGCCGTTTTTTTCTTAGGAGAATAGGAAATGTTTAACTCTTCCAAGATATGCTCGGGTTTATATACCATAGCGCATTGGGAGTTTCTAATAAGCCTAAGGTTGCCCAAAATCTTAGGATTGTCCGCCGCGCCCGTTAGCGCGAACACGCTCTTGCCTTGCTCTAGGGCGTATTCCACGGTATACATTGTTCCGCTCTTTTCGCCCGCCTCGACCACCAAAACTCCCAGCGACAACGCCGCCAAAAGCCTGTTTCTCCTAGGATAGGAATAAACAGTGCCCTTAAAGTCCGGCAAAAACTCGCTTATCGCAAGACCTTTTTGGGTAATTTCTTTATACAAATCGTAGTTGACGGCGGGATAGATTTCGTTGTGACCGTTGCCTAAAATAGCTATCGTGTCCCCGCCTATATCTAGTGTATACCTGTGAGCAAAACTGTCAATACCCGTCGCAAGCCCGCTCACTATGGTAAGCCCGCTTAACGCTAGTTCTTGTGCAAAAAGCTTAGCCATCTTTTTGCCGTAAAGGCTGGGTGCGCGGGTGCCGACTATGGTAAAGCACTTGGAAAACAAAAGCTCCAGCCTTCCTTTATAATATATAACAAAGGGCGAATCGTTTAATTCCAAAAAAGCGCGCGGATATTGATAATCTACGGGTGTTATTATGCCCAATCCCTCGTTTTGGAACATTTGCAGCCTTTTTTCCAAGCGACCAAGGTCCAACGCGCCCAGCATTTTTTCGTATGCCGAGCCTAGGCTTTGCTTGATTTTTATATCGCCCTTTTTAAAAAGCTCGTAAAAATTGACTATCCCGCCCGATTGCTTGATTAAGGTATTCACCTTAAAGGGCGAAGCGTCGCTTGCGGACAGCCACAAATATAACAATTTTTCCAAGCTCATAATTCCCAAATCTTAAGACCAAAGCTTTCTATCTAATGTCCTGTAGCTTACCGCCTCGGCGATTTGCTGCTGGTCTATTGTTTCCCGCCCGTCCAAATCGGCTATGGTTCGCGCGACTTTTAAGATGCGGCTGTAGGCTCTCGCCGATAATTTCAATCGCTCAAAAGAAAGCTTAAGCAAATCCTTCGCCGCGGGGGTAAGGACGCAGTAAGTCTTAATAAGCTCAGCGGGCATTTGGGCGTTGCAGTAGATGCCTTTGTCTTTTAGTCTTTCCTGTTGCCGCTTTCTCGCCCTGTTTACCCGCGTTTTTATCTCTTTGGAGTCGTCTTGTATGGACTCGTCCACCAATTCCTCGTATTTTACGCTGTCAACAGATATATGAATGTCTATCCTATCCAACAGCGGTCCGGACAGCCTGCTTAAATATTTTTGGATTTGCGCGGGCGTGCATTGGCACTGGCCGTGTTCCGAGCCGTAGTGGCCGCAAGGGCAAGGGTTCATACTGGCGATTAAAACAAACCTTGCGGGGTATTGAACGGTTATATTTGCCCTATTGATTACTATAACGCCGTCTTCTAGGGGCTGTCTTAAAGTCTCAAGAGCGTTTCTAGAGTATTCGGGCAGCTCGTCTAAAAACAAAACGCCGTTATGAGCTAAGCTTATCTCGCCGGGTTTAGCGTAAGGTCCGCCGCCCGTCAAAGAAACGGTGGTCGCGGTATGGTGCGGGCTTCTAAAAGGCCTTGAGGTTATTATTCCTTCTTGACCTAAAGTTCCGGCTATGGAATGTATCTTGGAGGTTTCCAATGCCTCCTCGCGCGTCATATCGGGCAATATGGACGGCAAAGCGCGCGCAAGCATCGTCTTGCCCGCTCCAGGCGGGCCAATCATAAGCATATTGTGTCCGCCCGCCGCCGCTATCTCCAACGCTCTTTTAGCTTGTCTTTGGCCTTTTATATAAGCGAAATCGGACGCTTTATGTCCGCTGTTATGTATAATCTCCGATATATCTTTTGGAACAACCTTTTTTGGCTGCTCCTGGCCTTTTAGGACATTGACCGTCTGGGTTAGGCTTTCCACCAAAATAATCTCCGCGTCTTTTAGCCAAACGGTTTCGGGCTCGTTTTCTATAGGGACAAAAAATTTCTTAAAGCCAAGGTCGACCGCGCTTATTAAAATGGGCAAAAGCCCGTTGATGTGTCGAACCTTGCCGTCCAGAGACAGTTCCCCTAAAAACACGTAGCCGTCTAGCGATTTATAAGACAGTTGCTCTGTAGCCGCCAATATGCCCAAAGATATGGGCAGGTCAAAAACGGGGGCTATTTTTTTGATGTCGGCGGGGGCTAAATTGACCGTAATCCTGGACGCGGGAAACAAAAAACCGCTGTTTTTTATCGCCGACCTTACTCTTTCGCGCGACTCCTTTACCGCGGTCTGAGCAAGCCCTACGGTCTCAAAGCTGGGCAAACCGTTGTTTATATCCACTTCGACGTCGACGGGATAGCCCTGAATTCCGCTAAGAGAAAAACTTTTGACCTTGGCGAGCAAACTCTTTCCCCCAAAATTTTTACAAAAATATACATTAAGATTATACAAGCATTTGGGCGATTAAACAATACTTTAACAAGCTTTTTGATGTAAATTCGAGGCAAAAAAAATGAGCGGCTAATTTAACCGCCCCGCAAAAGTTTATGACTGATAACTTGGTTTTTTATTGTTGATTGTTGGCTTCTTTAATCTTGGCTGCTTTGCCGGTTAGTTCTCTTAGATAATACAATTTAGCTCTTCTGACGCGGCCTTTTCTTATAACCTCTATGGAGTCAATCTTAGGCGAGTGCAAAGGGAAAGTTCTTTCTACGCCCACGCCGAAAGATATCTTGCGAACGGTAAAGGTTTCTCTCAATCCGCCGCCGCGGCGCGCGATAACGGTGCCCTCAAAAGCCTGAATTCTTTCCTTAGAGCCTTCGATAACCTTGAAGTTAACCTTGATAACATCGCCTATATTAAAAGAGGGAAGGTCGGTCCTCATTATTTCTTTTTCTATAGCCTGAATTACTTTATTCATAACAACCTCCGAGTCAAGTGCAGTTACCTAAATATATTATCACAACCTACGCCTTAACACAAGCAAAAAGACATAGGTTTTTTAATTCAAAAACCCATAATTTTTCCGCAAAAAACTAGAATTATTATATCATACAACCTAAAAATGCAAATTGTTTTAACGCAAAAAATTTTGCCTTGATTAAAAGTTTTTTTCAAAAATCCGTTAATATAATGGTTTATATTTTGTTTTGGTGCTAAAATTTTAAATGAGATTTTGGTTACAAAAGAACAATATTTTAGAGGTGGGCTATGAAATTTTCCCAAATTCAATACAAACGTCCCGATATGGACTGCTTAATAGAAAGCGTGGGCTCTTACCGCAAAGCGTTTGAGAGCGCGCGGTCGGCTGACGAACAGGTTAGGATTTACCTAGAGATGACTAAGTCCTTGCGGCAGCCGATTACGATGTGCTACGTGGCGATTATTAGATACTATCTAAACACAAAGGACGAATTTTATAACAGCGAAAAGGATTACTTAGACGAGGTCTTCCCTAAGCTGCATAACGCGTTAACCGAGTTTTCTAAGAGTATGCTTTCTTCGCCTTTTAAGGAAGAGCTAAAAACCAAACTCCCCCCTATTATAATGCTCAATAAAGAGATAGAAGCCAAATCGATGAGCCCGGAAATTATAGACCTAAAAGTCGAAGAAAACAAACTCATTAACCAATACACCAACCTAATGAGCTCGGTCTTAATCGAGTTTGACGGACAAAAACTCACAAGCGCCGAGTTAAGAAAGTATATGTCTCACAGCGACCGCGAAATTCGCAGGGCGTCGACATATGCTTACGGGCAAGAGTTAAACAAAATCAAGGACCAGTTGGACGACATATACGACAAGATGGTCAAAGTCCGCGACAAGATGGCCAAAAAGATGGGCTATAAGGACTTTGTCGAGCTAGGCTATTACCAGATGGGCAGAAACTGCTACGCCCCCGAAGACATCCAAAAGTTTAGACAAGGCGTTTTAAAATATATAGTTCCCGCAGTGTCTAAGATTAAACAAAAAGTTGCCCAAGATTTAGGAATAGAACGTCTTAAATATTATGACGACGATGTGTATTTAAAAAACGGCAAGCCCAATCCAATAATCTCAAGCGAAGAGATAATGCGCCAGGGCAGCAAAATGTATAACGAATTAAACGCCGAAATAGGCGCTCTATACGACAGGATGTTGGAGAGCGAGACATTTGACGTTCTATCCCGCCCGGGCAAATGGGGCGGCGGTTTTTGCGAGAGCTTGGAGGCCTTTAGACTGCCCTTTATCTTGAGCAATTTCAACGGCACCGCGGACGATATAGACGTGTTAACCCACGAAATGGGACACGCCTTCGCGTTTTACAAGTCTTGGGAATTGGATATGCCCGACATCCAAAACCCTACCTTTGACGCGTGCGAAGTGCATTCTATGTCTATGGAATTCTTCGCGCATAGGTTTATGGATAGATTTTTTGGCGACGCCGCCGAGGATTATAGATACGCCCACTTAGCCGGCGCGTTGACCTTTATACCTTACGGAACCATAGTGGATTACTTCCAACACCTGGTATACCAAAACCCCGATTGGACGCCCAAAGAGCGAAACAAGGCTTGGGCTGAGTTGGAAAAACAATACCGTCCTTATATGGACTTTGAAGGCTTGCCTTTCTTTGACGAAGGCAGGGCTTGGCAAAAACAATCGCATATATATGAGTCGCCTTTCTATTATATAGACTACTGCCTCGCGCAAACAGTAGCACTTCAATTTTTCGCGCTCATACGGCAAGACTTTAACGAAGCTTGGCAAAAGTATTATGACTTTGTCTCCAAAGCGGGTTCTTTAACCTTTACCGATTTGTTAAAGGAATCCAAGCTTCAATCGCCTTTTGACGAGGCTACCTTAAAAGACATAAGCGAAATCACGCTTAAAGCGCTAAAAATTAGCTAATAGTTTTAATCCAAAAGAGGTTTACAATGAACGACTTGATGCAAGAAATACAAAGTTTGGCTTTGTTTTATTCGATAAAGCAAGACAAAGTGATAAAAAGCCTTATGAACGCTATGGCGGACTCTAAAGAGGAGCCTTTGTTTTACCACAACCTTTTGGAAAGCGGATATACGGACGACTGGTCGGGGTATGTTTATAATTTAGTTAGATACGACGAAAACATTTGGGCAAAGAGCCTGGCAAAAAAAGAGCCCATTCCGCCCCAAATAAAGCAAAGAGCGGTAGAGGAGTTAAAAATCCTAAAAAATCTATCCGAACAGTCATCTGACACTCTTTTTAAAAACAGCCCGTATGTTTGGGGCTCTAAAGATAAGTATATCTTTGAATACGACGCTTTAGCTGAAGACATATCTAAAAACGGCTATGGTATATACGCCAGATACGACGCTTTTGTTTTTCAAGACAGGGAATTAGTCCCCATACCCAACCCGCCTAAGATAGATTTAAACTCTTTAATAGGCTACCAAACCCAAAGACAAGAAGTCATCGCCAACACCAAAGCGTTTATAGAAGGCAAGCCCGCGAATAATGTCTTGTTGACAGGCGACCGGGGTTCGGGCAAGTCTTCCACAATTGTGGGCGTGTTTAATATGTTCAAAGGTCAGATAAAATTGATTGAACTGCCACTGACCAATTTAAAAAACATTACATATCTAATGGATATGTTAAGGGAAATCCCCCAAAGGTTTATTATCTTCCTTGACGACTTAGTGGTGGACAAAAACAATTCTGAATCTTTCTATCCGCTAAAGGCCGCCCTAGAAGGAAGCTTTTTAAATTCCAAGACCAATACCCTTATTTACGCCACTTCCAATAGAAGACACTTAGTCAAGCAAAGCCAAAAAGACAGGGAGGACGAAGTGCGCCCCAGCGAAGGCTTGGAGGACACGCTCGCTTTGGCCGATAGGTTCGGGCTTGTGGTCTTGTTCCATAACCTGAATAAAGACGAGTATCTGGACTTTATCGCCAAGCTAGCCCAAAACAATAATATCCCCGTTACCGAAAGGCTTTTAAAAGATGCCGAACTTTGGGCGCTGGCAAAGGCTGTGCGCTCGCCTCGAACGGCCGTGCAGTTTATAAACTCTATTATCGGAGCTGAATAAGGCGCCAAGAATTTCTTGGGCGCAATCTTTTAATTTTCATATCTTGATTATATAAACGCCTGTTTAGGCGGTTTCTTTTATTTGTTCTTTCCGTTTTTGCTCAAAAGCTTGGTTTATCCCTTCTTTTAGAATTTTTAATCCCACGCTCCAAGCCAATATAGTCAAGATTACAGGCCCAAAATATATTTGGGGCAAAATAGCCATAGTAAAAGGCATATTCCAAAGGCTGTGCAATAACACGCTGAATAAAATCAACCCCACGCCTATTATAAATCTTTTGTCTTTTGCTTTAGCGCCCAACATAATGGCCGCCGAAGCGCCTTCTATCGCCGCCCAAATAATATGCCCGCCGGGAGCTAGGATGCACCTTAACAGCAGCACATCCAGCATTTGACGGATGCTTACGTTTAAGAACTCGTTGGCATAAATAATTGCCGGAAATCCTCCGACGTTAAGAAACATCCCTAAAAAAGCGTATCCTGCGGACTCAATCGCGGCAAATCCCCCGCCTATAGCCGCGCCCGTTACGATGCCGTTGCAGATAGTCCTTTTTTTGCGCTTTAGCATTATTAAGAAAATAACGGCGAGTTTTGCCGCCTCTTCTACTATGCCCGTCAAAAGCGCGCCCAGATAATCAAGACCTTTGTTATAACCTATTAGGTCGTGCAAAATGAGCGTAAAAAGAATAGCCAGCGCGCCCCCTGTGGCGAACATTCTTATAATTGAGAAAATCGAGACATCCCTGTAGACATTCATCTCAAAAAACAGAACTATCAATGTAAACGGCACAATAAAAGCGCCCAAAAACATTAAAGTCGGAACGGACAAAATGCCGCCAAAGGAGCTGATGACATAGACAATAATAAAAGTTAACGCGAGGCTCATAAAAACCCTGATAAACAACCAGGGACGCGGAAGGGTTATTTTTTGTATGTCAAAGTCCGCTATGCCGCTTAGATACAGCTCTTGCCTTTCTAGTTTTGTTCTTGGCAAAAAGGCGTCGGACAAAACGTTAAAAAAATTAAAATTTTGGGGCCCTTGAGATTCTATCATAATAGATTTATTATTGACTAAAGCCTTTAAATAAAAACTAATTCATAAGCCCTATTATGTCCTTAAAAGGCAAATCTTTATGAACGGCTTGGTTTATGGCTACCGCTAGGACATAGGCGCATTTTTGGACTATGGCGTCGATGTCTTTGGGAGTTACCACCAGCTCGCCAATGGAACTGGATAGAATGTTAGAAATCAATTTTGCTTCTTGCTCTTTCGAAGGAGCAAGCTCGGGCGTTTTCTCAAAGCATTGCTCAATGATATCTAACGACAGCGTGGAAGCGTAAACCACCAAAGGCACCCCTATTGATATCACCGGCACGCCCAAGGTTTTATAGTTCAGCCCAAACCTGTGGTTGCCCACGCCCGCGCCGGGCACAATGCCCGTATCGGTAACCTGAAACGCGGAGCTTAACCTGCGCGCGCTTTTGGACGCAAGCGCGTCGATGGTTAATATTATATCGGGCTTGACTTTTTCGGTTACGCCTTTTATGATGTCGTAAGTCTCTATGCCCGTAATGCCTAAAACCCCGGGGGACAAAGCGCAAAGCGAAACGCCCCAGTCCTGACCGTCTTGGATATGTCGGTTTATTATCAGCTTGTCCACGGTCATAGGTCCTAAAGAGTCCGCGGTCATATGCTTGTTGCCTAGCCCTACCGCCAAAACGGTCTTAGGGTTTAGTCCGCCTACGCATTCGTCTATAGCTTTTGATATCTGGGAGGCGACTTTGTGTATAAAGTCCAAATCCCTTTGGTAAAAATCGTCGGCTTCTATGGTAATATACCTGCCCGCGGGCTTGTTATACTTTCTAGAGCCCTGGTCGTTTAGAATCTGGACCTCGTAGCGCTTAATGCCGTCTTTAACGCTTTCTTTGATTTTTATGTCTTGGTCGTCGCTTACACGCGAGACCGCCTCAAGAGCCATATCAGTTCTAAAGTTCATAATTATTAGTTTGAACAAAAAAATATATTATAATCGTTTGCCTAAAAATCTTAAGTGTGCTAAAATGTTACAGGTATTTTAAGAGAAGGAGAAGTTAATAGTGCCTAATACAAAATCCGCTAAAAAAAGAGTTAAAGTTATCGAAACGAAAAACTTAAGAAATAGAATGGTAAAATCTCAAATAAAGACCGCGATTAAGAAATTCAGAGCGGCTGTTATGTCCAACGACGCCGCCACGGCGGAAGCTTTACTGCCTGAAACTTTTTCTATTATAGATAAGGCCGCGGCTAAGGGCGTAATCCACAAAAACAACGCATCCAACAAAAAAGCGGCTTTGGCTAAATTGCTCTCCGACCTTAAGGCGGGCAAATTGGTATTGCCTACCGTTGTGGATTATAAAACTCGCGCAGCCGAAAAGAAAGCCGCCGAAGAAAAGGCTAGACTAGAGGCTAAAGAAGCTCGCGAACAAAAAGCGAAAGAGGCCGAGGAAGAAAAATCTAAAAAAGCTAAAAAGGCTAAAAAAGAAGAATCCGAAGAATAAAAAAACGCCCCTAAAGTGTTTAGGGGCGTTATTGTTTTATTTTAAATCAAATTATTAATCACAATGAAATTTAACAGCGAAGCCACAAGCAGTATCGCCGCGGTTACCGTTTCGACGTGTCTATTGCGAACAAGCTGTTTAAACGAAAAGAACGCGCCCGCGCACAAAAACGCGATTTCAGCGACCGCGAAAACGTTATACAGCATATTAAAGCCCATCATATCTCTGTTAAACAATAGATACAACTGATAAATAATCAAAATCAAAAACGCCAAAGCCGAGAAGAAAACCGCGATGGAATTATAAATATTATCGCTTGCGGTTCGATACTTTATCATATATAACTCCCGTTTTTCTATCCTTAACTTTAATATATCCTATAAAACCTAGGTTGTCAATACGCGTAAAAAAAACTCTCCTTTATTAAGGAGAGTTTTGTATAATTGAGAATTTTAAATTCTTAATCCACAAACGCGTGGTAAATAGCCTCTATGGATTTCTCAAAGTCTTTGTTGTCCACGCCGATTATTATATTCAACTCGCTGCTGCCTTGGTCTATCAAGCGGACGTTAATATCAGCGGCATACAAGGCGGAAAACAGCTTGGAGGCAGTGCCTTTTCGCTGAATCATTCCGTGGCCTACGGTGGCTATAAGCGCCAAGTCGTCTAGGACTTCTATATGGTCGGGGTTTAACACAGCCTTTAGCCCTGCAATGACGCTGTCTAGTTTGCCTTCTATGTTTGAGTTTTCTATAACCAATCCTAATGTGTCTATGCCCGTAGGCATATGCTCTATGGAGATTTTATGCTCTTCCAAAACGGACAGCGCGCGGCGAGCAAAGCCCAATTCGCTGTTCATCATAGATTTTTCGATGTTTATAACGGTAAAGTTTTTTTTGCCCGCTATGCCCGTTACTATCCTTCCGTTTTTGCGGTATTCTTTGGACGGAACAATCATAGTTCCGGGGTTGTCGGGCTCAAAGGTGTTTCTGATATTAATAGAAATGTCCGCGCGTCTAACAGGGAAGATAGCCTCGGGGTGAAGCACGCCCGCGCCCATATAGGAAAGCTCTCTTAGTTCTTTATAAGTTAGGCAGTCTATGCTCTTGGGGTTTTTGACTATGCGGGGATCGCACATCATAAATCCGTTGACGTCCGTCCAATTTTCATATAGCTCGGCGTTTATCGCCCTAGCCAAAATAGCGCCCGTTATGTCCGAGCCGCCGCGCGAAAACACGCATATGCTGCCGTCAGGCTTGCTTCCGTAAAAGCCGGGCACGACCACGCCTTTGTCGGCTATGCCATCCAAAGCCGCTTTTGTTAGGTCGTTGGTCAATTCGGACTCAAAAACGCCGTCTTGGGTAAATTTTATAATATCCTTGGCGTCTATAAACACAAAGCCTAAATATTTGGCCAAAATCAAGGCCATTAGATATTCCCCGCGCGAGGCAGCAAAGTCGTAACCAGCCCCGGCATCGATTGCTTGCCTAATGTTCTCAAGCTCTTTAGCTAAATCTATATCTATTTTTAAGTCGTCGATAATGCTTTGAAAACGATATTTAACCTTTTCAAATATCTCTTCGCAAGAATTGCCTTCTTTCGCTGTCTTATAGCAATTAATCAATAAATCGGTTACTTTGTCTTGTCCCTTTAGTTTACCCGGCGCGCTGACGACCACGATTTTGCGTTTGGGGTTAGCGTTAATAATGCTGACCACCTGGGAAATGCTTGAGGCGTCGGCCATAGATGTTCCGCCAAATTTACATACTAACATTACCGTCTCCAACTCAAAAAAATTTCGTCAACCCAAGGCTAAAACCTTGCGTAATTTTCATAGAGAACATAATACCATAAAACATATAAAAAAAGCTAATATTTTAATATTAGCTTTTTTATTATTTTTATAAAATTTATTAATATATTGTATTCTCTATCTATATAAAACGCTTTTTATTTGATAAACTTCGCCTCAAAATAATATCTCTTTTCTTCGGCCTCGCCAAGCGAGAAACTCTTTTTGGGCAGAACCTTTCTGGACGCGAGTTCCTCGAAGAATTTTTCTTTAGGTATAGCGGGCATAATGATTCCCGCGCTGTCGATATTGGACGAGACTATCTCTCTTAAGTTTTCTTCGCCGTGGATATAGTCTATGGATATGCTGTCGTCCTCAAGTTTTAGGTCGTCTAAAAGCATTTGGATAGATTCTATAGCGTCCAAAGGATCTTCCGGGATAGGAACGGCGATAGCGTCTTTAGAGTTAAAGATTACCTGAGTCTTGCCGTCTTCGGAAGCGAACTCTGTCTTAATTCTAGACACTAGTTTTTTAACGTCCACATTCTTGATTACGCGATGGATGGGATGGAAGGTAATGCCTTCGTCGTATATATTGACGATTTCAACTAAAGTGTATCTAGCGGGATGGTTTTCGATTTGGTCAGCCGGCAGCGAGCGTTTTATGTTGTTCCAGTTAACTTTAGCCGCCGCCAAGGAGTGGTTGCCGTCGCCTACCGCCAAAACAAAGCCTTGGCCGGACTTGCAGGTCTTTTGGACCATCTCGGGCGTGGTAATCTTCTCAAACGCCTCTAAGACGGCCTTGGGGTTGTTTATCTTATAGCCTTTTATATGGCCGCCGCCCATATTTAACTCAAAGTCATATATAAGCTCTTTATCGGGGCTCTTGTAGGCTTCTTCTATTACCTTAAACTCGGGGTCGCTCATCAAAAGCATTACGTGAGGCAGCTCCAAAAGCGCCTTTTCTCTTATCTTTACTCTGGGAGGTATGCGCTCCAATATAGTCTGCTCGGACGCGCGAATAGCCGAACAATCCGCGATGTTAAAGCTGTATTTTTCAAGGTCTACGCAAACCACAAGCCCTAAGCGCCTGGGGGTATACTTGGTCGAGCGCTCTACCAAAATCATACCCGAATCTATCGTGTCAAAGAGGCCCTCGTCCACATATTTTTGCATTTCGGCGTTGATTGCGCTTATTCTTTCGGCGAGGTTGCCTTGTTTTAGATAGACTTCGGGCAAAATAAGTTTAAGCGCGCTGGGCGCTGAGCCTATGTATTTTTTAAGGTCTTCCCAATACTTTAATTGGGAGGTAAAAATGTCGCACGCTATTACAGACCACTTGTTATAGTCGATATGTTTTTTAGGGATTAGAATAGGTTTTGTGTAAATAACATTTTGCGCGTTCATGGTCATCCTCTGTAGTATAATATTATGCAAAAATTATAAACAAATACTAATTAACAGCCAAAATACAAAACCGCATATTAGCGCAAAAATTTTATATTTAATATTATACACAAAAATATTGCGCAAAATCAAAAAGAAAATATTATCTTTTTTCTTTTTTTGCTCAAGCATTACTTTCTCCTGCGTTTTTTAGTTTCGGTTTTGGGCACGCTAAGCCTGTAAAACTCGGTTAAAGTTTGATTTAGCATATCAGAGTCGTAATATCTTGAGAGCGCTCCGTTTTTCGCTACGGATATAACGCCCGTTTCTTCGGACACGATAATAGTCAAGACGTCGTAGTTTTCGGTAATGCCTATGGCCGCTCTGTGCCTTGTGCCTAATTCTTTTGGCAAGTTGGTGTCTTGGGACAGCGGCAAAAAGCATCCAGCGGCGACCAATTTGTTGCCTTTGATGATGACCGCTCCATCGTGAAGCGGGCTTTTTACGTTAAATATGCTTTCCAAAAGCGCGGCGCTGATAGCCGAATTTAATTTTACGCCGCTTTCCACAATGTGCGCGGGGACGGCGTTGGCGACCAAAACAATCAAAGCGCCCGTGTTGCTCTTGGACAAGGCCTGCGCGGCTTTTATTATTTCGTTGATAGCGTTATACAGCTCTTCGTCCGAAATCTCGGCGTCCACCGTAAAATGACTGACCATCTTTCGCGCCGTGATTAATCTTATCAGGCTTCTTCTGATTTCGGGCATAAACGCCAATACAAAGACCACTATTCCCGCCCAAGTCAAAACTTCGGCCACAAGAGTCAAAGCGGGCATTTCTTTTCTAAAATAAAACACAAATAATAAAACGGCTATATAAATTCCCGCGTAAACAAGCACCTTTTGCGCGTTGGCGTTTTTTAAAAACACAAACACGCCGTAGAACATCAACGCGAAAGCGATTATTTCTACGGCATCCCAACCGTTAAAATTCTTGAACGCCTCAGCAATTTTTTCGAAAAAGTTCATCTATCCGCCGCCGTATATCAATAGTTAACTAACGTATTCTTTGTAAAAGTTGTCAAACATTGACAAAATTTTTCTAGATTTCATTATATCCAAAACATCTTTGTTCATTTTAAACGATAAATCTAAGACTTTATCGTAGTTTTCATAGTCGCCCTCAATGATTTTGGACGCGGCCTGATTGAGCTCTATCGAAGTGATTTGAGCCTCCAACAGCTTGGCTATGTAGCCGTAATAGTAAACCAAAAAATCAAACTGGACTTTCAATTCCAACTCCGTCTTAAGATTGATAATTTAATAACTAGATAAATTTATAATTATTATACTCGTCCGCTATGTAATTTACAATATAAAAAGGCTAAAAACAACCATAAAAATTATAACTTTTTGGAATTAGGACAAAATTTGACATTTTACGCTTTTTTATCGCGCGCGAAAAAATGTCAAATTAAAACAAGAAAAATCAAAAAATTATCTTATTCTTGCCGCCCATCAATAGCCATCAAACGGGGTTTTTTGGTCGTTGTCTTTATCTTTATCTTTGTTCTCGTATTCCTCGCCAAAGACCGTGGGAGGAGGGGTAGGCCTGATTGTGATTACAGGGACGGGATAACGGACGTTTAGGTTTCTTACTATCAAAATCACCGCCGCTATCATTATAACAATCAGTCCGAATTTGATATAAGCCATCAGGCTGGAGTTTACAAGCCACTTATAATCGGGTTTATTGGCTGAGCTTTGCTCCATTGTCTTTACAAAATCCTTGTCCGTCAAGGCATAAAAGATAATATTAGCCGCCGTGTTCATTTTCTTAATAAAACTGTCGCCGTAAAGTCTTCTTAAAGTCTCGCGGTTGTCGTCGACAGTGTATATTATGGGTTTGTTTTTCTCGGATTCGACTATGCCTATTTTGTTATTGGTGTCCCAGTTTCGCGAGAAGAAGTTTGCGCTGTTAATGCCCGCGGACAAGAAATATATATTTGCGCTGTTTAGGCCGTAGTGCAGATAAGGAACTAAAGGCGTGGAAGCGGTCGCGGTCTTTTTGTTCGCCGGCGGAAGCTTTATGTCTAAGTTGTTTTTGTCGGCGATATCCTTTATATACTTTTCGTGGACGGTGGAGAGTTCGTCGCAGTATAGATACAAATAATCGCCCCCGCCTACGCAGTCTAAGTTGACCGCAAGCAACGTGCCGCTTATTTCCCTGGGCATCATATTTTTAACATAATACGACGCGCCATATAAGCCCGGCTCGTCGCCGCCCAGCGCCAAGAAAATTATGTTAAAGTCCAAATTGAGGTTGCCCTCTTCTTTTAACTCGCTAAAACGCTTAGCCAAGCTCAGCATTACCGCTACGCCGGAACCGTTGTTATAGGCGCCTTCCGCGCCAAAGCCCTCTATGTCTTTGGAACCGTATAGATTGTCGTAATGCGCGCTTATTATCACCTGTTTTGACTTGCCTAAATCCAGTTTGGCTATGACGTTTTGCGAAGTCAATTTTTTATTATCGAAAACAGCGTCAAAGGTTTGGGTTTTTGTCTGAAGCCCAAAAGATTCAAACTCTTGAGCGAGCCATTCCGCCGCCCTTTTTTCGTCCTCGGAAAAACTAGTCCTATTGGGGCAGTCGTCCAAAAACCTGTCCATAAACTCTTGCGTGTCCGAAATAGCCTCTAAGTTTTGGGCGTAAATCTTTTGGGGCGCAAAAAAAGACAGCGTCATTATCAAAATTATCGTTAACGCCAAAGCGAAGATTTTTTTCATAGGACGCCTCCAAACGCGGCAAGCGCTGCGCTTATGCCGTGATACAAAAAGAATATGGTCGCCACCGTTCTTAGGGCTCTAGACCACAAAAAGTTGGGAAGCTGTTTGCGCGATATTAGGTAATAGTCTAGGTATAAGAATAAAGCGCTGATTATAAAGTCAGCCAATGCTCCCCATACCTGCAAGAGCGGGAAGAAGAAGTAGACCAAATGCAAAAAACCTAATATTAAATAATTTATAGAAAACACCACTCGGGTGCAATGATACGCGGCGTTTTTGTTTATTATGGGCATTTGAAGCCTTAAAAAATAAACCACTATCCGCATCGCAAGCTCAAAAATTGCGAGGTTTATCAGTCCGCCAAATATATAAAACCACCAGCCGAAGGTTTCCGACATAGCGCCTGTCCGCCCCCAGCTGATCATAAAAAACAACATCAAAGCGTCTTGGGAGGCGTAAAGGGAAGAAAAGGTTATCGCAACTCCAAGCATTATGAAGCCTGCCCAAATGGGTATCTTGTCGATGACGTTGTTAATTTTTTTTGAAAATTCCATAGTTCACCTTAGACATTTATAATATTAATTATTACCTTATTCGCCGCGGTTTTTTTATCTATTTTGCCGCTTTTTATATAAAAATCCATTAAGCTAAGCATATCGCAAATTTTTTTTAGTTTTACCGCGCCGAATTTTTTAGAATTGGCTTCTAGGTATTTAAAGGCGTATTGGTTTACGCCCAGTTTTTTATACAGCTCGGGCTCGTTTTTATTGACCGCGGCGTATAACAGCTTTCTAAAATACGAATAGACAGAGTTAATCAAATACACGTCGTCAGTCTCATAAGAAAGACTGTTCCAAATCTTAAACGCCTGGTCGGGGTTCTTTTCCGCCAAGCAATTGGTCAATTCGTATATCTTATACTCGTCGTCCTTTACCGCTAAATCTATTATGTCCTGTTGGGTTATTCTCTCGTCGGGTTTATATGATAGTATTTTGTCCAATTCGGTATTTATTCTAGCCAAATCCCTAGAGCAATAAGCTATCAAAGTGTCTATCGCCGTTTTGTCTATTTTGTCTTGGCAGCGGTTTTTGATAAATTTCTCCAATTCCAGATTTTCCAGTTTAGAGCAGTCTACCGCTTGCGCGTAAGCCTTCGCCTTGGCGAAAAAGTCGCTCTCGTCCGAAACCATTACCAAAATTGAGCTGGGATTGGGATTTTTTAAATATTCTAAAATTGGCTTGCCTGTGTTTTTGCCGCCGCCATTATAAACCGGCTTGGTCGTGGAAAAGTCAGCCGCCACAACCACTCTATAATCCGAATCCCAAGGCAAAATCCTTAGTGCGTTTATGATGCTGTCCTCGCGCTCGTTTTCTTGAAAGACCACGCTGTTTAACGCCGGATTAGTTACGATAGAGCAAAACATATTAATAGCCGAGTTTATCAGCCATCTATCGTCGCCTTGAAGTATATAACAAGGGGCGTATTGCTTAGATTGCAGGTGCGCGCTTAATGCGTTATATTTCATTTATTGACCTTTATCTTTTTCAGACAGACTGTTTTAATTTTATGATATATTTTTGAAATTATTTTGTCATTTCGGACAAGATTTGGGGCTTAAAGCGTTTTAATGTTTCGGCAAAGTCAAAATTTTTTTAATTTTTTTTAAAACGCCTATAAAAAAACGCATATCCAAATTTTTCACAATTAATTTTAACATAAAACATTTATTAACTAAAGCAAAAAGGTATAATTATCCGTCTGCCTGAGCTTGATTATATTGGCGCTTTGGTCGTCGCAATCAAAGATTAAATACATATAAAAGTCTATCCCTTGGATATATCGGCTGCTGACCAAAACGTCGCACCCTCCGCTTAAGACGTTTAAAATTTCTAGATTTTTGTCATCGTAGACCAAGGGATACAAAAACCTTTTGCCTCCTAAGGTTATAAGCGTGCCAAGGCGAGTGTTTTTGTAGCTGTAAGAGTAGATTTTTACGCCGCTAACATTATAGTCTATCTCGTCAAAAATCTGTGTCACTTTTATCTTGGACTGCGCTTGTATTTCGTCGCACAACGCCCAATCGTCGGTTACAATGGCGATTTTGTCCGGACTAAAATCCTTGGCCAAATTTATGACCGCTTGAGGGTTTTTAGGCGTGTCGGTGAGTATGATACAGTCAAGTTTTCGGATTTTTTGCTTGATTAACTCTTTTTTTATTTTTGAAAAGTTGTATTGGTTTACCTCGCCGATAATTATTTTAGAGTCGTTTTGGACGGCAAGCCCTACCGAGCCTACCGGAATGTTATACGCGGTAAAAAAGTCTTGGGCGTAAGTAACTGGGATGTTGCTTAATACCGCTGACAATATCAAGCAGACCGATAAAAATAATGAAGCCAAAGCCCTTGGTTTTTTGCCTAGGTTTATATACCCGCCCAAAATGAACACGATTATGTAATACAAGGCCGCAAGCCCGCCTAAAGAGAATATTATAACCTCGGCGTAAGGCAGCGAGCCTATAAGCCCTGTAACAGCGTTTGTAAACACTAAAGCCCAGCCGATAGGGACTGTCAAAAAAGACATAAAAGGCAATATTATCGCTATAAGGCACACGGCAAACAGCCCGATAAAAATAATATTAATAAGCGGCAATAAAATTAAGTTAGCCGCCAGCGAATAAATCGAAAACGAGTTAAAAAAATGCGCCATTAAGGGGTATACGCCGATATTCGCCGAAACGGTCATAGCCGTAAGCTGATTAATTTTTCCGCCTATTTTGCCCTTTAATGCTTTGGAGAATAACTTTTCCAAAGGCGAATACAGACATATAATGCTGAACATCGATGCGAAAGACAACAAAAAGGAAAGATTGTAAATATAAAGCGGCCTAAAGATAAGCATTATCACAGCCGAAAAACCCAGGCTGTTTAGGGAATCCAGCCTAAACCCAAAGGTTGCGCAAAAGACCATTATTATGCCCATTATGCCCGCTCTAACCACCGAGGGCGCGAAACCGCACAAGGCGCAATAAAAGGCTATAAACGCGGTCATTAAGATTAACTTGGGCAGTCTAAAGCCTTTTATCTTAGACAAAAGAAGGTTGGCGCAAAATATCAAAAAACTGATGTTTAGCCCCGACACCGCTAGGATATGGGCTAGTCCGGCGGTTTTGTAGCTGTTATATACATCGCTTGAGATATAATCACGATTGCCCGTTATCATAGCGTAGGCTATGCCCGCAGCGTCTTTGTCCGAGATGTTGTCGTATATAATTTCTTTTAATTTGTATCTTATGCCGGAAACGAAATCAGGCTTGCCGCTATACCGCCTTACGTCGTATTCGGCGCTTTTTAAGATATATCTTATATCCTCGTGATAGTTATAATGGTCTATGCCGCCCGAATCGCCCAAATCTAAGGCAATGAGTTCGCCTTCGTAAACCAAAAGCTTGTCCCCCGCGCGCAAGTTATATAAATAGCTTTTTTTGTCCAAGGTTATATACGCCTGAACCTTGCCTTTTACTTTTTGGCCGTTTACCTTTATGTCCTTGCCTATTACGGTTATTTGGTCTTGCTCTTCTATAATTTGGTCCGTTAGCGTAAAAACTATCTCGCCCTTTTTATCCTCTCCTTTCCAAAACAAAAAAGTCGAAAATGTCGAAACCGCGCAAAGAACAGACAAAGCCAAGGTTATTATTATGTAAGGGCGGTTGTTGTCGCAAAAGACAATGGCTGACCAAGCGGCGCAAAAAACGATTAGGCTTGCCACGGTCAAAAAGTAATTTCGACGGAACATCTCGCATATTCCTAGTATTAGCGCCCCTAACGATACGCCCAGAAAAAACAAATAGCGAAAGTTAATGACTTTTTTCATTTTTCGACAATTTTCGGCTTATCTAAAATTATGCACAAAAATATGTTTAAAACAATATTATTCTGAGGAGATTGAATAATAAGGGACTTATTAAAAACCACATTCACCATAATCCTTTTTTCGGTGACGACCAAGGTTATAGGCTTCTTCTTTAGGTGGTATCTTTCTAGAATGCTGGGCGCTGAGATGATGGGCGTCTATCAGGTGGCTTTTTCTGTTTTTATCGTTTTTTTGGTAACGGTAACCAGCGGAATTCCTATCACTGTAACATCTCTAACGGCGCGCTCGCAGTTTGACTTTAATATAAAACAAGGCTCGGCGGTGGGCGCGGCGGTTATTATAAACCTAATAGTCGGCCTTGCGGCCGTATTTGTCGTTATATTCTTTGGGAATGTTTGGCGGGCTATTTTTACAAACCCTCTAAGCTATAATATCTTGCTCATGCTTATGCCCGCGGTGGTTTTTTCCTCCATTGGCGACGCTTATAAAGGAAACGTATGGGGCAAAAAACACTATTTCGCGGTGTCGTGCATTGAGCTAATCGAGCAGACCGTAAGGATAATAATTTGCATTGTTTTGTTTATTTTCGCTCAAGACTCTATTGTTAGGGCTAGTCTAGCCGCGTTGTCGCTGTCGTTTGCCTGCGGAGTAAGCTCTTTGATAATGATTTTTTATTACCGAAAACTTGGCGGGCAGACTTTAGCCCCGCTGGGCCACCTAAAGCAGGTCTTTCAAATGTCCACGCCCATAACCATAATGCGGGTAAGCTCTGCCTTGGTTAACTTCTTAATAGCCGTGTTGGTGCCTAATAGATTAATCGCTTCGGGCTTAAACAACTCTCAAGCTATGGAAATCTACGGCTCAAGCGTGGGTATGTCTATGGGCTTTTTGTTCGCGCCTATAACTTTAACGGGCGCTTTGGCGGTGGCGCTTGTGCCACGCCTAAACGAAGAATACGAATGCAAGAAAATGGACGCGTTAGGCAATACCGCGAAAAACGCCATAAACTTCTCGATAATCGCCGCTTTTCTTTTTATCCCTATGTTTTTGGCGTTGGGGCAAGACATCGGGCTGTTTATTTATAAAAACCAGCTTTCGGGAGAATTTTTAGCCAAATCGTCAATAATAATCATAGTCTTGACAATAGAGCATATAACCTCGTCAATGATGAACTCTATGGGACTGCAGTTTAAGTCGTTTGTTAATTATTATATAGGCACGGCTATATTGGTCGTGTGCATTTGGTTTTTGACGCCCTGGCTTAGAATAGACGCGCTGATAATAGGCTTAGGCGTTTCCAACGCCGTCAGCGTGGTCTTGCATATATACCACATAAAAAAACTAACTAATATGAAGTTGGGCTTTTTAAAGACATTGGGCTTAAACCTTGCCTTTTTGATACCATCGGGTGCTTTGGCGTATTCGCTTAATATGCTTTTAAAAAACGCGCCTGATTTTTGGAGGCTGTTTGTCAGCGCGGGCGCGGCCGTTTTGTCCATATTCTTTTTGAATGTTTGCTTTAATCTCTTGGATATCTCGGCGTTTTTTAGCTTCAAAAAATCAAGACTAAAACAGCGCATCTAAATAATCGGTCTTGAAAACTATCTAAAAATAGAGTATATTAGAATAAAAAAAGGACGAAAGAAAATGTTAAAAAACATTGAGTTTGAGAAAGCGTTAGAGCTTGGCTCTTTGGTGCAATACCAAGAGGGACAGGTAGTAAGCAGGACTTTAGCTCAAAACAAACACGTGAGCGTTACTTTGTTCTCGTTTGACAAGGGCGAAGAAATCTCTACGCACGCCTCTTCCGGCGACGCGCTGGTTACTATTATCGAGGGCGAGGCCGAAATCACAATAGGCGATAAAAAGCACATATTAAAAGGCGGTCAAAGCATAGTAATGCCCGCCCAAGTCCCCCACGCGCTGTTCGCTAAAGAGCGGTTTAAGATGTTTTTGGTAGTGGTTTTCCCCGCCTAAAGGGTATTCCATAAGCGTATTTTCCATAAGTAAAAAAAGCGGTTTTTTTAAACCGCTTTTTAACTTGCTTTTTTCATTTCTAATATAGGCTGGGTTTTGTTTATAATTACGTCCTCTGTGATGATAACCTTCTTTATGTTCTCATCCGACGGCATTCTAAACATTATATCCAGCATACAGGATTCCAAAATCGCCCTTAAGCCTCTCGCGCCGGTGTTTAGGCTTATAGCCTTTTTAGCCACAGCGTTGATAGCCTTGGGCTCGAACTCCAATTCCACTCCATCGATAGCGAATAATTTTTGGTATTGCTTGATAAGCGCGTTTTTGGGCTCGGTCAAGATTTTTACCAAGGCGTTTTCGTCCAGCGCGTGCAAGGATACCACGATAGGAACTCTGCCCACAAACTCGGGTATCATGCCAAACTTAATCAAGTCCTCGGGCTGGGCCTCTTTTAGGATTTCGGAGATTTGAACGTCCTTAGGGCTTAAAACATTGCCCGTAAAGCCTAGGCTTGCTTGGTTGCTTCTCTTGTTGATTATCTTATCAAGCCCCACAAAAGCTCCGCCCATTATAAACAATATGTTGGTGGTGTCTATCTGCATAAACTCTTGGTGCGGGTGCTTTCTGCCGCCTTGCGGGGGCACGTTGGCTATAGTGCCTTCGATAATTTTCAGCAACGCCTGTTGAACGCCTTCGCCGCTTACGTCCCTTGTTATGCTTACGTTTTCGGACTTTCTAGCTATCTTATCTATCTCGTCGATATACACTATGCCGCGCTCGGCGCGCTTAATGTCGTAATCGGCGTTAATAATGAGCTTAAGCAAAATATTCTCGACGTCTTCGCCTACATAGCCCGCCTCGGTCAAAGTGGTGGCGTCGGCTACGGCGAAAGGCACGTCCAAAATATGCGCCAAGGTCTTAGCCAATAAAGTCTTGCCGCATCCCGTAGGCCCTAACAATAAAATATTGCTTTTTTCGATTTCTACTGAGTCTTGGGCTTTAGAGTTAAACGAATTAGTTATGTTGTAATTAATTCTCTTATAGTGGTTATATACCGCTACGGACAAGACCTTTTTGGCGTCTTCTTGTCCGACTATATAATTGTCAAGCTCGGCCTTGATTTGCTCGGGTTTGGGCAAATCTCTTATTATGGGTTGGGGTTTGTTGTCTTTTTTTATTATAGCAAGACATTCATTTATGCAGCTTTCGCAGATAAACACGCCGCTTGGGCCTACGACCAAACGGGAAACCTCGCTCTGATGCTTGCCGCAAAACGAACATCTAAAATCTTTTTCCGTCAAAGTCAGCTCCTTTTTACAAAAATCTTATCGATAATTCCGTATTTTAACGCCTCTTCGGGAGACATATAGAAGTCTCTGTCTATATCTCTCTCGATTTTGGCGGGCGGTTGTCCGGTCATCTCGGACATAAGCCTAATCATTTTTTGCTTGATTTTTAGGATATGTTCCGCTTGTATAGCTATGTCGCTGGCTTGTCCTTGGGTGCCGCCCAAAGGTTGATGAATCATTATCTCGCTGTTGGGCAAAGCGAATCTCTTGCCCTTAGCTCCTGCCGCCAGCAAGAACGCCGCCATAGACGCCGCCATTCCTACGCAAATGGTGCTTACGTCGGGCTTGATATAATTCATTGTGTCAAAGATAGCCATACCGGCAGATATGCTGCCGCCGGGGCTGTTGATATACAAGCAAATGTCTTTATCGATATTCTTGCCTTCTAGGTAAATCAATTGCGCGATAACTAAGTTAGCGGTTACGTCGTTAATTTCGCCGTTTAGGAAAACTATGCGGTCTTCAAGAAGTCGAGAATATATGTCAAAAGATCGCTCGCCTCTTTCCGTCTGCTCAATGACGATAGGCACTAAACTGTTGTTGACTTTGAAATCTTTATACATATTTCTACCTCTTATATTTTATAACTGTTTTTTCCCATTTATTCTAGAAAATAAACTCATTATTCGCAATGGTCGCAGTGAGTTTTGCGTTCTTTAGGTTCAATTTCGACAAACTCGTTGTTTTCTTTTAAGAAGTTTTGGAACTTCTTCATTGTGATGTCGTTATAGGTGTAGTTGTATTGCTGTTCGCTCATATTGGACATATATTCGTCCACCGTCTTTTTGGCTCTTTCGGCGTATTCGGAGAATTTAGCCTTGAGCTCTTCTTCGGTAGCGCCTAAGTTTTCTTTCTTAATAATCTCTTCTATTGTCCAGCGCATCTTAACCGTTTTTTCCGCTTCGGCTTTTCTGCTCTCTCTAAATTGAGCCTCGTCCGTATTGGTGTATTTAAAATATTGCTCAAGCGTCAAGCCTTGGTAAGACAGCCTAAACTTCAAGTCGTCCAGCATACGATCAAGCTCTTCTCTAATCATTACCTCGGGGATTTCCACTTCGGTGGCTTCGGTAATCATCTCAACAAGCTTGTTTTCTTTTTCTATGTCCGCCTGTCTTTGGCGCGCTTGAAGGAGTCTATCCTTAATAGACGCTTTGTATTCTTCCAATGTTTCGTATTGGCTTGTGTCTTTCGCGAATTTGTCGTCGGCCTCGGGCAATTCTTTTACAAAGATATTGTGCAGTTTTATTTCAAACACAGCGTCTTTGCCTTTTAGATGCTCCGCGCCGTAATTGTCGGGGAATTTGACGTTGATATCTTTAGTTTCGCCGATTTTCATTCCTATGATTTGTTCTTCAAAGCCCTCTATAAAAGTATGGCTGCCTACGGTAAGTTCGTAGTTTTGGGCTGTGCCGCCGTCAAACTTCTTGCCGTCTACCGAGCCGGAGAAGTCTATCACAACGATATCGCCGTTTTGGACTTCGCGGTCGGTTACGGGAACTTTTCTTGCGGCCTTTTCTCTTAAATGGTATAATTCGTGGTCTACATCCTCGTCGGTTACCACTACTTTTTCCGTCTCGACTTTTAAGCCTTTGTATTGTCCTAATTTTATCGGGGGTTTAACCAAGACGGTAGCGGTTACGGTCATGCTTCCGTCTTCCGCCATATCCTCTATGCTTACGCTCGGCCTGTCGATAGGCTCGATATCGCGTTCTTTGACCAATATCTCGCTGTAAGATTTGGCGAAAATCTCGTTAAAAGAATCCTCAAAGAATAACGAAGGTCCGTATACAGCTTCCAAAGCTTTGCGGGGCGCTTTGCCCTTTCTAAAGCCGGGCAAAGAATATTTATGTTTATTTTTTTGATAAGTATGTTCTACGGCTTCATCCCATTCTTTTTTGTCGATTTTTATGTTCAGCTTAACTTCTTTTTCAGCTCTCTCTACTGTGTATTGCATTACGAAAGTTCTCCTATTCTGGTTTATAAATATTGTCAAGTTATTATACCCAAACAGGTAATGTTTGTCAAATGCAACCGCGCTTTCTAAATGAGTATTTGTCACATAAAAAAACAAATTTTTCGCTGTTTGAAAATAAAGTTTTGGTGTATTATTATATTATTGATTTCTATTAAACGCTAAAGTTTTGAGGTAATTTAATGCCCTTTGACGCTTTGACTTTAACCGCGGTAAAAAACGAGCTGGAAAACGCTTTGATAGACTCTAGATTGGAAAAAATATATATGCCCGCGTCCAATCTTTTGGTCTTATATTTTCACGGCAAGGCGGGCAAGCAAAAGCTGTTGATAGCTTTAGACAACTACGCGCGGATACACCTGACCAACCAAAACTTTGACAACCCGCTCAACGCCCCCGCGTTTTGTATGCACCTAAGAAAATACCTAAACGGGGCAAGGCTGACAAGCATTGCCCAACCGCCGTATGAGAGAATATTGGAGTTAAACTTCAGCGTTTTAAACGAGCTAAGAGACACCGTCAACTTTAAAATCATAGCCGAGATAATGGGCAAATACAGCAACATAATAGCCGTAAACGATAAAGGAATAATCACCGATTGCGTTAAACACATACACCCCGACCTAAGCTCGGGGACAGAGCATAAACGAGTTTTGCTGCCCAATGTCCCTTATACCTATCCCGAAACGCCGGGCAAAATTACCATAGACGACAAAGACGAGTTTTTAAGGTATTTAGACGGGTTTGAGGGCGGTGAATTGGATAGTTATATTATGGGCTTTTTAAAAGGCGTCGCTCCTTCGGTGGCATATCATCTAGTTCAAGATATCACTCGCATTGACCAAGAGACCAAAGAAATAGCGTATAACAGATTTTTTGAGTATTCCCAAAAAATCTATAAAAACGATATTTCCCCCGTCGTCACCCTAAAAGACGGCGCGCCGGACGACTTTTATCTAGCGCCGTTTGATTTTGGGCTAAAGACTATAGGCTTTGACAGCATAAATACGGCGATTGAATATTGTATGAGCTATAAGACGAGCGTCAGCGCGTTTAAGGTTAAGTATAACGAGCTGCGTCAAACCTTAAAAAGCCTGCAGTCCAAGGCTGAAAAAAAGCGTTTTGCCGCCGAAGTCAAGCTCAGAGAAGCCGCCAAGGCGGACGAGTATAAGATTTACGGCGAGCTTATTTTGAGCAACCTGCACAACATAAAGACCAAAACGGATAAAGTAGAGTTATATAATTACTACGACGATACTTATATAACCGTGCCATTGGATATCCAGTTAAACGCCCAAGACAACGCCCAAAAGTATTTTAAAAAATATAACAAAGAGAAAAAGGGCGCTCAAGTGGCGCAAGAACAAATCGACGAGCAAAACGAATTTATTGACTATCTCGACACAATATTGGAAAGCTTAAGGCAGTGTCAGGACATAGAAGATTTAAAAGAAATAGAAATGGAGATGAGGCAGAGCGGGCTTATAAAGGACGCGCCCAAACAGACAAAAGCGCCCGCGAGCAAATATCGCGAATACGAGATAGACGGGTTTTTGATAAGGGTGGGCAAAAACAATTTGCAAAACGAAAGACTGGTTAGAGAATCCAAGCCCGATGATATTTGGCTGCACGCAAAAGACATTCACGGCTCGCATACCGTCATAGCGAGCAATAAGCGTTCCGTCCCGGACGAGGTTTTGGTAAAAGCCGCCGAAATAGCAGCTTTTTACTCCAAAGCGCATATGTCCCAAAACGTGCCTGTGGATTACACTTTAATTAAAAACATAAAAAAATCGCCCAAATCGGCTTTGGGCAGGGTGATTTACACTCAACAAAAGACGCTATTTGTGAATCCAAACAAGCGCGAGGAATTTATTAAAAATTAATTTTCCAGCTTGGCTTTTACTTCTTTTACCTTTTTGGCTAGATCCTGGGCTATTTTTTCGGCAAAGTCCTTCTCAAGACACTCGACCATTATTCTTATTTTAGGCTCGGTTCCCGAAGCTCTTATCAGCAATCTGCCTTTGCCGGCCAAAACAGAGCCTATTCTTTTTATTTCGTCTTGTAAGCCCTCATCCTTTAGAATCTCGTTTTTTAGCTCGGTCTTGATGTTTATGTTGACTTGAGGGAAGATTTCATAATCGGCTAGCTCCTGAACCGTTTTTCCCGTCTTTTTTAGGACGTTTACAAGCTGCAAGGCGGCTAAAATACCGTCGCCTGTGGGCGCGAAATTTTGCAGGATTATATGTCCCGACTGCTCGCCGCCCAGCACCAAGCCGCGCTTTTGCATTTCGCTCGCCACAAAATGGTCGCCCACGTCCGCTCTGACCAGCTTTATTCCTAATTTCTCTAGGGCCAACTCCATACCCATATTGGTGTGGTGCGTGCCCACTACCATATTGTTGTTTAATTTGTTGTTTTGGCGCAGGTATTTTGCCAATATGTAAATCGTAAGGTCTCCGTCTATGAGTTTGCCCTCTTTGGTGGCGGCTATAACCCTGTCGGCGTCGCCGTCAAAGGCAAAGCCTATATCCGCCTGGTGTTCCATAGTTTTGTCGATGATAAACTTCTCGCACAAAGCGCCGCAGTCTACATTGATATCGTGGCCTGCGCTGTTGCAGTTATAGCTGTATACTTCGGCGCCTAACTTTTCAAAAATTTTAGGCGCGACTTCGAATGCCGCTCCGTTGCTGCAGTCTAAAACGATTTTCAAACCTTTAAAATCCGTTTCTACCGTGTCCATTAAGAATTTTATGTATTCGTCGTGGGACGCTAAATCGTGTTTTAATGTCCCGAAAGTTTTTGAGTTATGAAATTTATTTTTTTCTATGCACTCTTCTATAAAATCTCTCTCGGCTTCGCCAAGTTTCGCGCCCGTGCTGTCAAAGATTTTTATTCCGTTATATTCGGCGGGGTTATGCGAGGCGCTTATTACCACGCCAAAATCCGCTTTGTAATATGTGGTCATATAAGAAACCGCCGGGGTGGTCAAAATCCCGAGGTCTATTACGTTTCCGCCGCCCGCCAAAATTCCCGCGCTCACCGCGGTCTTTAGCATATCTTTGGACACTCTTGTGTCCGTGCCTATTATCACCAAGGGCGACTTCTTTAACAGCGTCAAAGCGTTGCCCACTTTTGTGGATAATTCCACCGTCAAATCTTTGTTTGGAATACCCCTAATTCCATCCGTTCCAAAATACTGACTCATTGTTCCACCTTAAGGTTATTTTTGCTTATATAAAATTATATGCCGATTTTCCTTTTTATGGGCTTTTTTTACCACCAAAACAGCGCGTATTCGTTTAGGCAGGTTATTGCCGCCAAAACGATTAAATATAAAGAAAACCATTTGTAATCGCACTTTTGGATTAATTTAAGCATCAGCTTAATCGCCAAAAAACCGCTCAACGCAGCCGCTAACATTCCCGCAAGAACACAAGGGATAGCGACGGCGTTCCAATCCTGGACTTTGATGACCTCGACTAATCCCGAGCCTAAAATCACGGGAACGCTCATTAAAAAAGAAAATTTGGCTACCGTTTGTCTTTTCGCTCCTGCGTAAACCCCGCCGCTTATCGTCGCCCCGCTTCTAGAAATTCCGGGCACGACCGCCACGGCTTGCGCAAAGCCCATAAACAGGCTTACCTTTAAGTCCAAAGGCCTGTCCTTAGGGTATTTGCGTCCGACATACTCGGTAACCAAAAGCATTATCGCGGTGATTAAAAAGCCTATCCACAAAAACCGCCCTTCAAACAAAGCCTCTATTTGGTCGGACAATAAAAGCATAACAAGACCGGCGGGCAAAGTGGCTAAAATCAACAGCCCCATCGTCTTAAAAGGCGGTTTGAATAAATCCAATATATCTTTAAAGAAAATAGTAAAAACGGCGACCAACGTGCCTATGTGGAGCATTACGTCAAAAAACAACAGTTCGCCTTGGACGCCTAATATATTCTGAAACAATACCAAATGACCGCTAGAGGATACCGGCAAAAACTCGGTTAAACCCTGCACCACACCCAGCAATATCGCTTCCCAAATGTTCATCAAAAATCCTTGTTTTTCTTTTGATTGCGTTAATATTAATTATGTTATGAGCGGCAAAAAATAATCAATTAATTGTGATTTTCGCCGTAAGAATAAGAATAATAATAACGTTTATTAAATTTTTTGGATTTATTTAACACAACCCCCAAAAGGTTGCCGTTTACGTATTTAATTTCCTCTATAGCTTTTGAGACCTGTCTATAGTCCGAAGCGCCTTCTTCCACTACCAATACCACGCCGTCGCAGTTGTTGGATAATATCAACGCGTCGCTGACTACGCCTACGGGCGGCGTGTCTATAATTATCCAATCATATTCCCTGCATAGGTTGTTTAATAGTGTGCTCATCTCGGAGCTTAGCAAAAGTTTTACGGGATTTGGCGATTTTAGCCCCGCGGGCAAATAAGATAGGTTGTCTATTTTGGTTTTCTTAATCGCGTCTTCGGGTTTTACGTCCTCGCAAAGAACGTGGGTAAGCCCGATGGTGTTTTCGTCTTTAAACAATTTATGAACGCAAGGCTTTCTTATGTCGCAGTCAATTAAAAGCACCTTAAAGCCGCTTTGCGCCATAGCGATAGCCAAGTTCGCGCTGATTAAGGTCTTGCCCATATTTTCGCTGACGCCTGTAATCAACACCGTTCTGGAAGCTTTTTGAGCGAAAGTAAACCTTAGGTTGACCGCGAAAACTCTAAACGCCTCGGCGAACGAAAAATTAACGTCTTTGTCCGTAATTAATGTATAGTTATTCTTTTTGTCGAGATTCTTTTTTTTCTGTTTAAACATCTTTATTTACCTTTTTTAATTCGGAAACATCGGGAATGGTGGCGATAACGGGCACATCAAATTTCTCTCTAATGTCCTCTTCGTCTTTTATCTTGACATCGTAATAGTTAATAACCAATATCACGCTGACCGCCAAAATCAAGCCTACCAGCGCGCCTAACAGCATATTCAGCGGTATATTGGGCCTTATTACGTCTTTTTCTTCGGGGATTCTAGGATGGTCGTAAACCTTAAATTCGGCTTTGACTATTATGTTGCTTGAGGCGGCCTCGCTCATAGTGGAAACTTTGCGCATCGCGACTAGGTTATAAGCCGCAAGCAATGTGACGCCGAACTGGGGATCTTTCACTATAACCGATATAACGAAAAAGCCTGGATCGTCTTTTGAAAAAGTAATATTTACTTCCCTCTTTAGGCTCTTTTTGGTATAGCCTAGGCTTTTTGCCCATTCGCCTACGGTTTTAAATTCGGTGTCAAATATAATATCTGCGCTTTTTTCGGATTTTATGGAACTATAAGCAGTAAATAACTCCTCCAAATCCTGCTTCCAAATCTCGTCAAACATATAATCCGCGATTGTTATGTGCGTTTTAAATTTAGATATGAGTTTGGTAAAGGCCTGCTCTTCTTTATTAATCATACTGTTGTCGGCATAAGAGCCTTCGTCTAGCGCTTCTATCTGTTTGATTAAATCGGAGGAGGTTTTTATTTCATATTTATCGTCTATTAAAAAATACGAATAAAAGAACATTATCAAAATGCCGGCAAGGACAAAAGCCAATATAATTTTCCACTTTTTGATGATTATTAAAAAATAATCTTTTAGAGAGAGTTCCAAAATAGCATCCTCGATGAAGTAAGTTTAGAAAAATAACAAATTAATTATATCAACTCAATATAATTATTTCAACACATAATCTTAAAAAATTATGAAAAAAAACGGTTATTTATTGATAATTGTCAAGCCAAATAATTTTGATAAAAGAATAGTTTTTGAAATTGGTTATGATTTTAGCCCTTATGGTCAAAAATAATGCTGGTTTTTTATATTCATTATGTTATAATTTAAAAAAGATTAGGATATTTAAATGAAACTATACGACATACCCGATACACAGTTTTCCATAGCAATACGAAAATTCGCCTCAAGCGTGTTTTATCCTATCTTTATAGCCCTTATATGCTATATTTCTTGGGCATATTCGCTTGTGTTTTTAGGGTTATGGATAGCGACCGCGCTGTTCGCGCTATTGATGGTAACTCAAAGAAACTCTATTTATGTTTTTCCTATCCTAATATTAATCTTTTATATCTTTCCCGACTTTAAAGAGGCGTATTATTGGGCGGGCGTAAATTTAGGGCTATGTGTTTTGGCTGTTTTGTACAATATCATAGTTTATAAAGTAAAACTCAATAAAGGCGGTCTGTTTTATCCCATTATGGCCACCTTTTTCGCCGCCGCGGTCGGAGGCATTATTTACACCACTATAACCTATGGGTTTGTAAAATATATAAAAGACACGCTGTTTATATTGATGTTGACCGCGTCCTTTGGCGGCGGTTATTTGTTTTTAAACAATACGGTTTCGACCGAGGATATAGATTACAAAAAATATATATCTTTAACATTTTGCTGTCTTGCGGCTTTGTTAATCGCTGAAATGATAACATATTTCGCGCGAGCGGATAATGTTTTGGAGGCGATAAAATATAAAACCCTGCGCGTAGGCTGGGGCAATACCAACACTATGGCCACCGCGCTTATGCTGACCGTGCCCTTTTTTCTATATATTTCCACTCAATACCGCTACGGCGCTTTTTTCTTGCTAGGGGCTTTTTTAGTTTACGGGGCAATATGGATTACCGAATCGCGCGGATGCATAATCGCTTCCACGCCTATATTATTGTTTTATTTTATTTATTTGGCGGTTAAATCAAAGGGTTTTAAAAGATATACGCTTATTACGGTAGCCGCTATTTTTGTATCCGCCGTGATAACCTTGATTATAGTGTTTAGAAGCGAATTATACGAATTGTTTTCCAAGATGTTCGCCAAAGGCCTAGACGACACCGGCAGAGTCGAGCTATACCAAGAAGCGTGGAATCTGTTTAAAAAACATTATATCTTCGGCACGGGGTATTTTTATAGGACTGACAAAACAAAAAGTTTTATGTATATGTTCCACAGCACTCCGCTGCAGATAATGGCAAACTTAGGCTTAGTGGGCGTTTTAGCTTTCGCGTATTTTTATTATCATAAATATAAAATACTGTTTAAAAATCTCAAAAGCTCTTTTGGAATAGCGATAATAGGCTCGATATTGTCTATAGAAATTTATGGATTAATTGACGTTTCTTTGGTAGTATATTATTTAGCGATAACTACGATCTTATTATTAATAATCGCTCAAAAGAACATCGCGGACAAAAATACAGATATATTGAGGAAAGAAAATGATTGAGGCGATAAGGGTTATTGATAATATCTCTATTGTGATGACGATAGTATTATTGATTTTAAGCTCACATTTGTTTTTATATTTTTTTGTTTCGGTGTTTTTGCCGCCCAAGAAATATAAAAAAGCGGACAAGCTTTATAGATACGGCGTTATTATCCCCGCAAGAAACGAGCAAAAAGTGATCGCCCAATTAATCGATAGCATAAAAAAGCAAAACTACCCTTCCGAGCTTATAGACATCTTTGTGGTGGCGGACAACTGCACCGACAACACCGCCCAGGTCGCAAAAGAAGCCTCGGCGATAGTTTACGAAAGATTTGACAATGTAAAAAAAGGCAAGGGTTACGCCCTGGATTACGCGCTTAATAGAATATTCGAGGACTATAAAGACAGAGATTACAAAGGCTTTTTCTTTTTTGACGCGGACAACTTATTAACCGAGGATTTTATCTCCAAAATGAACGACGCGGTAGCCGAAGGCTATAAGATTATCACGGGATATCGTTCGCCTAAAAATTACGGCGAAAACTGGATAGCCGCCGGCAGCGGTATGATTTATCTAGAGCAGTCAAGACTAGAGCACCGCGCCCGCACCAAGCTAAACTCTTCCACCCACATCAGCGGAACAGGCTTTTATGTGGACTACCAATTGCTAAAAGAAGAAGGCGGCTGGCCTTACAAGACCTTGACAGAGGACTTGGAGTTTTCTCACGCCAAGGTGCTTGGCGGACATAAAATCGTCCAATGCTACGACGCTATCTTTTATGACGAGCAGCCTTCTAGCCTAAAGAATATGTTCAACCAAAGGGTGAGATGGGTTAGAGGCAATTATAAATGTATGACTTTGTTTACCTGGAAATATATAAAGACCTTTTTTAAGACGGGCAAACTGTCCGCGCACGACCTAAACTTCATGCTGCTGCCTATTCCCATTATCACCTTTACTTGGGGCATAGGCTCGTCCATCGCCCAAATAATTATCGCTATTATTTCGCCCGAAGTTTCGCTAAGCTATATACTTATTAAATTGGCGGTTATTTTGGCTGTCTTTTACGGTATATTGTTCTTTATCGCGCTGGTGGTTACAATATTAGAATGGAAGAGAATTATCGCGCCTAATTATAAAAAGATATTATACGCCTTTACCTTCCCTATAAATATGGCGTCGTATGTGATAATTGTTTACAGAGCTTTGTTTAAGGTAAAGAATTGGAAACCCATAAACCGCACTAGCACGGACACTATTGAAACGCTAAAAGCGAAAGCTAAATAATTTTATTTTTCTATTAATTCTTTTATTACATAAGGAATATTGGCGATAACGTCGCTCGCTAGGACGCTGTAAGAGCTTTTTTGGCTCTCGGCTTGCATTGCCGCGCGCCCGCAGATATAGCAAGCGGCGTAACTTGCCTCCAAAGGGGGCAATACCGCCTGCAGCGCGCCTATACATCCCGCCAGACAGTCGCCGCTGCCGCCTTTTGCCTGAGCTGGCGTTCCCGTAATGTTTGCCAAGACCTTATCCCCGTCGGTTATTATTGTGGCGTTGCTTTTTAAAACGGTTATTACCCCATACTCTTTAGAAAAGTTTCTTGCCAGCTCAATAGGATTGCGCTTTACTTTTTGGATATCGGCATTAATTAGTCTAGCGAACTCGCCTATATGCGGGGTAAGGATTACTCGGCAGTTGGTGTTCTTTAGGCTTTCTAGGTTAAGGCTGTTGATTCCGTCAGCATCGATTATTGCGGTAAGAGAATAATTTCTTAGGACATAATCTATAATCTTGCCGACTTCCTCGCTTTTTCCAAGCCCCATACCTATTATCAAGACATCGGCTTTTTGGAGCAAGCCGTCTATCTCTTCTCGTTTAAACGCCACTCTGCCGTCCGAGTCCGACAGATAATACAGCATACTCTCGGCCACTCTGGGCATATAGGCGCATTTTATGGATGAAGGAATGGCTAAAGTAACTAAGCCGGCGCCGCTAATTAATGCCGCCTCAGCCGCGCTCAAACCCAAAAACGCCGCGCCGCACATCGTTTCGCTGCCCGCTATTATCTTGATGTTCGCGTAGTCGCCCTTGTGAGAACTTTTTTTGCGCTTGGGCAGTATCACTTTTTCGGGAACATAGACATAATCCCCTTCGGGTATGACAGCTCCTATGTCGTCTAGGATAATCTCTCCGCAAATATCCGGGCCTTGGTTTAAAAAATGCCCTAGTTTATACCCCACAAAGGTTACCGTCATATTCGCTTGGACGCAAACGCCTTCCGCCAATCCGTTGTCGGAATTAAGCCCGCTGGGAATATCCGCGCTCAAGACAAACGCCCCGCTAGAGTTTATAGATTGGATTATGTCTTTATAGACTCCTGTGACTTCCTTTTTTAAACCCGTTCCAAATATCGCGTCAATTATAAGGTCGTAGTTTGAAAAATCGTTTTTGAAATCTTTATATATTTTGACCTGCGTGGTTTGCAACTTTTCCAAATAATGCTTAGCCGCTTGGCTTTTTACCTCGCCCGTTAAAAAAACATCTACTTGGCCGTAGCCCGCCAAAAAAAGCGCGCAGGCAAGCCCGTCGCCGCCGTTGTTGCCTGTTCCGCAAACAATAGCCGTCTTTTTCTTATTCAGCTTTCGCGCCGCTTTTGCCAAGGCTTTGCCCGCTCTGCCCATAAGGGTAACGACGTCCGTTTTTAGGACTTCCTCGTTATAGCGGTCTATATGGTTCATCTGCTCGGACGAGTATAAATACATTTATAAACCCCTATCTAATCAGGCACACAGCCACAGCGTAGTTTTTGCTATGTGAGATGCTAATCTCGGCGGCGCGGTCTCCTAAAAGCTCTTTGGCTTTGCCCAAAAAAACTAGATACGGGCTTCCCGATTCGGTATGCCTGACTTCCAAATCCTGAAGGCTTATACCGTTAAAGCCCGTATTTAACGCTTTGACCGCCGCCTCTTTAGCGCAAAAAAAGCCCGCCAAGGTTTGGATTTTTTGGCCGTTTTTTTCGTAATACTCCCGCTCGTATTGGGTAAACGCCTTTTGATAAAAAGACTTTGTGCGCTTTAGAGCGGTCTTTATTCGGTCTATCTCTATAATATCTATTCCTATCATTTTATCTGAGGTTTTACGGCGTTGATAACGGCTAGCCTTACCGCCTCGGTCGCGCCTACAAGCAGGCTGTTAAACTCGGCTTTTTTATCGCCTACGCTTGCGGCGAACATAGTGTCGCCATCCAACATTGTGTGCACAGGCCTTATCGCGAGCGCCAAGCCGTCGTGGGCTACGCTTGCCATTTTGTTAACCTGTTCTTTATCCAAAGCGGCGTCGGTGTAGACTACGCCTATGGTCGTGTTTGTTCCAATTTGGCTTTGATAAGCGCTTAGGTCGTTGTTTAAGATATAATTGGTCGTGTCCAAAAATTCGCCAAGGCTTAATTTGGCTCCCGCCAAAATCCTGCCGTTGTGGCAGTCGAATATATCGCCGAACGCGTTAACCGCCACCAGAGCGCATACTTCCGCCTGACCGATTTTTACGCTGGCGAAACCTACTCCGCCCCAGCTAGAGGAAAACAAGCCCAAAACCTTGCCCACGGTCGCGCCCTTGCCCGCGCCTATGCGGCCGCATTGATAGTTGTCTTCCTTAGCGTTTTTGCAAGCGGTGTAACCCATCTCGCTGTCGGGATAGTGAAGTTTGCCGTCGTGCAAGTCATATAATATAGCCGCGCTGACTATGGGCACTATATGCTTGCCGGTGTTAAAACCCCAGCCCTTTTCGTGCAAATATCTCATAACTCCGCTGGCCGCGTCCAAGCCGAAGGCGCTGCCGCCCGCCAGCATTACGGCGTTAATTTTTTTGACAGTATTGCCGCACCTTAACAAATCTGTCTCCCTAGTGCCGGGCGCGCTGCCACGCACGTCCACGCCCGCTACGGCGCCTTGGGGAAAGATAACCACGCTTACGCCTGTATAATCGTTATTGCAATGACCAATCAAAACATTTTCCATAAGCCAACCGCCTTTTTTATTTGATATTAACGCTGACCTCGCCGCCAACGGCCAACTCGTCCTTGCCCTGGCGGTTTATAATCAGCAGTCCGTCCGAATTTAATCCGACCGCCTTTGCCTTAAAGCTTGCTTGGTCGTCGATAATGGTAATCTCGCTTCCTATCATAGCACATTTCTTAGTATAATGCATTACAATATCTTGCGTTAAATAATAGTCCAGATAATTTATAACATCCTTTATAATTTTCGCCCTGTCAAACTTCCGCCCGGAGAGTTTGGATAAAGACGACGCTTTATCGGCTAAATCAGAGGGCAATTGGTTGTTGACATTAATGCCTATTCCCACAATCGCCCATTGCAAAGCGTCCGCGTCCGCCAAGGTCTCGGTTAAAATTCCGCAAACCTTTTTGGCGTCGATGTAAATGTCGTTTGGGTATTTTAAATAAGGCTCAAAGCCTAAATCCTTTAACGCGTCGAAAACGGCAAGCCCCGCCGCCAGGTTTATAAGCATAGATTGTCGGGGAGAAAAAGAGGGTTTTATGATATAAGACATATAAACCCCGCCTAAATCGGAGACAAACTCTCTTTGCCTTCTGCCTCGGCCTTTGGTCTGCTTGGCCGCGACCACCAATTCGTATCCGTTTTCCGCGCCCTTTCTCGCCTCAAGATTGGTAGAGCCGCAGTCCTCGAAAAACATTGTCCTTTTGCCCGTTAAGGCGGATACTATGTCCTCGTCTAAGCAGTCGTTTAAGTTTATCAACTTATGCCCGTTTTTGGATACGCTTATTATTTCCAGACCTTTGTTTTTTAAATCCGCTATGGACTTTGAGACCGCCGCGCGGCTTACTCCCAATGTGCAGCCTATATATTCGCCTGAGACAAACTCGCCTAAATTATCGTATAATATCTTAAAAACCTTGCTCGTCATCTTGTTCCCCGAACAACTCGTTGATGATGTTTATATAATCTTCCCACTCAAACCCGCGCGAGTATAAATAATTTGCTAAATTTTTCTTAAGCTTAATATCAAGCGTTTTGCCTTTTATATATTTTTCGGCCAGCTTTCTTATAGTCTGGGTTTCTTCTTCTTTGGTAATAGTCTTTAACGCCTCGTCCAAAATATATTCGCCTATCCCTCTTTGTCTTAATTCGGCGTAAATTTTCTTTTTTCCACTTGAGCTTTTTTTGTCATTGATATAAGCGAGCGCGTATTCCTTGTCGTTTATGTAATTATAGCTTTTGAGCTTGTCAATTACGAGGTTTATTACTTCCTCGGTATAGCCTTTGTCCAGCAGGTAGTTTTTTATCTCGTGTTTGGTCTTTAACATCTTGGACAAAAGCTTGATAGCTTTAGCGAAAGCGCTTTCTATGTCGCTTTCTTTGGACAGCTCTTGCAGTCGCTCCAGCGTGATTTCCGAGCCTACCTTGAGCCTGTTTTCCAGCGCGACTATCGCCTCCATCCCGCAGGCGAATTCGCCGTCTAAATAAATATTGACGCGCGACTTGTTTCTTTTTTGAACGGTTATATCGGTGATTATAGACATAATTATCATTTAAATAATACCATATAAAAATCGCTTGGGCAAACCTAAAATTTTGCGGCGAGGTATTGGCGTTTATGAAAGAATAATATTTATCTAAAATACTTATACTAAAACCGTAAATATAAGGAGGTATAAATATGGGTAAAAAACTTACATCCAAGGACCTGGAAGTTTTAAGCGAAATGATGCTGCTTGAGGACCTTGCCTATAAAAAGGCGACCGAATACAAGACCAAGTTTAAAGACCAAGCGCTAAAAGACCAATGCGACGTTTTGGCCGAAAACCACAAAAACAGGTTTACCCGCCTAAACGACTATTTATCCAGCCATAACTAAACAGGAGGAAAGACTATGAGCACATTTAAGGAAAAAGATATGCTCCAAGATTTATTGGTGTTAGAAAAAGATATCGTAAAAGCTTACGGCAGCTACTTGGTGGAGGCGTCGTGCCCTAAACTTAGAGATGTCGTATGCCAAAATATGGAAGACACCGCGAACGACCAATTTGGAATATTTAATCAAATGCAATCGCGCGGATATTATCCCACAAAAGACGCTCCCGAACAAGAAGTAACCCAAGCTAAAGACAAATTCGGCAATATGCTTGGAATGATGAACTAAAAAACAGCCAAAAATAAAAATCTCAAAAAAAGAACGAATTTTTCGTTCTTTTTTTTATTGCCTTCGCAATATAGATATTATTAGACCGTTTTGCTTTATAAAAAATCAATAACAGGTAAAAATCTTGGACGCTAATTATTATTTTTTAAGCATAAAAGACTCGGATTTTGATATATTTTTTAAGACCTTGACCAAAAACCAGCAGCGGGAGTTTGTCTGGTGGTTTGTTTACGAACCCGGCAAACCTAAGTCCGATATTAACTTATACATCAACAAACAAGACAACCGAGCGTTTTTTATTGATTTTGTAAGGCTGTGCCCGCTGTATAAGCATAAGCTGAGCGTGGGCTTGATGTTTAAGATGCTTGAGTTTGCCAAGTTCAATTATTTCGAGCCAAAAGACTACTCTTATGTGGAAGACAGGCAAATAAAGCTGTTTTATTCGCTCAAAAACAATCCTATCGCCCGCAAAATCTGCAAAGATTTATGTTATGAAAAAATACAAAAAGCCCAAAAGAATTCGGGCGTGTTTTTAAAGGTCTTGATTGCGTTGGAATCCGAAGACAATCTCCAAGAGGCGATTAATTTATGTCACAGGGCGCTTCGGCTGGACTTAGACGAGGCGACTAAAAACAGCTTTTTAAAACTTCTTCAAAGATTAGAAAGCAAAGCCCCTACACAATCTTAGGGGCTTTTTCTTGACTGATTCCCAAGTATCTAGCCAAATATTTATTTAAGACATAATATAATCCAACGGTTATAGCCAAGTTGGCCGTTATTATTATGGGCTGATAAGCTATTCTAGGAAGAGGCGTGCCGTATAATAACTGCGCCCAATAGTTTTGCAGGAGAGTCATCGACGGGTTGTTAAATAAAACAGCCAGGCCTATGGTGTTTATTCCCAAAGTAGTAATAAACATTGACATATAAGCGCCGATAATCAATCTCAACTCGGGCTTTAGCTTAGGGAACATTTTAAACGCTATTCCCACTATAAAGCCTATTAAGCCGTTGCCCAAAGTCACTATAGGGTTGGGCGTTCCGCCTTTAATCACGAAACCAATCAAATCGCCCATAGCGCCTACCGTAAAACCGACAAACGGGCCAAAGAACGCGCCCGATAAATAACACGGTATGTAAAACAGGCTTACTTTGCCCGAAGGCAGGTCTATGCCGAACAGCTTTAAAACTATGGCCAAAGCGATTAAAATAGCCAAATATGTAACTCGGCGTGTGGAGTCTAGGCTAAAAAATTGCTTTTTGGGCTTTTGCTCTTGGGGCTTGTTGTCGTTTAGGTTTTCCAAAGGACCTTTCTCCTTTATTTATTAATAATTTTGTATTTTCATACATTATAAGCTAATTTGTGATTTTAATCAACGCTTAAATATAGGCTGGCGTTGACTAAAGAATAAAATTCCAAATTTTTCCGAATATTAAAACTATGTTTACCATAATAGCTCGCGTAGTGATAATATTATTTTTGGTCTTATTTGTAGTAAGAATGATGGGCAAGCGCCAAATCGGCGAAATGCAGCCTATAGAGCTGGTCATCACATACATAATAGCCGAAGTGGCATGCGTGCCTATGTCCGACCCGTCCATTCCCCTGCATTACGGAATGGTGCCGATTTTGACGTTGTTTTTGCTTCACTATTTTATAACCTTTTTATCCCGCAAGTCCTTAAAATTTCGCGCGCTAATAGACGGGCACAGCATAGTTGTTATAGACCCTAACGGCATTAATTATAAAGCGCTAAAACAGCTCAATATGAACCTAAACGACCTTCTGGAGGCCACCCGAAGCCAGGGATATTTCGACCTGTCCGAAATTCATTACGCTATGTTTGAGACCAACGGGCAGCTGTGCGTTATCCCCAAGGCGGAATACGCGCCTCTAAAGCCGTCCGACCTAAAACTAAAGCCCAAGCAACAAACCCCGCCTATTTCTTTAATCATAGACGGCAAGCCTATAAACCTAAATTATTTCAATATAACCAAAGAAAAACTAGCCAAAATCATAAAAGACAAAGCCAACAAAAAAATCAAAGACATCGCTTTCGCTTACGCCGACGGCGAAGGACATACCTATATCCAGCCTAAAAAAGGCAAATATATTACCGCTCAAATAAAAGAATTTAAGACTTCGGCTTAAAAAGTAGGCAAAAAATGAAAAGGGCAATCGCTGCTATAATCGTATTAGCTATTTTAATAACGGTGTCCGTATTGGAAGTGATATATGTGGAAGACAGGCTGGGCAGCTTAAAAGACCATATGACAGCCTTATATCAATATATGGAGCAAGACAAAGACAATATAAACACGCCTTTAAACAAGCAAATGATAGAAGACATAGAAAGAGAGTGGGAAAAGGATAAAAAAATATTTAACTTCTTGTTTTCGCACAACCAAATCAACGAGTTGACCTATAAAATAGTTTCGCTAAACACCTATATAAGCCAAAACGACTACAATATGGCCAACACCGCGGCGGCTACTATCATAAAAAACTGCGATTTGCTGCTGAGTTATTTTTATCCTAAACTTGAGAATATCTTATGATTTGACTTTATCCAATAAGCTCATATCCACGTGGCAATAACCGCCTGGATTTTTCTTTAGGTATTTTTGGTGGTATTCTTCGGCTAGGCAAAAGTTGTTAATCTTTTTTACTTCCGTAACTATGGGCTTAGAGTATTTAGCTTGCTCGGCTTGAACACGCTTTTTTATAACATCCAAGTCCGCCTCGTCTGCATAATAAATAGCCGTTCTGTATTGCCTGCCTATGTCGTTGCCTTGGCGATTGACGCTGGTGGGATCAATAATCATAAAAAAGCAATCCAAAAGCTTTTCTAGGCTGACTTTGTCAGCGTCGTATTTGATATACACCGTTTCGCTGTGGTCGGTGCTTTTTATGTCTTTATAGGTGGTGTGAGGTTGGAGGCCGTCCGCGTATCCCGCGCAAGTTTCCAACACTCCGTCTATATGGCTGAAAAACTCTTCCACGCCCCAAAAACATCCGCCGGCTAAGTAAATCTCTTTTTCTCTCATAGCGTTATCCTTGGTTTAAGATTTGTCTTAGGTAATACCCCGTATAGCTATTTTCGACTTGGGCGACTTCTTCGGGCGCGCCTTGCGCGATTATTTGACCGCCTTGGTCGCCGCCTTCCGGGCCTAAGTCTATTATATAATCGCATACCTTAATCACGTCAAGGTTATGCTCTATGACGATTACGGTATTGCCGCCCTCTACCAGCGCCTGCAAGACCTTTATAAGCCTGTCCACGTCAGCCATATGCAGACCGGTGGTAGGCTCGTCCAAAATATAAACCGTCTTGCCCGTGCTGCGTTTGGACAGCTCGGTGGCAAGTTTTATCCTCTGCGCCTCGCCGCCCGATAATGTGGTGGCGGGCTGGCCAAGCCTGATGTATCCCAAGCCGACATCGTATAAAGTCTTAATCTTTCTATAAATAGAAGGCAGGTTCTCAAAGAAGGTCAAAGCCTCCTCCACGGTCATATCCAAGACATCGGCTATATTTTTGCCTTTATATTTAACTTGCAGCGTTTCGCGGTTGTAGCGCTTGCCTTTGCACACCTCGCAAGGCACATACACATCGGGCAAGAAGTGCATTTCTATTTTTTTGATGCCGTCGCCCTCGCAAGCCTCGCACCTGCCGCCCTTGACGTTAAAGCTAAACCTTCCCGCCGAATATCCTCTCTCTTTTGCGTCCGGCGTCGCCGCGAACAGCGTTCTAATCTCGGTAAACACGCCGGTGTAAGTGGCGGGGTTGCTTCTAGGCGTTCTGCCTATGGGGCTTTGGTCTATGTCGATAACTTTATCTAGATACTCTAGGCCATATATTCCGTCGCAGTTAGCGGGTTTTTGCTTGCTCTTGTTAAGCGCGCTGGATAAGACGGGATACAGCGTGTAATTGATAAGCGAGCTTTTGCCGCTGCCGGATACGCCGGTGATCGCCGTCATAACGCCCAAAGGTATGGACACGTCTATGTTTTTTAGGTTGTTTTCGCGCGCGCCCTTTATCACCAAATACTTGCCGTTAGGCTGTCTTCTCTTTTTGGGGATTTCTATGCGCTTTTTGCCGCTTAAATACTCGCCCGTTATAGAGTCGGGGTTGTTCATTATGTCCTGCAGGCTGCCCGCAGCCACAACCTTGCCGCCGTGCTCGCCCGCGCCCGGGCCTATGTCCACTATATAATCCGCTTCGCGTATTGTCTCTTCGTCGTGCTCTACCACTATCAAGGTATTGCCTAAATCCCTCAGCCCTTTGAGCGAGGCTAGAAGTTTGCCGTTGTCGCGCTGGTGCAGTCCTATGCTGGGCTCGTCCAAGATATACAAAACGCCCATTAACCCGCTGCCTATCTGGGTGGCAAGCCTTATTCTTTGGGATTCTCCGCCCGAGAGCGTACCCGAGCTTCGGGACAATGTGAGATAGTTAAGCCCCACGTTGACCAAAAATTTTAATCTTGCCTTTATTTCTTTGATGATTTGCTCGGCGATAATAGCCTCGTTGCCCTCTAATTTTAGGTTCTCAAAGAATTCGTAGCATTTATCCACCGGCTTATCGCACAGTTCCATTATGTTAAGCCCGCCGACCTTGACGCTTAGGGCTTCTTTTTTGAGCCTTTTGCCGTGGCAGGTCTGGCAGGGAATAGTCTTCATATATTTTTCTATCTCGTATTTTATATACTCGGACGAAGTCTCGCGATATCTGCGGTCCAGGTTGTTGACCACGCCCTCAAACGCGGCGTAATACTCGCCGCTAAAGGATTGGGATTTATATGTCAAATGCAATTTTTCGTCCGTGCCGTAGAATAAGATGTCCTTGATATTTTGAGGCAAATCCTTAAAAGGCGTATCCAGGCTGAAGTTGTATTTTTCGGACAACGCCTTAAAAAACATCTTCATATGGCTGTTGGTGTCAAGATTCCAACCGTTGACGGCGATAGCGCCTTCGTTTAATGATAAGTTTTCGTCTTTGACCAATAATGACGGATCAATTTCGGTCTTAAAGCCTAAACCCGTGCATTCGGGGCAAGCGCCAAACGGGCTGTTGAAGCTAAACAGCCTGGGCTCTAATTCCTCAATGCTTATGTCGCACTCCGGGCAGGCGTAAGATTCCGAGAACAAAATCTCCGCCCCGTCGTGCTCTATTATCACCAAGCCGTTTGCTAATTTCAGCGCTTGTTCCACGCTTTCGGTAAGGCGTTTTTGGATTTCGTCTTTTATGATTAAGCGGTCTACGACCACGCTTATGTTGTGCCTTATGTTTTTTTCCAGCTTAATCTCTTCGTCAAGGGTGTAAATAACCCCGTCCACCTTTACCCTGACGTAACCGCTGTGTCGAAGGTGCTCAAAGGTCTTGGTATACTCGCCCTTTTTGCCCCTAACGATGGGCGCGTGGATAATAATTCTAGCGCCCTCGCCTAACGCCATAATCCTGTCCACTATCTGGTCTATGCTTTGGCGGGTGATTTCTTTGCCGCAATTGGGGCAGTGAACCTTGCCGACCTTGGCGTATAAAAGCCTAAGGTAGTCGTAAATCTCGGTTATCGTGCCCACCGTGGAACGGGGGTTTTTTGAGGTGGTCTTTTGGTCTATGCTGATGGCGGGCGAAAGCCCGTCGATAGAGTCCACATTGGGCTTGTTGGTCTGACCTAAAAATTGGCGGGCGTAGGAAGACAGGCTTTCCACATAACGCCTTTGGCCTTCGGCGAAAATGGTGTCAAAGGCGAGCGTGCTCTTGCCGCTGCCCGAAATGCCGGTAAACACCACCATTTTGTTGCGCGGGATAGTTAGGTCAATGTTTTTTAGGTTGTTTTCTTTTGCGCCTTTTATTACGATATAATCTCTGGTGTTCATTTATTTAGCCTTTTCCTCAATTTAGCTATTTCGTCTCTTAACACAATCGCCTGCTCAAAGTCTAAGTTCTTGCTGGCTATTTCCATCATAGACTTTAATTTCTCTATCTCGGCGGGTATGTCTTCTAGTTTTATGTTGGCGGTAGTGTCCGCTTTTTTGGTTATCTCTAACGTGTTGGTTATATCTTTTATAATCGTCTTAGGAATAATGCCGTGTTCTTGGTTGTATTTTAGCTGAACGGCGCGGCGGCGATTGGTCTCGTCTATAGCCCGCCGCATAGAGCCCGTTATCGTGTCAGCGTATAAAATAACCCTGCCTTGGGCGTTGCGCGCGGCTCTGCCGACCGTTTGGATTATAGCCCTGTCGCTTCGCAAGAATCCTTCTTTGTCGGCGTCTAAAATAGCCACCAGCGCGACTTCGGGCATATCCAAGCCTTCTCTTAGCAAGTTTATGCCCACTAAGACATCAAACTCGCCTTTTCTTAACGCGCTGATTATTTCTATTCTTTCCAAAGTATCTATTTCGCTATGAAGGTATCTCGCCTTTATGCCGTTGTTTATTAAATAATCTGTTAGGTTTTCGGCTGTCTTTTTGGTTAGCGTGGTAACCAATACCCTATAGTTTTGGGCTATGGTCTTGTTTATCTCGCCTATTAGGTCGTCGATTTGACCTTGGATAGGTCTGACTTGTATCTCGGGGTCGACCAAGCCCGTAGGTCTGATTAATTGCTCCACCACTTGGTCGGCTATGCTTAACTCGTATTCGGCGGGCGTCGCCGAAACGTATATGACTTGCCCTATCCTTTGGTTAAATTCCTCAAAGTTCAACGGCCTGTTGTCAAAAGCCGAAGGCAGCCTAAAGCCGTATTCGACCAGGTTGGTCTTTCTCGCTATATCGCCGTGATACATACCCCTTATTTGAGGTATGGTCATATGGGACTCGTCGATAAACAATATAAAATCTTTAGGGAAGTAGTCTAGCAGGGTAAAAGGCGGCTCGCCCGGCTCGCGACCGTCGAAATACCTTGAGTAGTTTTCGATGCCGTTGCAGTAACCCATCTCCCGCAGCATTTCTAAGTCATAGTTGACTCTTTCTTTAATGCGCTGGGCTTCTATCAATTTGTTTTGGGACAAAAAATACTCTATTTGCGCTTCCTTATCGCGGTCGATTTTTCTTAAAGCGTCTTCCAGCTTTTGCTGTTCCACAGCGTAGTGCGACGCCGGAAATACCACGGCGTGCTTTAGCTCGGACAAAATCCTGCCCGTAAGCGCCTCTATCTCGCAAATGCGGTCAATCTCGGGGCCGAAAAATTCCACCCTTAACGCCACTTCGGACTTGTCCGCGGGGAATATTTCCACCACGTCGCCCCTAACCCTAAAGGTCGTGCGGGTAAACTCTATGTCGTTGCGCTTGTAGTTGATGTCGATGAGTTTTCGTATAAGCTGGTCACGGTCTAGCTTGTCGCCGGGGCGCAAAGAAACGGCTAGGTTATAGTATTCTTCGGGCGCGCCCAAACCGTAAATACAGGACACCGACGCCACCACTATTGTGTCCCGCCTTTCGAACAGCGAACAGGTCGCCGAGTGCCTGAGCTTGTCTATCTCGTCGTTGATAGACATATCTTTTTCTATATATGTGTCCGTGGTAGGTATATAAGCTTCGGGCTGGTAATAGTCGTAATAGCTGACAAAAAACTCGACTCTGTTGTGCGGGAAAAACTCCCTTAGCTCGTTGCACAACTGAGCCGCCAATGTCTTATTATGGGCGATGACCAAAGCCGGCCTGTTGCAATTGGCGATAATATTGGCCATAGTAAAAGTTTTGCCGCTTCCCGTAACGCCCAAAAGCACCTGGTTTTTTAAGCCGTTTTGTATGCCTTCGGTAAGTTTTTGGATAGCGGCAGGCTGGTCGCCCGTCGGCTTGAATTTAGACACTAATTGAAATCGATGTTCCATCTTTTTAACTTAATAACATTCTCAAAAGCATTGTCACCAAAAAGCTCAAGACCGCTAAGGCCACTGTGCGCGTGATTAATAGCATTATGTGTTTTTTTCGGTCGCGCTCGTCCCGCAAGAAGTTTTTGCCCTTGTCTTTTAGGTCTATAACATAAACTTCTTTGTCTTTATCCATCGCCGTGGTCAAGTCAAAATATTCGGCGTAGTTTAAGACATAGACGATGTCCTTAATGCTGTCTTGAGATATCGGCTTGTCTTTGACAAAAAACTTGCCCTTTTGCGCGTCGGGCAGATTGGTCTTTTTCCTAAAGAATTTTATGTATTTTTTTTCTTTAATATTGGAATATATCTGCTCGGCGCTTAAAATCGCGCTGTCTTTGCCTTGCATCAAATCATATATAGCGCGCATTACCATTCTTTCTTTGCGGTTTATAGTAGCCATAAATCACCTTCCCTTAAAACAGCCACTCGAAGAACTTTATAATCAGCTGCCCCGCGATTGTTCCCAACAAAGCCGCTAAAAATACGCCTATGCCGGAAAAAATGCTCTTTTTGGCTTTTTTTAATTTTTGCTTAACCAGCGCTTCCTGCTCTTCTAAATACAATCTGCCCTGGGGCATTATTGCAAGGCAAACATTATCCTCGTCCGAATACTTAAGCGAAATCATATCCTGCTTTTGCAAGAATTTTATGGACGACATAAGCCCTTCTTTATCGCTTTTGAAGGGCAAAGAATCCTTCAGCTCGTCCAGCTTAATAATTATATATTCCTCGCCCTGCACAGACTCGCTGATTTTTTTCAAGATAGTCCTTGTGAGTTTATCCAACATAAAAAAGCGGCTCCTTTTTTTGACGGCGTTATTACATATTATAGCACAAAACAAAAAAGCAAAAAACATTCGCCGCTTGATTTTTATGAAGGCGATTTAAGGCTTTTTGTCAAGGTTCGCTTTTGGGCGCTTGGGTTTTAAAATAAATCAGCCTATTATATTTTATAATATAATAGGCTAATAAACAAGTGTTTTGAATAAATGTTTAGAAAAATTTTATGTAAAATGTTAACTTAAAGACCTTTTTACGGCCTTCTTCCAGCCATTGATTAACTCTTCCCGCCTTTTTTCGCTTAGCTTGGGATAGAATATATCGCTATCCGTGTTTTGTTTTATTTCGTCTATGTTTTGCCAATAACCTATAGCAAGGCCTGCTAGATACGCCGCGCCTAGCGCGGTGCTCTCTAGGTTTTTTGGCCTTATGACTTCGATATTGGCTATGTCGGCTTGGAACTGCATCAAAAAGTCGTTCGCGCAAGCGCCGCCGTCTACGGCTAGTTTTTTTATGGGATATTTTAAATCCTGCTCGCAAGCTCTTAAAACGTCCATACTTTGGTAAGCTATAGCCTCAAGCGCGGCTCTGACTATGTGTTCTTTTTTGGTGCCTCGGGTAATGCCTGTAATAAGCCCCTGGGCTTGAGAATCCCAATACGGCGCGCCCAGGCCCGTAAACGCCGGCACTATGTATACCCCGCCCGTGTCCTCCACGCTTTGGGCTAACTCTTGCGTTTGGGCGGAAGTGTCAATCAAGCCTAAACCGTCCCTAAGCCATTGGACGACCGCCCCGGCGGTAAATACGCTGCCCTCCAGAGCGTAATTGGGTTTATTGGACAACCCCGCGCAAAGAGTGGTAATAAGCCCGTTTTTGGATTTTATAAATTCCTTTCCGGCGTTTAGAAGCAAAAAACAACCCGTGCCGTAGGTGTTTTTCACATCGCCCTTTTCCACGCACAAATGTCCGAACATAGCCGCCTGCTGGTCGCCCGCGGAACAAGCTATGGGAATTTCCGCGCCCGCAATCTCAGCGTCGGTATATCCCATAACGCAACCTGACGGATACGCTTTGGGCAGCATACTCTTGGGGATGTCAAAGATTTTTAACAGCTCGTCGTCCCACTCTAGGGTGTTTATGTTAAACAGCATTGTGCGGCTGGCGTTTGTGTAGTCGGTGGCGTGAATTTTGCCTTTGGATAAATGCCATATAAGAAACGTATCCACTGTGCCGAATAAGAGTTTGCCTTGGGCCGCCTTCTCTTTAGCCCCGTCTATGTTGTCCAAAATCCACTTTACCTTGGAAGCCGAAAAATAGGCGTCCAGCAATAGCCCGGTCTTAGATAAAATTAACTCGCCTAAGCCTTCTTTTTTCAGCTTATCCATAAATTCGGCGGTTCGCCTGCACTGCCAAACGACGGCGTTATATACGGGCTTGCCGGTGTCTTTGTCCCAGACTATAGCCGTTTCGCGCTGGTTGGTTATGCCGATGGCGGCAATATCCTGGGGGGATAAACCTGCTCTATTGAGCGCGTCTTTAAAGGTGTTGATTTGGGTATTTAAAATGTCTTGGGGATCGTGTTCCACCCAGCCGGGTTTAGGGAAAATTTGCTTAAACTCTTGTTGGGATTTTGAGATAATATTGCAGTTCTTATCAAAAATAAGGCACCTTGAGCTTGTAGTGCCTTGGTCAAGCGCGGCGATATATTTCATCCTCTCCCCCTCTTTAGAATACGCTTTATTTTTTTAACTTGGATTCCTCTATAAAGTCCTTAAAGGTGTCGATGTCTTTAAACTTTCTATACACCGACGCAAAGCGAACATACGCGACCTCGTCCACTTTTTTTAGCTCTTCCATAACCATCTCGCCTATTTCGCTTGAGGGAATCTCTCTAGCCATAGAGTTGTTTATCTTTTTGACGATGTTGTCCACCAGTTCGTCAATCTTTTGCATAGGAACGGGGCGTTTTTCGCACGCCTTGATTATACCCATTTTAATCTTTTCGGGATTAAAGGGTTGGCGGTTGCCTCCGTTTTTGATGACCAAAATAGGCGTGGTCTCTATCGTTTCGTAAGTGGTGAAACGCTTTTTACACTCAAGACACTCTCTGCGGCGTCTTATAGAATTGTTGTCGTCGGTCGCTCTGCTGTCTATTACCTTGCTCTCTTCATAACCGCAAAACGGGCATTTCATTTGTCGGCACCTTTTTCTTTTTATTATACACTATCTGCATTTTTATACAAAATGAAATGAGCGCTAGACGAATAATTGGAATCGCTATAAAAAATATCAATAATCTAAAAAAGCCCTAATAATAGGGCGACAGAATCTTAAATGCTTTAAAAATTACGACTGCAAATTGGGGTTAATATAATAATCGTCGTCGTCCTGTTTATGAACGGTATAACCGTTGTCTTGGGGCTTAGACGCGGGGCTAGCGCCGTTAGGGTAAAAGTCCACGTATAAGTCGTTGTCGTCGCTGTCGTGGTGATAGTGGTGATGGTGGTGGTCGCATTTGTCGTGATGGTCAAAGCCGCAGCCGCAGCCTTTAGGGTGAGCGGCGTGGTAGGACGGCCTTAATTCCACCAAAATGACGTCCTCGCCTATCTTTTTTATATTGCACCATCTGATAAAGATATTGTCGGTAGCCTTAAACAACGCCCATTTTCTAAAACCGGGCACGACAAAACCCTCGATGCGGCCTTTTATGTCAAACACGACATCGATTATCTTGCCGAGTTTGCGCCCATCGACCAGGTTGATGACATCTTTTTTTCTTAATTCGCAATATGTAAGTTGTATTTCCATTTTTGCCTATAAAAAGCCTTAGTAGATTATATATGATAAAAAATTCTAATGTGTTACACGCTTATGCGGGCGTTTTTTTGTTTTTTGCTTTTTCGAGCGAAAATTTTTTAAAAAAATTAGTCCTTCGTTTCTTTTAAAATAATTCTCCTAAAGTATAAAAGCCGCGATTAAAGCCAAAACTATATCTCACACAGTGTTTTTTGGAGGATGTATGGCTAAGGTTGAAATTTGCGGTCTTGACACTTCCACCCTTCCCAAACTCACAAACCAAGAAATAAACGATTTGATGAAAAGGCTCAAAAACGGCGACGAGCAAGCCCGCCAAGATTTTATTATCGGCAATATGAGGCTTGTGCTTTGCGTGGTTCAGCGGTTTATGGGCCGAAAGGAAAATATAGACGACATATTTCAGGTGGGCTGCGTGGGATTGATTAAGGCTATAGATAACTTTGATATGTCGCTCAATGTCAGGTTTTCAACCTACGCCGTTCCTATGATTATTGGCGAAATCCGCAGGTTTTTAAGGGATAATAACAGCGTAAGAGTCAGCAGGTCTTTGCGCGACACCGCGTATAAAGCGCTTCAGGCTCGAGAAGAGTTGGAATTAAAATGCAGCAACGAGCCGACTCTAGAGGAAATCGCCGCCGCGATAGATGTGCCGCTAAAAGACGTGGTTTACGCGCTTGACGCTATAAGCGATCCGGTGTCGCTGTTTGACCCCGTTTATCACGACGGCGGAGACGCGATAACCTTGGTCGACCAGTTAAGAGACGAGAAAAACTCTGACGAAAACTGGACGGAAAACGTAGCCCTAAAGGAAGCTATAAGAAAGCTTGCAGATAGAGAAAGGCAAATTTTGTATCTAAGATACTTCGAGGGTAAGACGCAGATAGAAGTAAGCCAAGAAATCGGCATAAGCCAAGCCCAAGTTTCTAGACTAGAAAAAAACGCCCTAAAGACTATTTCTAAGACTATGTAAATAAAACGCTCTTAAATAATAAAAACGCCCACAAATTTTGGGCGTTTTTTTATTTTTTCTTATCCCTTTTTGCTTTTTCTTGTTTTATAAAATGCTCCTCGTTTTTGGCGCGCTCTTCTTGGCGCTCTTCCATATAATCAAGCCATTTTGGGTCCTTTTTCATAGCGTCCTTCCTTTATATATTATTTGATATATATTTTTTGCATTTTTTTATTTGGTATTCTTAAAGATTTTTTATAAAATTTGGGCGATTTAAAGATAATAATAGTATGAGAAAAAGAGTTATAATTTTGGTTTTGGTTTTGGCGGTTGTTTTAATTAACTCTAATTTCACGGTTTTTGGCGCGCCTACAGACAGTCAGAAGTCTATAGATCGCCTTAACGGTCAAGAGTTGGAAGTCTATGACGGCAAGGTTTATCATATCTTTTTTCATAGCCTGATAATCAACCCAAAACAAGCTTTTTCAAGCAATATGAAAAATGGCTATAATAATTGGATGACGACGCGCGAAGAGTTTAAAAAAATCTTGGATAAATTATATGAGAATAATTTTATTCTTATAAATATCAACGATTTAATAACTTGCCGTAACGGGCAATTAGTCAAGAATAAACTTGCCCTGCCTAAGGGGAAAAAGCCTTTGATAATCTCTTTTGACGATATTAACTATTACGAATATATGAAAGGCTGCGGGTTTGCGGATAGACTTACGGTAAAAGACGGCAGAGTAACTACAATAGTAAAAACAGGTTCGGGCGAAGTTGTAGACTGGGAAGGCGACGCTATTCCTATTCTGGACAGCTTTGTGGAAAAGCACCCCGATTTTTCTTTTAAGGGCTCAAAAGGCATAGTCGCCGTAACAGGCTATCAGGGCGTGTTCGGCTATAGATTAAAAAATGAGCAAGAAAAAGGCCAGGCTAAACTAGTCGCCGAGACATTGAGAAAAACGGGCTGGCTTATAGCCAACCATAGCTACAGCCATTCTAGCATGTTTAAAAAAGGAATCTCGCTTGGCGACTTTAAAAGAGATTTGGACAAATGGGAAAAATTTATAGCGCCTATCGTAGGCAAGACTAATATTTATATTTCGCCTTTTGGGGTAAGCTTTAACCCCAAGGACGCAAAAATGAATTATTTAAAGAGCAAGGGGTATAACATCTTTTGCCCGGTTTATAAAGAGATGTCTATAAAAATTCAAAACAATATTTTGATAAGCGAAAGGCTCAATATAGACGGGCTGACTATGAAGAAATTTCCTAACAGAATTAAAAAATACTTCTTCGACCCCGCGGGCGTGGTTGACCCCGCTCGCCCGCGGATAAGATTATAAAGCCTTTTCTTTGATATGCACGCTGACTTGTTGATAAGGTATTGTTACGCCGTGTTTTTCGAATTCTTTTTTGATTTGCTCCATTAAATCAAAATACACCGTCCAATAATCCGTTCGTTTTGTCCAAACCCTTAACACGTATTCCATAGCGTCTTGGCCGTGTGTGTGAAGCCTTGCGAAAGGCAAGGGCTCTTTGAGGGTAAGCGGATGATGGTAAGCTGTGTCGTATAAAATTTTTTTGACTAACTCCACATCCGCGTCAAAAGAAGCCCTAATCCTTAAATCCACTCTGCGCTTGTCTTGAGCGGAATAGTTGGTTATAGGCTCGTCTATTATAATTTTGTTTGGTATGGTTATCGCTTTATTGTCCACCGTTAGCAGCCTGGTATAAAAAACATTAATGGATTCCACAGTGCCTTCGTATTCGCCGTTATATATGTAATCCCCTACCTTAAAGGGTTTAAAAATCAAAATCATAAACCCGCCGGCGAAATTAGACAGCGCTCCCTGCAAGGCTAAACCTACCGCCAGCCCCGCGCTCGCAAGAAGGGTTACTATAGAAGTCAAAGGCACGCCTAGTATGCTTATGATAGAAAACAATAAAACCAGCTTGAAAGTTACGTTTAACAGGCTTCGCAAAAAGGATTGAACGCTGACGTCCATTCTTTTAAAGC
>DATCKE010000002.1:0-55351 GCA_036562445.1 Clostridia bacterium
ATCACAACCTGCGCCCTGTAAGAAAAGCGAAAGTAACCAACCTTTATCAATTCGAGGGCTTGACTAGGATTCCCGTTCAAAAAGCCACGGTGGGCGACATAGTTTGCGTAAGCGGTATGGAGGGCGTGACAATCGGCGACACTATTTGCGACGCCGAAAAACCTGAGCCTTTGCCCTTTGTCAAGATAAGCGAGCCCAGCGTGGAGATGACCTTCTCGGTAAACGACAGCCCCTTTGCCGGCAAAGAGGGCAAGTTCGTTACGAGCAGGCATTTAAGAGAAAGGCTGTATAAAGAAACCCTAAAAGATGTCAGCCTCAAGGTAAGCGACACCGATTCGGCGGAAGCGTTTAAGGTCAGCGGACGCGGCGAGATGCACTTGTCTATATTAATAGAAACAATGCGCCGCGAAGGCTACGAATTCCAAGTTAGTATGCCCAAGGTCTTGACCAAAGTCATAGACGGACAAGTCTACGAGCCTATAGATATGCTGGTGGTGGACGTGCCCAGCGAATGCGTGGGCGCGGTTATGGAAAAGATGGGCTTAAGGAAGGGCGAGCTTGTCAATATGACGCCTCACGGCGATAGAATAAAAATGGAATTTAAAGTTCCCACAAGGGGCTTGTTTGGATATAAATCCGAGTTTTTGACGGACACAAAAGGCGAGGGTATCTTAAGCTCGATTTTTTACGGCTACGAGCCGTATAAGGGTGACATTGTCCGCAGACAGGTAGGCGCGCTTATAGCGTGGGAGACGGGCGAGGCGACCACCTACGGGCTGTTTAACGCCCAAGAACGAGGCCAGTTGTTTATATCCCCAGGCGCGCAGGTTTATATGGGAATGGTGGTAGGCGCGAACCCAAAAAACGAGGACCTAACAGTAAACGTCTGCAAGAAAAAACAGCTCACCAATATGCGCGCGGCAGGCTCGGACGAGGCGTTGAGACTTACCCCGCCTAAAATTTTGAGTCTAGAGGAAGCGCTTGAGTTTTTGGGCGACGACGAGTTGCTGGAAGTTACCCCCAAGAGCTTTAGGATAAGGAAAAAAATCCTAAACAAGGACGAGCGTTACAAAGCCAATAAAAAATAACGCTTTTTAATCGCATTCTCTTTGTGTTATAATATAAATTAATAATTTTTTGGTTTTACTTTTTTGGGAGGGGATATGGCGGAAAAAGCCAAAGAGCAGGGCAAGCGCGGCGTTTTAGCCGCTTCGCGCCGAATGCCTCACAACCTAGACGCCGAGCAGGCGGTGCTGGGCTGTATGCTCATAGACAACAACGCGGCTGTTTACATACTTCAAGAGCTTAAAAAAGACTATTTTTATTCCGAAGCGCATCAATTAATCTTTGAGGCGATGCAAAACATTTTATCCCGTCCCGATATCAACAACACTCTGGATGTTATTACTCTTACGGACGAACTAGAGCGCCTGGGCACGCTGCAGCTGGCCGGCGGTTTGCAATACATAAGCTCTTTGGCGACCGTAGTTCCTACCTCGGCTAATTTTAAAAAGCACGCCGAAATAGTAAAGTCCAAGGCGACTCTTAGAAAAATAATAGAGACTTGTTCTTACGCGGTAGAGCAAGCCTACGAAAACGAAGACGCCGAGCAAGTCTTAGCCAACACCGAAAGCGTTTTATACGACATAAGCAAATCCCAAGAGCGCAACGAGCTAGTCAATGTCAGAGAGCTCACCGTTCCGGTTTTAAAAAAGCTGGACGAGCTAAAAGACCCCGCCTCGAGAGCGGGCATACCAACGGGTTATGTGGGAATAGACAGCGTTCTAAACGGGCTTCACCCCTCGGACTTGATTTTGATAGCCGCCCGTCCCGGCGTAGGTAAAACCGCGCTCGCTATGAACATAATGTCCAATATCGCGCTAAACGAAGGCCGAAAAGTGGTAGACGGGCAAAAGCCTAAGCTTAGCTGCGCGGTGTTCTCTTTGGAAATGTCCAAAGAGCAGTTAATGCAAAGACTTATCTGCTCCGTGGGCGGCGTTTCAATGACCAAGGCGGCAAGAGGCGACCTAAGCGCCGAAGAGTGGGCTAAGGTTTTCGCCGCGGCCAAAAAGCTTGACGACTGCGAGTTATATATCGACGACACATCCTACATCCGCCCGCAGGATATACTCAATAAGTGCTTAAGAATGCGCAAAGAAAGGGGGCTGGATGTGGTAATGATAGACTATTTGCAGCTTATAACCCCCAATAAGGACAGGGGCGAATCCCGCGCCCAGGAAGTCGCGGACATAACAAGGTTTTTAAAGATTACGGCTAAAGAGTTAAACGTTCCCATATTGCTTTTAAGCCAGCTTTCCCGCAAAAGCGAAGAGCGAAAAAGCGCCCCGCAGCTGTCCGACCTAAGAGAATCGGGCGCTATCGAGCAGGACGCGGACATAGTTATGTTTATCCACCGCGTCAAAAAAGACGAGGAGATTGTTTCGTCCTCAGAACCTCAAGAGATAGACCTAATCATAGCCAAGCACAGAAACGGCAGAACGGGAAAGGTAAAGATGATTTATCAAGGCGAGTTCGTCAGATTTTACGACGCTTTGGATTAGAATTTTTAGATACCTTTTTGGGAAATAATAAAAAAAGGAGAACAATATGGTTAAGGTAGAAAAGAAGAGTTTTCAAGGTTGGGAAAATTGCATAAGCATAACTAACGGCGAAGTCGAGGTTATCGTAACTACCGATATCGGGCCTAGGATTATAAGCTACTCTATAGACGGCGGCAAAAACCATATGGCCGTGTTTCCCGAGACCGCGGGACAAACAGGGGGCGACGAGTTTAAAGGTTACGGCGGGCATCGCCTTTGGCACGCGCCCGAGGATATCGTCCGCACCTATCAGCCCGACAACAGCCCCGTAGAGTTTAGGATAATAGAAAACGGCGTTATCCTGCACGCCCCAATAGAGCAAAAAACGCAAGTTTCCAAGTCTATGCGCGTAACTATGGAGGAGGACGGCACGGTTTATGTCGACCACCGCATCACCAACCACGGTCTGTTTGACGTGGAATTGTCCTTGTGGGGGCTTAGTATGTTTGACGTCGGCGGGCTCTTGGTAATACCTAATTCCAACCACGACACCGGCTTAGTAGCCAATAGAGCTGTGGCGGTTTGGCCGTATAGCAAGATGAACGACCCTAGGGTTTATTGGGGCGACAAATACATCACCGTTAAACAAATGGATATGAAAAACGCCTTTAAAATAGGCACGACCAACCATAGAGGCTGGGCGGCGTATTTTAACCACAACAACCTGGTGGTTAAGGAATTCCCTTATTATGAAAACGCCGAATATCCTAACTATAGCTGCAACTTTGAAACCTACACCAACGACAAATTCATAGAAATAGAATCCTTAACGCCCTTGCTCATAATACCTCCTCAAGGCTATGAAGAATACACCGAAATTTGGCATATATACAAAGACATACCCGAGCCTAAGCGCGACGACGAGCAAGACATTGAGAACAAACTAAAAGTGTTTACCGATGTCTACGAATTAGAAGGCGATTTTGAGGACGAGGAATGCTGCTGCGAGGACGACGATTGCGAGCTCTGCGGCGAGCTAGAAGACGATTGGGACGAATAAGAAATAAAATATTTTAATATCAAAAAAACATCTCTTTCAAAAGAGATGTTTTTTTATTTGGTAATTATCTCCAAGGTATAGGTTTTTTTGAAAAAGATATTGCCAAAAAAGAGAAAAAATATTATATTTATAGAGTAATTATATTATTTTGTTGTAAGGAGTCGAATTTTATGAGTTTTATACTTTCGTCTGATTCTTGCTGCGACTATTTTAAGAGCGATTTGAAGAAGTATAACATTAAATATATTCCTATGGCCTACATTATCGACGATGTCGAGTATAGGGATAATTACGACAGCGACGAAGAGTATAAGGCCTTTTACGACCTGTTAAGGTCGGGCAAGATGCCCAAGACCACCCAATTGTCTCCTTTTGAAACCGCTGAATATTTTGAGAAATTGCTCCAAGAAGAAGAGGGCGATATCGTCCACATTTCTTTATCGGGCGGTTTGTCCGCTACGGCTTCCAACGCGAAAATAGCCGCTAAAGAAGTTATGGAAAAATACCCCGGCAGAAAGATTTACGCCATAGACTCAAAAGGCGCTACCCAAGGCCAAAGATATGTATTGGATGTGGCGAGGCGTTTAAGAGACGAGGGCAAGAGCGCTCAAGAAACCGCCCAATACCTAGAAGAAGTCATAGACAGAGTTCATCACTGGATTTTCGCTAAGGACTTGTTCCACCTAAAAAGAGGCGGACGCATAAGCCCCGCTGTGGCTATGGTGGGCACGGTTTTGGGAATTCGCCCTATTATAATCATAAACCACAAAGGCCAGCTCGTTCCCTTTGACAAAGAAAGAGGCGTGGCTAAGACCTTAAAATACGCGGTCAACGCTCTTAAGAAATACGGCAAAAAGGACGTGAACTTAGCTTACATAGCTCACGCTGACGACTACGAGACCGCCGAGATGTTGAAAAATATGATTTTGGAAGAAACCTCGGTTAAGGAAGTCCAAATCGGCTACATAGGCCCCGTTATCGGAACGCATACCGGTCCTGGAACGGTGGGCTTGGTCTTTGAGGCCGATAAGAGAATAGAAGTCGATCCGAGCAAATAATTGGAAAATTTTGTCATCGTTTTGTTGCGAATTTGTGTAAAAAAGTCACATAAAAACCGTTGACAAAATATATATAAGTTATTATAATTCAAGACGTAAGCTAGATTGATACGGACGAAATAAAACAACTTAATTAGCTCATCATTTTCCCCCTTATCATATATATATGAAGCGGCTTAAGTTCTTTAAGCCGCTTCTTTTTTTATCTGGAATTTTGGGCAAAACTCTATAACGCCCTGATTTTATCTAAAGTTAATTTAAACCTTTGGGGCATAAAATCAAAAGCTAAATTTTTGTGTTAAAATTTAGCGATATTTAAGGCAATCAAAATTAAATTTAAAGCAAAAAGGACAGCCTATTTAAGCCGTCCTTTTTACAGATATTTATAAGGGGGAAAATGATGAGCAATATAATTATAGCCTGATTTTATTAATTTATACTTCCCCGTTATTTATTAGCCGCGTCAGAAACTCTTAATATTCCCCTTTTTACCAAAGGCTTTAGCGCGAAATACAACGGCACGCCTATGCCGATAATCGCGCCCGCTTGACCGCCCATTACGGTCAAGACCGAAAACCAATAAGTTATTTTTTCGCCTACCAATAGTAATATAGCGGGGACCGCGAAGGCGTTAATAACGATAGGCGGGATGACGCCCAGCCAAATCTTTTTGGAATATCGAGTCAAAATCGCGGCCGTCAATGTCGCCAAAGAGCCTAAAATCATATCTATAGGGCCGTACATATAAGCGTTTGCAATAAAACAGCCTACGGTAAGACCGGGTATCGCCTCCACAAAAAACAACGGCAAAATAGTAAGCGCCTCGGACACCCTAAATTGCACCGGGCCGTAGGAAATGGGTTGCAGCAGTATAGTAAGCCCCGCGTATAGAGCGGCTATTATCGCGCCGCGAACGATTTTTAAGGTAATTTGTCTTTTCATCATACTAAAAGTTTACTAAAAATTTTGAGCGATGACAATGATTTTGTTGTTTCGTCATTGCCGCTCTTAAATAAAATATTCTTATTTTGAAAAAAATTAATCATAAACAGTAATAATTTAAGCATATAAAAAACAAATATGTTATAATAACACCAAAAAAAGGAATGTAATATGACCTCAAGAGAGAAAATATATAACGAAACCCTAAGAGTAATGCAAAGAATGGGCGTGTTTTTGGTGGCGGGCAAAAATCCGCCCAACCTTATGTCTTTAAGCTGGGGCGCGATAGGATACATTTGGAATAAGCCCATAATTATCACGCCTGTGCGTTATACCCGCTACACTTACGACCTAATAGAAAAATACCACGAGTTCGCTATATCCGTCCCCCAAAAAGACCTCTCGGAAGCGATTATTAGATGCGGGCAGATTTCGGGCAGGGAATACGATAAGTTTAAAGAATTGCACCTGCATCCGACCAAGGCAAAACTTGTAGACACCTACATTGTGGCGGACTGCGGAATCCACCTAGAGTGCAAGGTATTGTATAAGGGCGGTATGGAAGCTTTTAACTTGTTCGACGAGAATATTAAAACGCAGTTTTATCAGACAAAAAACTTCCATACTATGTTTTTTAGCGAAATCGTGGCCGCCTACACTACCTAAAAGAAATATAATTAGGAAATTTAAATGTTTTCGATTTGGGTTAGAGCGTTAAAGGAAGAAAAGCTCAAAAAAAACGCTGTAATTAACTTTGAGGGCAAGTTTGATAAGGACAAATTTTTTGACTATGTTTCCAGCGCTTGTAACGAGCTGGATATTCCTACGCCTGTGATTTTATCCAAGCACATAAATCATTTTACTGCTTTTAATAACACCCAATTCACAAAAGACGATTTCGTGGAATCCATAGATTTTGACAAATTGGTTTTTGAGTATTGCAAAGACGACCAAGAGTGATTTTTTTATTCATTAGCCCAATTTAATTAAGGCATAAAAATATATTTTGGCGTATAAATATTTATGCGTTTACATTTTTTATTTAGTGTGTTAAAATAAGCAAAAAATAAAAGAGTAAAAAACTAAAGGAAAGGGTTATGAGAAAAAGTCTTGCTTACAAAATCATCGAAGAACATCTTGTGGAAGGTAAAATGATTCCCGGCGAAGAAATCGCCATAAGGATAGACCAAACGCTTACCCAAGACTCTACCGGCACAATGGCTTATTTGCAGCTGGAGGCTATGGGTATTGACAAAGTTAAGACCAAAAGGTCGGTAGCTTACATAGACCACAACACCTTGCAAACAGGCTTTGAAAACGCCGACGACCACGCGTATATAACCAGCGTCGCGCTCTCCCACGGCGTTTATGTTTCCAAGCCCGGCAACGGCATTTGCCACCAAGTCCACCTTGAGCGTTTTGCCGTTCCAGGAATGACGCTTTTAGGCTCGGACTCTCACACTCCTACCGCGGGCGGTATGGGAATGCTGGCTATTGGCGCGGGCGGTCTGGACGTTGCTGTGGCTATGGGCGGCGGGGCGTATCACCTAATAATGCCCGAGATTATTAATATTGAATTAAAAGGCAGACTTCAAAACAACACTTCCGCTAAAGACGTTATCTTGGAAGTTTTGAGAATCCTAAGCGTCAAAGGCGGAGTTGGCAAGATTATAGAATACAGCGGCGAGGGCGTAAAAACCTTGAGCGTGCCTGAGCGCGCCACCATAACGAATATGGGCGCGGAATTGGGCGCTACCACCAGCATTTTCCCCTCAGACGAAGTTACCAAAGCGTTCTTAAAAGCCCAGGGCAGAGAGCAGGATTTTGTGGAACTAAAGGCGGACGAGGACGCGCATTACGACCGCAAAATCGTCATCGATTTGTCAGAGCTAGAGCCTTTGGCGGCCTGCCCGCACTCGCCGGACAATATCAAGAAAGTCAGCGAATTAACCGGTCTAAAAGTAGACCAAGTGTGCATAGGCAGCTGCACTAACTCGTCTTATGTGGATTTGATGAGAGTGGCCGCTATCTTAAAGGGCAAGACAATCGCGCCCAATGTTAGCTTGACCATAAGCCCGGGCAGCAAGCAAGTTTTGAGTATGCTCGCTAAAAACGGCGCGCTATACGATATGATAAACGCCGGCGCGAGAATCCTAGAATGCGCCTGCGGCCCTTGTATTGGTATGGGACAAGCGCCCAAGACCGACGCCGTTTCGGTAAGAACCTTTAACAGAAACTTCTATGGCAGAAGCGGAACAAAGAGCGCCCAAGTATATCTAGTGAGCGCGGAAACCGCCGCGTTGACCGCTTTGCACGGCTATTTTGTTTCGCCTAAGGACTACTTCAAAGAGACCATAGAAGTAAAAATGCCCGAGAAGTTTGAAATCAACGACAACCTAATCCTAAAACCTGAAGACTTCCCCAATATAGAAATAGTCCGCGGACCTAATATCAAGCCGTTCCCGACCAACACCAAGCTTCCCGAAAAGGTAACCGGCAAGGTGTTATTAAAGATGGAGGACAATATCACGACCGACCACATTATGCCGTCGGACGCCAAACTATTGCCGTTTAGGTCCAATATACCTTATCTATCGGATTATTGCTTAACGCCCGTGGACCCCGAGTTCCCTAAGCGGGCAAAAAGCGCGGGCGGCGGATTTTTGGTGGCCGGCGTCAACTACGGTCAAGGCTCTTCTAGAGAGCACGCCGCGCTCGTGCCTTTGTATCTAGGCATAAAAGGCGTTTTGGCGTTGAGCTTCGCTAGAATACACAGGGACAACTTGATAAACAACGGCATATTGCCTTTGGAAATCGTGGACGCGAAAGACTATCAAGACTTATCCCAAGACGACGAATTGGCAATAGAAAACGCCCCTGAACAGGTTTTAAGCGGCGAAGTCGAGGTAAAAAACATTACCAAGAATAAAGTCATCAAGACCAAGCTCAACATCAGCGAGCGCGCTAAAAAGATGCTGGTAATGGGCGGTCTGTTAAACAGCGTAAAGAATTCTTAAAAAACACTAAAATTTGGCAATAGCATATACAATTATTAAAGCCAAAAAAAGGAGAACAAGATGACCAAGTTAGAACAAGATATTATAAAAATCTTGACAGAAGACTCTCGGCGCGCGCCCAAAGAAATAGCGGTTATGCTGGGCGTGGAAGAACAAAAGGTAAAGGACACAATAAAATCGCTTGAAGACAAGGGGATTATCGTAAAATACACCGCGGTAATTAACGAGGAAAAACTGGGCAAGGACTTGGTCGAGGCTTTTATCGAGGTTAAGGTAACGCCCCAGCACAACAGGGGCTTTGACGCTATTGCGGAAGAGATTTATCAATTTGAGGAAGTAAAGAGCCTGTATCTTATGAGCGGGGCTTACGATTTGGCGGTCATTGTGGAAGGTAAGACGCTTAAAGAAGTGGCGATGTTTGTCTCTCAAAAATTGTCCACTTTGGATAAGGTCTTAAGCACCGCTACCCACTTTATACTCAAGAAGTACAAAGACGGCGGAGTATTGTTAAACGGAGAAAATAATAAGAGGCTGCCAGTATATGTTTGATTTCGAGAGCAGGCTTAGCGACAGAGTCAAAAAGCTGCGCCCAAGCGGCATAAGAAGATTTTTTGATTTGGTCAACGACATCCCCGACGCTATTTCGCTGGGCGTAGGCGAGCCCGATTTCGTAACCCCTTGGGCTATACGCGACGCCGCTATAAAAAGCATTCAAAAGGGCTACACCCAATACACTTCTAACTGGGGCATACCCGCTCTAAGAGAGCAGATAAGCTATTATCTAGATGGTTTATACGGTTTAAAATATAATCCCGCGGATGAGATTTTGGTTACCGTGGGAGCGAGCGAAGCTATAGACATAGCGCTAAGGGCGATAATTTCCACGGGCGACGAGGTGTTAATCCCCGAGCCGTCCTATGTGTCGTATCACCCCTGCGTTACGCTTTGCGACGGCGTGCCGGTGCCCGTAAAGACCGAGCTAAAAGACGACTTTAAGCTTACGCCCGAAAACTTAGAGAGCGCCATTACTCCTAAGACCAAGGCTATTATTTTGCCTTATCCAAACAACCCTACGGGCGCGTTTATGGATGTAGACGACCTTAAAAAAATCGCCCCTATCATTTTAAAACACGACCTAATCGTCATCTCCGATGAAATATACAGTTTCTTAACTTACGGCGCAAAGCACACAAGCATAGCCACGCTTGAGGGTATGAGAGAAAGGACTATAGTAATAAACGGTTTCTCAAAAGCGTTCGCTATGACGGGTTGGCGACTTGGCTTTATAGCCGCGCCCAAAGAAGCCTTAAAGCACATAATCAAGATACATCAATACACCATAATGTGCGCCCCGACCTTTTCTCAGTATGCCGCTATCGAGGCGCTAAAGGGCGGAGCGGTCGACAACTGGTCGGACATAACCGCTATGCGCCAAGACTATGACAAAAGGCGCAGACTTGTGGTGCATAGGTTTAACGAAATGGGTTTAAAATGCTTTGAGCCGCGCGGGGCGTTTTACGCTTTCCCTAACGTGGAAATTACGGGTATGGACGGCAATGAGTTTGCCGAAAGATTGTTGGAAGAAAAGCACGTCGCGGTAGTGCCCGGCTCGGTTTTTGGCGAGTTTGGAAAATACCACGTAAGAGCCTGCTACGCTACCGGGCTAAAGAGCCTAACCGAAGCCCTAAAACGCATAGAAGAATTCGTCCAAGCGTATAAAAAATAATATATTTTGGATAATTTTAGGCATATAATTATCTAAAAGCTTCTTAAAGTTATGCATATTTTTATTCTGTTTTAATCAAGTTAACAAACACAAGCCGTTAAAATACAAATAAATGTTATGACAAGATAGATTGACTTTACCATAAGCATAATATATAATATTTCAATTAAATAAGACATTAATTTAAAGGAGCTTATAAAATGCCGCAAGAAATTACAGCTGAAGGCAAGAAAAAGCTTGAAGAAAGATTAAACTATCTAAAAAATGTCGCAAGACGCGAAGTCGCTGAAAGGATAAAAGAGGCTAGAGAGTTTGGCGACATCAGCGAAAACGCGGAATACGACGCAGCCAAAGAAGAACAAGCGATGATAGAAGGGGAAATTTTTGAGATTGAGAATAAACTTCGCACCGCTGTGGTCATTGAAGACGGCCAACACGACGTGGACGTGGTAGGCGTAGGCAGCACGGTTAAAATCTTGGATTTGGATTTGAACGAAACCTTTACTTACAAAATCGTGGGCGCTGCTGAAAGCGATCCCGACCAAAACAAATTAAGCAAAGAATCGCCCGTAGGCAAAGCGCTTTTGGGACATAAGAAAAACGATGTGGTGGAAGTAACCGTTCCTTCGGGAAAGATTAAGTTTAAGATTTTAAAAATCAGCTAAGATTTAGACATTAGAATTCTAGTAAACTTAAGGGATATAATATGTCAAAGGAATTAGAAACTCCTATTATAGAGCAAGACCAAAACGAGATATTTCTTCAAAGAAAGGAAAAGTTAGACGCGCTTATTAAAGAAGGCAAGAATCCTTACGAAAAAACGCGTTTTGACAAGACGCATTATTCTACGGATATTATCAATAACTTCGACGAGCTTGACGGCAAAGATGTCAAAATCGCCGGCAGAATGATTACCCGCAGAATTATGGGCAAGGCAAGTTTCGCGCACTTGCAAGACAATTCGGGTAAAATTCAAATCTACGTAAGAGCGGATACGCCCGGCCTTGACTATGAAGAATTTAAAAAATGGGATATAGGCGACATCTTAGGGGTTGAAGGCAAGGTGTTTAGAACGCAAAAGGGCGAAATAAGCGTTCACGTTGACAAAATCGAGCTTTTGAGCAAGGCTTTATTGCCCTTGCCCGAAAAATACCACGGCCTAAAAGACACCGACCTTAGATACCGTCAAAGATATTTGGACCTTATAGCCAACCCCGAAGTCAAGGAAGCGTTTGTAAGAAGAAGCAAGATTATTACGGCGATAAGAGAATATCTAGACTCCCAAGGCTTTTTGGAAGTGGAAACGCCTATCTTAAACACCATAGTAGGCGGGGCTAACGCGCGTCCTTTTGAGACCTATCACAACACTTTGGGACTCAAAATGTATATGCGCATCGCGCCCGAGCTGTATCTTAAAAGATTAATAGTAGGCGGATTTGAGAAAGTTTACGAGCTTGGCAGAATGTTCCGCAACGAAGGTATGAGCGTTAAGCACAACCCCGAATTTACTATGGTCGAGCTATACGCCGCTTATCACGACTACAACGATATGATGGTCTTGACCGAGAATATTTACAGCTATATTTTGGACAAGCTGAACTTAGACAGAAACATAACTTACGGCGGCGAGACAATCAACCTATCCACGCCTTTTAGAAGGCTGTCTATGCTGGACGCGGTAAAAGAATATGTAGGAATAGATTTTTCTAAGACCGACGACATAGAACAGCTTAAACAAGAAATCTTGGCTAAGGGCGTCGAGACCGAGGCGAAAACTTGGGGCGAGCTTTTATACGACACCTTTGACCAATTGGTGGAAGACAAGCTAATCCAGCCCACCTTTGTTATAGACTACCCGGTAGAGGTTTCGCCTCTAGCTAAGAAAAAGCCTTCCGACCCTAGGCTTACCGAAAGGTTTGAGATGTTTATCGCGGGAAGGGAAATGGCCAACGCTTACAGCGAGTTAAACGACCCCATAGATCAAAGACAAAGGTTTATAGAGCAGGCCAAAAAGAGAGTGGAAGGCGACGAGGAAGCCCAAATGAACGACGAGGACTTTGTCACCGCTCTTGAGTATGGTATGCCTCCTACGGGCGGTTTGGGCATAGGCGTAGACAGGCTTGTAATGCTGTTGACAGACAGCCCGTCCATAAGAGACGTAATATTATTCCCTACGATGAAACCTAAGAGAGAATAATGGACAACAAAATTACCAAACAAAGGATTAACGACCACTTAGAATACGATTGGTTTAAATATTTAATCTTTATAGTGGCTGCTGTTGTTTTATGGGTTAGTATTTACTCCTTTTTGGATAAAATAAAAGACCACCAGCAGCTAGACTTTTTTGTTACCGTCAATGTTTCAGACGAAAAAACAAAAGAGTTTGAGGCGGACTTTATAAAGCATCTTAACAGCTTGGACGATGATTTGATCAAAGAAGTTAATTTCGCCTATCATAATTACGACGACAAATCCACGATTTACGCTATTATGGCGACTTCTTTAAACACAATGGACCTTGTCATCGCTCAAGAAGACGCCTTTAGGTATCTAGCGGCAACCGGCAGGCTTGTTGGGTTTGATTATAACTATGATTTTAAGCTTGGCGACAAAAAAATCAAAGGAAGCGTGTTTGAGGGCTTTACCGTTACGCAGGGCGATAAAACCGCTTCCATCGCGCCTTATCTAAAAGAAGAAGATTTTAGCTCATATTTTGTTTTAGACCAAGCCCAAAAGCAAAAACTAATAGAAGAGTTTAACGAAATTGAAGTCCCCGACGAGCTTATGAATATCAGATACGGTATTGAGCTAAACTCGCTAGGGCCTAATATCTTTTTCTTCTACGACCAAGAAAAAGAGACCAAATATTATATAGGCGTAATAAGCACCAATTTGTCTAAATCCGTTGGCGGCGGAAATAAGGGCGTATTTAACGCGGAGTCGCAGGATATTTTCAATAAGCAAGCGTGGGACGCTATTGTTTATCTTAAAAATAATGCCGCAAAATATAGTATGTAGCGTAAAATAAGTATGTAAAGGTTTTTACAAATGAACATATACGAGCTGTTAAGACAGTACGCCCAAACCAATCCTTTAAGATTTCACACGCCCGGACATAAAGGGCTTTTAGACGCGCTGGATATAACCGAGCTTGATTTAAACGATTACGGTAGCACGACTTCGTATCTAGCCGCCGCTGAAAAAAAAACCGCGCAGTATTATAACGCGAAATACACGCATTACTTAATCAGCGGCACGACCAGCGGCATTTTGACTTTAATATCCGCTTTGCCCAAGGGCAGGATAATAGTCGCGCGCGCGTCGCATAAATCTATTTTTAACGGCTGCTTATTGTCAGGCGTAGAGCCTATTATAGTCGAAAACGAAATTCAAGAAGACATATCTATGCCGCTAAGCCCCAAGATTATAGAAAAGGCGATAGCGGCCAATCCGGACGCCGAGGCGTTGTTTTTAACAGCTCCCAATTATTACGGCTTTGACGCCCAGTTGGAAGAAATCAAGGACATAGTAGGCGACAGGTATTTATTGGTGGACGCGGCGCACGGCGCGCATTTTGGAGCGGTGGAAAGCCTTCCGCCCAACGCCACCAGATTCGCCGACGCCTGCGTTTTAAGCGCGCACAAAACCCTTCCCGCTTTTACGCAGACGGCTTATCTGAATGTCAACAACGAAAAATTAGAAAAAGCCGTAAAAAACATTTTGGCTTTAAGCACCACCACAAGCCCGTCCTTTTTATTTATGGCGGGCTTAGAGTTTGCCACCGAGTATCTAAAACAAAACGCCGAGCATTTTAACACCCTAAAAGAGGCGGTAGAAAAATACCTGCCTTTTAGGGTAAAAAACGACGACTTTACCCGCATAGTAATAGACCTAAAGCCCTATAACATAAACGGCTCTCAAGCCGATAAATTCTTGCAAAAGCATCACAACGTCTATTGCGAATTTGGCAACGAAAGATATATAGTTTTTATAATCTCCATAGTCGACACCGTGGAAACGGTAAAAAAACTTAGCGAGGCTTTGCTGGATTTGTTTGAAAAAGCCGAAGCTTTGCCTTCCTTTGATTACAGCAAGAGAATTCCTATCAAGCCGGCAAGGGCTATGAGCTTTATAGACGCGTCTATGAGAGAGGCCGAGTATGTCGACCTAAAAGACAGCGAGGGCCGCATAAGCGCCATAGAAGCGGGGCTGTTCCCGCCGTGCCTGCCCGTAATAGCAAGAGGCGAAATTATAACCAAAGAGATTATAGATATATTGTCCGCCAACAACACCTTTGGGCTGAACAACGGCAAAATTTTGGTGTTAAAGTAAGATATTTTGTGTTAAAATTTAATAAAGCGTTTCGCTTTAATTTTTTTGTTTTCGGATAACTAATGAAAGCGAAGTTTATCACATTCGAGGGCTGCGACGGCAGCGGCAAAACCACCCAAAAAAAGCTTTTGATAGAGTATTTAAAGAGCAAGAACATAGACGTGGTGGACACAAGAGAGCCGGGGGGAACGCCCGAGGCCGAAAAAATCCGCGAGCTTATCCTAAACCCTAACCTTGACAAGATGTCGGGAATTACGGAATTGTTGCTTTACACAGCGGCGAGAGTTGAGCACGTCAACGGGCTTATATTGCCTTCGCTTAAAGCGGGCAAATATGTCGTTTGCGACAGGTTTATAGACTCTACGCTTGCCTACCAAGGCTACGCTAGGGGCTTAGGCGTGGATATAGTCAAGCAAATATTCGAGCTTACCACCCCTGATTGCTGGCCGGACGCGACCATATTCTTAGACGTTCCGCCTCAAGCGGCGTTTATAAGAAAGGGCGGGCAGGACCAAAACGACCGTATGGAAAACGAAAACATAAGCTTTCACCAAAAGGTTTACGAGGGGTTTTTGAGCCTACGCGACATATATCCCGAGCGCATAATAAGCGTGGACGCTTCCGGGGGAATAGAGCGCACATTTGAGCTGATGATAAAGGCGCTAAAAGAGCGGGGCGTTATTTAAACTCAGATTGATTTGATATTTTTGCTTGTAGTATAATATGATATTGTAAAAAGACGATAAGGGGAAAATATGAAATTAATTATCGCCATAGTCAGCAAAAGCGACACAAAGCCTTTAATAAAAGCGCTTCTAAAAGGGGGCTATTCGGTAACCAAAATGTCCTCCACGGGTGGCTTTTTAAAGGTTGGCACCAATACCTTGTTGATAGGAACGCACGCCGAAAGAGCGGACCAAGCCATAGAGATTATAAAAAACACTTGCAAACAGCATAAATACGATATAAGCAAAGTCATTAGAGAATTCCGCGCGGATTTTGAGAACGAGAACAACAAAAACGAAAACAACAAAGAGATAGTGGTGGGCGGCGCGACCATATTCGTGGTGGAAACCGAGAAGATTATTAAAGTTTAGGATGATTAATTATAAAGACCTTTTTGAGAAAACCCGCATATACAAGACCATAGATAACGATTTAAGGTTGGACAACCTATCCCACAGTTATCTTATTATCACCGACGACAGCGAAGTAAAAGCCAATTTAAGCGTGCTTTTGCTCGCGCGCGTTTTTTGCGACAATAAGACTCATCCGTGTTTGGTCTGTCCTTCTTGCAAAAAGGTTTTGTCCAAAACCCACACCGATATACATTATTACTCGGGCAAAATCACGGTCGACGACGTCAGCGAAATCATAGAAAAAAGCGCCCTAAAGTCATACAGCACGGACAAAAACGTATTTGTCATATACGACTTGCACGAGATGAATATCACGGCGCAAAACAAGTTCTTAAAGACCTTGGAAGAGCCTCAAAAAGGCGTTATATTTTTGATGTTCGCTAACGACGCTTCTATGGTCTTGCCCACGGTTTTGTCGCGTTCGCAGGCGTATCATTTTGAGAAATTCGGCGCGCGCGAGATAGAAAATCAGTTAAGCTCGCAGTTTGCCCAAGGCGACGCGGCCATAGCGGCTTCTATCAGCGGGGGCAAGTTAGAGACGGCTGTAAAATACCTGACCGACGACGAATTCCGGGCAATGTATAATTTAGTATTTGATATTATCAACAATATGAAAAAAAGCTCGGATATCCTAGAATATTACGAAAAGGTGGAAAACCACAAAAAACGCCTAAAAGAGTTTTTGGATTTGTTTTACACCGTCGTCAGGGATATTATGGTAATTCAGTGCGCCGATATAAACTTTGTCTTGTGTAAAAACAGGATTAATGATATAATGGTTGCGGCTTCAAATATGTCCTTAAAAGCGGCGACGCGGATATTGGACTTGATAGTCAAAATGCGGCAAAGGCTGCATTACAACGGCAATACGACCTCGATAATCGACGAATTGCTGTTTTCTTATTTGGAGGTTAAGGCATTATGCCGATAATAGCAGGAGTAAAGTTTAAGAAGACCAATAAAATATATTACTTTTCGCCCGAAAACCTTGAGCTTAGCGAAGGCGAGGGCGTCATAGTGGAGACCGCGCGCGGCATCGAATACGGCACTATAGTCATCACGCCGCGCGAAGTGGACGAGAGCAAAATCGTTCAGCCCCTAAAGCCTATCCTAAGAAAGGCTACCGAGGAAGACCTAAAGACTTTAAAAGAGCAAGAGGCAAAAATCCCTGACGCTATAAGGATAGCCGAGGAAAAGATAAAAAAGCACAACCTTGATATGAAGCTTGTCGATGTGGAATACACTTTCGACGGCAATAAGATTATCTTTTACTTTACCTCTGACGGCAGGGTAGACTTTAGAGAGCTTGTTAAGGACCTAGCCTATGTGTTTAAAATCCGCATAGAGCTAAGGCAGATAGGCGTGCGCGACGAGTGCAAGATGATTGGCGGGCTTGGCCCTTGCGGCAGGGTTTGCTGCTGCTGCGCGCATCTTACCGAATACAGCAAGGTCAATATCAAGATGGCGAAAAACCAAGGCTTGTCCCTAAACCCGTCTAAAATAAGCGGGCTGTGCGGCAGGCTTATGTGCTGTCTGGAATACGAAAACGACCATTATGTCGAGACCGCTAAGCGTATGCCTAAGATTAACAGCGAGGTCATCACGCCTCAAGGCCCGGGCATTGTGGTCTACAATAATATGATAAAAGAAATCGTCAAGGTCAAGGTTTTGGTTAAAGACGACTACGAGATTATGGACTTTAAGCTTGAGGAAATTACCGCAAAAGAAACCTTAGCCGAAGAGCTAGAAAAGGATGTGGTTATCGACGAAAGCATCCAAAGCCTTATCGATTAAAAGGTTGATATTTTTGTCCGAACGCTATATAATTTAATATATAAAAATTAAGGAGCATATAAAAAAATGGCACACAAAATCAGTGATGAATGCATCTCTTGCGGTAGCTGCGCCGCCGAATGCCCTGTGGAAGCTATTTCGGAAGGCGAAACCAAATACGAAATCAACGCGGACGCTTGCATTGACTGCGGCAGCTGCGTGGATGTTTGCCCTGTAGGCGCAATCTCCGCCGAATAATTTTACTTAAATTCTGTTAAAAACCGCTTAAGATAAAATCTCTCTTAAAATAATTTAAGAGAGATTTTTGTTTGTTTAGGGATTTTAAGATATAATAAGCGTATGGAAATAGACGTAAACGAGCTAAGGCTGGACGACCTTCAAGTCAACGGCTTAAAAATCTATCAGCACAAAGATAAATACTGCTTCACTTCGGACGCCGTAATCTTGGCAAACTTTGCCCGCGTGAAAAAAAACGAAGTCTTCGCCGATATGGGCAGCGGAAGCGGGATAATTTCTATTTTGCTTGCGGGCAAATACAACGCCTCTAAGGTTCACGCTATAGAAATCCAAGAGTATCTAGCCAAGATGAGCGAGCTTAGTATCGAATTGAACAATTTGGGGCATAAGATTAAGGTATACAATATGCCTATGCAAGAAGCCCATAAGGTTTTGGGCAAGCATACTATGGACGCCGTCATATGCAACCCGCCTTACACCCGCCAGGGCGACGGTCAAAAAAACCAAGACCTAGAAATAGCTATTTGCCGCCACGAGATTATGGTCAATTTAGAGGAAGTCATAAAAAGCGCGGCGGACTTGGTCAAATACGGCGGCAGGTTTTATTTAATACACCAAGCCGAAAGATTAAGCCAGATATTTTATTATTTTAATAAATACAATTTCGAGCCCAAAAGGCTTAGATTCGTTCAGGGCAAGGTAGGTCAAAAGCCCACCCTTGTAATGATAGAGGCTTATTCCTACGGCAGCATAGGATTAATAGTCGAAAACAACTTGGTCTTATACGACGAAAACGGTCAAGAGACGCCCGAGTTAAAGCGAATTTACGGCAGGGTAGAGCGATGAAAGGAACGTTATATGTGACCGCCACGCCCATAGGCAACCTAAACGAGATGAGCCCTAGGGCGGTGGAAGTTTTAAAGAGCGTGGACTTGATTTTATGCGAGGACACAACCCACAGCAAAAAGCTGACCAGTCATTTTAATATTGACACGCCTTTAAGAAGCTATCACAAGTTCAGCGAGGCAAAAAGCGTTCCCGATATTATAGACCAACTCAATTCGGGCAAAAATATCGCCCTTATTTCGGACGCGGGTATGCCCACCATATCCGACCCGGGCGCAAGATTGGTTTCAGCCTGCCACGAGAACGACATCCCGGTGGTAGTCATCAGCGGCCCTAGCGCGGTTATAAACGCGGCGGCGGCTAGCGGAATGTGCGAAAAAGGCTTTATATTCTTAGGCTTTTTGCCCGAAAAAAACTCCGAAAAAGAACGACTGATAAACGCTTACGCTTATTTGGACATACCGCTGATACTTTTTTGCGCCCCGCACAATCTGACGGCGGACCTAAAGTTTTTGTATCAAACCTTAGGCAGCCGCAAGGCGGCGGTCATCAGAGAGATGACCAAGATGTTTGAGGAAATTGTGTTTATAGACCTAAAAGACTATGAAAAAATTCAACCCAAAGGCGAGTATGTCATAGTATTGGAAGGCAAACCTAAGCAAAACCCGATGCTTGAGCTTTCCATAGAAGAGCACTTGAAATATTATCTAGACCAAGGCGTCGACAAAAAAGAAGCCGTAAAAAAGGTAGCCGCCGAAAGAAACCTGCCTAAAAACGAGGTCTATCAAATAGCCATTAAATTATAAAAACCTAGCCAACAAGCACCCCAGCACCACGCTTAAAAAATTTGAGAAAAGGGCGACAGGAATAGCGAAGCGAAGTTTGCGAACTTTGCTGGACGAAAAATAAACCCCCGCCACGTAAAACACTGTTTCGGACGAGCCCATAATTACGCAAGCGCATCTAGCCACATAGCTGTCAGGGCCGTATTTGGACATAATGTCGTTGACCAAGGCCAAAGAGCCCGAGCCGGAAAAAGGCCTCAACAAAGTCAGCTCGGAAAGCTCGGTAGGAATTCCCAAAAAGTTAAACACAGGCGCCAAAACCATAGCTAGATAATCGGTAATGCCGCTTAGTCTTAGCAGATTTACCATTATCATAATCGCGGCGATATAGGGAAAGATGCTTATACCAAGATTTACGGCGCCTTTCGCGCCCTCGGTGAAATAGTCATAGGCGGGGATGTCTTTGAAGGTGACAATCGCGAACAATATCAAAAACAACAGCGGCAGGATATAGTCAGTCATTTTTGACCTTTTTTCTGTTTTTTATTTTTAGGATAATCTTAACCAACAACACTGAGCAAAACAGCGATATAAAAGATGTTATCAGCGTGGGCAGGATTATATCCGCGGGGTTTTGGCTGTTTAAAGCGGCGCGCAAAGAAATAACCGTGGTGGGCAATAATTGAATGGACGAGGCGTTGATGACAAAAAACATAATCATAGCGTCCGTCGCTACGCCGCTTTGGTCGTCCATACTGTTTATAGCCTTAATGCCCATAGGGGTGGCGGCGTTGCCCATACCCAATAAATTGGCTGCTATGTTCATGCTAATGTATTCGGCCGTAGATTCCGGAACCCTGCCGAACAGAAAATGTATCATCGGCTTTAGGCCTCCGGAAAGTTTTTTGTTAAAGCCCGTTTGCTCTAAGATATTGAGAATGCCAAGCCAAATGGCGTAAAGCGCCATAAGCGAAAAAGACAGCTTAAGAGCCCCGTTGACAGCCTCAATCATACCTTGCAAGGTGTCTTGGGGCTTGATAAAGAGCATAGTCGTAATTCCGACCAGCATTAAAAAGGACCAGATTTTGTTCATTGTAATATAAATATGAACAAGCCTTTTAGGTTATGAGAAGCTAAAGTCTTGGCCGTTTTAAAATCTATAGAGCAAGGTTATATTTTACAAAAAATTCCAAAAGATATATAATTAAAAGAAACTTAAATAAAAAAGAAAATGAAAAAAAGGTTTAAGATATGAGCAAGAAATATTATATAACTACCCCTATTTACTATCCTAGCGGAAACTGGCATTTGGGACACTGTTACACCACCGTCTTATGCGACGCGCTGGCTAGATATAAGCGTCTGCAAGGATATGACGTTTATTATCTAACCGGCACTGACGAGCACGGCCAAAAGATACAAGAGCGCGCCCGCCAAAACAATATGGCGCCTAAGCAGTTCGTGGACGGGCTTGTGGACGACATCAAAAAACTTTGGGAACTGCTTGATATCAGCTACACCAAGTTTATAAGGACTACGGATGTCGAGCACGAGACGGCTGTTCAAAAGATTTTCCAAAAGCTATACGATAAGGGCGATATATATAAATCGTCCTACGAAGGCTGGTATTGCACGCCCTGCGAGTCTTTCTGGACGCAAACGCAGCTAAAAGACGGAAAATGCCCCGATTGCGGCCGCGAAGTTAAGCTAACCAAAGAAGAAAGCTATTTCTTTAGGCTGTCAAAATATCAAGATAGACTTATCGACCTTTTGACAAACACGGACTTTTTGGAGCCTAGGTCTAGAGTAAACGAAATGGTCAATAACTTCCTAAAGCCGGGCTTGACCGATTTATCCGTTTCTAGAACTAGCTTTGACTGGGGCGTAAAAGTGCCTTTTGACCCTGACCACGTGGTGTATGTGTGGATAGACGCTCTGTCCAACTATATAACCGCGCTTGGATACGCTTCGGAAAACGAAAAAGACTTTGAGACCTATTGGCCCGCGGACGTGCATATGATGGCCAAAGAAATCGTTAGATTCCACTCTATAATTTGGCCCGCTATATTAATGGCGCTGGACTTGCCTTTGCCTAAAAAGGTTTTCGGGCACGGCTGGTTGTTGTTTGGCGGCGACAAGATGTCCAAGTCAAAAGGCAACGTGGTGGATCCGTTTATCTTGGTTAATAGATACGGCCTAGACGCCGTTAGATATTATCTATTGACCGCTTTGCCTTACGGCTCGGACGGCACTTACACCAACGAAGCCTTTATTAAGAAAATCAACGCCGACTTGGTAAACACCCTTGGCAACTTGGTAAGCCGAACAATCGCTATGACCGAGCAATATTTTGATGGCGTTATTCCCGCGCCCGAGGTTGAGGACAAAGAAATCGACCAGCCCCTAATCGACGCCATAAAAGGCGCTTACGGCAATGTTACCGATTATTTGGAGAAGTTTGAAATCAACAAGGCGCTTGAGGAAATCATAGCGTTGACCGAGCGCGCCAATAAATATATCGACCAAACCACGCCTTGGATTTTGGCTAAAAACCCCGAGCAAAAGGGCCGACTAAAGACGGTTATTTATAACCTTTGCGAGACCATCAGAACGGCGGGCGTTTTGCTAAGGCCGTTTTTGACCAAGACGCCGCCTAAGATTTTCGCTCAGCTTGGCATTAACGACGAAGAATTAATCGCGTTTGACAGCGCGGGAAAATTCCCCGCCAAATTAGTCGGCTGCAAGGTCCAAAAAGGCGAGATTTTGTTCCCTAGACTAAAACTTGAGCAAGAGCTAGAAGAGCTTTCTAAGCTATGTTAAAGGCGTAAAAAATGCTTATAGACACCCACGCTCACCTAAACGACGAAGCATATAAAGACAACTATAAAGAAATAATCCAAAAACTGCCCGAACAAAACGTGGCTAGAATTATATGCGCAAGCTACGACAAAACTTCTTCCGCCGCGGCTAAAAAAATAGCCGCGGAGTTTGACATAGTCTATTATTCAGTGGGCACTCACCCGCACTACGCCAAGGATTTTGTCAAGGATGATTTAAAGTTTTATCAATCCTTTAGCGGCGACGAGAAATTGGTGGCTTACGGCGAGATAGGGCTTGACTATCATTATAACTTTTCGCCTAAAGACTCTCAGATTTCGGCGTTTTTATATCAATTGGAACTGGCCTTTACTATGGGATTGCCAGTTATCGTCCACAGCAGAGAGGCCTACGACGACACCCTAAAGATTTTGGACGAGCATAAAGAATTTACCCAAAACGGGATATTAATCCACTGCTATTCGGGCGACCTTAATTACGCGCGCGAAATCCTAAAGCGGGGCTTTTATCTATCCTTCGGCGGTGCGATTACTTACAAAAACAACCGCGTTGCTTACGAGGTTTTAACCAATATTAATTTAGACAGAGTTGTATTGGAGACCGACTGCCCGTATCTGACGCCCGTGCCTTACAGGGGACAGACCAACGAGCCTAAATATGTCAACTTAGTCGCCGAAAAGATTGCCGAGTGGAAAAATCTAAAGCTTGAGAAAGTTGAACAAATCACCACTCAAAACGCGTATAATTTCTTTAAGAAGCTTAAATAAGGACTGCAAGATGAACAACTATGTTTACGAATACGGAAACAAATTATATATAAACCTAACCAACCAGTGCAGCAACAACTGCGCTTTTTGTATAAGAAACAACACCGACGAGTTAAACGGGTTCAACCTATGGCTGGATAAAGAGCCCGAGGCCCAAGAAGTCATAGAGATACTAGAAAAAAAAGACTTATCCCAATACCCCGAAATAGTGTTTTGCGGGTTCGGCGAGCCTACTTACCGCCTAGAACAGCTTATAAAAATAGGTCAATATATAAAATCGCGCGGGGCAAAAACTCGCTTAGACACCAACGGTCAAGGCAATCTTATTAACAACCGCGACATAGTCCCCGCCCTAAAAGGCGTAATAGACAAGGTCAGCATCAGCTTAAACCAGTATAATTCAAAAGATTACGATAGAATATGCCTAAGCGTTTACGGCGAGCAGGGCTTTTACGCTATGATAGAATTCGCCCAAGCCTGCAAAAACGCCGGCATAGAAACCAGGTTTACCTTAGTGGACGTCATTCCAACAGAAGACATAGAAAAGTGCAAAAATCTCGCGAAGAATTTGGGAATAGATTTAGAAATAAGAAGTTTTATTGAGTAAAATTTTTTATATTTAAATTTTTAGGCATAATTAGCCCAAACTAACATAATTAGTTTGGGCTTACTTTATGCCTTTTTTGTTTTTTAACATTGAATTAACTGTTTTAATATGATATAACAAAGCTATTATATGGAACCAAGAATAAAAGCCTTACAAAGAATCAATATAATCTCTCTTGTCGTCAATACGATGCTTGCCGTAATGAAGATTATCACGGGCGTTTTTACTTTTAGCTCGGCTATAATGGCTGACGGCGTGCATTCTTTATCCGATATAGGCACCACTATTGTGGCGATGATAGCGGTCGGCTTTAGCTCGGAAAAAGGCGACAAACACCACCCCTACGGGCACGAGAGAATTGAGTTTGTCATAAGCTTTATTATCGCCTTTATCTTGATAATCACGGCGGGCGGATTTTTTATCAATGCCGTTAAGTCTTTGATAACCCCGACCGAGCCAGTCAAATATCTAACGGTTTCCATAATCATAATGGTCGTGTCCATTTTGATGAAAGAAGGGCTTTATCAAATCAGCTCAAGAGCGGCAAAAAAGCACCAGTCCGAAGCCATAAGAGCCGCCGCGGTAGACAACCGCACGGACGCTCTAAGCTCGATAGCGGTTTTGATAGGTCTTGTTTTCGCCTATTTTAAAATCTATTTTATGGAGCAAGTGGCGTCGATGATAGTCGCCGCGATAATCGCGATTGAGGCTGTCAAAATAATAATCAACAGTGCAAAACAATTAATCGACAGTTCGGCGGGCGAAGAAATAGAGAACAAAATCAGAGAGCGCGCTATGAAGATGACCGATATTTTAGCTATCGAGAGTCTTAAGACCAGGAAGTTTGGCAACAAGCTTTACGTGGATATAGATATAGTGGTGGACAAAAGGCTGTCATTTGAGCGCGCGCACGAGATAAGCCATAACGTCCACGACATAATTGAGAAAGAATTCAACGCAAAACACGTCCAAGTCCACACCAGCCCCTCTAAGTGAATACTGCGATTGATATAACAGTCTTATGGACATATGCGCATATTCGCATATAAGCGATAGGCTGTTATTTTATGTATGATGGATATATGTCCATAAAAGCATATATTTGCGTCAAACCCCTTATTGTGCTAAACTTATGAGAAAAAGGGGCTTTGAAAGTGGTTAAGTTTAACAACGATTGGGACGAAGTTTTAAAAGACGAGTTTGAGAAGGATTATTACAAAAAGATACGCGAGTTTTTAAAAGCGGAGTATTCAAATTACACCGTCTATCCCGATATGTATGACATTTTCAACGCCCTCAAGGCCACTTCTTTAAAGAACCTCAAGGCCGTTATCCTAGGGCAGGACCCTTACCCCGGCGAAGGTCAAGCGCACGGAATGTGCTTTTCGGTAAAGCCAAAAGTCCCCGTTCCGCCCTCGCTTCAAAATATATTTTTAGAATTAAAAAACGATATCGGCTTTAGGATTCCCGACCACGGCTGCTTGATAGAGTGGGCGATGCAGGGGGTGTTGCTTTTAAACACCGTTTTGACCGTCCGCGCCGGCCAGCCCAACTCTCACAAGAACATAGGCTGGGAGATTTTTACCGACAGGATTATTAAAATAATAAACGACCAAAAGCAAAACGTTGTCTTCTTCCTATGGGGCAACAACGCCAAGACAAAAAAATCATTAATAGATTCTAACAAGCATTGCGTTTTAGAGGCCGCGCACCCTAGCCCTCTGTCCGCTTACGCCGGCTTTTTTGGATGCAGGCATTTTTCCAAAGCTAATATTTATCTAGTTTCCCACGGCATAGAGCCTATCAATTGGCAGATTAACGACATCAAGGACAACCCTTATATAAAAAGGTTTATGTAATTTTTTAAAATTGCATATTTTCCCAACGGTTTATTAGTGGTATAACTATATATATAGGGAGCAATTATAAATATTGTAACCAAATTTTTAAATATTTGAATCATAACCTTTGAAAAAGATTTATACGATTAAATAAAAAAAGGAAATTAAATATGTATTACACACCCCAAGATTACGGTTATAGAGAAAAACCAAAGAGAAGTAGCGTTTTATTGCTAGCGGTTTTAATAATCGTAAGCGCGGTCGCGGGAGCGTTTTTGGCGCTTGTGTTATATAAGGCGGGCGAGACAGAGCGCGTCCCAGGCTCGGTAATCCAAAAGACGGCGGTAGACTATAAGGTCACCGACGACGCCGAGGCAATAATAGCAAAAAACAACCTTTATTCTATGGTTTCCATAGAAGTCAAGGGCGGCTCGGCTCAATATTCCGGCACGGGCTTTATAGCGGACTACGCCCAAACCGAGGACGCATTAAACCCTATCATAATGACCAACTATCACGTGGTAAGCCAAGCGATAAAAAATCCCACCAAGTTTAAAATATACATAAAGCTGTTTGACAAAGCGGAATTTTTTAATACCGCCGCCCAAGTGGTAGGATATGATTCCCAAATAGATATAGCCGTTTTGAGGCTAAATATCGACTTGCAGGACGCAAAAAACAGGGTAGTCAAGTTCGGCAACAGCAGGCTTATTCAATACGGACAAAGAGCTGTGGCTATAGGCAACGCTTTAGGCGGCGGCTTGTCTGTTACGTCGGGCGAGATAAGCATTCCCGAAGTGGTTCAAGAACTGCAGCTAGCCGAAAACGACGACGCGAACGGCTCTGTCCAGCACCTAATCCAGACCAGCGCGGCGATAAACTCAGGCAACAGCGGCGGCGTATTGCTCAATATGTCGGGCAACGGCGAAGTAATCGGCGTTAACACCTATAAGGTTACCGCCCAAACAATATCCGTGGGCTTAAACCAAAGCGTCAACATCCCCGCGGATAACGTTGGGCTTGCCGTTCCTTCCAATATGGCCGTGGCTATCCTAGACTATATAAAAGACAACAGCAACGGCTACCAAAGAACGGTAGGAAATATATTCTCGGCAAGAAAAAACTTTATTCTTAACCTTGAAAATGTCGTCCCCGCGTTAGACAATGATTATAATAACGTGCTAAAAATTACCAATTTAAAAATTACCAATTTAATCGGGCTAAACGGCAAAATCATAACAAAGATAAACGGAATAAACATAGAGAAATTTCATCCCGGGCTTAGCGTCCCTTCGGCGTCTATATTCCAAGAATTGAGTTTATATTATGGCTTTTCTCCGTCTAGTTTGACCGACCATCCGTTTTACAGACTGCATTTAACTTTCTCAAACGGCGACACATACCAATTTAGCGATCTGTATCTCCAAAGAGAAATTTCTTGGCTGGACGAACTCATAAATACATAATTTTGATTGTTTTTTTTAACGATATAAGATATAATGATTTAGGTTAATGGTCGGTTTCAACCAGTTAATACGGAGGAAAATATGGAACAAAGCGTTATATTTGAAAAAGTTAAATCCGTCTTAGCGCAGCAACTAAAAATCAAAGACGCCGACAAAATCACGATGGACTCGAATATAGTAGCTGACTTTAACGCTGACTCTATAGATGTTATAGAAATGCTTATGGAATTAGAGGATACATACAATATCTCCGTTCCTAGCGAAAAAGCGTTAGAAATGAAGACGGTAAGAGACGTAGTAGAGTTTTTGCAATCCGAAATCAAATAATTTACATTTTTTTGTAAAAGAAGGCTTGGGAGTTTTACCCAAGCCTTTTTTAATGTTAAAATATACCTATATATATTCCTTTTATATATAGGCGGTTTTTTTGTAATGAAAAGAAATTTTAAATTGCCAATTATTTTTCTTTTATTGATAATTTGCTTTGTCTTTTTAACGGCTTGCCCCAATACAAATATCAATCCAAACACTCCTAATCAACCTCAAGAAGATTCGAAAAACGCGTATTCGTTATCCGAATTTGGTCAAACGGTAAACAACGTCATAAAAGGCTGCGTCGAGATAAAGACGCAAGGAACTTTTGGCGGCGGTTTAGGCAGCGGCTTTGTCATCGGCAAAGCGGAAGCCAATTACCCCGTTATAGTAACCAACTATCACGTCATAAAAGAAGCTCAAAAGAACCCCAATTTGTTTAATATATATATCAAGTTCGGCGATAAGGCGGATTATTATCCTCAGCCCGCTATTATTTTAGGCTATGACGCCGATATGGATATAGCGGTATTGCTTTTGCGAAAGAGCGTTCAAGACATAGACAGCCGTATTTTAACCTGGGGCAACAGCAGGGCGGTATATTTAGGGCAGGAAGTGTTCGCCATAGGCAATTCTTTAGGATACGGCACAGCCTTAACCCAAGGCGTCGTAAGCGTAACCGAGGAAATTTTGCAGAACAAAGACCGCGAAACGGGAAAAGAGTTTACCAGATACGCTATAAGACACAGCGCGGCTATAATCTCAGGCAATAGCGGCGGCGCGCTGTTTAATCTTAAAGGCGAAGTCATAGGCGTAAACAGTTACGGATATTTAGCCCAAGTTATCGGCGAGGACCAAAAGCCCACCGGCGATTACTATAACGCGGCCAATATGAGCTTGGCTATTCCCTCAAACTTAGCGCGCGCCGTAAGCGACTATGTTCTTGAGAATTATAACGGCGAGGAAGTGGACGCGTCTATACCTAGAACCTCTGGCGGAGATTTTATGAGCTGTCTAGACAAGATAAAGCCTAGACTCAGCTCAGACGACAAAAATGTCTTAACGGTATCCGAAAGCATAAGCTTTTTAGGGCTTAATACTAACGATGTTATAGTTAAAATTAATAATTGGGATGTAAAAAATTTATACTTAGACTCAAACCAAGTCTTATCGCCTTCGATACTAGTAGAGTTATGTTATTATTACAGCCCGCAAGGCGGGGGAAAAGAGCTTACTATTACGGTCAACCGAAACGGAGTAGTAACAAACATTACTACTAATTTCCGCCAAAAATTAAGCTTGCCCGATTGGATACAAGATATTCAAAAGGCTTGGTCATAAAGTTAAAATACGACATATAAAAAAAGCGCTTATTTTAAGCGCTTTTATTTTTTATAGAAAACTTATTGGGCAATAGCCTTGCTCTAGCGCAGCTTTGATAAACAACAAACGCCACGATATAATCTACGCAATGATGCATCAAAGTGATAAGCCCTACCTCTATCATTATGTAATACAGCGTAAAGCTTTTTCCGCCCGCGCCTAGGTAAGCGGCCACGACTACTATTTCAGCCGCGCCGTGTATTACGCCAAGAACTAACGCGCCCAAGATAATGCTTAAGCCCTTGTTGATTAGACCTTTATTAATGGCAAAAGCCCCTGGCAAGGTAAAGAATATATGCGACGCCGCTCTTAAGCCCACCATAGGGTTGGTCTTAATAAAGAAAGCTATCGCCGTGCCGATGCTGGCAAAAACAGCCGTAAACGGCGATATAAACATCGCCAAAATTACGGGCATATGCGAAAATAATGTGAAAGTGGTAAAAGGAAGGGTAACGGTAGGCATAAAATAAGGCATCACGAAACTTAGCGCTATCAAAACGCCTGTTAGAGCTATTTGTTTTGTGTTTACTTTTTTGACTGTTTTTTTCTCGGATTGAGTTTTGATTTCAGTTTGCTTTTTAATTTCGACTTCTAGATTTTGCTTTTCTATCTTAGCGTTATCCATTATCTAAAGTCCCTTTTAAACTTGTTTTTAAAATAGTCTAGCATAATACAAGTATTTTAACAAACAAAATAATTATCAAAACTTTATAATGTTATCATAATAAATAATTATATCTTTGTGTCATATTATGTATAAAGGCGAAACCATTAATTGCCTTGTTTTTTGCCTTTTATACGCTTTTAAAAACCAAGACTTTATGATATTATATATCTTGCTTATATGCTCTCGGGGTGTGGTGCAGAGGTAGCACGCTTGGTTCGGGACCAAGAGGTCGCTGGTTCAAATCCAGTCACTCCGACCAAAAAAACTATGCCGATTTGGCATAGTTTTTTTTATATAAAAAACTTCTTAAAATTGTAAAAATATTAGCAAATTTTGCATCGGATATTATATTGACAAAGGTCAGGCTATATATTAACATTAAATCACGATTTCCTTAAAGGATTTTTTTTAATGAGCTTAAGCAAAGAGCAAATGACCTTTTTCTTAGAAAAAATCAACGACATTCTTAAACATCCCCAAGTTTATAAAATGGACAATTTTATACAACACGGCAATGTTTCTTGTCTGTCGCACAGCATAGCTGTCGCCTATTACAGCTATGTGACCGCGCTCAATCTGCCTTTTAAGGTGGATTTTGACTCTTTAATAAGAGGCGCGATGCTGCACGACTTTTTCTTATACGACTGGCACGACAAAAACAAAGGCGTAAAATGGCACGGCCTAAAGCATCCTAAAATAGCTTTGGAAAACGCCCTAAAATATTTTGACCTTAACAAAAAAGAAAAGGACATTATCCTAAGGCATATGTGGCCTTTGACCATTATACCGCCTAAATACTTAGAGTCTTATATAGTCAACGCCGTGGACAAAAGCGTGTCCGTGATAGAGACTTTTAACCTTTTTAAGTCTAAGTTCTTTATGATAAACAAAAAGCTGGCATTTAGAACAGCTATAAGATAAAATAGTCTTAAATTTTTGTCTTAAATAGGGGTGGAGATGTTTCCTGAATTAGTTTTAGGTCCGATTACCATTGATATGTATACCGTTATGGTTATCATCGGGCTTATCGCCGCTATGTTGATGTTCGGCTATTTGGCTAAGTCCAATAACCTGCCCGAGTCTGTTTACAGAAAATATATGCAAATAACGCTGCTTGCGGCAATCGTGGGCTTTATCTGCGCTGTTTTGTTCCAATCTATTTACGACGCCTTCAAGACAGGCAAGTTCCAAATCGGCGGAATGACCTTCTTAGGCGGGCTTGCCGGCGGCGTGGGCGCGTTTTTCTTGCTATATAAATTTATGGCCAAGGAAGAGGACAAAAAATATTTATTTACTTGCGCCAATTATTTATTAATATGCGTCGTCTTGGCGCACTTTTTTGGCAGGATAGGATGTTTTTTGGCGGGCTGCTGTTACGGCAAGCATACGCATTCGTTCTTAGGGGTGGACTTTGGCGACGGGCTTAGACACCCTACCCAACTTTATGAGGCAGCCTTGTTAGCCATAATATTTTTAGCTTGTTTTAAATTTAAAGAGCAGACTATTTTCATTTATCCCATAAGCTATGGATTAGGGCGGTTTATAATAGAGTTTTACAGGGGCGACGACAGAGGAGCGTTTTTGTTTAACGTCATATCGCCTTCCCAAGTCTGGTCCGTAATCTTAGTGATTGCGGGAATAACCTTGATATTTTTACTAAAGCCAAAGACAAACCAACAGGCGTAAATCCCTAGCCGCTTTCCCAAGCGGCGTTTTTTATAGATAAATATTAATGTAACTTTATATCTTTTCTTATGCCTGTTTTCGTTATATAATTAAATTAGAGAAATATTCGCTTATATATTATTTCCTTTAAGTCTCCTTAAAGGAAAAAGGAGTTTACATATGAAGAATTGGTTAGGCAGATTAGGTTCCTTTTTTCTTGGTATTATCTTTGGAATAATCGTTACGCTAGGCGGCATTATAGGCGTCGGCCTGTGGGGATATAAAAATTTATCCATAAACAAAGTCAAAGAATTGACTCGTCAAGACTGGGCGTTTTTAAACGCGTTTTTGGAACAAAACGCCGCCCTAAAAGATATGAGCATTGAGCAGATAGTCTTAAGCGTCGCCTCTATCCCTAATAAGACTTTAGACGAGATAGCCGCCGAATACGGCATAATATATCCCGCAAATTTATCCTTCTTGATTAACGCCTTGGAAGGCGTTCAAATCAACCAAATAGGCGCATCTTTATCAAACATAGTAGGAGGCTTAAAGATAGGCAATTTTTTAGGCGCGCCATATAACGATTTTGACACTTACCCGCCGGATTACGAAGGCGAGCCGCCTCAAAACATATCGCCGTTGCTATGGTCTATTAGAAATTACTCTATAAACGAAGTCTCTACCAAGATAACCGAAGAAATCAAGATAGGCCAGCTTTTAGGCGCGCCTTACGATAACTTTGAAAACACGAGCTCTACCCCTCCCGAAGGCGCTTCGTCCTTTATATGGGCGATTAGGGGCTATACCATAAACAGTATGTCCGAAAACGTAACCAACGAGATTAAAATCGGCAGCCTGCTGGGCGCGCCGTATAGCAATTACGACGACTATCCCGAGACCTATCAAGGAGCTTTGCCCGAGGGGGCGGATTCTTTGCTTTGGTCGATTAGATATTACACGGTCAACACTATGTCGGACAAGCTTTTAAACGAGGTCAAGGTGGGCAATATTTTGGGCGAGCCTTACAGCGACTTTGAAACCTATCCCGAAGACTACGAGGGCGCGCTGCCCGAAGGCGCGGAAGCCTTGCTTTGGGATTTGAGAACATTCACTATTAAAGGCGAAAACGGCATAGGCAAATACCCGGACACTTTGACCGTGGGCGATCTAAAGACGGTGTTTAATGTTACCCTACCCGATATTTTGAAGGTGGAAGATTCGGCGCCTTTGAAGAATTTAGGCGATGAGATTAATAACTTATATATACACCAGATAATCGACCCGCCCAAAGAGGAATCGGACATTATAACTAAAAATATAATCAACAAGCTGCGCTTTCTTAAAAAAGACGGCAGCGTCCAAAACCCCGCCGATGAGCCGATAGGAGAGTCCGATTGGTATAGGCTGAGCGAGATAAACGACCTTATGAACGCTTTGCCTTCCGCGCTCACCACAAAGGACATTATGGAAGATCCGTCCACCCAAGGCGGTATGGATAAAATCTCAAAAGTTATAATGCAAAAGATTTACGACGGCAACTTTAAGGTAACCGAGCTGTCCCAAAAGATTTCGCAGACTTTGGGCTCTACATACATCCACGAGCTTATTGACGAGCCCGGCGAAGAAGACGACTATGTAACCAAGAATTTAGTTAACAAGCTTAGAACTTTAACCCACAAAAACGGCGAAGGCGAGGATGTGTATTACTCTTTGAGCGAAATCAACGAGCTCTTAAAAGCCCTGCCTGCCAGCCTTACTATCCAAAGCATCCTGCAAGAGCCGCAAGAGGGCGGTATGGCCAACGCTATCCTGCGCAAGGTTTGGGAGACAGACGCTAAACTAACCGAGCTTCAAACCAAGCTGACCGAAGTGTTTGAGAACTTGACTTTCGCCGATATTTTGGAAGAGCCCGCTAACGCCGACTCCGTTTCGGGAAGGATTATAAACAAGCTAAGGGCGACCAATTCGGGCGGCAGCCATTGGAAGGTAACTCAAATCGAGTCCGCCATCAATTCGTTCACTTTCGGAGATTTGTATCCCGACCAAAGCAGCGGCATATTAAGCTTGGTCGCGCCCGAAACGCCGCTTGACCAAGTGCCGAGCGCAATCCAAGATGTGTTTAACGATACAACCTTGGGCGAGCTATACGATAAAGGCATAATCAGCGTAGAACCCGCAAGCGAGCAAATCGCCCAGCTTAAACTTAACGACGTGATAAACTTCATCAACCAATACTACGACTTAATGGCTTCGCAAGATTAAAGTCTTAAAATATAATAAAAAAAGCCTTCTATTTGATAGAAGGCTTTTTTGCATATAAGCTCAAATCTTAATTTATAGCGTCAGCTATTAGGTCGCCCATCTTTTCGCAGCCTACCAAGGTCTTGCCCTCGCTCATAATGTCGCCCGTTCTGTATCCCGCCTCAAGCACGGCGCTTACGGCGTCTTCTATCTTTTGGGCGTATTCGGGCATATCGATGGACGAGCGCAGCATCATAGCCACAGACAAAATAGTGGCTATAGGGTTGGCTTTGTCCTGACCAGCTATATCGGGCGCGGAGCCGTGTATAGGCTCGTATAAGCCCAGTTTTCCGCTGCCTAAGCTTGCCGAAGGAAGCATACCGATAGAGCCTGTGGTCATAGACGCTTCGTCCGAGAGAATATCGCCGAACATATTGGATGTAATAATAACGTCAAACTGCGAAGGGTCTCTTATAATCTGCATAGCCGCGTTGTCGACCAGCATATTTTGGAACGAGACGTCGGGATATTCTTTTGCCACTCTTTCGGCTACCTTTCTCCAAAGCCTAGAGCTTTCCAAAACATTGGCCTTGTCTATGCTGATAACGCTTTTTCTGCGCTTTCTAGCAAGCTCAAAGCCTATTCTAGCTATTCTTTCTACCTCGTGTTCGCTATAGATTTCGGTGTCATAAGCGGTCTTGCCGTCGTCCTTATAGCCTCTTTCGCCGAAGTATATACCGCCTGTTAACTCTCTAACCACTATCATATCTATGCCTTTTTCGGCGATATCCCTGCGAAGCCTGCAGGCGTCGATTAAGGGCTTATAAAGCACGGCGGGGCGCAGGTTGGCGTAAAGCCCCAAAGCGCTTCTTATGCCCAACAAGCCTTTTTCGGGGCGGAGATGACCGGGCAGGTTGTCCCACTTAGGGCCGCCTACAGCGCCTAACAATACTGCGTCGGATTTTAGGCAGACATCTATAGTCTCTTGGGGCAAAGGATTGCCCGTTTTATCTATAGCGCATCCGCCCATTAAGACGTGCTCGAAGTTAAATTTATTTCCGCTTAGTTTTTCTATTTTCTTTAAAACCTTTATAGCTTGAGCCACTATTTCGGGACCAATCCCGTCCCCGTCGATTACAGCGATTTTATACTCAGCCATTTTGCTTCTCCTTTTTTAGTTTGTTAAGCAATCCGCCGCTTTTTATTATTTCTTGAATGCTTTCGGGGAAAGGATGTGTTTGATAAATCTTGCCGGTGGTGTGGTTGGTGATTGTGCCTTGGGCTAAATCCACGCTAACTTCGTCGCCGGCGTTGATTTCTTTGACCGCCTCGGGGCATTCCAAAATAGGCAAGCCGATATTGATAGCGTTGCGGTAGAAGATTCTGGCGAAAGTATTGGCTATTACGCATTGAACGCCGCTTGCCTTGATAGCTATAGGCGCGTGCTCTCTTGAAGAGCCGCAGCCAAAATTGTTTTGAGCGACTATAACGTCGCCGGGCTGAACTTTTTTAGAAAACTCAGGGTCTATATCCTCCATACAATGAGCGGCCAATTCTGTTTCCGAAGTGGTGTTTAGGTATCTTGCGGGTATTATAACGTCAGTGTCCACGTTGTCGCCGTATTTAAAAACTCTGCCTTTCATTTGGTCTCTCCTTTATAAGTTTTCGGGTGAGGAAATCTTGCCGGTAATCGCGCTTGCCGCGGCGATATAAGGCGAGGCAAGGTAAACTTCGGACTTAGGATGTCCCATTCTGCCTACAAAGTTGCGGTTAGTGGTGGCTACCGCTCTTTCGCCCTCGGCCAATATACCCATATGTCCGCCTAAGCAAGGTCCGCAAGTGGGAGTGGAAACAACGGCGCCCGCCTCTATAAAGGTCTTGATATAGCCTTTTTTCATCGCTTCCATATAGATTTGGTTGGTGGCGGGGATAATTATTACCCTAACGCCCTTGGCAACCTTTCTGCCTTTTAGCACTTTCGCGGCTATTTCAAGGTCGGATAGGTGCCCATTAGTGCAAGAGCCAATTACCACTTGGTCGATTTTGACGTCGCCGCACTCGTCTATTGTGCGCGTGTTGGAAGGCAGGTGAGGGAACGCCACCGTAGGTCTTAAGGTAGACAAGTCAATCTCAAAGGTCTGCTCGTATTCGGCGTCCTCGTCCGCCTCGTAAATAACGGGCGTTCTTTTGAATCTGCCTTTTATGTATTTTTTGGTTACATCGTCTACGGGGAAAATGCCGTTTTTGGCGCCCGCCTCGATGGCCATATTGGCGATGGTAAAGCGGTCGTCTATGGATAGATATTTCAAACCGTCGCCGGAATATTCCATAGACTTATAAAGCGCGCCGTCAACGCCTATCATTCCGATGATGTGCAGGATAATGTCCTTGCCCGTAACGTATTTCGCGGGCTTGTTTTTTAACACGAACTTTAAGGCAGAAGGCACTTTAAACCACGCCTCTCCGCTGTAAATAGCGGCGGCCAAGTCCGTGCTGCCTACACCGGTAGCGAACGCGCCCAAAGCGCCGTAAGTGCAGGTGTGCGAGTCCGCGCCGATAATGCAGTCGCCCGGGCCTACCAAGCCTTGCTCGGGGAGCAAAGCGTGCTCGACGCCCATATTGCCGACATCAAAGAAGTTCTCGATTTCTTTCGCATTGGCGAAATCTCTTACGCACTTGCATTGCTGAGCGGCTTTGATGTCTTTGTTGGGGGTAAAGTGGTCCATAACAAGCGCAACTCTGCTTTTGTCAAAGACCTTGTCCAATCCCGCTTTCTCAAATTCTTTGATAGCCACGGGAGCGGTAATATCGTTTGCCAAAACCATATCAAGCTTGGCGGTAATTAACTGCCCCGCCTCGACTTTGTCAAGGCCCGCGTGCGCCGCCAAGATTTTTTGAGTCATCGTCATACCCATAATGTCTATCTCCACTTATAAAATTTTTTTCTTACGACTTGCCGTTGGGAATTATGTTTTTGTCCATCATTAATTTATACTCAAGGCTGTCCACCAATGCTTTAAAGCTTGCCTCGATTATGTCGGTAGAAACGCCTACCGTGGTCCAGGTCTCGCTGCCGTCCGTCGAGGTTATCAAAACCCTTACTTTAGCCGCTGTCGCCGCTTGAGAGTCCAAAACCCTGACCTTATAGTCGATTAAGCTCATCTTAGACAGCGAAGGATAGAAAAACTCCAACGCCTTTCTAAGCGCTATATCCAAAGCGTTGACCGGGCCGTCGCCTTGGGAACAGGTAAGTTCGTATTTATCCATAACTTTGATTTTAACCACAGCCGTAGCCGAAAGCATTTCCTCGGACGGCACTTGAGTTATGGTCTTGTAGCTTATCAGCTCAAACTGGGGAGAGTAAAGCCCGAGCGCTTTGTAGACGATTAACAAGAAAGTAGCGTCAGCGCCCTCGAACTGATAGCCCTCTCTCTCCATTTCTTTGATTATATTCAATATATCCGTAACCTTAGGGTTATCCTTGGTCAGCTCGGGGAAATACCTTCTTATTTTGTTTACCACGGCGTTTCTGCCCGCGATTTCGCTTAGGACAAACTTTCTCTCGTTGCCCACCGCCTCAGGGTTGATATGCTCAAAAGACTGCCTTACCTTCAAAACCCCGTCCGCGTGCATACCCGCTTTGTGCGTAAACGCCGACGAGCCCACATAGGGCAAAAACTGCGCCAAGGAAATATTGGATATCTCGGCTATCTTTCTAGCCGTGGCGGTCAATGTCGCCATTTTTTCTTGCGAGACGCAAGCATATCCAAGCTTTAGCTGCAAAGAGGGGATAATGGACGAAAGGTTGGCGTTGCCGCACCTTTCTCCGTAGCCTATAAAAGTGCCTTGGATGTGGGTTGCGCCAGCTTTTACGGCCATAATGCTGTTTGCCTCGGCACAAGAGGTGTCGTTGTGGCAGTGAATGCCTATTTTTACGCCTTTAAACTGCTCGATAACCTTTTTTGTTATCTCGTAGATTTCGTGCGGGAAGCATCCGCCGTTGGTGTCGCAAAGCACCAAAACTTCCGCTCCGCCCTCGCAGGCTGCCTTTAAGGTCTCAAAAGCGTATTCGGCGTCAGCTTTATAGCCGTCAAAGAAATGCTCTGCGTCGTATATTACCCTTTTGCCCTTGGATTTTAGATACGCGACCGTATCTTTTATCATATTTAGGTTTTCTTCTGGCGTGGTGTTGATGATTTCGGTTACGTGCAGTTTCCAGCTTTTGCCAAAAATAGCCACGGTGGAAGTATCCGCCGTCAAAAGCGAGGCGAGATTTTTGTCTTCCTCGGGCTTAATATCCTTTCTTCTAGTGGCGCCGAAAGCAACCAATGTGGACTTTAGATTAAGCTCTTTAACTCTTTGAAAAAACTCTAAGTCCTTAGGGTTAGAGCCGGGATTGCCCGCTTCTATGTAAGTAACCCCGAAAGCGTCTAAAGTCTTAACTATCTCAAGCTTATCCTCTATAGAAAAGTTGATGCCTTCGCTTTGGGCGCCGTCTCTTAGGGTTGAGTCAAAGATTTCGATTACTTTTTCCATAGTTAGTCGCTATCCTGAAGTTTATTTATTCCATCGATAAACGCTAGTATCGCCGCCTCCAAAACGTCGGTGGAAACGCCTCTGCCGGTGGCGGTGTTGCCGTTGCGGCTTAACTTAACAGTGGCCTCGCCTAAAGCGTCCTGGCCTTCTGTTATGGAATTAATGTGGAAATCAAACAGCACTACGTCTTGTTTGAGCGCTTTCTTGATGGCCAGATACGCGCTGTCTACCGGACCGTTGCCCGATTCGGTGGCGGTAGCCAAACCTTGCGGTGTTTTTATGGTAACGGTGGCGGTCGCCTTGTTGTTTTTGCCGCTGGACATATTAAAGTCCACAAGCTCATACTCGGCTGTTATGTTCTTGGTCGCGCCCGTCATCAGCGCCTCTATGTCCTTGTGGGAGACATATTTTTTCTTATCAGCCAGCGCCTTAAACTTAGCGAAGTATTCTTCTATCTCTTCGGGCGACAAATCATAGCCCGCCGCTTTTAAGTGCTCCACAAAGGCGTGTCTGCCGCTGTGCTTGCCCAAAACTATCTTGTTTTGAGGCACGCCCACGTCCTCGGGACGCATTATCTCGTATGTCAAAGGATTGGACAACACTGCGTGCTGGTGAACGCCGCTTTCGTGCGCGAACGCGTTAGCGCCCACGATAGGCTTGGTAGGCGGAATAGGCACGCCTATGATATTGGACACAAGGCGGGAAGTGCGGTAAATTTCCTTGGTGTTTATATTGGTGTAGGCGTTATAAAAACTTTCTCTGGTCTTTATAGCCATAACCACTTCCTCAAGGCTGGTATTGCCCGCTCTTTCGCCAATGCCGTTGATGGTGCATTCTATTTGGGACGCGCCCGCCAATACCATCGCCAAAGAGTTCGCGCAGGCAAGGCCTAGGTCGTTGTGGTTATGCGCCGAGATATCGACTTTCTCAATGCCGTCTGTGTGCTCAAGCAGATACTCAACCAAAGCTTTCATTTCTTGAGGAGTGGCGTAGCCGACGGTGTCAGGCACATTGATAACCGTCGCGCCGCTTTTTATAGCCACGCTAAACACTTTAGCCAAAAACTCAGGGTCGCTTCTTGCGGCGTCCTCGGCGGAGAACTCCACGTCGCTTACCAAAGTCTTGGCGTATTTAACCGATTCCTCGATTCTTTCCAGCACTTGCTCGGGCGTCATCTTGAGCTTATACTGCATATGCAAAGGCGAAGTCGCCAAGAACAAATGCAGTCTAGGGGATACAGCGTCTTTTAAAGCGTTGTAGGAGGCGTCGATATCGCCTTTAACGCAGCGGGACAAAGAAGCGATTGCGCAGTTTTTTACCGCTTGGGCGACAGCTTTAACCGATTTAAAATCGCCCTCGGACGAAACCGCGAAACCCGCCTCGATAATATCCACTCCAAGCTTTTCAAGCTGCAAAGCAACTTCTATCTTTTCGTTGATGTGCATACTGCAGCCAGGGGACTGCTCGCCGTCTCTTAAGGTAGTGTCGAATATCTTAATTCTTCTCATATTAATACCCTTTTGACTTTTAATAGTGTTTTACTTTATGATTTATTTTTGGATTTTAAAACTTCTTTTTTAATATCGCGCCTTTGGACGCGCTGGTTACTAGCTCGGAATATCTTTGCAGGTAGCCCGATAGCTTTAAGGTCTTGGGCTTCCAATTTTTTGCGCGCTCTTGCAGCTCTTCGGGGGATACCAGCGCATCAAGCTTGCCTTTTTCTATGTCTATGCTGATAATATCGCCTTCTTGGATTAGAGCGATAGCTCCGCCCGCCATAGCCTCGGGGCTTACGTGTCCTATGGACGCCCCGCGCGTTGCGCCGCTAAACCTTCCGTCGGTTATAAGCGCGACGTCTTTATCCAGTCCCATTCCCGCCAAAGTAGCGGTAGGCGACAACATCTCTCTCATACCAGGACCGCCCTTAGGGCCTTCGTATCTGATTACCACCACGTCGCCCTTCTTAATCTTTCCGCCCAAAATAGCCTCGGACGCCTCGTCCTCGCTGTCAAATACTCTAGCCGGGCCGGAGTGAACCATCATCTCGGGCGCTACCGCGGACTTCTTGACTACCGCGCCTTCTTGGGCGATATTGCCTTTTAGCACTTTTATGCCGCCGGTAGAAGAATAAGCGTTTTCGATTGTATGTATTACCTCGGTGTTTCTGATAACCGCGTTTTTAAAGCTTTTCTCCAGCGCTTCTCCCGTAACGGTCAGCGCTTTTCCTTTTATTAATGACTCGTTGTTGACCTTTACTTTGGACAGCTCTTTTAAAACCGCCATTATGCCGCCCGCGAAATACAAGTCCACTATAGCCGTATCCGACGCGGGCATAAGCTTGCAAAGGTTGGGCGTTACCGCGCTTATTTGGTCTACAATGTCCAAGTTAAAATCTATATCGCACTCTGACGCTATGGCGGCTAAGTGCAATACGGTGTTGGTAGAGCATCCAAGCGCCATATCCAAAGCTAGCGCGTTAAAAACGGCATCCTCTGTGATAATATCGCGCAGTTTAATGTCTTTTTCCACGAGCTTTACTATTTGCTCGCCCGTCTTCTTGGCCAGCCTTAACCTTTCGGAATATACGGCGGGGATAGTGCCGTTGCCGGGTAGGGCTATGCCCAACGCTTCGGTAACGCAGTTCATACTATTAGCGGTAAACATACCCGCGCAAGAACCGCACGAAGGGCAGGCGTTGTTTTCTATATCGGTCAGTTCGTCCAAAGTCATCTTGCCCGCCTTATAGGCTCCCACGCCCTCGAAAACCGAGGATAGGGACAAAGTCTTGCCTTTTGAGGAACATCCCGGAAGCATCGCGCCCCCGCTGATTACCATAGTGGGGATGTTGACTCTAGCGGCGCCCATTATCATACCGGGAACGATTTTGTCGCAGTTGGGAATCAAAACCATTCCGTCAAAACCGTGCGCCATAGCCATAGTCTCTACCGAGTCGGCTATGATTTCGCGCGAAGGCAGGGAATATTTCATACCTATATGCCCCATAGCTATTCCGTCGCAAACGCCTATGCAGGGGACTACAAAGGGAGTTCCGCCCGCGGTGTAAACGCCCGCCTTTACCGCCTCGGCAATGGAGTTTAGGTGAGTATGCCCGGGGACAATCTCGCTGTGAGCGCAAACAATAGCTATCAAAGGCTTCTCAAGCTCGGCGTCCGTTACGCCCAGCGCCTTAAACAAACTTCTTTGAGGAGCTTTATCAAAACCTTTGGCAAAAATCTTTTTCATTTTTATTCTTTTTCTCCTTCAAACTCTCCCAATTCTTTGATGCTTTGAGAGCCTCTTTGTAAAGCGGTAAGACCTGTGCGGGCCATTTCTATTATTCCGTATTCGCCTATAACCTGCAAAAATCCGTCTATCTTGTTGCTCTCGCCGGTCAGCTCAATAATCATTGAGTTAGGCGACAAGTCAACCGCTTTGGCTTTATATAATCTTATGGTCGACTCAATCTCGGCGCGCTGTTGGGGAGCGGCCTTTATTTTTACCAGCAGCAGCTCCCTATGCACGGTTTTATCGGGATTAAGCTGCATCACATATTTTACGTCTATTAATTTCGCTAATTGCTTGGTTATCTGCTCCAAGACGTAGTCGTCGCCGTTTACCACTATGGTCATACGCGAATAGTTTCGGTCCTCGGTAAACGCTACCGAAAGGCTTTCGATATTATATCCGCGTTTTGAGAACAGTCCTGCTACTCTATTTAACACGCCGGATTTGTTTGCCACCAGCGCAGAAATAATGTGCAAATTATCGCCCATCGTCTTAATCTCCCATTTCCATAATCATATCGCTTACGCTCTTGCCCGAAGGAATCATAGGCAATACGTTCTCGTCGATTCCTATCTTGCAGTTGACAATTACGGGTTTAGAGCAGTTAACCGCTTTTTGGACGACTTCGTCTATCTCGCCGTTATCGTTGATTTCCAGATAGTCCGCGCCAAACGCTTTCGCCAAAAGCTCGTAGTTGGTAGGTCTGTTGAGCGTGGTGTTGGAGAAGCGGTGTTTATAGAACAGCTTTTGCCATTGACGAACCATTCCAAGCGTGTTGTTGTTCATAACAAATATAGCTATAGGCAAGTTCTGAACAACGGCGGTTACCACTTCGTTAAAGTTCATATGGAACGAGCCGTCGCCCGTTACAAGCACTACTCTTTTCTTGGAGGCTATCGCGCTGCCCACAGCCGCGCCCATTCCAAAGCCCATAGCGCCTAGTCCGCCGCTTGTCACAAAGGTGCGGGGCTTTTCAAACTTACAAGACTGCGCCGTCCACATTTGGTGCTGGCCGACGTCGGTTACGATTATCTGGTCGTCGGGCGTGTGCTTGTTTATGCATCTTAAAATCTCTCTAGGGCTGACCTTGTGGTTAGTCTCTTTTAAGACTTTTGTTTTCTTTAGCTCTTCGCATCTAGCTATCCATTCGGGCTTTTTGCTCTCGTTGATGTAAGGCAAAATCTCTTCTAAAACGGTCTTTAGGTCGCCCAGAATATAAGCGTCCACGTTTACGTTCTTGTTAATTTCGGCGTTGTCGATGTCGATATGAACGACTTTGCCTTTTACAAACTTATTGCGGTCGGTCGCCACTCTGTCGGAAAATCTAGCGCCCAAAGCGATTAATGTGTCGCACTCTTGAACACTGAAGTTGACGTTGGCGTGGCCGTGCATTCCTATCATACCCATATACAACGGGTGGGAAGCGGGGAATCCGCCCAAGCCCATCAAAGAGCACGCTACCGGCGCGTCTATTTTTTCGGCTAATTTCAAAACCTCTTCGTGAGCGCCGCTCGCGATACAACCGCCGCCTAGATAAATCATAGGCTTTTTGGCGGAATTGATTAAATCAATGGCCGCCTTAGCTTTGCTCAAATCGGGCTTTTTGTGCTCAATTTTTCTAACGGGGATAGGCTCCCACTCGCACTCGGCTTGCTGAACGTTTTTGGGAATGTCGATTAATACGGGACCGGGACGGCCGCTTTTCGCGATATAAAAAGCTTCCGAGACAATCTGTCCCAATTCTTTTACGTCTTTTACTATGTAATTATGTTTGGTTACCGGAATGGTAACTCCCGCGATATCGACTTCTTGGAAGCTGTCTCTGCCAAGCAGCGACAACGCCACGTTGCCCGTAATTGCCACCAAAGGAATAGAATCCATATAAGCGTTGGTTATTCCGGTGACTAAGTTTGTAGCGCCCGGACCGCTGGTAGCGATTACCACGCCAGGTTTGCCGCTTATTCTAGCGTAACCGTCGGCCGCGTGCACCGCGCCTTGCTCGTGGCAGGTTAAAACTTGTTTGATTTTGTCTTGGACTTGGTAAAGCTCGTCAAAAATGTCCAAGACGCATCCGCCAGGATAACAAAAAACCGTATCCACTCCTTCGTTGATTAAACTTTCGATAAGAATCTTTGCACCTTTTAACCTCATTGTCAGCTCTCCATCTTATTATAAAAAAACCTCAAGAAATTTCTTTCTTGAGGTGAACAGTGCCACGGTACCACTCAACTTCGTTTTGGGACAACCCAAAACCTCGTTTTTACTCTTTAACGGGAGTAAAGCGTTTGCGTCTACTCGAATTCTTAAAATTCTTTCGGGCAAATGACTCGCGGATGAGTTCGGTTAATTCCGACTTACTGTCTTGCACCTTCCGACAGCTCTCTGCTTAAGTCCGACAAATTAACTTACTTGTTCCGGTCATTGTCAAAATATGTTTATCAAAGATAATAACACAAAAAGAATGCTTTTGTCAACGATAAATTATATTAATATATGATTTTTAAAGATTTATTGTTATAAAAGAAAAAAGGGCAAATTCTTGGGCAAGTCGATAATTTTCTGGTTAAATAATAAGCTTTAATATTTATTCTTAGATTTTAGTTTTTGCTTATAAACCCTAATAGCGCCTATAGCTGTGGCGAGGCTTGCTTGCTTGTCGCTAAGCTCGACGCATTCTTTGTTAAATACTCTTTTGAGTAAAACGCTTATGGCATTTCTTAGCGGACGGCCGCCTCCTATGATTATTTTACCGCCGCCGATAGTGTTAATCAAATTAACGTCGTTAGCCAAAACCGCCCCTAGAAAGAAACTGTATAATTTTTTGTCATCGATTTTTAATAGGGTTTGCAAAACTCTTATCTTAAACAAAGCCACGTTAAAGCCGCGCTCAAGAGCAAATCCGCACCCTTTGACTAGGTATTCCTCGTCAAAATCTTTATATAGCGCAGGCAGAGAGTTTTTTATAATAGTGTTTTTTGAAACGGCGTCGATTAACTCCCCGCACAAGGTGGTGTAACAGCTTTCGATTTCTAGTTGGTCGTTTATTTTTATAATTTTATTGTGCGAACCGGGTAAAACGGCGATAAAGCCTTTATCAAGATTAAGCGTATCTATTATGCCCATCGCCTCGACTTCCTCGCCGCGCATCATATCTATCTCGTTTAGATTATTTAAATTCGAAAAATTTTTTACGCCCGGGATAAATAAAAAGGGTATGGAAGCAATCTCGGGCATATTAGCAAACTTCGCGCATTGGGCTAGCTTATCCACCCCTGCCGGCATTTGAACGTGGTCAATAGCGTATAAGCCCAAATCCGAAGTTATCATACCCGAGGCCAATATTGCCTCGACATCTTTTTCCGTTAAATTATTGCGGGATAACAGAGTTTCTATGATAGTCTTTATAGCTCCCGAAAGCCCGCTAAAGCCGCCGCTTATGACGTTGTTTCTAACCCCGACTTTTGCGGCTTCTTCGTCGACCAATTTAATATCGTCAAACAACCTAATCCTTGTGTTGGTTGTGCCGGTGTCTATGGTGATTATCATTTAACGCCTCTTTTTAGTTTTCGGACAACAGGCTTAATAGCTCTTTGGCCGCTGATTTTACTTGGTTTATGTCGCCTGTTTTTATCCCTGCGGTCAACGCCCCGCCCACGCCGTAAGCGAAAGCGCCCGCCTTTTTCCATTGCGAAATATTGTCTTTGTTCACCCCGCCCGTGGGGATAAACTCAATATTGGGCAGAGGCGATTTTATTTCTTTTATGTATTCGGGGCGGAAAGCGGACGCGGGAAAGAGCTTTACTATATCCGCGCCGTAAGAAGCTGCCAGCTCCATCTCGGTAGGAGTAAATACGCCCGGGAAGATAGGGACGCTGTATCTATTTGCCAGCATAATCGTCTCGGCGTTAACGGTAGGGGTTACGATATACTGCGCGCCGGACAATATGGCTATTCGGCAGCTAGAGCTGTCTAAAATAGTTCCCGCGCCGATTAAACAGTCTTTGCCATATGTTTTGGAAACCTGCTCTAGAATTTTATGAGGATAGGGCGTGGTAAAGCTAAGCTCTATCGCGGTTATGCCGCTGTCTATCAAGGTCTCAAAAACCAAAAAAGCCTCGTCTTCGCTTGAAGCTCTGACTATGGCTATTATCTTTTGGCGCAGCTGATTTATAATATTTAGTTTTCTCATATCTATCCTTATCTTTTGCAATAATGAATATTTCGCTAAATTTTGTATTATTATATGCTATCTATATCGATATATCAATGGAAAAATAGAATAAACAAAAAGGTTAACTTTTTTAAAGAAAGAATATAACCAAAATTTAATAGAAAAAAAGATAAAAAAAAAGACGGCTCAAAACCGTCTTTTAGTTTTGTTAAATCAATTCCTTGCGGCCAATTAGCTCGTCGATGCTGATATCAAACACATCAGCCAATCTCCACAAAGGAGACATAGTAGGCTCAATCTTGCCTTTTTCCCATTCGCTTACGCATTGTTGAGTTACGCCTACTTGGCTAGCAAGCTTTTGTTGACTTAACTTGCGCTCTTTACGAAGCGCTCTTAAGTTTTTTGCAAACGCTTTTTCCATAACCACCCTTTCTCCATAAGTAAAATTTTTCGTTATAACCTAACGAATTAACGCAAGTATTATAGCATAACAATTTTAAACTGTAAAGAATAAAAACCGTTTAATAATATAATTGTCATAAAAATGACATAAAATTCAGTCATTTATGATACAATTATGCGTTGGGTTACAAACGCTTTTTTAGCATTAAATTGATATTAACTATTATTTTATTTAAAAATGTTCGTAAAACAGCACGTCTTCAACGCTGCGCTTTTTAACGCGGCCTACCGTGTTGTCGTGATAGCCCAGCGCGACTATGGATATCAATCTCATATCCTTAGGCGCGTTGAGAAGAATTCCCACGCTCTTTTCGTAATATTTGTTATAACCGGCCACCCAGCAAGAGCCCAGCCCGTGCGCGGTGGCGGCTAGCAGGATGTTTTGAGTAGCCGCGCTTCCGTCCTCGACCATATATTTAGATTCGGCGCAAAAGACAGCAATCAAAACGGGCGCTTTGTCCAAAAATTTGCCGTAGTCTGTTATTGTGGCGATAGCTTGTTTCATCTTTTGGTCGGTTATTACCACAAAACGCCAGGGCTGAAGGTTTTTCGCGCTCGGGGCTAGTCTCGCGCAATCTATTATGTCGTATATGACAGAACCAGGCACCGGCCTTGAAGAAAAATTGCGCACGCTTTTGCGTGTTTTGATTGCTTCAATCGCATCCATATACTTTGCTCCTTTTATTTTTATTACTATATATATATCGGAACGCAAAATATAAGTCAAACAAACTTTACTTTTGAGCGTGATATTTTTACTGGATAATTTTTACAGCATTCTGCGGGCTAGTATAAATCTTTCTCTCCAGCCTGAAGAATACTCTTGTATTCTTACCCCGCCGGTGCCCCAGGTGTGCAGTATTTTGTTGTCGCCTATGTAAATTACCACGTGGCCTATGCGCTCTATGCCGGTGTTATACCTTCTAGCCGAGCTCCACATAAAGATTAGGTCTCCGGCCTCTAGCTCGTGTTCGTGTATTAGTATGCCTTCTCTGCTTTGGCTTCTAGAGTCGGCCTGAAGTATAATATTGGCGCCCATATAAAACGCGTATTGCACAAACGAAGAGCAGTCAAAGGTCTTTCCCGTAAATTTAGGATTGAGCTTGCCGTTAAAGTGCAGTCTTTGCGCGCCGTATTCGTAGGGGACGCCCAAAACCTTTTTGCCTTCGGCTATGATGTTGTCTATCAACGCCTTGTTTTTTTCGGGATCAAACACCCTTGTGTATTCCGGGTTCGCGCTGACATACGCTTTTTTGCCTTGGTAGATTACCTCGCGCCAATCACGAGAGTATTCAGCGACCAAAGGCAGGTGCTCAAGCCTGTTTAGCTTGCCTAAAACCGCGCTTGATGAGGAAGGCTCTTGCCTGATATTAACCGTGGTCAACGCCTGGACTTCCAAGCCTGTAACCAGCTGGTCGGTATGGTTGCTCCACTCGACGAGATTGGCGTAAGACGCGGACACATAAGCGGGGGTATTGTTGTAATAAACTTGATACCAGTTACCCGCCTTAGCGATTAGGGGCAACGTGTCAAAGCTGTTTAGCTGCCCTAAAACTTGCGAGCTTGACGACGCCTGCGACCTAATGTTGACAGTGGTCGTGGCTTGGACTTTGTATCTGCTCAAAGCCAAAGCAGGCTGCGCGGACTCTTGGTCAAGGCTTTCGTCCTCGCCTTCGCCGATGTCTTCGATAATATCGATATCTTGGTCAATGTCATTTCCGATATCAAGCTCATTTTCGAGCAAATCCTCGGGCATCTTTGACTTGTTTTTGGAATCGCATCCAAAGAATACAACGGTTGAAAGAATTACAAAAACACACAAGAAAATAACTACTATCCTTTTCATATTATATCCCTCGCCTTTTTTTTCAATAAAAGGATATATGAAAAAATACAAAAATTCAATGTAAAAATTTTTCCAAGGCTGGAATAAAAATCAAAATAATAAATCTAAAAAAGAAAATGTATAAAATTATACAAAATAAATAATGTTATAAATATATTAAAAAACAAAGGCGGATTTATATATGGCGGACAGAGATTTTGATATATTGTTAATACTTCTTTGCTTATTTCCTTTTGGTTTCGACAAGCTATATAAAGGCAGCGTTAAGTTTTTCTTGCTTAAATTTTTGCTGCACTGGATAGGAATAGGTTTTATTTGGTGGCTGTATGATTTGATTTGCGCTATTATAGGCCGATACAGAGTAAACCCTTTCCAATAAAAAAGCGCCCTTATTAACCAAGGGCGCTTATATTTTTGATTATATCTTATTGAACCTTATAAACCCAATTAAACACGTCGGGCGCTTCGCCGTGCTGGATATCGGTCAGGCTCTTATACGCGTCCAAAGTAATCTTGCCCGTGTTGCCGTCGCCGATGGTGTAGTCTTTTCCTTTATAGCCGATGACGCCGACGGGGGATACCACGGCGGCGGTGCCCGTTCCAAAGCATTCGGTTACCTCGCCGTTTTGGACGCCTTCGATTATTTCTTCTATATCTATAAGTCTTTCGGTAACTTTATAGCCTTTGTATCTCAAAAGCTCGATTATGGACATTCTGGTAATGCCGGGCAAAATGCTGCCTTCTAGCGAGGGCGTGATAACCTCGCCGTTTTTTACAAAGAAGATGTTCATACTGCCGACTTCTTCGACATATCTTTTTTGCTGAGCGTCCAGCCACAAAACTTGGTCGTAGCCCAGTTTTTCGGCCTTGTCGCTTGCCTTTAGGCTTGCGGCGTAGTTGCCTATAAATTTGTAATGTCCTGTGCCGCCCTTTGCCGCGCGCACATAGAATTCCTCGACATAAAGCCTTACAGGCGCTAGCCCGTGCGCGTAATAAGCGCCGACAGGCGACATAATTATGAACATTATATAATTTTCCGCCGTGTGCACGCCCAAGCAGTTGTCGTTGGCGATTATCACGGGGCGTATATACAAAGACTCGCCCTCTCCGGTGGGAATCCAGTCTTGGTCAAGGCGGACTAATTCCACGAGGTTTTGAAGCATTCTTTCTTCGTCAATGCGAGGAATCATCATTCGGTCGTTGGAGGAGTTCATTCTCTTGAAGTTCTCCAAAGGCCTGAACATCAAAATCTCGCCCTTTTTGTTTTTATACGCTTTTAAGCCCTCAAACACGCCTTGCCCGTAGTGAAATATAGAAGCCGAAGGCTCTAAGACAAAGGGTTGGTAGGGTATAATCTTTTCGTCGTGCCAGCCCTTGTCTTTGGAATACTTAGCGACAAACATATGGTCGGTAAACACTGTTCCAAACTTAACCTTGCCCGTAGGCTTGGGTTTTGGATTTTGTGTTTTGATGATTTCCATTTTTTATACACCTTCTTTTAAAATTATTTCAGAGTCATATACCCCAAGGGCGTTTTTTAGATTGCTCAAAAACTCATCCGCAAAGCTTGATACTACATTCAGCTCAACCTTGACGTTCTCGCCCCATTCTTTGCCCACTAACTCTATATTCTCGTTTTGCAACAAATAATCTATTTTGCTCAAATCAGCGTAGCTGACGGAGAATTTTATATTTGTCTTTGGCTTTATGCTTACTATTTGGGCGGTCTTAAGAACTTCGCTAGACGCTTTTGAATACGCCCGCACCAAGCCCCCCGCGCCCAATTTTATTCCGCCGAAGTATCTTATGACGGCTACCAAGACCTGTCTGAGATTTTTTTGTTTTATCACATCCAAGATAGGCTTGCCGGCCGTGCCGGAAGGCTCGCCGTCGTCTGAGAATCTGGTTATGTTGCCAAGCTTATCTGCCACGCACCCGTAGCAGATATGGGTAGCGTCCCAATAAGTCTTTCTTAGTTCTTTCAAAATCTCGGACGCGCGTTCCCAGCCGTTTACCGGATACGCTTTCGCCAAAAACCTGGATTTGTTAATCACGATTTCGGTTTCGGCAAAAGAACCTATGGTTAGGTATTCATTCATCCAAGATAACCTTAAGGTGAACCTTTTTGCCTTTATGCAGCACAAACTCTTTTGAGCTTGTGTATTTTGACAGCAGGTCTTCCACGGCTTCCACTTTGGCGTCGTTAACGCTTACCCCGCCGCCCTCTATGAGCCTTCTAGCCTGGCTCTTGGAATCGGCGATTTTAGCCAAAACCATAATATCCACCACGGGCATATTGATATTAGCCTTAATGGTTTGGGTGGGAAGATTGTCAGAAGCGCCGCCAAAAGCGGCCAAAGCCATTTCGCGCGCTTTGTCGGCCTCCTCTTTGCCGTGGACTAGGCAGGTAACTTCGTAAGCCAGACGCTCTTTAGCGGCATTAATGCGCTCGTCTTGGTATTTGGTCAGCTCGTTGATTTCCGCCATATCCATAAAGGTCAACAAGCATAAGCACTCTTTGACCTTTTGGTCCTCGACGTTTCTAAAATATTGATAGAAGTCGTAAGGCGAAGTCTTTTCTTTGTCAAGCCACAAAGCGCCCTTTGCGGTCTTGCCCATTTTCTTGCCTTCCGAGGTTTCCAAAAGCGTAAAGGTCATACAGTAAGCGTCTTTTTGCTCTTTGCGGCGGATTAAGTCCACGCCCGCGAGCATATTGGACCACTGGTCGTTGCCGCCTAATTGCAGCGAGCAGTTGTATTTTTTATTCAACACCAAGAAGTCGTAAGCCTGCATAGGCATATAGTTAAACTCTAAGAAAGTCAGCCCAGTTTCCATACGGATTTTAAAGCATTCCGCGGTCAGCATTTTGTTGACCGAAAAATGCGCGCCTATGTCTCTAATAAACTCAATATAGTTAAGGTTTAACAGCCAATCGGCGTTGTTAAGCAAAAGAGCCTTGTTCTCGCCTTCAAAGTTTATAAAGCGCTGCATTTGAGTTTTGAATTTATTAGAATTATACTCTATGGTTTCTTTGGTCATCATCGCCCTTAGGTCCGACCTGCCGGAAGGGTCGCCTATCATAGCCGTTCCGCCGCCGATTAAGGCGATGGGCTTGTGTCCCGCCCTTTGCATATGCGCCATAGCCATAATAGGGATATAATGACCGATATGCAGACTGTCGGCCGTAGGGTCGAAGCCTATATAGAACACGACCTGCTCTTGCTCTAATTTTTTGTATAACTCGTCCTCATAAATAACTTGTTTGATGTAGCCCCGCTCGCGCAGGATGTCCATTACGTTAGCCATAATTCTTTCGTCCCGTTTTATTTTATTTTACTTATTTCTTCTTTGAACATATCTCCCAGCGCCTTAATGCCCTTGTCTATTTGTTCGGGAGTGGCGTTGGAGAAATTAAGCCTTAATGTATTATAGCCTTGGTTTTGGGGATAGAATACATTCCCGTAAACATACGCGGCCTTTCTTTCTATCGCCTTAGGGAATAAGGCGTGGGTGTTTATATCCGCCTTAAACTCGCCCCAGATAAACATTCCGCCTTCCGGTCTTGTAAACTCAAGCTCTTGCGGCATATATTTTTCCAGGGCTTGTTCCATAAGCTCTTTTTTGGTTTTATATATAGGCTTTACTCTTTCGATTTGTCGGCTTATCAAATCCCGCTTTAAAAACTCTTGAACTATAGCCTGGCTTAGATGCGAGGTGTGCACGTCCGCGCCTTGCTTGCACTTTTCCATTTGTTGAATTATTGGCGCGCTGGAGACGGCAAGCCCAATCCTTAAGCCGGGCGAGATAATCTTAGAAAAGCTGGTTATAAAAATCATATTATCCCCGCCCACGCTTTTGATAGACGGCACTTCGCTTCCCGCAAACCTAAGCTTGCTGTAAGGGTCGTCCTCGACTACTATAACATTATATTTTTGGGTAATCTCGGCGATTTGTTTTCTTTTTTCCAGCGGATACGTTTTGCCCGTAGGGTTGGAGAAGGTGGGCACTAGATAAACAAGCTTAGGGGAGTATTGTTTTATCTTCCTTTCTAAGTCTTCCACATCCAGCCCGTCGGCTACGGAATTAACGCCTATGATATTGACTTCATAAGCCGCCGCTATTTGCAAAAACGCTAGGTAAGTAGGCGATTCCACCAAAACGGTGTCGCCTTTGTTCAAAAAGGCTCTGCAGGCAAGGTCTATTCCTTGCTGACCGCCGCTTACTATCAAAATCTCTTCGGGCTTGGCGTTGTTAATCCCAAAAGTCTTCACATAATCAACGCAAAGCTCGCGCAAGCGGTATGAGCCTTGGGTGGTGCCGTATTGCAGGATTTTGATAGCGTCTTGGCAGGATAATAACTCTTGGGTGATCTGGGCTATTTCTTGAACAGGCAGGCATTGGCTTGCGGGCAGCCCTCCCGCGAACGAAATTATTTCAGGGTCGACCGTCAATTTAAGAATTTCTCTGGTGGCCGTGCCCGCCATATTTTTGATGCGTTCGCTGAAATTTAGGCTCATAAGATATAAACCTTAAATCAATAATTTATATAATAATAGCACTTTTAAAAAGGTATTGCAAATTTATAAAAAAATATTTTAGTCTGATAAATAAAAAAAGCAAGTCAAAAACTTGCTATATTTTCTTAATAGGGAGCCTTATTATAGTTTTCAGCTTTGATGGCTCGGCAGTGTTAGGGTTGCTTAGGTAAATTTCGTGGTGCAGTCTATCGGGCGTAATGTCGACAACAAAGCCTTGCTCTTTGGCAAAAGCCCGCATTTTGTCTATAGTCTCGGGCTCGTCGTCGTAAGGCCCTGTGTGCAGGCATTGAACGCATAACCCTTCGTCATACCTAAAAAAGAATACTTTGGAGAAGTCCTTTTTTTCTTTTTGGCGGCGAAAGCCTTAGCCCACTCCACATCGCTTTCTTTTATAAAATCGGGAAGCCTAATTAGAGAAATCCAGCTCAATTCGTCTTTGTTTATAATATCCCCCTCGGCGTTCCACAGCCCTTCAAGCGGCGGCACAACATAGTCAAAAAACTCTTCTATATTATAGTTATTTTTGGGTGCTCATTTTGAGAGTGTAAGCTATGCCGTATAACAGCTCAACGGCTTGTTTATCTCGCCGCCTTCCTCGTTAGGGTTGCCCTTGCCCTTAACCGCCAAAAAACTTATAGGCGGAACTTGGATAATCTCGGGCTTAACAGAAGGGGAATATAAATTTTTATACTCCTTTTTGAAATCAAAAGGCATAGATTTTTCCTTATTATAAAAATTATAAGTCCATTACACTACAAATATATTTTATTTTTATTTACTCGTCAAAGGCTTCGCTGTCGTCGTAATTGTCCAAAAAATTATGTTTTTTGCCGCCTTGACGGTAGGCTATGACGGTGTCAAGGTTGACATTGTGCATACTTCTAAAGATATTAAGGGGTATGTTGGGGTTTGCTTTTTCCAGCGAGGCGATTAACTCTTTCATCTCAAAGCGCTTGCTGGATTTTTGGTTTTCGGCGTATCTTTGGGTAATCTTGCAGGCGCACCTTAAAAACTCCAGCCCGTTATAATGCGCCCACGCTTTGACGTATTTTTCTCTTATCATATACATAGGGCGGATAAGCTCCATACCCTTAAAGTTCGCGCTCTTTAGCTTGGGCATCATAGTCTTAAATTCCGAGCCGTAAAACATACTCATTAATACGGTCTCTATAGCGTCGTCCATATGGTGGGCGAGGGCTATCTTGTTGCAGCCTAGAGCTTGGGCGTTTTTGTATAGATGCCCGCGCCTCATTCTCGCGCAAAGATAGCAGGGCGAGCCTCCCGCTTCGTCAACCACCTCGAAGATGTTGGTCTCAAACACCTTAAGAGGGATGTTCATAAGTTGAGCGTTTTGGTAAATTAAATCCATATTTTCGGGCGAATATCCCGGATTCATTGACAAAAACTCGACCTCAAATTCTATGGGGCTGCGGCGTTTTAGCTCTTGAAAGCACTTGGCCATCAAAAAAGAATCTTTGCCGCCCGAGATACAGACGGCTATTTTATCGCCCGGGTTTATGAGCTTGTATTCGTCTATAGCGTGGATAAAGGGACGCCAAATCTGTTTGCGGTATTTTTTTATAATGCTTCTTTCTATAAGCGCGTTTTTATCTAACTCTTTCATAGTTTTTTCTCTATGTGGTTTTATTTTGTCATTATCAGTTAAAATGTTCCCGCTGTCAACCGTTATACATTATATAATGAAAAATTTTATGGCATATAATGCTAGAGCGTGGGCAAAAGTTTGTTCTTTACAAACGCCCCCGCATATGATAATATAATAATGCTTGTATATGGGGATGTATTGGATTCGACGGGAGAAATTGGCGGCAAAGAAGCATGCAGAAGCGCCGAGCTTCTTAAAAATCGGCAAAAAAATAAACGCTAACAACAGCGTAGCTTTGGCTGCCTAATTGCGGCCGCGCCGTCAAGCCGAACCCGCGGCGGCTTGATACGGCGTCATAGCCGGCGGGGTTTCCTTGGATGTTTTGGCCCTTTCGACCAAGGAGACTATCAAAAAGGACTTGTTCGTCAGGTTTTGGCCGCTAAAGACTTGGCGAAGACCTCTTTTAGCGGATAAGCATGTAGAAGGTTGCCAGTCAGTTCTTTCGGACCGGGGTTCAACTCCCCGCATCTCCACCAGAATGAGAAACCGCTATATTAAAAAATATAGCGTTTTTTTATTTCGTGGTAAAAAAGACCAAAGCCGTTTAAATGATAAATTTAAATTTCTTTTGCAATTAAATAGTATAGTATGGTATAATGAACACATAAGAATTTGTTTAAATAAGGGGCTATGATGAGATATATAATAGCGATTATTTTATTTCCATTTATATGGGTTATATTATATCTATATAGAATACTATGGTTTGATATTTTTTTGGGAATTCTTGATTTATTGTCTTATATGTTATCTAATACTATAAGTTTTATTATATATTTAATCTTACTTCCGATTTCTATCATTTTAGATGTTTTTATAGGTTTATTCGTAACGTTTTTTGTTGCAATGTCTGCAATCGTTGAATTTGCAAATGGTTCAAATGATGCGCTTGCATCTGGCTTTGCTACTCAAAATAATAGATTATTTGATAAAGTTCTAAAAGAAAAGCAAATCGAATAACATTTTTGCTATATATTTGGAGGAAAAAATTTGGACATCGTAATAAAAAAACTAACTCCTGAGCTTGTCGAGGAGTATATTCATTTTTTTGACACTACGCCGCATGACGACAATTTGGAGGAAAATAAATGTTATTGCGTCGTCTGTTCCAACGACGACTGCGAGGGCAAGGATTTTTCCACAGCGCAAAAAAGAAAGGAATACGCTTATCAATACGTCAAAAACAATAACATTCAAGGCTACCTTGCCTATTGCGGCGAGAAAATCGTGGGCTGGTGCAACGCCAATACCAAAGCGGACTGTTTAAAATGTTCTTATTGGCGGAATTTTTTAGTTTATGCCCCTTTGGACGACATTCAGGCGGGGCTAAAGGTTAAGAGCGTGTTTTGTTTTGTCATAGCGCCTCAGATGAAAAGAAAGGGAATCGCCACAATGCTGCTGGAGAGAGTTTGCAAGGACGCTGCCGAGGACGGATTTGACATGGTAGAGGCGTATCCGTTTAAAGAGAGTGCCCAAACTTGCGATTTTGGCGGCTATGTCGAGATGTATAAAAAGCTGGGTTTTTATACGGTTTTGGACGCGCCCCAAGGCATAGTGATGAGAAAGCGGCTAAAATGA
>DATCKE010000021.1:0-41970 GCA_036562445.1 Clostridia bacterium
TATCATATATTAGATAATAGCTATAATATTTCATTTATGATAGACTAAGGATAGAGGTATACCAATGCGCGTTCTTGGAATAGATTACGGCGACAAAAGAATAGGCTTTGCGTTAAGCGACCAATTGCGCATAATCGCCAGCCCTTTGGAAGTTTATAACCGCAAGTCGCTTCAGCAGGATTTGGAATATATAAAAAATCTTATTCAATCCAACCAAGTGGACACTGTTGTTATAGGTTTGCCTATAAATATGGACGGGACTATGGGCGAACGGGCTTTAAAAACGCAAGAATTCGGAGAACAATTAAAGCGCGTAATAGACATTCCCATCGTTTATATCGACGAGCGCTGGACTTCAAAAGAGTCCGAACGAATCTTGATAGAAAGTAATATTCGGCGTGAAAAACGAAAGGTCTTGGTGGACAAAGTGGCGGCCCAAAACATTTTACAACGCTACTTGGATATGCCCAAAAACAAATAAAAAACAGTAATTATAATAATACTAAAATTAAAAAAAGGAGATTTTTTTATGTCTAACAAAAAAGAAAACGAATTTATTGTGGATTTGATGCCCGAAGATAACGCCGAAATTATTACTTTGTATGACGATCAAGATAACGAAATTCCGTTTTATCAGATAGCCTGCGTCGAACATAATAACGAGTTTTACGCTATGCTTCAACCCGCCGAAGAAGTCGAGGGAATCGGACAAGACGAAGTAATAGTCTTAAAAATGCTGGAAGCTAAAGACGACGAGGACGATTTGTTTGAGCCCGTTACAGACGAAAAGCTTTTGGACGATATCTATCAAGCTTACATAAAAGCCGTGGAAGAAGAATACGAGAACGAATACGAAGACGAGGACGAAGAATAAAAAAACGCCTGTCGAACTGACAGGCGTTTTTTTATTTATTCTCTATTTCAGGGATAAAGTTTTCAAAGATTATGTTATCGCAATACATTTTGACATCTTCATATTCTTGTTGCGAACGCACCGTCCAAGCCAGCACGGGCAGTTTGGTCTTGGTAACGTATATATTAGGCAGGTATTCTTTGTCGTAAGCGATAAAGTCAGGCTTGGAAATCCTGTTTAACAGCATACGCTTCAATACAAATTTCTTAAAAGCGCTTATGGATTTGTCTCCCACAAAGAACGAAGACAATTGTCCGCGCATAATATGGGGGGCGTGCATCTTAAAAAATTCTATTGAGTAAGGATTAAAAGACTGAACGGCGTATTCGCCCTCGTAGCTTTTTAAAATCTCAAAAACCCTTTTTTCAAGCGCGCCGACTTTATGCTCGTTTTTTATTTCGATTAGCAGCGGCACTTGACCGTTTACCAATTCTAAGGCTTCTTCAAAAGTGGGGATATGCTCTTCGGTTTTTAAGATTTTATAGTCTTTTAATTTTTCTTTTACCAGATTGGTTACATAACCGTCGCTTCCGGTAAGCCTGCTTAATTTTTCGTCGTGAAAGACTACTATAGTTCCGTCGTCAATGATTCTTAAATCCAATTCTATAGGGTAGCCCGCGTCTTTAGCTCTTTTAAACGCGGCTAAAGTGTTTTCGGGCGCCTCGGCATTATGCAGGCCTCTATGCGCTATTGGCTTGGAAAAAAGCCAAGAATTTGATATTTTCATTTTCCGCCTTCTTTTATTAATTTATTTTTATTTATTTTAAGACCATCTAAAATTTTAACATTTATATAATTTTTTAGCTACCAAATTTCAGCAAAAACTTTAATATCCCAAATCTTCGTTTACGATAATTATATGAAACTCCTTATTGCTGCTAGAAGGAAAATGCGTTATTACCGTGCTGCGGCAAATAGTTTCGGGGGGATAGCAATAATGACATTTTCCCGTTATAGAGCAAGGAGTCTTTTTGCTAAGTCTAACGCAGTTTTTAGGCGACGCCACATTACGGACTCTATGGATAGCCTCGTCTATGGAATCGGTTATTTTATTTACGCCGGCTATGGTTATTACGACAGGAGGGCCGTAGATTATAGCCGCAACCCGATTGCCGCGCCCATCAATGTTAACAAGCTCCCCGCTTGTCGTTATAGCGTTAGCCGAGGTCATATAGACGTCGGCGAAAGCCGCTTGTTTATATACTTCATCATTGGGCAGGTCGGTAAACCCCGCCATTAAAACTTGGTTGCCTCTATTTTTAAGAATATTGGGTATGTCCATATTTTTAATGGTCATACTGCCGCCTATTCCTACCTTGGCGTTTTGGGGTATGATTGATAAAACTTTTTCTATCGCTTCTTGAGAAGTTTGGCAAAAATGGGGGATAAAAGTCCTTCTCTTTAAGTTCTTTAAAAGCGTGTTGATTTTGTCTTCCATTTAGGTCTCCAGTATTTAAATTTAAATTAATATACACTTATTAATTTTATTTATTTTTCTCAAAAAAGCAATATGCGTTTTTTTTAAACCTTTATTTAAAAAAATATCATTTATATCTTGCTTGCTAAAGAATGCAAAATAACATATAATTTCGTTATGGAAAAAAGCAAGATAAGAAATTTTTGCATTATAGCTCACATCGACCACGGCAAAAGCACTCTAGCGGATAGATTAATAGAAAGAACAGGCACGGTAAGCTCTAGAGAGCTTCAAGACCAAATATTAGATTCTATGCCCCTAGAGAGAGAAAGGGGTATAACCATAAAGCTTACCCCTGTTAGAATGTTTTATAAAGCCAAAGACGGCGAAGAATATGTATTAAACCTTATAGACACCCCCGGGCATGTCGACTTTACTTACGAAGTTTCGCGCTCGCTGGCCGCGTGCGAAGGCGCGTTATTGGTCGTGGACGCCGCTCAAGGCGTAGAGGCGCAGACCTTGGCCAATGTTTATTTGGCTTTGGAAAACAATCTTGAGATATTGCCTGTCATCAATAAAATAGACCTGCCCAGCGCAAGGCCGGAAGAAGTCAAAAAAGAAATAGAAGACGTAATAGGGCTGGACGCGTCCAACGCGCCTTTGATTTCAGCTAAAGAAGGCATTAATATCGAAGATGTTTTAGAATATATAGTTAAATACATTCCCGCGCCCAAAGGCGATAAGGAAGCGCCTTTAAAGGCGTTAATTTTTGACTCTTATTACGATAACTACAAAGGCGCTGTTTGTCTTGTGAGAGTAATGGACGGCAGCGTAAAACCCGGAACAAAGATAAAAATTTGGTCTACGGGCAAAGTGTTTGAAACGGTTGAGGTAGGCATTTTCAATCCAAAGCCCGTTCCCGTAAGCGAACTATCCGCCGGCGAGGTAGGATATATAGCGGCTAGCATAAAAAACGTGGCGGATACCGCGCCCGGCGACACGATTACCTCTTTTGACAGACCGTGCGCGGAGCCTTTCCCTGGATACAAAAAAGTCCAACCTGTGGTGTACTGCGGAATATTCCCGACCGACGGCGGCCGTTATGAGGACCTAAAAGAAGCTCTGGAAAAGCTAAAACTAAATGACGCCTCGCTGTTTTACGAGCCCGAAGTAAGCGCCGCGCTTGGCTTTGGCTTTAGATGCGGGTTCTTGGGGCTGTTGCATATGGAAATAATCCAAGAAAGACTAGAAAGAGAGTTTGACTTGGATTTGATAACCACCGCTCCCAGCGTAGTATACACCGTTCATAAGACCAACGGACAGGTTTTGCAAATCTCAAACCCTTGCAACCTACCGCCTATGACCGAAATAGACTATATAGAAGAGCCTATAGTTTCCGCGGACATCTACACTCCGCCGGAATATATCGGCCCTATTATGGAACTATGCCAGGACAAGCGGGGCGAGTATTTGGATATGCAGTATCTTGACAAAAACAGAGTCAAACTGCATTACACAATGCCGCTAAACGAAATCGTCTATGACTTCTTTGACAGCTTAAAGTCCAGAAGCCGAGGATACGCTAGCCTTGACTATGAGATAAAAGGCGTCCAAAAAGCGGATTTGGTTAAGCTGGACATTTTGCTAAACGGCGAAATCTGCGACGCGCTCAGCATTATCATCCATAAAGACAAAGCATACGCGCGCGGCAGAAGCTTAGCCGAGAAACTGAAAGAAGTCATCCCGAGGCAAATGTTTGAAATACCTATCCAAGCGGCTATAGGCGGCAAAATAATAGCCAGAGAAACCGTAAAAGCGCTTAGAAAGGATGTGTTGGCTAAGTGCTACGGCGGCGACATTACCAGAAAACGCAAGCTGTTGGAAAAACAAAAAGAAGGCAAAAAGCGTATGCGCCAGTTCGGCACGGTGGAAATCCCCAGCGAAGCCTTTATCAGTATTTTAAAACTCGACAAATGAAAAAGGTCGGAATATACATCCATATACCGTTTTGCCGCTCAAAATGCAATTACTGCGCTTTTAACTCTTTTTTCGCCGATATCGACGCTCAAAAGCGGTATGTCGAGTATTTGGTTAAAGAAATCCTGTCGTTTGATTATAAAGGCGAAATAACCGTCGACACTGTGTATTTCGGCGGCGGCACGCCTTCTTTTTTATATGAAGGCGGGATAATTGATATTGTTAACGCTTTAAAAAACAGATTTAAATACTTGCCGCGCGAAGTTTCCATAGAGTGCAATCCCGAGTCTTTAACTCAAAAAAAATTGGAAGAATATAGGTCAGCCGGCATAAATCGGATTAGCGTAGGATTGCAGTCGGCTTCGGATAGGCTTTTAAAAAAAGCGGGCAGAATTCATACTTTAGACGACTTTTTAAGAAGTATTCGATATTGCTCGGAAGCGGGCTTTGATAATGTCAATTGCGACATTATGCTTGGCTTGCCCCGCCAAAGCGTTGACGATGTTTTGGATACCTTAAATATATTATTTGGCTTGCCTATAATTAAGCATATTTCAATGTATGGGTTAAAAGTCGAAAAAAACACGCCTTGGCAGGATATAAAAGTGGACGAGGATTTGTCCGCCGATATGTATGACGCCGCGTTTGACGCTCTGTTAAAAAACGGCTTTTATAGATACGAAATAAGCAACTTCAGCAAGCCCGGCTTTGAGTGCGCTCACAACATAAAATATTGGACGCGGCAGGATTATATAGGCTTTGGCTTAAGCGCGCATTCTCTATTGGATAACGTCAGATTCGCCAATCCCGACAGCCTAAAAGATTACTACGAGGGCAAAAAAGAACGATTGGAATTAACTCCGGCGCAAGCGGAAGAAGAGTTTATAATGCTGGGTTTAAGAATGGAAAAGGGGATAGATATTAACGAATATAACAAACAATTTAATGTTAACTTTACCCAAAAATACGCCAAGCCTATTGAAAAACTTAATAGACTTGGCGTTATAGACCTCGCCGATAATATTTTAAAGATTAAGCCTAAATATATGGGCGTTATGAACAGTATTATAGTCGAGTTTTTTAGTTAAGTTTTTTTGGTTTCGTCCAGTTTCTTAAAAGCGGGCGAGTTTATAACATTTCCGTATTTGTCAAATCTAGAGCCGTGGCAAGGGCAATCCCAAGTTTGCTCTTCGGGGTTAAATATCGTGCGACAGCCCATATGCGTGCAAACAGGGTTTTTCAGATAATTAATGCCGCCGATAAGGCTTCCCACCATTTTTATGTTATTCATAACCGTTCTGCCGATAGGGCCTATAGCCATATTGCGGCTGGGAGAGTAAATCTCGGCGTAAGGGTTCTTTTGTCCCGCTATTAAGTCGGCTATTATCCTTCCGGCGATGTTTGTGGAAGTCATACCCCATTTATTAAAGCCGGTCATAACATAAAGGTGTTTTTGATTTTTGGTAAGGCGACCGACATACGCCAGATTATCCGGCGTCATACAGTCTTGAGCGGACCATATAGCCATTTCCTCGTTTTCCTCAAACACTTTGTTGACGTGGTTTCTTAAGTTCTTATAATGCGGCGTTCCTATTTCCTTGCCGCATTGGTGGCCCTGCCCGCTTGCTATTACCATATCTTCGTATGTTCTATAAGTGTAGCCGTTATTGTCTATGCAGTTCCACATTCCGCTGACCGTCTTATTGGTCCTATACGCGCCGTTATACGACCTGTGTTGAATGAGTCTAGCGAAATATAAGCCCTTAAAGTTAACGATAGGGAAGTTGGTGGCGATGACTATATTTCGCGCGGTTATTTTAAAGCCGTCTTCGGTTACGCAATAATTATCTTGAACATCCACAATAGGCGTGTTCTCATAGATTTTTACTTTGTGGTTTATGGCGGCCTGGGCAAGCCCGTGCAGATATTTCATAGGATTAAAAATCGCTTGGTTCTCAAAGCCCAGCGCCAATTCATAATCTAGGGGAATTAATCCGGATTGAGTGGTTAAAAAAGCTTTAATTACGGTGTTTTTTACCGCGTCAAATTCTTGTCTTAATTTTACGCAGCTTTCGGGCTTTTGGGTAAATAAATAAGAATTTACCCTTTTAAAATCGCAGTCTATATTTTCGGCGTTTATAATGCTCTCTATTTCGTCAATGGCTTCCTGATTGGCTTTGGCGATAAGCGACGTCTTTACCTGTCCAAATTGCCTTAAGTATCTATCGTAAGTCATATCGTGCTGGGAAGTGATATGGGCGGTGGTGTTTTTTGTGGTTCCGCTGCCTATTTTATTGGCTTCTACCACAACGGCGTTTACGCCGTGTCGGCTTAAATAATAAGCCGCGCTGATACCTGACAGCCCTCCGCCTATTATCACGGTATCGACATCGATATCGTGCTCAAGCTTGTTGTATTGCGGATAATCGTCGCTGTGCCAAATCGATTTAAACTTTTCCATATCGCGCTACCTAAAAAAGATTTTAATTTTAGTATCCGCCCAAAAAATAAAAATATGAATTAAAGTTCTTTATCTTTTCCGCTCAGTTTTCTTACAAGCTTAACTTGCTTTTTTAAAAATCTTTTCGCTCTGCTAATATTTCTCATATATGTATTTTGAGCAAATACAAAAAAATATATCATTATCAATTTAAATATGATATATTATTATATAGCCTTTAATTTTCGGCTAAAGGTTCTTTTTATGGACAATATAACAAAGGAAACAAAGCATTTATATCTACTGCTCACAAAGACGACATCGGTTTTCTCGCGAGCCATAGCCTTTATTATGGGGGATAAATACACTCACGCCGCCTTGGCTTTGGACAAAAACCTAGATAAAATGTATAGCTTTGGCCGCAAGAATATGTTTAACCCTTTTTTAGGCGGATTTACCGAAGAAAGAATAAATTACGGCGTTTATCTGTTTTCGCCCAATGTCCCGTGCGTTGTTATAGAATTGGACGTCACCGCCGAGCAGTATGAGAATGTTAAGAACGACATCGAGCATTTTGTGCAAAACAAAGAGCAATTTAAATATAACTATCGGGCGTTATATAACCATATCTTCCACACCTATAGCAGAAGCAAATCAAGATTCGCTTGTTCGGAATTTGTGTATTATATTCTAAATAAAAACAAAATCTTGGATTTCAATATCCCTATAGCCGCGGTAAGGCCTCAGACATTTTTAAATAATTTGTCGGACAAAATAATCTATAAAGGCAATTTGCATAAGTATAAGAGCTTTTTATACGCGCTTAACAAAACTTATTCCAACAACGCTTAAAAATTAGCAAAAAAGATTAAATTTGGTTTATAATATCCCTATAAGTTTTTTATTTTAGAGAATACGATGGAAGACGGATTTATTAAAGTAGCGGCGGCCACTCCAGATATTATTCCCGCCGACTGCGCTCACAACGCCGACGAAATTATAGAATTAGCCCAAAAAGCCTGCGCTTTGGGCGTCAATATAGCCGTGTTTCCCGAACTGTGCGTAACGGCGTATACCTGCGCGGATTTGTTTTTGCAAGACGCGTTATTAAACGCCGCGAGGGATGCTTTAAAAATGATTGTGGACGCGTCCAAAGAGCTAGAGCTAATAATTATCGTCGGTCTGCCTTTGGCTTTTGACGAGAGGTTGTATAATTGCGCGGCGGTAATCCTAAACGGCAAAATCCTAGGTTTAGTCCCCAAAAAAAACCTGCCCGACTATAACGAGTATTACGAAAAAAGACACTTCTTTGGCGGAGACATAGACAAAAAGGTCAACATATTCGGACAAGAGGTGTTCTTGAGCAATAAGCAAATCTTCGTTAACGATTTAATGCCCGAATTTAAGTTTGGCGTGGAGATTTGCGAAGACTTATGGGTTTTAGAACCGCCCTCAAACGCTTACATAAAAGCCGGCGCGTTTTTAATTGCCAATTTATCCGCGTCCAGCGAGGTAGTGTTTAAGTCGAACTACCGAAAGCTTTTGGTGGCTTCCCAATCCGCCAGGGGCGTCTGCGGTTATATCTATTGCGATGCCGGATTAGGCGAATCCACTACCGATATGGCATTCGCGGGGCATAACATAATAGCCGAAAACGGCGCGATAATAAAAGAATCCGAACCTTTCTCAAGCGGTCTGACCGTTACCGAAATAGACTTGCGAAAACTCAAACAAGAAAGATTAAGAACCAAAACAATTAATTTTGATAAAACTGACGTCAGGGAGATATCCTTTTCTTTCAAAAAAAAAATAATTAAGCTTACAAGACATATCTCCAAAACTCCCTTTTTGCCCGAAACCCAAAACAGCAAAATCTGCCGCCATATCCTAGACATACAAGCGCACTCTTTAGCCACAAGGTTAAAAGCCGCGGGGATAAAAAAGATTTGCTTAGGGCTATCCGGCGGCGTAGACTCCACTTGGGCGCTGTATGTGGCTATTAGGGCGTTTGAGATTTTAGGATACGACAAAAAGTCTATCCTAACTATTTCAATGCCCTCGGCAGCCAACACTTCCAGGACAAAGGACAACTCAAAAGCTTTGGCGATGGTGGAAGGCGTTTCTTTTTGCGAGATTCCTATAAACAACGCCATACAACAGCACATAAAGGATATTAACCTAGGCATAGATAATTACGGCACGGCCTACGAAAACGCTCAAGCCCGCGAGAGAACTCAGATTTTAATGGACATTGCCAACGAAATAGGGGCGTTAATGATAGGCACAGGGGATTTATCCGAGCTTGCTCTGGGCTTTACCACATACGGCGGCGACCATATGTCTATGTATTCGGTCAACGCTTCCGTGCCTAAGACGCTAATAAGATATTTAATCGCCGACATCGCCGACACCACGGACAATAAAGAGAGGGCAAAAATTCTTAAAGATATCTTAAGCACCCCCATAAGCCCCGAATTATTGCCGTCCGACAAAAACGAGATAACCCAAAAGACCGAATCAATCATAGGGCCGTATGAGCTGCACGACTTTTTCTTATACTATATGGCTCGCTATGGTTTTGGGCCTAGAAAGATATACAGATTAGCCCGATACGCTTTTGAGGAATATTCGGACGAAGAGATAAAAAAGTGGCTTACCGTGTTTTATAAAAGATTTTTCGCTAACCAATTCAAGCGCTCTTGTATGCCCGACGGGCCTAAGGTAACGTTTATTTCCTTATCGCCCAGAGCGGATTTTAGAATGCCCAGCGACGCCAGCGTAAAAGTTTGGCAAAAAGAGTTAGAAATGATATAGTATTGTTTAATATCATAAAATAATAAGCTTGGGCGGATTTTCTAATGGTTGTCGAGATTACAGAAGAAAAAATTAAGCAAAGCATAACTCATAATATCTTATCAAGTTTGCCCGATTGGTTCGGCGTGCCCGAATCGGTGCAGGTTTATGTAAGGCAAAGCGCAAAGATGCCTTTTTTTGCTTACGAGCAAGACGGAAAGTATCTAGGTTTCGCCTTTTTAAAGATTCATAACGACTACTCTGCCGAGATTTGCGCTATGGGCGTTTTGCCCCAATACCATCGCCAAGGCATCGGACGTATGCTGATTAACAAATGCGTGGATTATTGCAGAGAGCGCGATATCGAGTTCTTGCAAGTCAAGACTTTGGACGCTAGTTTTGACGACGAGTATTACAAAATGACACGAGATTTCTACACGGCAATGGGCTTTAAGCCCTTGGAATGCATACCTTCGTTATGGAACGAAGAAAACCCGTGCTTGATTATGATAATGCACATTAATAAAAACGCCGTGGTCGAGATTTAATTTCTTATTTGTCATTTCAGAGGTTTAACAAAAATATAATATCTATCGGTGCGAAGAAATTATTTACCGATAGGCGTTTTTGACAGCGGGGCGGGGGGCATTACCGTTTTAAAAGCCTGCGTCCAAGTTTTGCCTTGCGAAAATTTTTTATATTACGGCGATACAAAAAACAGCCCTTATGGCAATTTGTCCGACCAAAAAATTACCGAGCTGACCTTTAGCGCGGTGGATAAATTAATTTTAATGGGCGTAAAAGCCGTGGTAATCGCCTGCAATACCGCTACAGCGGCCGCTATCCGAGCGCTTAGGGAAAAACACAGCGAAATAAACATAATAGGCATAGAGCCCGCGATAAAACCCGCTTGTTTATATACCGACGGCAAGGTTTTGGTGTTGTTAACAAAAGCCGCTTCCCGCCAAGAGAAATTTAAGTCTTTAATAGAAAAATGCGGCCCTAGCAAGATAGTCGTCTGTCCCTTGACCGATTTAGCCCAAAAAATCGAACAAAATATAGAAAATCTCAATATCCTTAAGCCTTACATTTTGAGCGAGCTTAGCTCGTATCAATCGAGCGAAATCAAGGCGGTCGTCCTGGGCTGCACTCATTATATATTCGTCAAGGACATAATAGCCCAAGCCTTCCCAGGCGCGGTTTTATATGACGGGAATTTGGGAGTTGCCAACCATTTGAAGGATTTGCTCGCTAAAAAAGATTTGCTCAACGACAGCGGCAAAGCCGGAACGGTCGATTTTTTTTCTTCGGATACTAAACACCAGTTGATTTACCAAAACCTTTGGGAAAAATACATTAATAATTTTTAAATTATCGTTTTCTTGTTGTTTTGACTTGCTTAAACTCCAGTTAATAATTATAATTAACCCTATGAGACTGTTTTTGACAAACGACGACGGTATTTTAGCCAAAGGTCTTTATCATTTGGCCAAATGTTTGGCTCAAGAGCACGAGGTCTTTATCGTTGCGCCCGACAGGCAAAGGTCTGCCTGCGGTCACTCTCTTACCATTCACACGCCCATAAAATACAACCAAATCAATCTTATCCCGGGCATCGAAAGCTACAAGACGGACGGCACGCCCGCGGACTGCGTTAAGTTTGGTCTTGCTCAGTTATACAAAGGCAAGCCTGATTTGATAATTTCTGGCCTTAATTACGGCCCTAATTTAGGCACCGATGTTTGTTATTCCGGCACGGTGTCGGCGGCCTTTGAGGGCAAGATTTTGGGCGTAAAATCTATCGCCGTGAGCATTACGGAACACGAGCCGGACGAGAAAATAGTCTTGCAAGCGGTGGAGTTTATCAAGCAAAACCTAGAAAAATTTTATAACCTTGAGACTCCCGAAAAGACTATTTTAAATATAAACTATCCCCATACAACCCAAGTCCAAGGCGTTAAACTTGCTTCTATGGGATATAACGAATACGACGACGAATATATAAAGGGCACCGCCGTTAATATGTATTGGCTAAAAGGCAAGCCTATAAAGCACCATAAAAACTCGCCCGATTCGGACGTCGAGTTAAGTCGTCAAGGATATATTACTATTACGCCGATTTCTTTTGATTTGACCGATAACGATTTTCTCAATAAACTCAAAAAAGAAGGCGTTTTTGATAAGTGAAAATAGCGGTTATTGGCGCCGGCCCCGCGGGAATGATGGCCGCGATAAGTGCGGCGCAAGCGGGCGCTCAGGTGTTGTTACTAGAGAAGAATTCTAAACTAGGGAAAAAATTATATATCACGGGCAAAGGTCGTTGCAATCTGACCAACGACATCTCGCCCCAAGAGTTTCTAAAAAACGTCGTTTCCAACCCCAAGTTCTTATACAGCGCGATAAATCGTTTTACTCCCCAAGACACCATTAATTTTTTTGAGCAAAACGGCTGCCCCTTAAAAGTTGAAAGAGGCGGGCGCGTTTTTCCTTTGTCCGACCGCTCAAGCGATATTATAAAGACCTTTGAAAAGGCGCTAAAAAATTTTGGGGTAGAAATCCGTTTAAATTGCCAAGTTCTAGACATCTTTAAGCCCGACAAGTTTGAAATCCTTTGCGCGGATGGCTCAAAAGTTATTGCCGATTGCGTAATAATAGCCTGCGGGGGCAAGAGTTATCCAGCGACAGGAAGCGCGGGCGACGGGTATATCTTAGCCAAAAAATTTGGGCACACTATAATAGACGCCGTCCCGGGCCTTGTTTCCATCAGCGTTAAGGAAGATGTCTCAAGCCTGCAAGGGCTGTCTTTAAAAAATGTCTCTTTGACAGCTGAATTTGAGGGCAAAACCGTTTCCGAACTCTTTGGCGAAATGCTGTTTACCCAAACGGGCGTAAGCGGGCCTATAGTATTGAGCACAAGCAGCAGAATAAACAGACTGCCTTTAGACAAGGTCAAGCTTTATATAGATTTAAAGCCCGCTCTGGACTATAACAAGCTGGACGAGCGCATATTAAGGGATTTTTCCAAATACCAAAATAAGCTGTTTAAAAACGCTTTGGACGACCTACTGCCCAAGAGTTTGATACCTGAAATAATTAAACGAAGCGGCATAGACGAAAACCAAAGGGTAAACGTAATCACCAAAAACCAACGCCAAAACCTAATCAACGCGCTAAAGCGGTTTGAGCTTAATGTGGAGTCTTTGGACGGGTTTGAAAGGGCAATAATTACCTGCGGCGGAGTGGACACCAAAGAAATAAATCCGTCCAAGCTTGAGAGCAAACTTGTCAAGGGCTTGTATTTCGCGGGCGAGGTAATAGACGTGGATGCTTATACCGGGGGATACAATATTCAAATAGCTGTTTCAACGGGCTATCTTGCTGGCGTTAACGCCGCTGGAGGATTATAATATATATGAGCATTTTATTTTGGGGAAGGGACTATGAAAGCTATTGTGGACATTACCGCCATAAGAGGGGCGATAACGGTCGAAAACGACAGCGTTGAGGAAATAACCAACGCCACAAAAGAGTTAATGACAGAAATCGCGCAAAAAAACGAATTAAACCACGAAGACAAAAAAATAATAAGCATACTTATCAGCACTACCGCCGATTTAACCGCGATGTATCCGGCGGCGGTTTTGAGGGAAATGGGATATAACGACGCCGCGCTGTTTTCGTCCACCGAGCCTAATATGCGCAACTCTTTGCCTAAATGCATTAGGCTTATGGTGAACGTGGCTAGTTATAAAAATATATTAGAGCCTAAACACGTGTATTTAAGAAAGGCGCAAATATTGCGTCCCGACTTGGTGAAGCAAAAATGAGATATTCGATCGCTATTGACGGGCCAAGCGGAGCGGGCAAAAGCACTATCGCTTCTATGCTGGCAAAAGAATTAGGAATCTTGCATCTAGACACCGGCGCTATGTATCGCGCCGTGGGCCTAAAAATTCTTAGGCTGGGCATTGACTTTTTGGACGAAAAAGCCATATCCGAGATTTTGGCTAATACAGAGATAGACATAAAATTCGAGGACGGCGTCCAAAAAGTTTATTTAGACGGCGAAAACGTAAATTCACTTATAAGATTGCACGAAGTTTCCAAGGCGGCAGCCGCTACTTCCAGTCTTAGATGCGTTAGAGAAAAACTTGCCCAAGCCCAAAGAGATATAGCTCAAAAATACGATATGGTTTTAGACGGCAGAGATATAGGCACTTATGTTTTGCCCGACGCTAAATTTAAGTTTTTTTTAACGGCCAGCGAAGAAGTGAGAGCTAAGCGAAGATACGAGGAATTAAAAGAAAAAGGCCAAAACATAGACTATAATACCGTTTTGGAAGACATAAAAAAACGGGATATAATGGATATGACAAGGGAAATCGCGCCCTTAAAAAAGGCAACTGACGCTGTGGTAATAGATTCGTCCGATATGACTCCCGACCAAGTCGTCCAAACTATGATAAAATACATTAAGGAACGCTTATGACATTTTTGTATTTGATTGCTGTAATATTGCTTTTGATACCGGTTTTGATATTGTATCCCATCGAAGTGCTGGGCAAGAAAAGAAAACCCAAAGGCAAACTCATTTTGGTCAGCAACCATATGACCGGAGCGGATCCTTTCTTGCTTGCCGCTCACCACAACCGCCAAATATACTTTTTAGGCAAAAGCGAGTTTACCAAGAACTCTAAGTTTGTCAGGACTATTTTTAAGTGGCTGGGCGTGATATCCATAGACAGGGGCAAGCCCGATTTAACCGCGATTAAAGCCGTAATAAACCGCCTAAATCAAGGCAAAACGGTGGGCATATATCCCGAAGGCACGAGAAATTACAAAAACGAAGATATCCAGCCCCTAAAAAGCGGCAGCGTGATGTTCGCGCTAAAGACTGACGCGCCCGTAGTGCCGATGATTCTTTGGCGGCGTCCTAAAATGTTTAGAAAAAATATCTTTATAACGGGCGATCCCGTGGACTTGAGCGAATTTAAAGACCAAAAACTAAACAACGAGGTTTTGGCTAAAGCCGACGAAGTTTTGTATGATTATATGCTCAAGCTTCACAAGACCGTCCGTTATTACGCCGAATTGAAAGGAAAGCAAAGAAAAGAGCTTAAAAGAAAGCTAAACGATAAGAATATAAAATTTATTGATATATACAACGAGCTTTTTAAAAATAATATAAACGCGGTAAATGATTAACAAAGTAATTTTAGCTAAAAACATAGGGTTTTGTTTCGGCGTTCAAAGGGCGGTCAACGCCGCGAAAAATCACGCTTCCGAAGGAATCTGCTCTTTAGGCCCGGTAATCCACAACCGCGCGGTTGTGGATGATTTGGAGCGCAAAGGCCTAAAAACGGTAAAAAGCATAGACGAGATAACTTCATCCAAAGTTCTAATAAGGTCGCACGGAGAGGGCAAGGCTGTCTACGATGAGTTAAAGGCAAGAGGCATTGAGATTGTGGACGCGACTTGTCCCTATGTCAAAAAGATACATAAAATCGTTCAAAAATATTACTCTTTAGGATATCAAATAGTTATTGCCGGCAAGCAAAACCACAGCGAAGTTATAGGAATAAACGGCTGGTGCGACAACACCGCCATTATCATAAATTCTCATAAAGACATTCCCCGTATAGAATCGGATAAAATATGCGTAGTCGCCCAAACTACATTTTCGGTTAAAGAGTATGAACTCATAACTCAATATTTTAATAACTTAAATCAAAAATCAGTTGTAGTTTTTAATACAATTTGTTATACTACCAATGAACGCCAGGAAGAAGCTGTCGAACTCAGTCGAAAATGCGACTGTATGCTGGTGATAGGTTGTTCCGATAGTTCAAACACCAATAAATTGCTAGATATCTGCAGGCAGAATTGTCAAAACGCGTATTTGATTGAAAAGCTTGAAGATTTACAAAAAATTTTCCCCAATTTATTTGGAACGGTAGGAATTATAGCGGGTGCGTCCACCCCTGGCGAGCTGATTTTGGAGGTTAACAAATTTATGAACGACAACATCAAAGAGGGTTCGTTTGAGGATCTTTTGGCGAATAACCCTGTTGTCAATTACGTAAAAGGCACAAAGGTAAAAGACGCGGAGATTTTATTCGCGGACGAAAAAGGCATTCACGTTAAGCTAGACGGCAAGAATGACGGGCTTATTCCCCCTGACGAAGTGGAATTAAACGGCGAATACAACCCTGAGAAATACAATCCAGGCGATAAGATAGATATAGAAATCCTTGGCCCTAAGGACGATGAAACCGGCTGCATACCGGCGTCTAAGAAAAGAATAGAAGAAAAACTACAGCAAGACAAAATTGTCGACGGAATCAGAAACGGCGAGGAGTTTTCTATAACCGTTAAGGCGGTAAAAGGCGGATTGTTAGGCAGATACGGCAGCTATAGAGTATTTGTTCCGCAATCTCACGTAGCCGAGCGTTATGTTACCGACCTTACGCCTTATAACAATCAAAAAGTTCGCCTAACCGCTATGGAAATAGACGACGCTAAGAAGCGAATCACGGCGTCTCAAAAACTTATCCTTATTAAAGAACGCAAGGCTAAGGAAGAAGAACGCAGGGCAAAAGAAGACGCTGTGTTAAATAGATTAACCGAAGGCGACAAAGTAAAAGGCAAGTTTGTCAGATCCACTCCTTTTGGAGCGTTTATTGACGTGGACGGTTTGGATTGCCTATGCCGCATATCCGACCTATCCTGGAATAAGGTTGGCAAAGTAGAGGATGTATTGACTCTAAACGAAGAATATGAATTCTTGGTTTTGTCTGTCGATAGAGAAAAGAGAAAGGTAAGCTTAGGCTATAAACAATTACATCCTCATCCTTTCCAAGAAGTAGCGGCTAAATATCCGGTCGGCTCTATTATAACCGGCCCGGTAGTAAAACTTGAAGAATACGGCGCGTTTGTTGAAATAGAAAACAATATCAGAGGCTTGGTTCATATTTCCGAAGCGGCTCACGGCTATGTTAAGAAGATAACCGACGTTCTAAAAGTAGGACAAGAGGTTACCGCTAAGGTAATAAAGATTGATAACGAAAACCGCAAGATTTCCCTTAGCATAAAAGCGGTATTGCCTAAAGAAGAAAAGCCCGAGGAAGTCAAATCTCAAGAAGCCAAGACCGAAGAGAAAAAAGAAGAAAAAAAGACAAGAGAACGCAAGCGAGCTAAGGTTGACAGGTCAGAAGATGAAACGCCTACCCAATGGGTTGAAGGCGCTACAAATACGCCTTTAGCGGAATTGCTAAAAGATTTTAAGTGATACATATAATCTTGGTTTGACAATGGACCGTCAACTTAACAAGGAGACGGTCTTTTAATTATGAACGCAACGTTGTAAAATATTGGTAAAAAACTAAAGACATTGGTTGACTTATGAGCATAAAAGATTTGAAATTTTTACCTATAACTATTAACGATAAGCCCGTATTTGACGCGTTTTTTTCCAACAACGACAGCATATCCTCGGTTAACGACTTCAGCACTGTTTTTTGTTGGAACGTGTCGGGGCAAGCCAGATACGCCATAGTAGACGATGACGTGTTGTTGATTTATAACATCTATGACGGCAAAAAGGTGTATTATTTTCCTATAAGCAAGAGCAAGCGCAATATAAGGCCGTATGTGGAATTGATTTGGGAGCTTGAGGACTGCAATTGCCACTACATAGCCCAAGCCGAAGAAAGCGCGCTGGAACAAATAAAAGACATAAAAAACTATAAGCTCATCCAAGACAGGGATTTTTCTGATTATATATATTTGACAAAAGATTTAACCGAACTAAAGGGCAAAAAATACCACGCCAAGAGAAACCACCTTAATAAATTCATAAAAACTTATAAATACATTTTTAGAGAATACACTGATGACGATTATCGGCAGTGTATCGACTTATATGATTTGTGGTTAGAAAACAGCGCCGCAAGCCCGCTGTATGAGAAGACAGCTATGGAGTTGGCTCTAAATAATTATAAGGCGCTTGGGCTAAAGATAGGCGTTATCGAAATAGACGGCAAAATAAGGGCTTTTTCAATAAACAGCATTTTGCCCAACAAAAAGGCGGGCAATGTCTTGTTTGAGAAAGCGGACATAACCTTCGACGGCATTTTCGCGGCTATAAATAACTTTAGCGTCAAGGCGTTTATGCAAGACGTGGAATATGTCAACAGGCAGGAAGATATGGGAATAGAGGGGTTAAGAAAAGCCAAACTTTCGTATAATCCTGCGTTTATATTGACCAAATATAAGCTTATATGTCAAAAAGATAAAAATTTTAGCGACAAAAAAACGTCAGAACAATTGACAAGTTTAAGATAAAGCACATAATAATTATATAAATTTTTGCAAAACTGCACAGAGGAATATCATGCCTGTAACAATCTTAAGCGCGTCAATGCCCGAAATCAAGGCAAAGGGAATAAACATAGGCGGTTTCACAATCACCGAAACAATGATAAGCTGTTCTATCGTTGTTTTGGCGTTGATTATAGCCGCCGTAATAATCAGAGTGGTTTTAATACCTCGTTGGGAAAAAAGCAATAAGGTAGGCAGGTTTCAATTATTGCTTGAAGGCCTAGTCAATATGGTGGACGACACCGCCAAAGAGCTTACAGGCGAGGACGCATCTATTTTCGCGCCCGTGTATTTTACCGCCGCTTGCTTTATTTGCTTGGGCACTTTGATTGAGATGTTCGGACTTCGTCCGCCCATTTCGGACTTCAACGTCACCCTTGTGCTAGGCTTTATGACGTATATTATTATCCAAGTCTATGGCATAAGAAAAAGAAAATTAAAAAGATTTTTAAGATACCTTAACCCCATAAACATCGTTACCGACAGCGTAGTGCCTTTCTCTTTGGCGCTAAGAATGTTCGGCAGCGTTTTCAGCGGATATCTTATAATGCACTTGATATACGCTTTGCCTTTCCCTATAGGCTATCCGCTTTTGGGCAACTTGATTTTTACGGTATTCCATGCGATAATGCAAAGCTATGTATTCATAATGCTTTCGTTGTGCTTTATATCTGAAGTTATCGAATAACAAAAGGAGTTCAATATGCTACAAGTACTATCTCAAATTCAAATGCTAGCTCTAAGCGTCGCGAACTTATTAGCGCAAGTCGACCTTAAGCCCATAGGAATAGGGCTTGCGGTGTTTACCGGCATAGGCGCCGGCATAGGAATAGGCATCGCCACAGGCAAGGCGGTAGAAGCGATCGCGCGCCAACCCGAAGCCGCCAACAAAATAAGAACGGTGCTTATTATAGGCTTAGGCTTTGCCGAATCTACCGCTATTTACGGAACATTTATAGCTATAATGATGCTGTTCTTCTAATTCCAGAGTTGAAGGTCAAAAGTTATGAGCGGATTATTAGAGAATTTGGGCTTAAGCTGGCAATCAATGCTGTTTTACGCGATTAACCTTGTCTTGTTGATTTTGGCTATTCGCTTTTTGGTCTACAAGCCGGTCAAAAAGATTATTGACAAGCGCAAAGAGCATCTAGAGTATCTATTTGTCGAGAACGAAAGGCTCAACAAAGAAGCTTTGGAGCTTAAGAAAAATCACGAAAAAGAGTTGCAGCAAACTCGTCAAGAAGTGGCTAAGATGACCGAGGAAATGACCAAAAACGCCCAGCTAAAAAGCCAGCAAATAATTGAGGAAGCGCAAAGAAAAGCCCAAGAAATCATAGAAAAAGCTAGAAAAGACATAGAGGAAGAAAAAGCGCGCGCTATAAGCGCTTGCAAAGAGCAAGTGCCCGTTATGGCTATGGATATCGCGCGAAAAATTGTCCAAAGAGAGATTAACGAGCAGGACAACAAAAATCTTATAGAAGAAGCCCTAAAGCAATGGGAGAATTAGGATGTCGGTTATAAGAGTCATAACGAGCCAAAAAATAGATATCCAAACCCAAAAGCGCATAGAAGAGGTTTTTAGAAAAAAGCATAGCGGCAAAGAGCTGGAGTTTACATACGAAATAGATCCCGGCATTTTGGGCGGTATTTTGATAATCGACAACGGCGTTTATTACGATGGAACGCTAAAAAGCCGTTTTGTTCAATTGCAAGACAAAGACGCCTTTAAAAGAACTCAAAAAATCTCTTTGGGCAGGGTAACATACAACGGCGACGGTATTATTAAGATTTCAGGCTTAGACAGCGTCAAAAACGACGAGCTGATAAGGCTGGAAAACGGCGTGGAAGCCATCGCGCTTAACCTAGAAGAAAACGAGGTTGGCGCTGTGGTTTTAGGCGACGCTTCCCAAATATCCATAGGTATGACGGCATATACTACCGGTCAAATAGTTTCCGTGCCCGTAGGGAACGCTGTGTTAGGCAGGGTTATAAATCCCTTGGGACACGCTTTGGACGGTTTGTCTGAAATACAGACGGATTTTTACCGCCCCATTGAAGCTCCCGCGCCTTCGATTACGCAAAGAGACAAGGTTGACGAGCCTTTGCAAACGGGTATTTTGGCCATAGACTCTATGATACCTATAGGCAAAGGTCAAAGAGAGTTAATAATCGGCGACCGCCAGACGGGCAAGACATCTATAGCGATAGACACGATTATCAACCAAAAAGGCAAAAATGTCTATTGCGTGTATGTTTCCATAGGCCAAAAAGCTTCTACCGTAAGCAACCTAGTCAGGGTTTTAAAAGAGCGCGAGGCTATGGATTACACTTGCGTGGTATGCTCTACCGCGTCCGACAGCGCGCCGCTGCAATACATAGCGCCTTATTGCGGATGCGCTATCGCCGAAGAGTTTATGTATAACGGCAAGGACGTGCTTATAATATACGATGACCTAACAAAACACGCGATAGCCTATAGAACAATGTCGCTTTTGTTAAAGCGTCCGCCGGGAAGAGAAGCCTATCCGGGCGATATATTTTACCTGCACTCTAGGCTTTTGGAAAGAGCGGCAAAACTCAATCAAGAATATGGCGGCGGCTCGATGACGGCGCTGCCCATAGTCGAGACTTTAGCGGGCGATATATCGGCGTATATACCTACCAATGTCATATCCATTACGGACGGTCAAATATACCTAGAAGATGAGCTGTTCAACGCGGGCGTCAGACCGGCGGTCAATGTAGGCTTATCGGTTTCGCGCGTAGGCTCAAGCGCCCAAATCCCCGCTATGAGAAAGGTCTCGGGCAAGCTAAGGCTTGACTTGTCGCAATATCGAGAGCTCGCGATTTTCGCCCAATTCGGCACCGAGCTGGACGAATCCACGCAGCAAATATTGCGCCAAGGCGAAAAGATAACCGAAACATTAAAGCAGTCTCAATACAATCCTTATTCCGTGGAAGAGCAGGTAATATTGCTGTATATCGCGAACAAGGAGTTTTTAAAGGATATCCCGGTAAAACAAGTAAGGGAATTTAATAAGGGATTGCTGGAATATATTAAAAACTTCCATTTTAATATAATTGACGATATAGCTAAGACATCTGATTTGTCTAGAGAAAATATGCAACAAATAGAAAACGCTTTTAAAGAGTATAAAGATTACATATTTAAATCCAGCGAAAAATGAAAAACCTAAGCGATATAAAACGCCGAATAAAAAGCATTTCTCAAACCCGCCAGATAACCAAGGCGATGGAGACGATATCTATATCCAAGATGCGCAAAGCTCTCGCGGTATACGAGAGCAACACCGTGTTTTTTGAGCGCATTAGAAGCGTTATGAGCGATATTATTTTGCACTCAAAAGACGTAAGCAATGTCTTTTTGCGCTCTAGAGGCGGCGACCGCTCTTTGTTTATAGTTATCGCGTCCGATAAAGGATTGGCGGGCGGCTACAACCATAACGTTTTGGTCGAGGCCTTGAAAACCATTGAGAAATTTAAGAACAGATACATTATCGCAATAGGGCAAATCGCGCGCGAGTTCTTTCAAAAGCGCAATATAATGGTCGACATAGAATTTGGCTATCTAACCCAAGATCCCGAGTTTTCGGACGCCGTGGACATTGTGGATAGCATAATTTATATATATAAAGAAAATCTCGTTGACCAAGTTTATGTAGTCTACACCGAAATGGTCAATTCTTCTTCTATGCGTCCTCAAATAATAAAACTGCTGCCGCTAGAGGCAGAAGAAATAATCAAAGACGTGCAGCAAGAAGAGGATAAGGACGAGTATTATTTTAAAGAACTGTTATACGAGCCTTCTGCGGACGAGGTTTTTGACGATTTGGTGCCGCAATATCTAGCTGGAGTAATATACGGCACTTTGGTTCAATCGGTGGCAAGCGAGCATTTAAGCAGGATGCTAGCAATGAGCAACGCCACTAGAAACGCGACCAGGATATTGGAAAAAATAACTCTTGACTACCACAGAGCAAGGCAAGAAAATATAACCAACCAAATACAAGAAATAGTAACGTCTTCTATTAAATAATCTAAAGTAGGGTTGCTTGATGAAAAGAGAAGTAAACAACGGCTATGTTTCGCAAATAATAGGGCCTGTTATCGATGTTAAATTTGACGATTACACGCCCCAATTATACGAGAAATTAGTTGTCTATGACGACGACGTCATTGTGCCTTTGGAAGTGTTCGCGCATTTGGATAAAGGCGTGGTGCGCTGCATAGCCCTAAAGGCGACCGAAGGCTTGTCCAGGGGAATGAGAGTTATGTCTTCGGGCAAGACTATCGAAGTTCCCGTAGGCGTCGAGGTTTTAGGCCGCGTGCTTAACGTTTTGGGCGAGCCTATTGACCAAAAAGGCGAAATCAACGCCAAAGAAAAATGGAGCATTTATAGACCTGCTCCCAAATTTTACGACCAATCCAATAATGTCGAGATATTGGAAACGGGCATTAAAGTAATAGACTTGCTCGCGCCTTATGTAAAAGGCGGCAAAATAGGCTTATTTGGCGGCGCGGGCGTAGGAAAGACCGTGTTGATTTTGGAGCTTATTAGAAACGTTGCTCACGAGCACGGCGGGTATTCCATCTTTACGGGCGTAGGCGAAAGAAGCCGCGAAGGTTTTGAGATGCTTCAAGATATGACCGAATCGGGCGTGTTAAACAAAACCGCCTTGGTGTTCGGTCAGATGAACGAGCCTCCGGGAGCGCGTATGAGAGTGGCTTTTACTGGGCTTACTTTAGCGGAATATTTTAGAGACGTAATGCGCCAGGATGTGTTGCTGTTTATAGATAATATCTATCGATATGTCCAAGCGGGCAGCGAGGTTTCGGCGCTGCTTGGAAGAATGCCCAGCGCGGTCGGCTACCAGCCCACATTGGCTCAAGAATTAGGTCAATTGCAAGAAAGAATAGCGTCCACCAAAAACGGCTCTATTACCAGCATCCAGGCTATTTATGTGCCCGCGGACGACCTAACAGACCCCGCTCCCGCTGCTATATTCGCGCACCTAGACGCTACCACCGTTCTTTCTAGACGAGTAGTCGAGCAGGGCATATATCCGGCGGTATCCCCGCTTGAGTCCTCCAGCAGGGTTTTGGAGCCTTCGATTGTAGGTCAAGAGCATTATGAAGTGGCTCGCAAGGTTACCGAATGCCTGCAAAGGTATAAAGAGCTTCAAGATATAATCGCTATACTAGGCATGGACGAGTTGTCCGATGAAGATAAAAATATCGTTTACAGAGCTAGAAAGATTCAAAAATTCTTATCGCAGCCGCTGTTTGTCGCCTCGGTGTTTACCGGTATGGAAGGCAGATATATAGACATTAAGGCGACGGTGCAAAGCTTTAAGGCTATCTTAAACGGCGAAGTCGACAGCATAAACGAAAACGCTTTCTATATGGTAGGCGATTTGGACGAGGTTAAGAAAAAAGCCGCCGAAATGAATTAAGGTTTTGGTTATGGAAAAGGGTATAAACGAATTTTATTTGGAAATAGTTACGCCCGATAGGTTATTTTTCGAAGGCTATGTTCAATCTTTGATTTTTAACACATCGGCGGGCGAAATGGGCGTTTTGTATAACGCCTTGCCTATGGTAACCGCCTTAAAGCCCGGCACGCTAAAAATCCGCCAAAACAACAAATGGATGGAAGCGACCAACGGCGAGGGCTTTATCCAAGTCCGCCCTAAAAAAGTCATAATTATGGCTCAAAAGGCAAAATGGCCTTATGAGATAGACGATAAAGAAATCAAGAAAGCCGACTCAACTGTTATAAAAATGAAAAAAGAACAAGCGCTGAAAGAATATAAACTAGCTAAAGCGCAACTGGCGAGACATTTCGCTAATTTAAGACTAAAAGACCATGATATCAATTAACGATATATTAAAAAAGCCCCAAAAAACGGTATTAATAACAGGCGCGTCAAGAGGCATCGGCAGAGCCACGGCGGAATTGTTCGCGCAAAGGGGATATAATGTATCTATCAACTATAACAAGTCTCGCGAAGACGCCCAGGATTTAATGAAATATATGGCCAAAAACGGCTTTTCTGCCATAGCCTATCAAGCCGATGTGTCAAAAAAAGACCAAGCGGAATACTTGGTCAATCAAACTATTAAAGACTTTGGCGGCTTGGACGTCATTGTCAACAACGCCGGCATCGCTCAGACTAAGCTTTTTACAGACATAAACGAAGAAGATTGGGATAGTATTTTTGATATCAATATAAAGGGCGCGTATAATATCCTAAACGCCGCCTTGCCTCATTTGATTTCTCAAAAAAGCGGGAAAATTATTAACGTCTCGTCCGTTTGGGGCGTATGCGGAGCGTCTTGCGAGGCGCATTATTCGGCCGCGAAAGCCGCTGTTATTGGTCTAACCAAGTCATTGGCAAAGGAGTTAGGGCCTTCGGGCATAAATGTTAATTGCGTTTGTCCGGGCGTTATAAAAACCCATATGCTGGACGAATACACCCAAGCCGAACTAGACGACTTAAAAGATAGAACGCCGCTGTGCAGACTGGGAACGCCCGAAGACGTCGCAAAATGTATTTATTTTTTAGCCTCAAGCGACGCCGATTTTATTACCGGTCAAGTCATTAACGTAGACGGCGGATTCGTCATATAAAAAGTATTTTTTCCTTTGGATTTTTCATATATAACTTATAAGAAAAATCTTAAAGGAAAAATCAAAATTGACTCAATGCGTTATTAATCTTGACGCCGTTAGGCGTAATTTCCAAGTCGTAAAATCCAACACCAATTCAAAAATATGCGCGATTATTAAAGCGGACGCTTACGGGCACGGGCTTATTAAGACCGCGCGGGCGTTAAGCCAAGCCGATTGCTTTGGCGTAGCCCGAACCAACGAGGCGTTGTGGCTAAGGGAAGCCGGCATAAAAAACGATATTTTATTAATGGGCGGCTTTGAAGACGAAAAAACGCTCAAAGAATTGATAAGAAATAATATAATTTTATCTATCCACAGCTTTGATGAATTAAAGCTTTTAAAATCTATAGCGACCGACGCCCAAATAAGAGTTCATATCAAAATAGACAGCGGAATGCATCGATTGGGGATATCGGACAAAAATGTTTTGCGAAATCTCTTGGACGATATCGCTCAGACCAAAAACATTAAATGCGAAGCGCTTTATACCCATTACGCCACTTCGGACTGCGACGCGTCGTTTTTGGATGAGCAATATAATTGTTTTATAGATTTAATTAAGGATTACAAATTTCTTAAGCATTCGGCCAATTCGGCGGCTATTTTCCAGGGAAAAAAATATCATATGGATATGGTAAGGGCGGGCATAGTCCTTTACGGGTATATTAACAACCCTCAATTAAAAACATTTGACGGCAAAACCGTAAAAGATATTATCGAGCCCGCTATGAGCGTTTACGCCGATATAGTCCAAATCAAGACTTTGCAGCCGGGAGATTTTGTAGGCTACGATAAAGGCTACCAGGCCAAAAAACCCCGCAAGATAGCTTTAATATCTATAGGCTATGGGGACGGCTATCCCAGGTTTATTAATAAAGGCTATGTCTTGATAAAAAACAAAAAGTGCAAGATATTAGGCAAAGTGTGTATGGACTTAACCGCGGTGGACGTTACCAATGTCCACGATATCTCTATGAAAGACAAGGCGGAAATTTTTGGAAAAAATATTGGCGCGGACCTAGTCGCGGAATGGAATAAAACAATTAGTTATGATATACTATGTTCAGTAACCAAAAGAGTAAATAAAATTTGGGTATAAAAACATTTGGAGATATTAATGAAAAACAAAGACAGCGGTATTAGATATATTTTTACAAAAGGTTTGCATTTAATAGTATTCGGGCTTATTTTTAATGTTGTATCTTTGCCCATAATAGGATTATCGGCGTTTTGGAGAGTATTATTGTCGCTTGTGATTTTGGCGGCTTATTTTTACGTGATTTTCACTTTGGGAAAGATGTCCGCCGATTATTGCTTTAAAGCGCATAAGCGAAATATATTAAAAGAAAAACAAGGCGAGACGGTTACAAAATCCCAAAGGTTTTTGGAATATCAATGGTGGAAAGGATTGGTCTTTTCGGCGCTGTATTACGTATGGCAAACGATTATTTTAATTTTGGCGCTTGCTTTAAAGAATAAAATTTTAAACGCTATTATTTCGTTTTATAATCTCTCTTTTGCTAACATTTTAAGCGCGGCCGGCGCTATAGAAAATTTTATAGATGTAAGCGGCTACAGCGCCTTGTATTTTATAATAATTTTCCTAGTCCCTTTGGCGTTTGCGGCGGGATATATTTTTAACGGCGAAACGCTAAAAAAACAGCACCAAGAAATCAAAATGGAGATTAAGTTATTTAACAGTTAAGGAAACTAATGCGGATAATAGGCGGAAAACACAAAGGCAGAAAATTAATAACACCTAAAGACCAAAAAATAAGACCTACGTCCGACCGAGTCAAAGAGTCGCTGTTTAATATTATTCAATACGATATCGCAGATTCTTCTTTTTTAGATTTATTCGCAGGAACGGGCAATGTAGGCATAGAGGCGATAAGCAGAGGCGCCAAAGTCGTTTTTTGCGACAAAAACATTCAATCAATTAGGCTTATAAAATCCAATCTTGAGTTAATAAACGAAACCGCCGAAGTTTATAATCTTGACGCGTCAGAATGCGTTAGATTTTTGCATTACAAAAATCAATATTTTGATTTTATATATATAGACCCGCCTTATGAGAGCGATTATCAAGAAATCTTGCAAACATTGGTAAAATATCCTATAATGAATAGAAACGCTAAAATTATTGTGGAGCATCTGGTCAATAAAGATTTGATGTTCGACCAAAAGAATTATAATTTAATTAACTCAAGAAAATACGGCGCGACCGCGTTGACTTTTTTGAGTTTCGTGGAGAATATATGAACGTAATTTTTGCCGGAACATTTGATCCCTTTACTCTAGGACACTACGATGTGGTCTTGAGAGCCTCGCGTATATATGACAAAGTAATAATAGCAATCGCTCAAAGCGAGCATAAACATTGTATGTTTACCCTAGAGCAAAGAAAGAATATAGTCATAGCCTCGACCAAAAATTTTAACAATGTCGAGATTTATACTTTTGACGGTTTATTGACCGATTTTTGCAAACAACATAATTGCAAGACTTTAATAAGGGGATTGCGCACCGTCAACGATTTTGAGTATGAAAGGTCGTTGGCGCTTGTTTATAAAGACCTAGATCCCGAAGTGGAAAGCTTGTTTTTTATCAATAACCCAAAATATTCGCATATACACAGCAGCCTAATTAGGCAATTGATTGTCCAAAAGGCCGATATCTCTTCAATGGTGCCCCAAGAGGCCGAGAAATTGATATGGAGTTACGTGGGGGAATAGATGGATTTTTATGATCTAATCTTAGAGTTAGAAAACGAGTTAGTGGACACCGATAAGGGCATTTTTGGCAAAAAAGTCAACATCCAAAAATGCTTAAGCCTTATCGACGCCATAAAGCGGGCTTTTCCTTCGGTCATTAAGGACGCTAACTATGTGGTCGCCAATAAAGAAGAAATACTAATCGAGGCCGAAAGAAAAGCCAAGCAAATCATAAAAGAAGCCGAAACGCATTCCAATGTCATAATAAAAAACTCCGAAATTATGAAAAGAGCTGAGGCGGCGGCAGCGGCGCATTACGAAAGCGTAAGACAAGCCTGCGACGACGCCATTAACAAAGCGGCGGCTATAATATACACTATGTTTGAGGATATGGAAGACTTTTTAAAAAATATGCTTGAGATACTAAAGCAAAATCGCGACGATATGATTAATGGTTTAAGAGACAGCAATAAATAAACTACATAGACGGAGTTGGCAAGATGTTCACACTGGTTAAAGCCATCGATCAACCTAAAACGATTAAAGAAATGCTTCCATTAAGCGAAGAGCTTAAGGCTATTAAGCATCTAAGAGACTTGGAAATCATTAAGATTTTAAAAGGCGAAAGCGACAAACTGCTTGTAATTATCGGTCCGTGCAGCGCGGATAACGAAACGGCTGTTTTGGACTATATAGGCAGGCTTTCCAAAGTCGCGGAAAAGATTAAAGACAAAGTATTTATAGTTCCTAGAATATATACCAACAAGCCTAGAACGCGCGGAGAAGGCTATAAGGGTATGCTTCACCAGCCCGATCCCAGCAAAGAAACTGACATTCAAAGCGGCTTGATAGCTTTAAGGCGGCTGCATTTGAGGGCTCTGCAAGAGTTTGGGATGACTTGCGCGGACGAAATGCTGTATCCTGAAAACCATTACTATGTGGACGATATAATCGCCTATGTAGCTATAGGCGCAAGATCGGTTGAAAACCAACAGCATAGATTAGTCGCTAGCGGAATAGGAATGCCTACGGGAATGAAAAATCCTATGAACGGCAGTATGCACGTTTTGTTAAATTCCATTCACGCAGCTCAAATCCCCAACGAATTTAAATTTAACTTTTGGCAGGTAAAAACCGACGGCAACCCTTACGCTCACGCTATCTTAAGGGGCGCAGTTGACACCAACGGCATAAATGTTCCCAATTACCACTACGAGGACGTGGTCAGATTCACAGCGTTATACGAAGCTAGCGGCTTAAAAAATCCCTCGATTATCATTGACACCAACCACTCCAATTCGGGCAAAAACCCGTTTGAGCAAATTAGGATAGTCAAAGAAGTTTTGGCCAACAAAAAATCGAGCCAAAGCTTTGGCAAATTCATAAAAGGCTTTATGATAGAAAGCTATATACAAGACGGCAACCAAGACGTCAACGGCAAAGAATACGGCAAATCCATTACGGACGCTTGTCTTGGTTGGGAAAAAAGCGAAAAGTTGTTATATTATATTGCCGAAAACGCTTAAAAAAACAGCTTGATACTTAACAAAGGCAGGTAGTTTATAAAGTGTTCAGAATCAAAAAAGAAATCGACTCGCCCGAAAAGATTAAAGAAATTTTGCCTCTGCCAAAAGAGTTAAAGGAACTCAAAGACCGCCGAGACCAAGAGGCGATAGATATTATTTGCGGCAGAAACTCAAAATTATTATTAATTATAGGACCTTGCAGCGCGGACAACGAAAGCGCTGTTTTAGAATATGTCAACAGGCTTGGCAAACTCCAAGAAAAAGTCGCCGAAAAGATTTTTATAATTCCCAGAATATACACCAACAAGCCTAGAACGCGCGGCGAAGGGTATAAGGGAATGTTTCACCAGCCCGATCCCAACAGCGAAACTGATATTCAAGAAGGCATATTGACCTTAAGAAGGTTGCACATAAACGCTATGAGAGAGTCGGGTTTAACCGCCGCGGACGAAATGCTGTATCCGGACAATTACGCCTATGTGGACGATCTATTGACTTATGTTTCTATAGGCGCCCGCTCTTCTGAAAATCAACAGCATAGGCTTGTGTCCAGCGGCATAGATTTGCCGGTGGGCGTAAAAAACCCTATGAATGGCAGTCTTCAAGTTTTGCTTAACTCTATTTACGCTGTTCAAATACCTAATGAGTTTAAATACCATCAGTACCAAGTCCAGACCGACGGCAACCCTTACGCCCACGCTATCCTAAGGGGCGCAGTGGACACAAACGGAATACACGTGCCCAATTATCATTTTGAGGATGTCGTCAAGTTTACCAAACTGTATGAAAAGTCCGGTCTAAAGAATCCAGCAATAATCATAGACACCAACCATTCCAACTCCGGCAAAGACGCAATGCAGCAGATAAGAATAGTCAAAGAAGTGTTAAACAACAAAAAGCAAAGCAAAGATTTCGCCAAATTCTTTAAAGGTTTCTTGATAGAAAGCTATCTACTGGACGGCGCTCAAGACATTCACGGCAAAGAGTTTGGCAAATCCATAACAGATCCTTGTCTTGGATGGGCTAAGACAGAGCAATTAGTTTTGGATATGGCGGAACAGTTATGAAGATAAGTTATTTAGGCCCCGTAAACAGCTATTCGTATTTGGTCGCCCAAAAGATAAAATCTCCCCAAGATACCATACTAGAATATTCCAATTTTTACGATGTGGCTTTGGCTGTAGGAAAAACCGCGGACAAGGCGGTTATGCCTATTGAAAACTCTTTGGAAGGCGCTGTCAGCAACACTTTGGATATCTTGGCTTGGGAATGCGAGCTTTACATAACCCAAGAGATAAATCTAGAGATTAACCATAGGCTTATAATGAAAAAGACAGGCGATTTTAATAACATAAAAAAGATTATTACCCACGCCCAAGCCTACGGTCAGTGCAGAAACTTTATCAATAAAAACTACCCCAACGCCGAAATAATTTACACTTCTTCAACTTCCAAAGCGGTAGAAAGCTTGGAAGACGATTTCACGGCGGCGATCGCGGGAGAGCATAACCTAAACCCCAATCTAAAGGCGCTGCCCGCCTGCATTCAAAACGACACTCATAACATAACCCGCTTTGTGGTTTTGGAAAAAAGCCCTGTTAATAACTCGGCAAATAAAAAAATCTCGATAATCTTTGACGCTGAAAACAAGCCCGGCGGGCTTTTGAAGATTTTGCAAATCTTGCACGACCATAATCTCAATATGACCAAGATAGAATCCCGCCCGTTTAAAGGCCAATACGGCAGTTATATTTTCTTTGTGGACTTTATGGGCAATATCAACGATATAAACGTTCAGAAAGCCTTTGAGAAAATAAAAGAATCCACGAGCTTTTTTAAATATTTAGGCAATTATTAAGTCAAAAAAATTAAGCATAATATCAAGACGGTTATCGTCATAATTATCGACTGCGTGGTTTTTGTCAAAAAGTAAAAGCCTGTTTTAACTCCCGCTTTTGTTAAGAAAGTTAAATTTTGCATATGAACGGACAATCCGCCCCAAGAGATTAAAAACCCGCAAAAAATAGTTTTTAATATAAGGCTTCCATTTTGGGCGCTTATACGCAAACATCCGTTGGAAACTTCTATTAATCCTCTCGTCAAACCTTCGGCGAAAGTATTTATAAAGCTTATTTTTTCAAAAATAAATTTTAGCGGATACAATAAATACAAATCATTAAATAGCTCGGTGAGCATATAAAATATAGCCACAAAACCGCCCACTTTTAAAACGCTAATGACCGAACTGTAGATACAGTCGGATAAGATATTGTCCGCGGTTTGGGGTTTTTCTAATTTTAGAGAATTAATTTGATAGTCTTTCGAGCGGTATTGTCTGTAAATTAATCCGTTAAGGATACACGAGATAGTTTGGGATATTAATAATATCAAGCCCGCTGTATAAGACTTTAGCAAGCCTATCCCTACGCTTCCCAAAACGAACATCGGACTTGCGACCGAGCAAAAACTTGAGATTCTCGCGCCTTCGCCCGAGTCTATAATACCTTTCTTATAAAAATCTTCTATTAATTTGGCGCCTATTGGATAGCCGCTTATTAGGCTCATAAAAAAAATATAAGCGGAAACGCCGCTTGTCTTATATAATTTTGACGTCAAAGGGGAAAATACCTTTGAAATCTTTTGCGCCATCCCAAGCTCAATTAATATTAAAGAAAAAAACAAAAACGGGAAGGTGGCGGGAAGCACTATCGTTCCCCAAACGATAATTCCTTCTAAAGTAAACTTGCTATATCGCGCGGGATTTATTATTAAGGCTGTTATTATAATAAAAATAAGCGCCGTTAAAATAAAATTTATATTTAAAATCGCTTTTAGAGGTTTAATTTTGCTTTTAATTGAAATCATACGGTAAATCTGATAATATAAGAATATAATTTCTTACAATTAAATTTATGTAAAGGCCCTTTGTATTATGTTTGATAAAAAATTAGCGTTGGTGTTGGGTTCGGGCGGAGCTAGGGGATTTTGCCATATCGGCGTGTTAAAAGTCCTGGAAGAATATAACATAAAACCCGATATAGTGGTAGGCTCTTCTATGGGCGCTATTATCGGCGGGTTTTATTGCGCCGGTATGCCAATTGACGATATGATAAACCTCGCCAACAAAATAACCCAAGCCACTGTTATGGACTTTGACTTGATGCCGGGCAAAAAACTAGGCTTTGTTAATGGAAACAGAGTTAAGGCTATTTTCTTAAAATATCTAGGCAATGTAAAGATAGAGGATTTAAAGATAAAATACGCCGCTGTGGCGACGGATATTTTAGCTGGCGAGTCCGTGTTAATTACCAAAGGCGAGCTATGGAAGGCTATGCGCGCAAGTATGTCCATACCTATGTTTTTTAAGCCGTTTGAGTATGAAGGCAGGCTGTTAATCGACGGCGGCGTGCTTTACAGGCTGCCTATACCTCAAGCGTATAAATTGGGGGCGGATATAACTATAGCGGTGGACGCCCTAGGGCCCTTTCAAAAAGGTCAAAGACCCACAGGGCTTATTAAAATGGCGGAACAGACCTTTATGCTTCTGGATTGGGAAAACACCAAGCGGATTAACCATTTATGCGATTATTTGTTGGTACCCGATATGAAAGATAAAGGCCAGTTGGTTTTTAAGCAAAACGATTTGGCAATCAAAGCGGGCGAGGAATGCGCTAGAGAACATATTAAGGAAATATTAAAAATTATAGAAAAACATAATAAAAATAAAAAAAGAAATAAAAACAACTTGACAATAAATCGTTAATATAATATAAATAAATTGTTATACAAGACTAACATCCAAATGGATGTTTTTTAAATGGCTAAGTGTTAGTTTTATCTAACTTTACATAAAATAATTAGCAGGGAGCGTTATGACGTTAGAGCAACTCAAAACAGGGCAAAGCTGCAAAGTAACACAAATCAAGGCGGAAGGAATGTTAAAGCGAAAGCTGCTTGAAATGGGCATTACGCCCGGAACCGAAATTCTATTGAGAAAAATCGCGCCTTTGGGCGATCCTATTCAGATAAATCTTAGGGGCTACGATTTGAGCATAAGAAAAGCCGACGCAAAAAACATTGCGGTTGAAATAATTAACTAGGAGATATTATGTCGCTAAAATTCGCATTGGCTGGAAATCCCAACAGCGGAAAGACCACTTTATTTAACGCGCTTACCGGAAGCAACGCCCACGTGGGCAATTGGCCCGGGGTTACGGTAGAAAAAAAAGAAGGCGTATGCAAGAAAAAGGTTTCAGACCAAACTATAACAATAATTGATTTGCCGGGAATATATTCGACTTCGCCTTATTCGCCCGAAGGAGTGATAGCCAGAAATTACATACTTGAAGAAAAACCCGACGCGATTATAAACATAGTCGACGCTACCAATCTGGAACGAAATCTTTATCTTACCACAGAGCTATTGGAAACCGACATCCCTATGGTAATCGCCCTAAACTATATGGATGTTTTGGAAAAAGACAATGTCAGCTTTGACGTAACGGTTTTGGAAAAAGCATTGGGCGTAAAAATTATTCCTATATCTGCGCACAAGAAAAAGGGCTTGGACGAGCTTTTGGAAGCGGCGGTCAAAGCGGTTAATACCCCCAAAAAAGCCGAATCGATCTTGAGACAGTCTGTAATAGGGGAGCGCATTCAAAAAATTTCAGACTCGTTGCGCGCCTTAAATGTTTCTAGCCCCGAATATGTAGCGGTAAAGATTATCGAAGGCGATAAATTGCTTTTAAATTCTTTAGATATCAGCGACGAGGCCAAAAATTCAATCCTTGAAGCAATAGATATTATTAACAAAGAGCATAAAGACGCTGAAGGCTTAGTGGCCGATTTAAGATACAATTACATATCCCAGCATTGTCAGGAAGCCACAAACAAGACCAAAAAACTGAAAGATATTATAAGAACCCAAAAGATAGACAAAGTTCTAACCCATAAGGTTTGGGGAATTCCTATCTTTTTGGGAATTATGTTTTTGATGTTTTTCTTGGTTTTCGGCGAGTTTGAGATTGGCGGAGTAACCATAATGATGCCGGGCGTGTTGGCGGCTTACGGCGTTGAATGGGTTGTGGCTAAATTTGGCGATTTGCTGGCTAGATTCTTAGCCTTTGTAAACGCTTCTGACTGGTCTACAGGTTTAGTTATAGACGGCATTTACGGCGGCGTAGGCGCTGTGTTTGGCTTTATGCCTTATATATTGATAATGTATTTATTGATTTCCATTTTGGAAGCCACAGGTTATATGGCGCGCGCCGCGTTTATTATGGACAGGGCGTTTAGGAAGTTCGGACTTAGCGGAAAGTCTTTTGTCCCTATGCTTATGGGCTTTGGATGCAGCGTGCCTGCCGTAATGGGAGCGAGAACTTTAGACAATGAGAACGAAAGACGATTGACCATAATGGTCACGCCGTTTATGTCTTGCGGCGCTAAACTCCCTATCTGGACATTTTTGACGGCGGCGTTTTTCGAGGGTATAACGGCGACCTTGGTTATTTTCTCGATTTACTTGCTGGGAATAATTATAGCCATTGTAACGGGCGTGATTTTTAATAAATTCGTGTTCAAGAAAAAGACCACGCCGTTTATTATGGAAATGCCTTCATATCGCGCGCCCGATATCAAAACCTTGTTGAGAATATTGTGGGATAAATTTAAGAGCTTCGCAAAAAGGGCGGGCACGATAATCTTAGTCTCGTCCGTGATTATATGGTTGCTTCAATCGTTCAGCTTCACTTTTAAGCTGGTCGAGGACCCCAACGACAGTATGATGGCAAAAATCGGCGGAGTGTTCGCTTATCTGTTTAAGCCTATGGGGTTCGGCGCTTGGCAGGCTGCGTTCGCTATTTTGACAGGCTTTATAGCCAAAGAGGTAGTAGTTACCACCTTTGGAACGCTGTCCGGCGTGGGCGATCCTTTGGAAGACGAAGGCTTAATGGAACAGGTTAAGTCTTGGATAATAAGCGCGGGCATTTTCGCCTCGCCTTTGGCGGTATATTGCTTTATGGTGTTTAACCTATTGGCGCCCCCTTGTATTGCGGCGATAGGCGCTATATCCCAAGAAGTGAAATCCAAAAAATGGACGGCGATTATTTTACTTTATCAATTAGCGGTTGCTTATATAGTGTCGCTGTTAATATATGGAATAGGGCAATTAATCGCGCTTATAGCTTAAACTATAAGCATATAAATAAAATATAGGAGATTATACAATGACGCTAGCCGATATTGTTATCTTAGTTTTGGTAGGATTGGCGGTAATAGGCGCTATCGCCTATCTAATAAGAAATAAAATCAGAAACAAAAAGCAAGGCGTGCGGACTTGCCCCGGCTGCGACGCCTGCAAGTATATCGATAAAGTTAAAAAATAAACATATTACAAAAAAGCCCCTTTAATGAAAGGGGCTTTTTTGTAATTATTTTTAAATCTGCGATAATTCTACTATCGAAAGGTCGGGATGTTCTTTGTTTATTTTCAGAGCATAGATTAAAGCGTTGACTGTGTCTATGCAGGTAAGGCAGGGTATAGAAAGCTCTACGCAGCGTCTTCTTATTTTTAGACCGTCCACCTCGGTCTTTCTGTTTCGGCTGGGGGTGTTGATAAGCAAGCTGATTTTGCCCGAATCAAGCAAAGACAATATATCATAGTCGCCTTCGCCGATTTTATCTACCGTAATAGTGGGAATGCCGTTTTCGTTAAGAACTTTGGACGTGCCTTTTGTCGCGTAGAGTATAAAGCCTAGTTTTCTTAGCTCTTCCGCCGCGGGCGCGATTTCTTGCTTGTCTTGGTCATTGACGGTGATTAACACGCCGCCGCCTATAGGAGCTTTTATGCCGGACGCCAACAAGCCTTTATACAAAGCCTGTCCGAAGCTTTTGTCTATGCCCAATACCTCGCCCGTAGACTTCATTTCAGGCCCCAAGCTGACTTCCACGCCGCCTAGCTTAGAGAACGAGAATACGGGCACTTTGACGGCGCAATAAGCGCTTTCAGGATATAATCCCGTTCCATAGCCCAAATCTTTTAATTTCTTGCCCAGAGTGCAAGCGGTGGCTAAGTCGACTACGGGGACATTGGTTACCTTGCTGATATAAGGCACCGTGCGGGAAGAACGAGGGTTTACTTCTATTACATATAGTTCGTTTTGGTAATATACGAATTGAATATTAACAAGCCCTACGACATTAAGCGCTCTTGAGAGCTTGTAGGTGTAATCAACTACTTTTTGTTTTATTTTAGCGGGGATGTTTTGGGTAGGATACACAGATATGCTGTCGCCGCTGTGAACGCCCGCTCTTTCTAAATGTTCCATAATACCGGGTATCAGGATATCCTCGCCGTCGCAAATAGCGTCAACTTCAAGCTCTCTGCCCATTAGGTATTTGTCAACCAAGACGGGGTGCTCTTGTTTTACGGTGTTGATTATTTGCATATATTCTTTTACGTCTTGGCTGTTGTAGCATATTTGCATTCCTTGTCCGCCTAAGACATAGCTGGGCCTTACCAAGACAGGGTAGCCGAGCGCCTCGGCCGCTGCGACAGCTTTTGCTTTTGAGAACACAGCCATTCCTTTAGGGCGGGGGATGTTGCATTTTTCCAAAATCTCGTCAAACTTTTCGCGGTCTTCGGCGGCGTCAATGCTTTGCTCGCTAGTTCCCATAATAGGCACGCCCATATTGACCAAAGCCTTAGTAAGCTTAATAGCCGTTTGACCGCCGAATTGAACCAAAGCGGCGTCAGGCTTTTCGTTTTCAACGATAGCCTCTACGTCCTCGGGAGTTAAAGGCTCAAAGTATAATTTATCCGCGGTGTCAAAGTCGGTGGAAACCGTTTCGGGGTTGCTGTTGGCTATTATGGTTTCGTAGCCTGCTTCTTGCAGCGCCCATACGCAATGAACGGAGCAATAGTCAAATTCAATGCCTTGACCGATTCTTATAGGGCCAGAACCCAAAACCAATAACTTTTTCTTATCCGAGGGGGTGGACTCGTTTTCGCCAAAATAAGTGGAGTAATAATAGGGGGTATAAGAATTTTGACTTGAGCCGCAGGTGTCTACGCTTCTAAACACAGGATGTATATTATACTTCTTTCTTAACCTGGTAATCTCTTCCTTTTTAGCGCCCACAAAATCGGCTATAATTTTATCCGTAAAACCAAGCTGTTTTGACTGCTTTAAAATATCGCCGGTCAAGTCTTGGAGTCTGAGAGTTTTCAGCTTGTTTTCCCATTGGATAAGGTTATTAATTTTTTCTATGAAATGGCTGGTGATTTGGGTAATTTGCGCAATCTTTTGAACGCTGATGTTTCTTCTTAGGGCTTCGGCAATGACGAAGATTCTCTCATCGGTTACGTCGTAAAGCATTTGCTCGATTTCTTCGTCGGTATGTTTTGAGAGTTTAGGCAGGTATAAATAATAAGCGTTTAGCTCAAGCGACCTTATAGCTTTCATTAAGGCGCTTTCAAAAGTGTTGCCAATAGCCATAACTTCGCCTGTGGCTTTCATCTGCGTTCCCAATATCCTGTTGGCGTGAACAAACTTATCAAAAGGCCATTTGGGAACTTTTACGACTAGGTAGTCAAGACTAGGCTCAAACAAAGCGGTTTCGGATTGTTTTGAGTTAATTTTTATCTCGTCCAGCGAGTATCCTATAGCTATTTTGGTAGCGACTCTGGCTATAGGATAGCCAGTGGCTTTGGACGCCAGCGCTGACGAACGAGAAACCCTAGGGTTGACCTCTATTACCGCGTATTCCATACTGTTAGGCTTTAGAGCAAACTGTATGTTGCAACCGCCTTCTATGCCTAAAGCGTTTATTATCTTTATCGACGCGGACTTAAGCATTGCCAGCTCTGATTCGTTCAAGGTTTGGCAAGGCGCTACGACTATGCTGTCGCCCGTATGCACGCCCACGGGGTCTACGTTTTCCATATTGCATACGGTAATAACATTGCCCTTGCTGTCGCGCATAACTTCGTATTCGATTTCCTTCCAGCCGGTAATGTCTTTTTCAATTAGGACTTGATGAACAAGCGATAACCTCAAACCGTTGGAAGCGATTTCTTTTAATTCCGCTCTGTCGCGGGCTTTGCCGCCGCCCGTGCCGCCCAAAGTATACGCGGGGCGGACTATTACGGGATAGCCGATTTTCTCAGCAAAATCCAACGCGTCGTTGATATTGGTTACAACCTTGCTGGCCACGCAAGGCTCGTTGATTTTTAGCATAGTGTTTTTGAATTCCAAGCGGTCTTCGGCTTTTTGAATAGCGGGGATATTGGTGCCAAGAAGCCTTACGTTAGCTTTTTCCCAAAATCCTTCTTGAGCTAATTCCATAGCCAGGTTAAGCCCTGTTTGGCCGCCCAAAGAGGGCAGGACGCTGTCCGGGCGCTCGGTTAACACTATCTTTTTAACAAAATCTGGGGTTAAGGGCTCGATATAAACCTTGTCCGCGATATCTTTGTCGGTCATTATGGTAGCGGGGTTAGAGTTTATTAAAACGACTTCAAGCCCTTCTTCTTTTAAAGCGCGGCACGCTTGTGTGCCCGCGTAGTCAAATTCAGCCGCTTGTCCTATAATTATCGGCCCTGAACCGATAACTAGGACCTTTTTAATTGAACTATTTTTCGGCATAAGCCAACCAACTCCTTTAATTTAAAAAAATAAACAGCCAATACCCAAAAATTTTCTATACTTAAAAAAAGGGTAATCACTTAAATGATTACCGCTTTGTTTTAAAAATCTAAAAATTATTAGACCTTATTGTTGCATCCTAACACATATTTTAATTTGTGTTTTACTAATTGCTTTACCGCCTCGCGCGCGGGAGCTAAATATTGACGGGGGTCAAAATGCGAAGGATTCTCAAAAAGATGCTTTCTAATAGCCGCCGTAAAGGCCATTCTTAAGTCGCTGTCAATATTGATTTTGCATACAGCCATAGAAGCGGCTTTTCTTAGCATATCTTCAGGAATTCCTCTAGCGCCTTCCATATTGCCGCCGTTTTTGTTGATAATATCAACATACTCGGGCAAAATAGAGCTTGCGCCGTGAAGCACGATAGGGAAGTTAGGCAGTCTTCTTCCTACTTCTTCTAGGATGTCAAACCTTAGTTTAGGCTCGCCTTTAAACTTGTAAGCTCCGTGGCTTGTTCCGATGGCTATAGCTAAAGAGTCAACGCCCGTTTTTTCTACAAATTCTTCTACTTGGGAAGGATCGGTAAACGCGGACTCGCTTTCGGAAACATTGACATCGTCTTCAATGCCCGCTAATCTTCCTAGCTCTGCCTCTACCGTTACGTTTCTTGCGTGAGCGTATTCAACGACCTTTTTGGTTATTCTTATATTCTCTTCAAATGAGTAATGAGAAGCGTCTATCATAACGGAAGTAAAGCCGTCCTCGATTGCCGCTACGCAAAGCTCGTAACTGTCGCCGTGGTCTAGGTGTAGAGCTATCGGCAGATTGCTTTCTTTTTCCGCGCTTTCGATTAAACCTTTTAGGTAGAGGGGATTGGCGTATTTTCTTGCGCCGTTAGAAACTTGTAAAATTAAGGGTGCTCTTTCTTCAATAGCCGCGGAAACGATTCCTTGAATCATTTCCATGTTGTTAACATTAAAAGCGCCTACGGCGTAACCGCCTTCGTAGGCTTTAAGTAACATCTCTTTGGTATTTACTAGTGGCATCAAAAACACTCCGGGTTAATTTTTTCTTTGACTAATTATACACTACCCGCCAGTATTTGACTAGCGTTTTTATCGGCATATCGAAAATTTTTGTTTTTTTATACATTTTGTTTTATTTTGTTTTATAAATATTATGCGCTTAAGCGCTCATATTAATTTATCTATCTGTTTTGTTAATCCGCTGCGTAAACGCCTTGAATAGTTAAAAACACTGTTTTGGATAATGTCAATTCGTTTGGCAAATAATAACAATTGGTGTATAATGATAATGAATTCACAATCGGAGATATTTATTAAAAATGGTTGACCCTAGATTATCAAAACTTGCTCAAAATTTGGTTCATTATTCTTGCGACCTAAAAAAAGGCGAGAAGATTTTTATCGAAGCGTATGACTTGGATTATATGCTGGTTAACGAAATCATAAAAGAAGTTTATAAAGTAGGGGGCTACCCTTTTGTAAGCTTATATAACACAAGAGTTCAACGTCAGCTTTTGTTAGGAACTAGCGAAGAGCATTCTACCTTAATGGCGAAATACGCGAAATACCTAATGTCCGATATGGACGCTTATATCGGAATAAGGGGCTCAAACAACACCTTCGAGCTTGCCGATGTTCCCGCCGAGAAGATGGCAATAGAGTCCAGATGCTATGGCTATCCCGTTCATCACGAGATTAGAGTGGCAAAGACTAAGTGGGTTATCCTAAGATATCCCAATCCTTCTATGGCTCAAGCGTCCTCGATGTCCACAGACGAGTTTGAGGACTTGTTCTTTAAGGTATGCAATCTGGATTATTCCAAAATGGATAAGGCGATGGACGCGCTGAAAGAATATATGGAAAAAACCGATATGGTAAGATTGGTCACGCCCACAACCGACATATCGTTCTCCATAAAAAACATCCCTGTAATAAAATGCTCGGGACAAAGAAACATCCCCGACGGCGAGGTTTATACCGCGCCCGTTAAAGACAGCGTAAACGGCGTAATCGAATACAATGCGCCTTCTATGTATCAAGGGCTAAAGCACGAAAAGGTAAGATTTGTCGTTAAAAATGGCAAGATTATAGAGGCGACATCCAGCCACACCGAAGAGTTAAACAAAATCTTAGACACCGACGAGGGCGCAAGATATTTCGGCGAGTTTTCTTTCGGCGTGAACCCTTATATAACTAAGCCTATGGGCGATATTTTGTTCGACGAGAAGATTTCGGGCTCTATTCACTTTACGCCCGGCTCGTCTTATGATATTGCATTTAATGGCAACACTTCCGCGGTTCACTGGGACTTGGTCTTGATTATGACGCCCGAATACGGCGGAGGCGAAATTTATATGGACGGCAAGCTTGTAAGAAAAGACGGACGATTTGTCGTAAAAGAGCTTGAATGTCTCAATCCTGAAAACTTAATTTGAAACCAATTTTTTTAAAATATATGGAGGTAAAAAATTTATGGCACAAAATGTTGTAAAAGTCGGCATTAACGGCTTTGGTAGAATAGGCAGACTTGTTTTGCGCGCTTCCTTAAATCACCCTAACGTAAAAGTTGTCGCTATTAACGACCCTTTCTTGGATTTGGAATACGCTGCTTATATGTTCAAGTATGACACTATCCACGGAAGATTTAAGGGCGATGTTGAAGTAAAAGACGGCAAGCTCTATGTAAACGGCAATGAAATCTATTTCTACGCTGAAAAAGAACCCGCAAACATCAAATGGAGCGAAGCTGGCGCGGAATACATAGCTGAATCTACCGGCGTATTCACTACAGTGGAAACCGCTTCTGCCCACATAAAGGCCGGCGCTAAGAAGGTTATCATTACTGCTCCTTCTAAAGACGCTCCTATGTTCGTTATGGGCGTAAACCACGACAAATACACCAAAGATATGACCGTTATCAGCAACGCAAGCTGCACGACCAACTGCTTAGCTCCTTTGGCGAAGGTTGTTAACGATAAATTTGGCATCGTAGAAGGTCTTATGACTACAGTTCACTCCACAACCGCTACTCAAAAAACGGTTGACGGACCTTCCAAGAAAGACTGGAGAGGCGGCAGAGCTGCTTCCGGCAACATTATTCCTTCGTCCACCGGCGCAGCTAAAGCTGTAGGCAAGGTTATACCCGAACTCAACGGCAAGCTGACCGGTATGGCGTTCAGAGTACCTACCTTGGACGTATCCGTTGTAGACCTAACCTGCACGCTAAAGACTCCTACAACTTACGAAGAAATCTGCAAAGCTATAAAAGAAGCTTGCGAAAACGAAATGAAAGGCATTATGGCTTACACCGAAGACGATGTAGTATCTTCCGACTTTATCGGCGATTCTCATACCTCTATCTTCGACGCGAAAGCCGGCATTATGCTCAACGAAAAGTTTGTTAAGCTTGTAGCTTGGTATGACAACGAATGGGGTTATTCCTGCAAG
>DATCKE010000047.1:0-22652 GCA_036562445.1 Clostridia bacterium
GGGGCGACATTTAGTCCGTAAACTTGGATTTTAACTTTTTCTATGACGATTTCGATTACGTTATCGGATAATTGATAGTTGGAGTCGCCGCCGAAAGCATAAACGGTATAATTTCCCGCGTTAATCAGCGCTTTGACGCCAAAATCTAAGTCAAGATAAATATTATTGCCGTGGATGTCTTTATACCAAGCTTTTATTGTAGAGGTATAGTCTTGGTTGTTATAAACATAAGACGATTCGCGCTGCCAATAAACTTTCGCGATATAAGGGTTGATTTTTATATTGGCGTTTTTAATTGTGTAATCTAAGGGAAGGATGTAGTTTGCGCTGTTTTCGCCCGTTATATCAAACGACATATAAATAGTGTCCGCGCCTACGTTAGGGCTGTTATACCTAGCGGTTATAATCAGTTTGGTGTCAGCGTCAAAGATGTTTGTAGTCCATTGGCTTATTATATGCGCTATATCGGTGCCGTCGAAAGTTTTTTGCTCGCCGACGATTAGGTTGTATACTTCTATTTGGCGCAGCTGAATCTCAAAATACTTATCTGTGTTATACAGCTCATAGTTGCCGTCTGTCTCAATCATAGAAGCAAAAGCGAAGTAAAGCCCGGCATTTTTAAACGTCTTGTCAAAAGAAACTCTTAAATAAACCTTTTCGCCCAAATCGTTTAAGTAATACGCTTTTACCAAGCTGCTTTGGTCTTGAGCGTTGTAAATATAATTATTTTGAGATTCCCATATTACCTCAACAGGCTTGGGAAGGATTTTTATTGTTACGCAGCTGGGTTGTATTAATGATAGTTTTGAGAGTCCTTTCCAGTTAAGACAATGGACGTCGCAACGTTGTGGGTTCCCGCGTTGTTGGACGAAATTACGCCTTCGCCTAAATCAAAAGATATGTCGTCGCCGATAATACGCCCTAGTAAAATTCCGCCTGTCAGCTGCGCTTTATAATTGTTATAATCATAATATCTGTCTACGCCTTTTACGTCCGAGATAGAAATTATTTTTTGTGTTATCTGAACGCCTTCGGTTATCGTATAGCTTGCGGGCAAGATATAGTTGTCTTTGCCTTCGCCCGTTATATCAAAGGTTACGTATATAGCGTCGGCGGTAACATTTTTGGTATTAAAACGACCGATAGGAATAAGCGCGGCCGTTCCAGGAAATATATTCGACGTCCAAGCGCCCTTAACTTCGGCTATGTCGGCGCCGTCGTAGGTCTTAGTTGTATAGAATTTAAGGTCATAAACTTCGATTTGAAGTTTTTCAATTGTTAAGGTCTTTTGGTTGTTGGTTAAGATATAGTTAGGGTTGTCATAAACAGCCGTTACGGTATAATACCCTGCGTTGATAAAAGGCTTGTCGAACGTTAAATTTCAACTGAACGCTTAAGCCGTTTACATCGTTAATCATTGCCAAAACAGTGCCGCTTTGGTCTTGAGCGTTATAAACATATTTATCTTTGTTTACCCAGCTTACTAGAACGCTGCGGGGAACTATTTGGACAGAGTCGTTAATTATAACGCTTTCAGGCAGCGAATAATTATTCTTGTTTGTTCCGCTTATATTAAATTCGACTATTATGTATTTGGCGTCAACATTAGGGTTGTTAAACGAAGCGAAAGCGCTGACTGTTATGTCCGAATCTAATATGTTACGAACGCTGTAATTTGAAAATCTGCGCGTTGACAGTTCAGTCGTGTTTACCTGAATATTATCAACCGCAATCTGTCTAGGTTTAATGGTCAACTCTTTTGAAGGCGAGCCTATGTCGTAATTGTTGTCCGGCTTCGACATATAAGCGGAAAAAACATATTTGCCGGCGTTTTTAAACAACGAGCCGCCTGAAACTATCTTAGTATTTAGATAAATCTTGTTGCCGTCAAAGTCTAGGTAATACGCTTTTATTGTATTAAATTGGTCTTGAGCGTTGTAAACATATTCGCTGTTATGTTCCCAATAGACTTGAACGGGCAAAGGAACTATATTAACGGTTAAGTAAGTAGGTTGGATTAATTGATAATTGTCTTTTTGGGCGCCTGTAAGCGTTATGTTGGCGGTTACCGGCTTATTCGTTCCCACATTCGCGTCCGCCATAAGGCCTTTGCCTAAATTAAATCCTAAGCTGTCACCCGATAAAACGCCTTCCAGTTTGCCGCCTTTTAAGGTTACGGTATTGTCGTATTTTGAGTAAACGCGGTTTACGGCGCTTACTTCGGAAATAGTTATAGGTTTGGGCGTGATTTTGACGCCTTGAGTCAAAACGATACTGCTGGGCAAAACATAATTATCATTACTGCTTGAGCTTTTGCCGAAAGAAAAATTAACCGTTATCTTGTTGGCCTCTAAAACGTTTTTGGAATTATACGAGGCCGTGGCAACTACCGTTACGTCTTGGTCTTTAGCCAAAATATTCGAGACTTTTAAGCTTTTTACAGCCGCCGTGGTTTTTCCGTCGTATACTTTGGATAATTCTACGTCTATCGAGTCTATGTCAATTGTTTTAGGCTGTATATTTACCGAGGTTATTTGAAAATCAATTATATATTCCGGATTGCAAGAGTCTTGAAAAGTAATCGAATATGTTCCTTTTTTGTTGCAAAGCAGCGTGATTGGGTCTATGCCGCCGCAAGTTATTTTGGGGATTATTAGCCCTAAATTCTCAAACGTATCGCCTTCCCACAAGTTTTGGGGATTTATAATCCGCCATTGAGGGCTAAAATATTGACCGTAAAAATAATTGTTATCCGCGGTTAGAGAAATGCTTCTGCTGTATCTTTCCAAGATAATTTTATATACGGTATTGCCTACGCCGTCCTCCGCGGTAACCTTGAGCCAAACGGTCTTTGAGCCTTGGGGAGCCGCAGTAATCGGAACTTCCACTACATTAGACAACGGGTTGGCGCAAGCTTGGTCGCTGAAAACTTTGTATGTGGCGTTTGGCGAAACGGTTATGTTTGAGAAATCAAATTTCCTGCTGTTAATAATTACCGTGATTTCATTGTTATCGTAAGACCAATTAGACGGCTGGGGATTGATATTAATCAAATCGCTTTCGCTCGAAGCAAAGAAGCTTTTGGTTTTATATATCTTGATGCCCGCCGCAATGTAAATTCTATTGTCGATGGCGACGGTCATGCTAAATGGTATTTGACCGTATGATGCATTATCCGTTTGATAAACTTCCCATATTTTCTCTTTTGTCCCTATATCTGATTAATTGAGCTTTTTTCTTAGTAGAGTTGTTTTCGTAAAACCAAACATCGTAGTTTTTATCGACGCTGACCAAAAATAAGCCGACAAAAGACTCGCCATTAGACGGTCCGGTAAATGTTTCTAGGTCCACGACATTGTAATCGCTGTCTAATAACCCTTTATAGACCGTTTTAGCCGTTATGGGTATCGCCCATAAAAAGCCGTTATGATTGGGATTTTTAGACGGTTGATAAGCTATGTAGTTATATGTTGAGCCGCTAGGAAAATTGATTTGAGTATAATCAAATTCCCCGTTTTGCTTTTCTTGAAGAAGATAAATTTTACTTCCAATTATTACAAAAAACGCGCTTACATATTCAGGTTTTTTGTGCGGATAATATACAATATTGCCATAAGAGCTGAAAGAAGTATCTAAAGGAGTTTTTCGTAATACCGTTTTTGTGTATGGATTATATATTACTATGTCATCAGCGATTTTTAAATATAACGTCAGGTCAGAGCCCGTTCCTGAGCGATAGTGATAGATAGCTGCTTATTATCGACAGGATATTCCGAAAAAGTTTTGTAATCTCTTGTATCGTCTATCGGATTGTATCTTTCCAATTGGACGCCCATATCAGTTCCATATAAAGAATAAAGCATTCCGTCCGGGGCGGAATACACGTAATTCATTGACGACTTGTCGACGGGATTAAAAATCTCTATCTCGACCGGTTCTGTCGAAAAAGCGCTAACTGAAGTATCTTTCAGAGAAAAACATAAAACAAAAATTAAGCAAAAATTAACCCGAGCAAAAATCCTTGTCTTTTGTTCATACCCTTTTCTCTACCCTATATAAATTGTTTAATTAACACCCTATTTTTTAAAAAGCCAAAATTTTTTTAAAAAACGCTCCAGAACATTAAGGGCAAAAAAAATTAAAAATAACAAATTCTAAAAGAAATATTATTAAAATATTTAAATATCTCAATAAAAAAATAGTAAAACTTAAAAAATAAGAACTTATGTTCTAAAATAAGTTTTTTGTTGCTAACCTTCGCGTAAAAATATAGCTTTGGGAGAATATTAAAACTGTTGTTTGTATAAATAAAAAAGGCTTCCAAAAATGGCAAGCCTTTTATGCTTAAAGTAAAATTTATCGCCTAATCACTTATATAATTGCTCGTAAATTATATCGGCTATTATATCAGCGCCGTCGCTGCGGCTTTGAGCTTTTGCGGCTTGGATGTAAGGCTTCATAAGCTCGGGGTTTTGGGCAAAGGCTTGGGCAAGTTTGACCGCCTTTTTTACGCTTTTAATTTTTATCGCGCAGCCCATTTTCACATAATGGTTGCAAATCCATTTTTCAATGGGCGTAGCGCAAAAGGTAACTATCAAAGGCGAGCCGAAATACGCCGGTTCGGCTAGATTGCTAGCGCCCGCTTTGCCTATAAACAAATCGCACGCCGCCGAAAACATCAGCATTTTGTCCGTAAAGCCGTAAGGTTTAAAAACTATGTTGGGGGGAGGCGTCAGAGATAAAAACTCCTCGTAAAGCGCTTGGTTTTTGCCGCAGACCGCTATCAGGGTTAAATTGAGTTTGGATTTTAAAAGCTCGTAAACCGTTTCTTTTAGCCTGCCCGCGCCGTATGCCCCATCGGCCAACAATATCGTGAAATTGTCTTCGGGGATGCCTAGCTCTTGGCGGTAATGTTTTTTGCCTTTGTTATACTCTATTATCTCCTTGCGGATTAAGAACGGGACTTCTTTTATTTTGCCGGGTTTAAATCTGCCAAAGCGCGCAGCTTTTTTTACCCCGCCGCTGCCGCTAAGAAGCATTAGGTCGCCTCGGTTGTCCCATTGCAAGCCCACGATTGGATCGGGGCAAAAAGTTATTATCTTGGATTTTATAAGCCCTTTTGACCTTAGTTCGCAGGCGTAATACAGCGTGGAAAAATGGGTATTGAAAATTAAATCGGCGTCCAGGCTTTTTAGATATTCCAAAGCCGGTTTATAGCCGCGTTTATATTTTATTTGGTGTAAAAAATTCATACTCAAACGGGTTCTAAAAATCTTTAAAAGCAAAAATTGATAAAACCCGTTAAAGCGGTTTTTGTTGTGATTTTTGACTTCGCGGATTAACTCGTCTTCCACGTATTTTAGGTCGGGATTGCCCGTGTCTTGAAAGAAATATGTCTTTATAACCTCGACTTTGTCGCCGTATTTTCTCTCAAAAGCGTCGCTTACCGCTTTCATAGGCATTATATGCCCCATTCCCGCTTCCACGAACGGGAATACCACTCTAGGTCTTTTGTGTTCCATTTGGCTCCTTTTGTTATAAAAAATTCCGCTTCTGTGTTTTAGTTTGAAGCGGATAAAGTTATCAATATTAGATATTTTTTATCGATAAGATTACTATACATTATCAAACGCTTTTTGTCATCATATTTTAAAAAAAAACGCTTTTGAAAATAATTTTTTATTAAAATTATCTTGCGCATTCTGCCGATAGGCATTAAAATGGATATATAGATAAATTTAAATACAAAAGAGAAATAATGTTTTCGTTTATATATAATGATTTGGAAATAGCGCATAAATTAGACATTCCGCCGCTGCCAAGCGACGACTGCGGAAAGTATCATAACTTTTACGAAATTTATTATTTTATTAGCGGCAAGGTTCAATTAACCATAGAGGAAGAAAAGCATATAATGAAGTTTGGTGATGCCGCGCTCATTCAACCGGGGAAGCACCATTTTTTAACCCTTTTAGACGACTCGCCTTATGAAAGGTATATTCTAAGATTTCCTGACGAGCTTATGCCTGATTTTTTAAAAGGTTTTTTTTCTCAGCGCAGCGCTTTTTTCCCTTCCGCGCCCAAGGTTTACGAGCTTTTTGAGAAGCTGGATGTTTTTTACCGCGAGTTTAATTATTTGGAGCTTGAAGTATTGTTTTCTAATATTATAAAAGAAATTCTTATAAGGCTTAGCCATTCTAAATACAAGCAAAAAACCTCGCCCAGCGGGCAAGACTTGGCGATCGCCCAAATTATTCAATATATCGACCAAAATTTATCAAAAAATATTACCGTCGACGAGCTGTGTCAAAAGTTTCATTTTTCGCAGTCAAACCTATATAAGGAATTCCAAGCGTATATGCGCGCGCCCATTATGAAATACATACGAGCCAAAAAAATAATAGCTGCGCACCGGCTTATAAAGCGAGGCGAAAAGCCCGCCAAGGCGGCCGAAATGTTTGGTTTTACCGAATACTCGACCTTTTACAGGGCGTTTGTGGACGTAATGGGTTATCCGCCCAGCAAGGTTAAGAAATAAAAAAACGGCTTTGAATTAAGCCGTTTTTTAGTAAGATATTAATTATAAAATGTCTTTAATTTCTTTTTGAAAAAGCGAAGTTAAAGCTCATTTGAATTTGCTTTTCGGTTAGCTTGTATTGGGGGGCTAGCTCTGGGCCGCAGGAGTGCGAACCTATGCCGCTCATCATATAGTCTAGGCACAAAATAGGGTTTTTAGAAGGTTTTAAATCAAAGAAGTGTTTCGCGCTCTCCAAAGCTTCTTGGGGATAATGATTTAAATTAAAAGAGAAGGGCTTTTGGGCGCTAATGGAAATTATATCCTTTTTGCCGTAGATGTTAATATAATCCGTGTCAAAGTGAGCACCGTTTTCTTGGGGCTTGTGATAGTTGACAAACATATCCTTGATTTCGCTCTTATAAAGCGCTTTATATGTGTGATTATGCTTATCGACATAGCTGTCTAGGCCGTATCCAAAATGAGAGCAGGATTTGAAATCGGGCGACAATTTCATCCTAAGTCCCAGTCTAGGCAGGAATTCTATTTCTTTGTCGATATCGATATTATATTGAGCCTTAATATCGCCTTTGCCGTCTATAGTCCAAACCGCTTCGCCCTTGAAAATAGGCGTCAGCCCGTCGGCGGCGAAAATTATCTCGCTTTTTATGGTCAAATATTTTTGGCTGTCTATGGTCGTGTTAAGAGCGCGGACTTTTGCCCTGTCCATCTTTCTATGCTTTAGTTTCCAAAGGATGTTTCTATCGTTGTCTATGGGCGCGCGCCAGATATTATAATCCATAGCTTCTATAAGGGCGGTCTTATTTGTCTTGATAGTTTTAAACGCCCCTATAGTTTTGTCGTAAATATACTCAAAGTCTTTGCCTTTTATTATGATATCCTTTGAATTTTCTTTATAGCTTATTCCGCCCTTAATCAAAACCAAAGACTTAGGCGCAAACTTGCCCAAAGCGAAATGTCTATGGCCTAAATTAAAGCCGTCTTTGAAAAACTCTAACAATAAATAGGTATTGGGCCTTTCAAAATATTCGCTTAAATCTATGTCAACGGCGGCCGACTTCCCGGGCGCTAAATAATCTATCGATAAGTCCCCCGCTTTTAAAGTCTCGCCTAAATTATCGTATACTTTATATTTGATTAAGTAGTTCTTATTAATTACGGTAAAGTCGTATCTATTGATTATATTTAGCGTTTTGTTTTCAATACTAGCGTCTATGGGGCAGATAACGTTTTTATATTCTTTTAGGTTTGTGCCGGGCTCTCTCTTATAGTTTATCAGTCCGTCTATGCAGAAGTTGCTGTCGTTTTGGACATCGCCCCAATCCCCGCCGTAGCCGGGTTTAGAATAGTCCATATCAATAGGGAAGCTGTGGTCGTTCCACTCCCAAACCAATCCGCCGACAAGCCTAGGCTCGGAATAGAACAAGTCAAAATAGTCCTTTAAGTCCCCGCAAGAGTTGCCCATTGAGTGCGAAAACTCGCATAGGATAAGCGGGCGGGTTTCGTCGGGATTGGATAAGTATTGCTTTATATCCTCTATCGAAGGATACATCTTGCTCATTATCTTTAAAGGCGCGAAATTTTTTGCGTCTTTGCCTTCGGCCACATACGTGGATTCGTAATGAACCAAGCGCGAAGAATCAAAACACTCAACCCATTCCGCCGCCTTGACCGTGTTGCGGCCCCAGCCGGACTCGTTGCCCAGCGACCACATAATGACGCAGGGGCGGTTAATATCCCTGTAAACCAATTTTTGAACTCTGTCTAAGATTTGGCTCTCCCAGGCGGGGTCGTCGGTAAAGAAATCAAATAAATCTCTGTTATAACCGCCTTTTGAGCATACTGTGCCGTGAGACTCGATATCCGCTTCGTCTATCACATAAAAGCCCATTTTGTCGCAAAGATAAAGCATCTCGGGCGCGGGCGGATAGTGCGAAGTCCTTACGGCGTTTATGTTATGCGCCTTCATTAATTCTAAATCTTTTTTTATATATTCTATAGGGGCGTAATAACCTGTGTCGTAATAGCTGTCGTGGCGGTTGACGCCCTTAATCTTAATCGCCTTTTTGTTGACCGTAAAAACGCCGTCTATTATTTCTATCTTCCTAAAGCCTATGTAATCGCAAATCTTTTCGTCCGGGGTTATTATCTCTATGTCGTAAAGCTCGGGCTGTTCGGCGTTCCATAACTTTATGTCCTTTAAAACAAACTCGGCTTGGTCGGCGAACTTGCCCGAATAAACCAAATTATCTTGATAATAAACCTTTATCGTCTTTTCAAAATCCGCCGTTTGGTCAAAAGATATTTTTACCAAAGCTTGGCTTTGTTCAAAGTCGATGTCGTAGCTTATGTAATAAGAACGAATATGTTTTTCGGGGCGTTTTAAGATATAAACGTCCCTGAAAATTCCGCTTAATCTAATTTTGTCTTGGTCTTCTAAGTAGCTGCCGGCGCACCATTTGGGCACTATCGCGCCTATAGTGTTTTTGCCCTGGATTAGGTATTGGGTTATATCCCATTCCTTAGGACTATGGGACACTTGGTCGAAGCCCACGAAATTACCGTTTACAAAAAGATATATAGAGCTGTCCACTCCGTCAAAATTTATGTAATATTTATATCCGTCTTGCTTGTCCAGCGTAATCTGCTTTTTATATACGCCGAAGAAGTTTTGGCGAACAACGGGGGGCGTAAACGGGAAGGGATACACATAGTTGGTATACTGGGTAAAATCGTAGCCAAAATACTGCCAATTGGATGGAACGGTAATTTTGTCTTTTAAATCAAAGTTTATGTCTTCAAAAGCATCAAAAAAGCCAAATCCCCACTCGCCGTTTAAAGATATCAATGATTCGGAATCTTTTTCCACCGAAAAACGCGAATGAGCCGGTCTAGGGATATAGTAGTTTCTCTTAGGGGCGGTTGATACATTAAGCGCGTTAAGTTCCAAATGGTATTGCGGTATGTTCATATTCACCTCATTTTAGCAATACGCGCCGAAAAGTTAATTTTAGGCGCTTTAGTTTATTTTAGGCAATGCCTTTTTAAAAATCAATGATAACTTTGTTAAATTTAAGTCGATTAGCTTTTAATATTAATAGATTTTAACCCCGAAGACCTCATAGTCTTTTGAGCCGTAGTTTTCCAAGGGCTTTAGGATAATCTTATCGGCCTTAATGCCTATCTTATGGACATTGACGCGATGGAAGTTGTTGTTAACTTCGATTTCTTTAGCGCCGTCCGAACCTTGAACTATAAGCTTATACGCTTTTATAAGCTTAGGGCAGCGATTGTAAATTATGTCTTCCGCCAAGTCGGTGTTAAACACCAGCCTGATTTCGTCTATAAATTTCTCGTCCAAGGTTATCTCAAGCTGGACATTATCCTTTCCTTCGCTTATCCATATGTTAGGCAGGCCGTAAGGTCTGTTGTAGCCCGATAGGACGTTTTGGGGATTGAATATATCGCATTCGGGCAGGACTTCCTCGAAGGCTATGTTGTCGTATGTTCTGGTTAAAACAAAGCGACGGGGATCTCTAGCGTCGGGTTGTTTTTCGTAGCAAGTGAAGCTGGGAACGCCCGTAACCTCGTGTTTGTTAAAGTATAGAGCTAGGTTGTCGTTTTGCTCCAACACGACGTAAACCTTTCTGTCCTTGCCGGCTTTTTGATTTACCTCAAACTTGACTAATCCGTCAAACCCGGGCTCAATTTTTACGCTCTTTACCTGTTCTTCCCTAACAGGCATATAGCACTCGGGCAAATCGCCGGTTAAAACCTTGTATGTCAGGGTTTGCTCTTGGTCGGCAAGGTTTTTTACCTTGATTTTTACGCTGTCCAACCTCTCCTCCACGGGGAAGGCAATGACGCGCGCCTTTTGCAAAGGTATGGTATAAGCGTAGTCGTTGTTTTGGTATTTTTTGACGCTGTTAGAAACAGCCTTAGCGTTGGTTATATCGTAAACCTCGCGGTAGCCCATTAATGTTTGGTCGTTTTTTAGCAATATCTTTTGAAGCTCTTTTATGTATTTATGGGTTATGTCGCGGGGTTTGACTTGGTGTTTTACGCAAAGGTGCGCCGCGGTGCCCGCCGCTTGTCCCGCCGCCGCGCAGGTGCCCATAACTCTGGTAGAGCCGTTGGCTACGCGGGTGCAGCTGGTGTTGCGACCGGCAAACATTAGGTTGCGAATGTTTACCGAATAAAGCGTTCTATAGGGCGCGTTATACATACCCGGAACAAAGTTCCAATGGGTTGCGTAGTCTTTGTCGTATATTCCAAAGTTTGCGTGGACGTCCATCGGCCAACCGCCTATATACGCGCTGTCCTCAAACTCTCTTTTTTCTATAATGTCGTTTTGGTTTAGGACATAGTCGCCTATAAAGCGCCTGGATTCTCTCTTGCCGGGGACGCTGCCCACTCTAACCAGCCTTAAATTTTCCACGCCCTCGAATTTTCCGCTGTTTTTTATGTAGTCCCACAGCCCGTAAACTATCTTTCTAAGCTCTTTCACTATGGCTTCGTTGTCTTTTATCGTGTCTAGGTGTCCGCCGTATTCCACCCACCAAAAGCCTTGGTAAGTGCCCATTCTGTCTTTATAGAATGTGCGGTGCTTTTTGCCTAGGTCCTCAAAAAAGGGCATTTTGGTGATGTCGTAAGCAAACTCCGGCCTGACAAAGACTTCGGGCTTGCCGGTGTCTATGGTGTTAAACATCAAGGTCGTGCCGTTGACATAAGGCTGAGGCTTTTCGGGGGCAAGGCTTTCTTTGTATTCGTCGTAGCCTTCCGAACCCACCCTAAATTTAGCGCCCGCCAAAGCGCCTACCACGCCGTCGCCCGTGCAGTCTATAAATATATCCCCGAAAAACTGTATCTCTCTTTCGGAGCCTATAACCAAACAGGTTACGCTTTTTATCTGCTCGTCCTGGCAATCTACTTTATAGGCGTGGGTGTTTAGATACAAGTCGATATTCTTTTCGCGCTCAACTATGTCAAACAAAGCGGCGTCCACCCCCGCCATTTTTTGGGTGGAATAGCCGTCGTATTGATAAATAAGCTGTTTTATTTCCTCAATTATACCGGTTTCCCTGGCATAAACGCTGGGCGAATAAAGCGCGTTATACGCCGCTCCGTTTATGTTTATGCCCACTTCGGTGCTGGCGTTGCCGCCCAAAACCGGGCGGTTGCCGATTAAAGCCACTTTGCTGCCTAGTCTAGCCGCGGCCACGGCGGCGGATATCCCCGAAAGCCCGCCGCCTATGACCACTATGTCGTATGTATAGCTCTCCATTAAAACACTATCTCCTCTTTTGTAAAAAATCTAGCAGTAAGTTTATAAAAGCATTAATCTACTTCCACTTGTATGAGCGTCAAATCGCCTTTGCCGCCGGCTACTTTTTGGTAAGAATAAGCCTTTTTCTTGGGAGCGCCGGGGGTGTAGCGGACATTGACGTCGCTAGGATCGTAGTCTTGGCGATTGGGATCGGGATCATAGAACAGCCCGAATCTGGAAACAGTGCCCGTCCAGCCTATGGTAGCCACGTTGAGAAGCTTAAAGTAATGCACGGCCTCGACATAAGGCATTTTTTCTTTTACGGTAGTGTATAAATCCTCGACAAATTGGGCGGCGGTTTCCTCGCCGTATCTGGTGTCGTTGAAGCCCATTTCGGTGAACATTACTTTTTTGTGCTTGCCTTCGTTGTCCAAAATGACTTGGTAAATCTCGTTGTTGAACTTAACGAAGTTTTCGCTGTTAAAGTCCGTAGCGCCTACATAAGGGTGCCAGCAAGCGATTTGGAAATAGTCGTCGGGGTTTTTGGACGCTTGAGATTGGTCCTCTATGCCGTAGAAATATCCAAACTCACCGCTGTAGATGTTGTCGTAAACCTTTTGCAGGAAGCTCTTGTTTTGGCCGCTGCCAAGACCGTTAGGCTCGGTCAAACCGCCCATAATGGTTATAGCGTTAGGGTTGGCTTCGTGTATAGCCCTGGACGCGTAATACAGCATATCGGTGGCTATCTCGGCCATTTCGGTTTGCGAATATGTCTTTTCGCCGTTTATGGTGCACATAAAGTCGGGGTTGTTCATCTCGTTGTCAATTTCCCAATAAGTGATTTCGGGGAACTCGGTAACAAGCGTCTTCCAAGAAGTGTAGTAGTCGTTAAGCCATTGAACATAGTAAGAGTCGGGGTCGGTGTTGCGGGCGGGTTTGCCGCTTAAATATGTTCCGTTGTGGAAGCTTGTATGGCTCATACCAACTACCTGCATGCCGTATCTTTGGTATTCGGCAATGACGTCGTGCATTTCTTTGGCGCGCGCTTGGTTTACGGTTTGGGGATCGGTCAATAGGTATGTAATGTGCATCCAATTGCGCACGCTTGTTACGCCCAAGTTAGCCATTAATTTTATTTCTTTTTTGTAGTCGTAATTGGGATTGGACGAATAGTTGCGCTCGTAGATGTTGTAGCACATACCATATAAAAACGCTTGGTTGCCTATGCCTGAGCTGGGATCCAGCTTAGGTTTTGTGTCTTGGGTTTCGCCGCAGCCCAAAACGCTGAATACAGTTAATATCAATGTCATAATTAATAACCAAACCTTAACCTTTTTCATTTTCGCTCCTTTATCATTTTACTTAGGTAAGCTTTAGATTTTTTCTTTTGTATATATAAGCTCTTTAGAACCTTAATCAATTACGCCCGCGTTCCTTAACGACGATTTCATAGCGTTGGTCAGAACTGTCCATTTCGCGCCTTTTATGGATGAAATCATCGCGTTCCAGTCAGTGGTAAGGTTTTTCTTGCCGATTATCGCGTTGTTTACAAACGCGCCCGAGATGTCTTCAATGTCTACCATTTGGGTTATAACAGAGGCGGAGTAATCGGTAAAGTTTACAAGCTTGCTGGTCTTAAGCGTCATATAGTCCAAAGCTTGTTGAACCATAGCTTCGTTGGATGGATCTATTTCTTTGGCGGTGATTTTAACCGTCCATTCGCCTGTTTGCTCTGCCTTCTCCCAGTCGATAGGCAAGCCGAATAATGTGCCCATAGAGTATCTGCCCAAAGGCGCGGATACGCCGTTTACCGTAAACTCCTCGAACTTGCCGCCGCCTTCGGCCGCGCGTTCTTTGATGTTAGGGATTACTTCGCCGTTTTCGCCTATGGTATAGTGCTTGCCTTCTATGCCGTGCAATCTAAGCATAGAGCCTTCGGGGCTTAACATATAATCAAACAGTTTTAGAGCGCCTTCTATGTTCTTGCAGGCTTTGGTTATGCAGTAGCCGCCCCACCAGCCGCCCCAGTCGGAGAAGCCTTTTGAGCCTTCTTCGCTGTAGAAGGTTTTGCCGTCAAAGGTAAACTCGCCTACGCCCTCGACAGCGGGGCCAAACTGAACGCTTTGGCCTTTGCCGAGCTTGGTCATCTTGTCCATAATGAACGAAATGTGGGATTCGGCGTTGGTAATCAATATTCCGCAAGTTCCGTCGTAGAACTTATCTCTTTCGCCGTTAGCGGGCAAAGAAGAGAAAGTAGGATAGATATAGCCCGCGGAATACATCGCGTTTGCCCACGCCAAGAAGTTTTTAAACTTCTCGGAGGTATACATATAGTCTATATTGCCTTCGTCGTCAATGTCCCAATCAGGGGTAACGCCGAACGCGTGGTATAAGACGTTCCAGCAGTGCTCGCCCGAGCCGGGAGCCCAGCCGTAGGTGTTGTTTTTGCCGTCTTTATCCGGATCGGCTATGGTGAACAGCTTTAGAACCTCGCTAAACTCGACAATGTTTTGGGGGAATCTAGGAATCTTTTGACCGCGCTCGTCCAAGATAGGATTGCCTTGCTCGTCTTTTTGATAGTAGCCTACATTAATGAGCCAGTCGGTGCGGTAATAAATACCCCAGCTGTTTTTAGTGGTAATCATAGGCAATATGTAATGGTTGCCGTGATGCTTGATGTTGCCGTATTGTTTGGAAGCGAAAATCTTTTCTAGATAAGGGAACGTTCCCTTAGGGAAGCGGCTCATCAACTCTTCATAGCTGTATAATAGACCTATCTCGGGATCCGTCCATTTTACGGAGAAGGTGGTCTTGCCCATTTCCTCTGAGCTCGGCACTAAGAACACTATGTCTGGCATATTGGTAATAGTGTTCATCAGCGGGTTAAGCTTGGTGTAATAGCTTGACGCGTGCGCCGTGCCCGTAAAATACAATGTGGTGTTTGTTTTTTCTTCTATTGCCTTCCAAATGCTGTCTTTGGTGGCGCCGTCATATTTGTTGCCGTTGTTGACAAACAAAGTCAAGGCGTTGGCTTCTTTGGGTTTGCGTCCGCCTCCGCAGGCGGTCAGCCCAAAGCTCATAAACGAAAACAGCATTATTAATATTAAAGCTATCGAAATTCTCTTTTTCATATTTATCTCCTATCCTTTTACCGAACCTAATAAAACTCCCTTTGTGAAGTATTTTTGAACAAACGGATAAACCAAGACTATAGGCAATGTGCCTATGACTACGGTCGCCATTTTTATATTGTCGGCTAGCGCCATTAATTCTTTGTCGCCGCCGTGTCCGCCCGCGTCTGTGGAGCTAGCTGTAATCAACAAGTCTCTTAAAATGTTTTGGATGGGCAGCAGGCTGGTTTTGGATATATATAGTATACCCGTCATCCAGTTGTTCCATTTGCCTACGCCTGCCCACAGGGCGATTGTCGCTAAGATTGGCATAGAAAGCGGCAAGTAAATCTTAAACAAGATTATAAAGTCGTTAGCGCCGTCTAGTTTAGCCGATTCTTCCAAAGATTCGGGTATGGTTTGCAAAAAGTTTTTGACGACAATTATGTTAAAGCCTGACAAAACGCCGGGTATTATGTAAACCAATAGGTTGTCCTGCCATTTTAGGACGTTTGTGATTAGGATATACGAAGGAATTAAGCCGCCCGAAAACAGCATTGTTATCAAGATAAACATTAATAACTGCGTTCTGCCCCTAAAGTGCTTTTTAGAAAGCGGGTAGGCCGACATAAAGGTCAAAGCGATATGTAAAGAAGTATGAACCACTACTATCAGCACAGTAAGCAAAAACGATGTCAATATCTTTTTGTTGCGCAAAACTACGGCGTAAGCACCAAAGTTGTAAACCGTTATAGGAACGCCGTTTACAAGCTGCTGGGTTTGGAGAGATATCTTGACGACATACAAGAATGGATACAGCATTATAAAGGCGAATACGACAAACAAGCTGTAGTTTATCCAGTTGAATATCTTGTCGGCGGGCGATTTGCCGAAAACTCGCCTATAATACGCTCTGAATACGCTTTTGCGTTTTTTTGTTGTAGGAATGCCGTTTACCATATTCCTTCGCCTCCCATTTTGTGAACGATTTTGTTGGCTATTATGGTCAGCGTCAACGCTATGGCCGAGTTAAACAATCCCAGCGCCGTCGATAAGTCGTAGTTGCCGCCTATAATACCGCGTCTGTATAGATATGTCTCCAAAATATCGCCCGTAGAGTATACGGTGGTGTTATACATATTAAAGATTTGGTCAAAGCCCGCGCTGGTTAGGCCGCTTAGCTCAAATATAAACTTAATGCTTACGGCGGGCACTATGGAAGGCAGGGTGATATAGCGCATCTTTTTCCATCTGCCGGCGCCGTCAATTTCGGCGGCCTCGTATAATTCCGGAGGAACGCCGGACAGCGCCGCAAGATATATAATCGTTCCCCACCCTACGCTCTTCCACACATCGGACGCCACTACTATAAATAGAAACGCGTAGTCGTCATTGAAGAAGTATACTTGCCGCCCGATGACCTTTTCTAAGAACAATTCAAAATCCGAATCCGCGCTAGCCATCGAGATTAAGATACCCGATATAATAACCCACGAAACAAAGTGCGGCAGGTAGGATATGGATTGAACCGTTCTTTTGAACACCATTCCTTTCATTTCGTTAAGTAGCAAGGCGACTATAATGGGCGCGGGAAATCCGACTAAGGTTTTTAAAACGGATATCCTTAGCGTGTTTCCAAACTTTTGCCAAAACTGCGGGTTTTCAAACAGCGCCTTGAAATGCTTGAATAAATCAAGCCTACCGTCAGTAGCCGCCCAGGGGCTGCCCCAGATGCCCTTCCAAGGATTCCAATCTTTAAAAGCCAGCTGTATGCCCAGCATCGGATAGTAGTTGAATATTAGAAAATACACTATCATTGGAATGACCATTATGTAGAGCATCTTGTGCATTTTAAAATATTCAAAAAATGTCGATTTTTGCTTAACTTGCTGCGTTTTTGCTCTCATCACTTTTTTGCCTTTTTTATGCTCGTTTTATATAGATTGCGGCGGCCGCAAGAGTAAGCGTCATAACTAAAAGCTTAACAGCGTCTGCCGAACCGCATCCTTTTTTGGGTTTCGCGATTTTCTCTACGCGCTCGATGTTGTTTATGGTTTCGTTGTATTTGATATACATAGCGTGCTCGGTTTCCATATCTTCAAGAGCTGTCTTGAACTCTTGAACGTAACCTAAAACCGCTTCCCAATTTTCGGCGGTGTAATCGCCTTGTTTTAAACCTGCCAAATATTCATCGATTTGGTCGGTATAAGATTGTTTTAAGGTTTCAATTTGCGCTTTGGTTAATACGCTTGCCGCGTTGGCTTGGAGCTTCTCTAGGATAGCCTCGATTTGCTCGGCGGTGGTGGCTTGCTCGATTTTTGCCAAAGCTTCGTTATAGTAGCCGACTAATTCGTTGTAGTTGCTTTCGGTGTAGTTTTCGGCGTCTATTGCCTCTAGCTCTTCGGTTACTTGTCCGATAGCCTGATCTTTGAACTTGGTGAAGTTAATGACATTGGTAAAGTCAAAAGATTTATCGGCGTCGAAGCCCTCTAAATCCACGACATAATTAGGCAGCAAGTAAACGTTGGTGGTGTCGTTGATAGCGCTGACGACCACAAACAGTTTATCGCCCGCGGGCAAATGATACTCGCCGCTTAATAGGTTTTCAGTAACCTCGTCCGAAGACGCTACGGTCTTGGAATAATGATTATAATAATACATTCTGTTTTCGTGCTCGCGGCCCTGGTAAACCTTATAATAAGCGGTGCCGTTGGTGGCTTGGGCTATAACGGGACTTGTGAGGGTAATCTTGAGGTCTTGCTCAGCCGTAAAGACTACTATGAAGTTATAGCCTTTCTTAGGATCGCTTCTTACCAATTTAGATGCGCCGCAGCCAGCGTAAACGGCGGCGTATTGGCCGGACGTCCTTATTTCTTGAGTTTGCAAAGAGTCGGTTTGAATTTTATCGAATGTCTTTAGATTATTTATTTCGCCGTAAACTAGGTGATAAGTTACTCCGCGTCCCTCTATCGCCGCGCCTTTGGAGGCGATGGTCGCGCTTATCATATCAAACGCGTTAAGCGAGTAAACTAATTTATAATTTTCTACAGCCGCCCAGAAAGCGTCTATAATCGCGTCAACGCCAGCTATTGTGGACGCGGCCGTGATATCCGCTACAGCTTGGTCGTATAGGTTTTGGATTTCGTCCAAATCCTCGGCTTTAAACAACGATAAATCAAGGTTTTGATAGTCTTGAGCTAGTTGAGCCTTTTTAGCGGTTATGTAGTTTTCAACTTCTTGGGCAAACGAAAAGTCGGTTAGGTTTTCGCTGTCATATGCCGTTTCGTCAATCTCAAAATAAGGCATTAATATCAATTGAGTTCCGTGGTTGGAGTTAGCAATCATTAGATACAACTCTTCGCCAGCGGACAAATTATACGTGTGAACAATATCTTGGTTTATTGTTAGACCGATTTCGGTTTCGTCTAGTATTTTATAGTATTTTTTTGAGTTGATGACTCTAGCTTGAGCAAGAGTAAAAGTGGATTTCGCGCCGTTGTTGAACGCTTTGGATGTTTGAGGATATGTAATTTTTATGTTCGCGTTCTTTTTTACGACCAATTTGATTAAAAAGTTATAGCCTTTTAAAGTGTCCGTTCTAATTATCTTGCTAGCGCCGCCGGCGTAAACAGCGGCATAACCATCCGAGTTTTTCTCGGCGGATTGCAAAGCGTTGTTGGCGATAGCGGTAAACACTCTTTGGTTTTCCAAAGTGCCGTAAAGCGCGTGATAGTCTATGGTTTCGTCAGCCTCAATCGCAGCGCCGTTGGAGATGACGGAGGCGGAAATCATATCTATCAAGTTATAGGTAACCGCTGCGGCTTGTTTTTCAACAGCCTTAAAAGTGGGCAAAAGGTTTTTAGCGTTTGTTTCGCCCTGGGTATCCGTTTCTACCGTAGGCGAGGTTGAGGGCGAAGAAGAAATGGTTCTGCCCCAGCCGTCGTTAGCGAATTCCAAATAAATGACGTCGCCTTCCGCTAATTCAAAAGTTCCGCCGTAAGCGTTTTCTGTTATAACGCCCTCGGCGATGGCAGGGTCATAAACCTTTTTGGATTGCAAAATCGTCGGCGTTCCGTTGACTTCTTTATAGACTTTAGCAAACATATTAACTAAGCCGCTTATGCCCGCGCTTGTCAATTTAACGGACTCGTGCTCTATGCTTAAAGTAACATTTTTATTTATATAAAGCTTAAAAATAACAAGCTGAGCGTTGTTTGTTCTTAGCATATTTTGAGAGCCGTCAAACCAAACGCAAGCGGGATATTGGCCTGAGTTTATTCCCTCTGTGTCAGAAGTGGACAGCTTGTTGGCCGCGCCGGTATTGAAAAACTTAAAGGTGTTTTGGGCGACCTTGCCGTAACCGATTTGGTAGTCGAATAAATCGCCCTCGATTCTGGCGCTGTATAAGCCGTTTCCGTCCTTGTTCGCGTTGACTATGGCGTTTACCATATCCAAAGCGTAAGTTGTTTGGGTGTTTTCTTCTTGAGCTTTGGCTTTATCTATAGGCATCGCTTGGAATGCGACGAAAGCAAACGCCAAAGATAACGCAAGCGCGAGAACTTTAAGGTGTTTTTTCATCATTTGTTCCTCCCAATTTTCTTTTGATTATGATTTTTTCTTTTTAAGGATTACGATTGGAATAACTACGCCCGCCGCGACTATAACAACGCCTAGAGATATATAAAGCCATAATAAGTTGCCGCCCTTTTTTATTTCTTCCAGCGCGGCCTTGGCGTTGGATAAAGCCACGGTTACCTTGCCTACGGCGTTAGCGTCTTTTATATCGGCTTCCGCTTCGGCAATAATTTGCTGTATCTTCTTCCAGTTCTTAAAGGAATAGTCCCAGAAACTGTATTTTTTGAACAGAGCGGATAACTCCTCCAAAGCCTCGTCCTTCTTGTCTTGAAGGATTTGGGCTTGTTGGGCTATGGTCAAGACATTTTGGAATTTTTTATAAACCGAAGCCTCAAATTCCTCTATGCTGTCGCCAAGCGTTAGGTTTTGGGCTTGGTTTATGGCTGTCTCCAATATATCTATAAGCTCTAATTGGTTGTCAAAGGTATAGTCGTCTTGGTTTAGGTTGTCGTAATAAGCTTGAATTCTATCGCACATCTCGGCGACTTGGGCCTTATACTCTTTGAGCGCCTCAAAATCGTAGCGGTCTTCTTCGGAATATTGAGTTCCCAAGAAACTAAACGTCAATATAGGATTTCCTTGGTCAAAAGACAAGCCGTCATAGTTAACCGAGCCGATTACGTATGTAACCATGTCCCCCGCTTTGGCGTGCAGTTCAGCGCCCAGCTCGTTGGCCTGTATAGTGGTAGTGCTGTTTGCCGCGGGAACTTGACCGCTCTTTACGACTATTCTGTTTTCGCCATCAGATTGATATGTGGTAACGATTAGTTTTCTTGAGTCGCTGTTTAGCTTGCATTGGGGATTGGATATGACGAGTTTAACATCCTGTTTGATTTCAAAGGTGAATATAAGGTGATAGTTTTTGGAAACTCTGACAAAGTCTCCCCTTAAATGCGCGCAAGTGTAGTTGCTAAGACCGTATGTCTCAACGCTGCCAAAACCATTGGTATACAGCTTGGTGAATTCTTGGATATCGCCGTCGATTAATCCGTATTTAACGCTGTATTCGACAACGCCTATATCCACGCTCTTGCTTGAGCCGTAGGTCTCAATGTTTTGCATAGTGCTTGCAACAATCTCTGAGCTTGTAAGGTTGTAATCCACAGGCTGCGCTTTAACCGAGTAAGCTTTGGCAAAAATCCCAAAACCTAAGACTAGCGCCGCCACGATTAACAAGCTCGAAACTCTCTTCCTCATTCTTTCCCTCCAATTTTTCTTTTAGCTTTAGTTTTGTCGCTAGCGTGTATAAAAAACCACACCATTATTATTTGTTATGGCGTATTATTTATTGGTGTCTAGATAAAAGCCAATCAGCGCTTTAGCGAAACTCTTGCCGAATTCCCTTAACTCTTGAGGCATATAGGGCTGTTCTCTACGCCCAAAGAAAGGTATCTCAAAAGAAAAAGCAAGGCGGGCGCCGGACTCGCAACAAAATCTAGAGAAGGTCCTAGGCGCGCCTATATTCCAACCGATTCCGTGAACGATATTGTCTTTTTGAGAATATTGGATAGAGCATTTATCTTTTTTTACTTGGTTTTCTAGGTATTGAGAGAACAATTCTTGAGCGGCGTCGTAAGGCGCTTCGTTTTGAACTAAACTCATATAGTCGTGAATGCCGTGGTATTTCGCCGGACAGTGCAAGTCGATGCCGTAAAATAAATTCTTAGACCTTACGAAATCTTGGATAAACCTAACCGTAGGATAAATAGGCTCGTCTATGTAATCGCGGTTATGGTCGTGGGGCGCGCGGTCTTTGCCTTGGTCGCCGTCTTCCACCCCGTCGAGGTCCACAAAAGGCACGCAGTATATAGCGCAGTCTTGTTTTATGGGATTGGGCGCGGTTAAAAGATGCTCAAGCAGCCCTTCCAAAACAAATTCCGCCACGCTTTCGCAGGCGTGGTGGCGGCAGGTAAATAAAATGGCCTTATCGGATTGGGTATTGCCCGCGCTTATGTAAAATTGGTCGCGACCGCGCTTGGTCTTGACAGCGAAATGTTTTTGAGCGTAAGGGGCGATAGTATTGAAAAATCTTTCAAAATCCTCTACTTGATAAGGCAAAGAAAACGCGAATTGATATACGCCCGCGTATACGAAATCGTAAACAAAGGACTTATGGCTTATAAAAGAGTTCTTATTGTAGTGCCAGCCATCGCCTTCATTTATAGCAGGGCCAAAATAACCGATAACGTCGTCTTGAAAGTGAAAGAATAATTTTTGGGGGCGGCTTATCGTAATCTTAAAATTCCAATAATGCCACCAAGGTTTTGTGTCTCTTAAATCTTGTCTTAAGTAAACATTATTGCCTTCGACTTTGTCGACAATGATATTTCCCCCAGGGAACTGGTCGGTTATTTTAATGTCATTAAAATTATATTCCATCTTTTGCGCCTTTTTTAAAATCTTTTGTCCTTATAATAGTCTTTCGTTTTTTTAATTTTATCTTTTGTTTTTTTTAAAATTTTTATCTTTTGTATTTATAAATCTTTTGTTTAGGTAAAATTGGCAAACGACAGGGCTTGCCAATCTTGCCGTTTTATTATAATATAGATTTATAGTCGATTTCCTTAAATTTTCGACTGTAAATCTATAAAATCGTGCAGTAACCTATGAGCGACACCATAAATAAAATAAAATCCTATATAAAATACCTAGAAACAGCCCATAATCTAAACATTTCGCTTTGCGACGCGCACGAGGCGATATTCTTTCAGTTGCACAAAATCGCGCCTTATAACTCGCACCGCTCGCCGTATTGTATGCATTTAAAAAAGTTCAATAAGATTCAAAAAGAATGCGTCTTAAAGCAAGCCAAAGTTAGAAATAAATGCTCGCAGGTCAAAGAGTTTTTCGGGGTATGCTACGGGGGCATTGGCGAGTATATTTTTTGCGTAGAGCACGATGGAACGTATTTGGGTTTTATAAGCGTAAGCGGCTATTGTCCCGATAAGGATGTCGCGTATTCTAAGATATCCGAAATGAGCGAAAAATACAATATTGACAAGGACAAGCTTATAGACCTATTCAACGCCTCTATTAAGAAAAAGATGCCCACGCTTGAGCAGTTAAAGCCGCTTATTACGCCCTTGTGCGCTATGGTGGAGCTATT
>DATCKE010000049.1:0-11954 GCA_036562445.1 Clostridia bacterium
CCAGACTACCAAGGCGAGATTTTGGGCATAGACCTAAATTTGCTGGGCGACAGCATTAAGGGCTATGAGCCGGACGCTTGTTTGCAGCTTGTCAACCGAGAGCAAAAAAGCCTTGCGGCGCATCTATTGGGCGATAAAATCGTTTGCTACATAATGGGCGAAAACGGGTTTGATTTCCTAGAGCCGATTGTCTTGGGCGAAGGGATAAACTTTAGCCTATGTTCCGGCTACGACTCTAGCGATAAGACCGCCTTAGCCTACATAGACGCGCGCGGAAATCTAATGTTTAAGGTCATAGGCTGCCGCCCTGTGTTTTTGGACGATAATGTCGTTTCGGCGGCGGTCGCGCCTGTAAGCGGTGGCTATTTTGTGGCTTATATAAAAGACCTAAAGGCTTTTTACAAGCTGGTCTATCGAGGGCTTGACGTCTCGAAACGCTATGAGCTGGATTTTTCGCTGCGGCTGCCTGAGAGCGTAACCGCGGTAAACGACGCGCCCCAGCCGATTTTATTGATTAAGACCTCGGACCAAAAGATTTACCTAAAATCCGGGCGGGACAGTGTCTTTTTTGAGGAAGAATTTAAGGAGATAGTCCAATACACATCGTTCTTGTAGGTATTTATGAACACATATATTATCAAGCACAACGGCAGGGTTTATAAGGCTGTCAACATTATGACTACTAGATGCGTTACCAAAATCCTAGAAGGCGGCAAGATAACGGAATACATCGCCTTCGGCAAGGGAACGGGAACGCCTAACTACAACAGATATTCTCTTTTTGACCGATTGGGTGCGAAACAGGCCGAAACAGTCGACATCAATACCGACCGCTCTAAAGGCAGGTTTTTTATAGTTAGGAGAATCGTCCTAAATCCTGACGAGTTTGTGGGCGAGACTATTACAGAATTGGGGTTTTGCGCCGAGGCCGATGGCGACCTTATAACTCACTGCGTCCTGCCCGAGGGCGTCCTAAAAACAGCCGCGCCTATGGAAATTACGGCGGTCTTTAGGATACCCATAACGGACGGGTTTATAGAAGGCGACAACCCTTTGGCGAAAATCCTACTGGGCGCGCAGGAATTATCTGTCTCTAAACTTTCTTGCGGCTATTGCGAATACCGCTCTATTCAAGACGCGCTTGAGATTAAAGAGCGTTATCCGTGCTCGATTGTAATGCCCAGCCTTATAAGGATAGACTGCCCGCTTGAGCAATCCGATAAGCCAGATTTGATAATCTTTTATGACGATATACCCGTTTTAAGAGGCGACAGCCGTTATTATAAGCTAAGAACCCAGCAAGAAACCTTTACGGTAAACCCAAACGGCGTAGCGGAAATACCCGATTGGCAAAAACTAAAAATCTCTACCATAGCGGTAAACTCGGCGTCGGTCTTAGGCGCTATCCAAGCCAAGCCCGACAATATATCGTGGAACTTTTTGTCTATGCCGCTAAAACCCGACCAACGAATTTTTGTGTCCAAAGACCGAAGTTTTTTGCTGCTAATATGCGAAAACCAGATTTTGGTTTACCAGGACGTATTGGGCAATTTGGTTTACGCAGGCGAGCTCATTTTTGAGAGCAAGGTCTCGTGCGTGGACGTTTGCGCCACCAGGCTTGCTGTGGTATGCAACCAGCAAGACACGCCCTTAAGCGCGCCGGGCAGAAGGCTGCATTTTTATCAGCTTACTTCCAGCAGGCTGTTAAAAAGAGAGGTAACGGGCGACTTGCCCACGGACGCGCAGGCGATTTCGCTGGAATACGCCGGCGGAACGAATATGGTTCTTTATTATCTCTACAACGGGGTTTTGACGGGCGTAACTTTTTCTTTCAACGCGCCCGCGCCCGTGTATAACTGTTCTTATAACGTCAACAGGGCGACTTTCATTAAGACCAGCTACCGCCGAAACATTGTAACCGCCACGGACCTTGGGCCGGGGTTAGAGTCCTGTCTTCATATGGCTTTATTAAACAGAGAATCGTATCCATTGTCGGGCGCGGTTTTTTTGGCGCTAAAGTCTATCGAGCCCGACCAAATAAACAATACGGGCGAGGTATACGCCTCTTTAAGCGTAAAGAACAAGTCGATTGCGGTTTACTCCTATGTGTCCAACACCACGAGGATTAGTCAATTAGGCGGCTTTATGGAGGATATACAATACGCTTTCTTGGACGGGCAGTATATCATAATCGCCGACCAAAACAGAAACTACAAAATTCTGGAAATCGACACCCAAACCTCCAAGCCCTTTGAAATAACGAGCGGCATACTGCCGTGCGATCCCGAGGAAGTCCATATAATGTGCGACTTAATGTTGATAAAAAGCCAAGACAAACTATATTACGCCCGCATCCAATCCGACAAGGGTTGGTTGTTTTCCGACCAGTTCGCCTACGGCGACCAAGCTCTGGTCCGCTTTAACGAAAGGGCTGATCCCATCCAAAACAACCAAAGCGCCTGCGCGATGGTTTTAAACGTTCTTATAGCATAAAAAAGGAAGAAAAAATGTTGTTTGACAAAGCGATAGGCATAGGGCGCGGGAAAAATGTCAGCGGCGTGTATATAAGAGACGGCGGGTATATCTTGGTTTACGCAAAACACGACAATATCATTGTCGAGCGAAAATACATCCCCGGCAAAAACGCGCCCGAAAATTTTGAGGGGCAGCTAGTGTCTATGAGCGACATTTTGGCCAAAACAAACTCTTTTACCATAGAGAGTATAAAAGGCAGGTTAAGACAAATCAGATGAGCTACGAGTTTTTGCCGCTTGAAGAGATTTTTAAGCGGATAAGACGCCAAAAAATAATTAACTACTACAAAGGGGTTTATAATGGCAATAGATTTCAAAAAACTTCTCCAGGACTTGGCGATAAAAGCTATTTCGCCCAAGGACAGCCAACCGACCTATCCGTCCGCTCAAAAGAGCCCGACGAGTAATTCCTTAAAAGACGAGCTAGACAAAATAGACAAAGACTACTCTCTATCCAAAGTCCAAGAAATCAAGCTTCCAGAGCTTGAATTGGAAAAACTTGAATATAAGCCCTTGACCGACCAAGAAATCGAAGAGCTAGCCAAAAGCTCTTTGGCCGATTACTACACTAAGACCTCAAGGGCTATCGAGCAGGACGCCCAAAACCAGCAAAAAAACCTAGACGATTACAAAAAACAGCTCTACGACGCTTTGGCGATAAAAGAGCAAAACATAGTCGATTCATTTGACCAGACAAAAAAGGACGTGGCAAGCCAGGCTCTAAAGCGTGGGCTTGCTAGGTCGTCAATCGCGCTCGCTATGGAAAAAGAGCTGGACGCCCAAAAAGCGCGCGAGCTTGCCCAAGCCCGCAACGCTTACATAGAGCAAGCCGCCCAAATCGACTACCAAATCGCCGATTTGGAGGCAAAAAAGCAGGCCGCGCTTAACGACTTGGACATCACATACGCGGCAAAGCTCGCCATCGAAATCAACGAGCTTAAGAACGAGCGCGCCGAAAAGATAAAGGAAGTCCTAAAATACAACAACGAGCTTGCCAAATACCAAGCCGAATATAACATCGACCGCCTAAAAGCCGAGCAGGACTTGACGCTTGGCCAATACGAGATTCTCAAGAAAAAGACCGAAGGCTTGGAAGCTTTGGAAAAAGAGCTAGAGCAGCAAAAACAGCAAAAGAAATTCGAGTATATCTTGGATTACCTAAACTCTATGCCAAAAGCCGAGGCTATAAAGGCGGCGGAAACCGATTCGGTCATAAAAAACGCTTTGGACACTTATTACTACCGCAAGCTTTTAAACGCGCTTGAAGCTAGAAGCCGTTAAACGCAGGCTTTTTTAGGGGGAGATTATGTGGGAAGAAATCATAAAAATGGCGGCGACCAACGGGCTTTGGGCTGTTTTGTTCTGCGTGTTGCTGGTTTATCAGCTAAGAGAGAGCAAGGCGCGCGAGGCCAAGTATCAATCCGCCATTAGAGCCTTAAGCGAAAATCTCGGCATCGTCCGCCAAATCAAGGACGATGTCGCCGAGATTAAGCAAAAACTCAAACCTATAAACAAGCTGATAAAAAAAGAAGAGGTTCAAAATGAAAAAGAATAACAGCGTTTACCGCACTTACGGGTTTTGGATGAGCCTGAGCGCGGCTATTTTGTTGGTTATTCAGACCATTCTCTCTCGGCTGGGCATACAGATTGACGCGCCCTTTGTCCAAGAAGTGATAAGCGGAATCTTGGCGGTCTTGGTAATACTAGGCGTAATTATCAAGCCCAAGACCGACGAGGAAGGGGATTTAAAGGAATTTATTCAAAGCGAAGGCGCCCAAGACGATTCTAAGCCTTCGACCGAAGAATAGACCAAAAAAAGCCCTAAAAGATTTTTTAGGGCTTTTTTTATTTGCCCAGTTTCTTTTCGGTTAATATGCTTGGTTGTGTTATAATAATCCTATGGAAAAAATTGAGTTTACAGAAAAGTTATTGTTAATCGACGGCAACAGCCTTATAAACCGCGCGTTTTACGCCTTGCCGCCTTTGACGGACGACCAGGGCAACTACACGCACGCGGTTTACGGCTTTACCACAATGCTGCTAAAGGCTATCTCGGAATATAAGCCCAGATATATAGCGGTTTGTTTTGACCTAGCCCACCCTACTTTTAGGCACTTATTATATACCGAATATAAAGCCACCCGCAAAAAGATGCCCGCCGAACTTGCCTCTCAGCTTCCCATCCTAAAAGAGCTGCTGCAATGTATGGGCATAAAGATAGTCGAGAAAAAGGGCTACGAGGCGGATGACTTGATAGGCACAATATCCCGAAAATGCGGTTGCGAGTGCGTCATCCTAACGGGCGACCGCGACACCTTGCAGCTTATCAACGACCGAGTAAAAGTGTTTTTGACCAAAAAAGGCATCTCCGAAGTGGCCGAAATAGACGAGCAAGAGCTAAAGAATTTATACGGCATTACTCCCAGCCAAGTAATAGACTTTAAAGCGCTTTGCGGGGACGCTTCGGACAATATCCCGGGCATCAGCGGCATAGGCGAAAAGACCGCGCTTAGATTGATAATGGATTATAACTCCCTTGACGGGCTTTACCAAAACATAAACCAGATTACAGGAAAGCTAAGGGAAAAGTTAGAGCTTGGCAAGCAGTCGGCGTATATGTCGTATGAGCTAGCCAAAATAGACGACCAAGCGCCGTATGAGTTTGACTTAGCCGAGTTTAAATACGAATATCCCTTCTCGGCGCGGGTAAAAGAGCAATTTGAAAAGCTCAAATTTAAAAGCCTGCTAAAAAAAGACATATTCCAAGAAGAAGTAAAAGAAGCGATAATCAACGAGATACCCGTCGACCAAACGGTCGAGTTTATAGAAATACGCTCTTTAGACGAGCTAAAAAAAATAGACCTATCCAAAGGTTTCTCCATTGTCTGGGACGCGGATATAAATATTTCGCCCGACACCATAAGGGAATATAAAATAATCCTAGCGGACACGCTTTTAGGCGACGGCGTGTCTTTTGAGCAAGCGGCGGACTACCTAAAGCCCTTATTGGAAGACGAAAAGATTTTAAAAACCGTTTTCGACTACAAAGGCCTAAGGCGCTATTTAGACTCCAAGGGCATTTCTTTAAAGGGCGTGTTTGACGCGGGCTTGGCTTGTTATATAGTCGAGGGCGGCATAGGCGTGTCTTCGCTTAAGAAATTATTATATAACTACAACTGCGACGAGAAATTCCCCGCGGTAGCCCTAAACCGCATAGCCCAAAAAATCCAGCCTGACCTAGAGAGATTTAAGAGCCTGTATTACGACATAGAGCTGCCGTTAAGCGATGTCTTGTTCGATATGGAAAAGGCGGGCTTTAAGCTGGACTTAAAAGTCTTAGACGAATTAAACGAAAAATACAACGACGCCCTAAAGGGCTTGACCGAAAAAATATATGAGCTAGCCGGCGAAAGGTTTAACATCAATTCGCCCAAGCAGTTAGGCGAAGTCTTATACAACAAGCTAAACCTAAAACCCACCAAGACCACCGCCAAGACCAAGGCGTTGTCCACCGATGCCGAAGCGCTTGAAAAGCTTAAGGGCGAGCATCCCATTATAGACTACATCCTAAAATACCGCGCCATAGCTAAACTCAACAGCACCTATATAGAAGGGCTAAAAAAGGTGGCCGATTTGGACGGGGTGGTGCATACCGAGTTCCGCCAGACCATAACGGCCACGGGCAGATTGTCCAGCATAGAGCCAAACCTTCAAAACATACCCGTCCGCGACGAGGAAGGCAAGGAAATAAGACGCGCTTTTGTCGCGCGCGAAGGATATAAGCTGGTTACGGCGGACTACTCTCAGATAGAGCTAAGGCTTTTGGCTCATTTTTCGGGCGAGCCTAAACTAATTGAGGCGTATCAAAAGGACGAGGACATCCATACCAGGACGGCTAGCGAAGTCTTCGGCGTCCCGCCCGAGCTTGTAACACCCCAAATGCGCCGCGACGCCAAAGCGGTCAATTTTGGGATTATTTACGGCATAAGCGACTACGGGCTGGCTAAAAACCTAGACATCCCCGTTTCTATAGCCCACAGATATATTCAAAAATATTTCGAGAACTACCCGCGCGTCCAAGAATTTATGAGAACGAGCGTGGAAAAAGCCAAAAAAAGCGGCGAGGTTACGCTGGCAAGCGGCAGGGTGCGCCGCATTCCGGAATTAAACTCCCCCAATAGGGCTTTAAGGGCGTTTGGCGAGCGCGCGGCTATGAATATGCCTATGCAGGGGACGGCGGCGGACTTGATAAAAATCGCTATGATAGACGTTTGGAAAGAGTTCAAAAAGCAAAACCTAAAAAGCCGCCTTATTCTTCAAGTCCACGACGAACTGATAGTGGAAGCCAAAACGGAAGAAGTCGACAAAGTCGTCGAGATTTTGAAATTCAAAATGGAAAACGCTATGAAACTCAGCGTTCCCCTAAAGGTGGATATAGGCATCGGCGACAATTGGTATGAGATTTAGGATAAAACTATGTTAAAAATCGCTTTAACCGGCGGCATCGCCTCGGGCAAAACTTTAGCTTCCAAAACGCTGGAGAGTATGGGCGCTTGTATTATAGACGCCGATATCGTCTCGCGCGAGGTCGCCTCGTCTAATGAGTGCAAAGAACTCTTAAAGCGAGCCTTCGGGGCGGAGTTTTTTAACGAGGACGGCGAGCTAAACCGCCGAAAATTAAGAGAATATGTCTTCGCCGAACCCCAAAGGGTGAAATTGCTAAATTCCATTACGCACCCTCTGATAAGGCGAAGGATAGAGGAAAAGCTAAAAGAGCTTTCTCATTTGCCCGTAGTGTTTGTGGTTATACCCGTCTTGATAGAAAGCGGTATGATAGATATGTTCGACAGAGTATGGACTATAGCCAGCGACCCCAAGACAAGAATAAAAAGGCTGATAAGGCGCGATAATATAACAGAAGAGCAAGCATATAATATGTTAAAAAGCCAAGTCAGCGAAGAAGAGCGCGTGAAAATTGCCGACGTGGTAATACATAACGACGGCGACGAGAACGAGTTTGTCCAACAGGTAAAAAATCATTACCGCGATTTAATGCGCGAATTGGGTATAACTTGAAAGGATTAGGTCTTTATAAATTTTATATAATAATTTTCTTGGCGGCTGTGTTTTTTGGGCTTACGGCCGCCCATTTGTATGTGGCTTTTTCCTATCCCCTAAAATACAAAGATTACGTGAGAAGATACTCCCAAGAATTCGGCGTCGACCAAGCCTTGGTGTTTTCCATTATCCGCGCCGAAAGCTCGTTTAACCCTCAAGCTGTCTCTCGCTCGGGCGCGATAGGGCTTATGCAACTTATGCCCTCGACGGCCCTAATGCTCGCGGCAGAACTGGACATAGAAGGCTTTACCGCCGATATGCTTTACCAGCCCGAAACCAATATACGCTTAGGCGTATGCTATTTCAAAAAAATGCTGGACAAATTCGGCAAGCTTAAGACCGCGCTTGCCGCCTATAACGCGGGCGAAGGCAATGTCTCAAGCTGGCTTCAAAACGCCTCTTACTCAAAAGACGGTCAAAATCTCGAGTTTATACCCTACAAAGAAACCTCGGACTACGTCAAAAAGATTAACAAGAATTATAAGATATATAAAATCAGGGTAAATTAATTTTTGTGAGATATTTTTTATTCTTCTACCAAAATCATTTATTCAATTGATTTTATAGCTGAATAATGGTAAAATTTATTCTAATCAGCGTTTCTAAGGAAGATTTAATCTTGAAAAACCTTATTAAATCCTTTGCCCTAAAATTCCCCCGATTATGGGAAATATTTAAATTTCTGGTCGTAGGCGGACTTGCCACCATTATTGATATGCTTGTAATGGCGGCGGTTATTTTTTTGTTAAACCAAAAAGTTTTTTCGTATAATTTCTTTAATGTCATCTTACAAAGCGGAGCAAAAAAAGACCAAATACTAAGATACTCTTCCGTGCTGGGCACGGGTATGGGCTTTGCCGTAGGCACGGTGTTTAATTATATAATGAGCGTCGCGTTTGTGTTTGACCACAAAGAATACGCGAAAACCGTAGGCGTCGCGATGCTGTTTTTGATTTTATCGGCTATTGGCTTTTTTATCCATATGGCGGGGATGTGGGTGTTTTTTGAGCATCTCAAAATCAACTACTGGGCGGTCAAAATAGGCATAACTGTTATAGTGCTGGTCTTTAACTATGTCACCCGCAAGGTCTTTATCTTTAGAGCGGACAAGCGGGCTTCTAAAGAAAAGGCGGTTAAAACAAATATAACTTATCAAACCAAGGACTGATTATGTCTACACAAGAATCGCAGACAGAATCAAATTTTTCTCGTTTTATCAAAAAACTCTTTTCCAGCTATATCTTTTGGGGCGTCGTTTTGATTTTTATCTATATGTTGCCTAACTTGATTTTAGGCAAAGACGCCTATATTTTTATGTTCGACACCTGGGACAGCGAGCTATTGTTTTATAAGCTGAGCGGAAAATACCTAACCAAGCTCAGCGGCCCTATCCCCGAGGTTATGAACGGACTGCCCATAGGCTCTCTCAATGTATTTTCGCCTATTCAGATATTAACCTATATGATTATGGACGCTTATTGGGCGTTTGTTTTCAACGACTTTTGGGTTAGGGTGGTAGGCTTTTTGGGAAGCTATCTTTTGCTAGACAAAATCTTTGAGGGCAAACGCGAATTTATCGCCTTTTTGTGCGGGGTAATCTTGGCGTATTTGCCCGTGTTTTCGATCTACGGAACTAGCTTGTTCGGTCAGGGCCTGCTCGCCTACGCCGTTTGGAATTTGATAGAAAGAAAACATACGGCGGCCTCTTACGCCTATATAGTCTTTTTCGCGATTTCTTCATCCCTTATTCTGACGGGATATTATATATTATTTTTCCTATTGGTCTTAGCGATAGTCCTAAACGCAAAAAAAGGCTTTAAAACAGCTCTTCCCGTTTATATCACTTTCGCGGTCATTGCCTGCATTTACTTTATAACGCACTTTAAGATGATATACCATATGCTGTTTGAAAACTTCGTTTCGATGCGGGTGGAGCGCGTCATATACGAGCAAAAGCTTGGAGACTTTTCGGTGTTATTCTTCGGCGGGCATTTCCACGCCATAGCCGTCCAACAATACGCGCTGCTCGCCCTTATACCCGTCGCGATAATATTCTTTATCAAGCTAAAAAACAAGACCTTAACCCCTGCGGACAAAAAATACCTAAACATTGTCTGGGCGCTTTTGGGGTATAACTTCCTAGCGGCTCTTATAAACAGATTTTATTACTCTAAGCCCGGCATATGGATTACCGGCAAGCTCGGGGTGTTGGAAGGCTTCCAGTATAGAAGGCTGTTTTTTAGCTATCCTGTCACCTGGAACTTAATGTTCGGCGTATGCGTATTTTTGCTTGCCGAATGGGGCGCTTTTGGTAAAATCAAAAACTTTTTCGCCCAATTCAAAAAGCCCGTTCAAAGCGCGGCGTGTTTGCTTTTGGCGTTTATAGCGGCGTTCTTTATTACGACAACCTATGAAGCGGTAACCAACTTTGAGTTTCACTACCCTTACGCCCAAAATGTAGGCAGACTGTTTAATAGACAGACCGTTAAGGAAAACTATATTACTTATAACCAATACATCGACCAAGAATTGTTCGGCGCGATAAAGGAACACATCGGCAAAGACACAAAAGACTATAGGGTGGTAAGCCTTGGTATGTATCCGGTTATCCCCAGTATGAACGGCTTTTACACGCTGGACGGTTATTTTCAATTATATTCCCTAGAGTATAAACACGAGTTTAGGGAGATTATAGCCGGCGAATTGGAGAAGGACGAAGAGCTAAGGCTGTATTACGACGAGTGGGGCAACAAGTGCTACCTATTCAGCGCCGAGCTTGGCATGAAATACGAGTATTCAAAAAGCAACAACCGCCCCGTAACTCTAAACATCAACACAGCCAAGCTAAAAGAAATGGGCGGCGAGTATATATTAAGCGCGGTCGAGATAAAAAATTATAACGAGCTGAACCTAAACTTCGAGGGGCTATTTACCACGCCCCAAAGCTACTTTAACATTTATCTTTACAAAGTAATGTAAAAGGGATAAGGATATGGTCAAGTATTCTATTGTCATACCTGTTTTCAACGAGCAAGAAGTTTTGGATATGTGCTACCGCGAGATAAAAAAACTGGCTGAGCAATTTGACGGTTCATACGAGATAATCTTTGTCAACGACGGCAGCCGCGACAACTCTTTAAACATTCTAAAAGAATTCGCCAAAACCGACAAGACCGTCAAGGTGGTGTCCTTCTCGCGCAACTTCGGCCACCAAGCCGCTATAAGCGCGGGTATGGCGCACTCAAGCGGCGAAGCGGTCATAATTTTGGACGCTGACTTGCAAGATCCGCCCGAAGTGGTCTTGCGGATGATAGAAAAATGGCGCGAAGGCTACGACATCGTCTACGGCAAGCGGATAAAAAGAAAGGGCGAGCGCCCGCTTAAAAAGCTAACGGCGTATTTGTATTATAGGTTTTTAGCGCGCATTACCGGCCTTAAAATTCCAAAGGACACGGGCGACTTTAGGCTAGTGTCTAGAAAGGCGGCGGACGCCATAATAAGCCTGCCCGAAAAAAACAGATACCTGCGCGGGCTTAACACCTGGGTGGGCTTTAAGCAAGCCGAAGTCAGATACGAGCGCCACCCCCGCGCCGCGGGCGAAACCAAATACACCCTAAAAAAGATGTTCAAGCTCGCCGGCGACGGAATTATAAGCAACACCAACTACCCCCTTACCGCAATGTTCGGGCTAGGTTTGGCTTTAAGCTTTTTGTCATTCTTGGGCTTTATTGCCTTGGTAGCCTTAACAATTGCCAAAATAAACTTTGATCCCGTTTTCTGGCTCTTTCCTTTAATTACTCTATGCTCGGGAATGATTATAACGGGATTAGGCTTAATAGGCATATACCTAGGCAGGGTTTACGACGAGGTAAAAGGACGCCCGCTGTATATAGTCGACGAGAAAATTAATTTTTAATAAAAAAAACGGTCCGCGAAAACAGACCGTTTTTTTATTAAAGCGTTTGCGTTTATTTGTTTTTTTTCTTTTTACTGCCGCTAAAACCAAAATCTAAGTCCAAAAAGTCGCCCGCGGCGTCGCCTTCGGAGATTAGGATAAGAACCGCCAGCGCCACAGCCACAGCCGCGAAAGTAAACCCAGCGCAGACGCACTTTTTGAAGTTTATGTAAGGCTTAAAAGTGTAAGCCGCCAAAGCTATCGCTATCCCAAAATAAAACACGGCCAAAAACAGCATCGGAACATAGATTTGGGGGTTGGCGCCTATGCTCGCCCCTGCCAATACAATCAAGCCTATAGATAATAAAACATTAGCCGCGCTAAGCGTCTTTTTAAAGGGCAATATC
>DATCKE010000050.1:0-4694 GCA_036562445.1 Clostridia bacterium
GCCTTCGACCACTCAACCACCTCTCCATAGTCGAAAACGATAATTTTTATTAAAAAATATTATAAAAAGCTATTTAATATTATCATATCGGCGGATTTTGAGCAAGTTTTTAAAACGGTTTGCGATTAAGAATATTTGGAAACGCGTTAAGTCTTTGCCCCAAAAATGCATATATGACTTCTTGCTAATCCGCTAGCATTAGGCGTCTATTGTTAAACATCGTAAAAGAGCAATTTATAACCGAGAATTTCGTTATCTATCCTTCGATACATTGGTTGAGCTACCTGTTCGCGGCGATAACCGTATTGGCGATGTCCGCCGTTATGGTAGTCGTTGCCGCTAGAAAAATCAGCAAGTTAAATATTGTGGAAGGATTAAAGGTTCAAGACGAATAATATTAATTCTTCGCCCAAAAAATAAAACAAAATCCCGCGCGCTTGTATAGCGCGCTTTTTTGATTTTGCGCTTTACAAAATTCCCATACGAGCCCTATTGTGGCCTTATTATTCTCAATTTATTGGCTCATAATAAAAATATAAAGAAAAAGGAGTAAAATATGGGAAAGAACCAACACGTAACGCCGCTTGGGGATAGATGGCAGGTAAAAGGCGAGGGCAACAAAAAGGCTACCAAGTTGTTTGACACTCAAGCCGAGGCAATCGAATACGCCAAAAAAATCGCCAAAAACCAAAAGTCCGAATTGGTTATTCACAAGTCCACGGGCGAGATACGGGAGAAAAACACCTACGGCAAAGACCCTTATCCCCCCAAAGGCTAATTGAGCTTTAAGCCCTAAATCGCTTAAGACAATTTAAAAATTAATCTATTTAACGAAGTAATATAAATTTTATAGTTATCTAAGCGCAACGAAAGTTTTATAGACGCTGATATGAATACGCGCGCGATAATTTAGCGCGCGCTTTTTGTTAAAAATACCATTAGGTTGATGTTATATGCTCATATGTCCATATATTAATATATTCTTAAGCCAGCTTTCTGCCCATCAAAACGCCCATAGCGGAGGCCATCATTAGCCCTCTCGTCCAGCCGCTTGAGTCCCCCAGACAGTGCAGACCTTGAATATTGGTGTTTAGATCGGTGTCCATTTTTACGCGGTTGGAGTAAAACTTTAATTCGGGCGAATACAGCAAGGTTTCTATGGACGCGAATCCAGGCACTACCTGGTCCACCGCTTGAATAAAGTTGATTATATTAATCATAGCCCTATAAGGCATAGCGGCCGTTATATCCCCGGCAACGGCGTCTGGCAGGGTGGGCTTGATGTTGGAACGGGACAGTTCTTCCGGCCAAGTCCTTTTGCCGTCCAGGATATCGCCAAACCTTTGAACCAATATATGTCCCGCGCCCAGCATATTGGTTAGCTCGCCGATTTTTTGAGCGTATTCTATGGGCTGATTGAACGGGTAGCTAAAGTTATGCGAGCACAATATGGCAAGGTTTGTGTTTTCGGATTTAAATTCTTTATACGAATGCCCGTTGACCACCGCCAAGCCGTTGTCGTAATTTTCCTGGCTGACAAAACCGCCGGGGTTTTGGCAAAAAGTGCGCACCTTGTTCTTAAAAGGCTTGGGATAACCTATCAGTTTGGATTCATAAAGCACGTTGTTGACCTTTTCCATTATCTCATTGCGCACCTCAACCCTCACGCCTATATCCACGGGCCCGGGCTCGTGCGCTATCTTGTGCTCGTGGCAGATTTTCTCCAGCCAGTCGGCGCCTCGTCTGCCGGTAGCCACCACAATGTGATCGGCTCTTATCTCAAATGTTTTTTTGCCGTCGTTTACGATTATGCCTTCGCACTTGGAGTCCTTTAGAATCAAATTGACGCACTCGTGCTCAAACAATATCTCCACGCCGTTGTCCAACAGATAATGTTCTATCGCGCGGTAAATCTCTTGGGCTTTTTCCGTGCCTAAATGCCTAATCGGGCAGTCCACGAGCTTAAGCCCGGCTGAAATCGCTCTTTTTCGTATTTCTTTTATCTCGTCCGTGTTGCTGATGCCCTCGACTTTAGGGTCGGCTCCGAACTCTAGATAAATCTTATCGGTGTAATCTATCAAATCTTGGGTAAACTGTTCGCCAAGCAAAGCGGGCAAGTCCCCGCCCACCTCGTAGCATAACGAAAGCTTGCCGTCCGAAAAAGCTCCCGCTCCCGAAAACCCTGTGGTAATGTGGCAATAGGGCTGGCAGTTGACGCATTTTTGGGTTTTATGTTTGGGGCAGCGCCTTTTTTCTATGGGCACGCCCTTTTCCACGATGATTATTTTTTTGTTGGACTTATTCCTAATCATCTCAATGGCGGTAAATATACCCGCGGGACCAGCGCCCACTATTACTACATCGGTTTTCATTGGCAACCTCCAAACAACTTACCTTTTCTGTTATATATGCGATTAAGCAATTAGTCAACTGTTATTTATTAAATATCATTTCTAAATAAAAAAACCGCCCTGTAAATCGGGACGGTTTTTAAAAATAAGGCAAAAGGCTTAAAAGATTATATAGGCTTAATAAACAACTGGGTAAAATACAATGTTCCGTTTGAAGCCTTAGCGCAGCCCACGCCGATTTGTGTTACGGATTTTGATAGGATATTAGCCTTGTGGCCCGGAGAATTCATCCAAGCGTTCATAACGTCTTGAGCGGTCTTTTGACCGTAGGCGATGTTCTCGGCCGCCGCTGAAAACTTTAATCCGAAGTCTTCCAGCATCTTAAACGGCGAACCGTAAACGGGCGAGTAGTGAGAGAAATATTTGTTGTTTATCATATCTTGGGATTTAATGCGCGCTACTCTTGCCACCTGCCAATTGTAGGTCAAAGGCGGAAGCCCATTATAGCTTCTTTGCTGGTTTACCAACCTAAAAATTTCGTCCTCTATAGCCTTTAAGGGCGCTGCTTCGGGAATGTTTATAACCTGTCCGGGATAAATCAGCGAAGGGTTTTTTAAGCTGGGGTTTGCCGCTATTAACTCGGACAAGCCTATCTCATATTTGACCGCTATTTTCCACAGCGAATCGCCCGCCACTACCTTATATGTGGTAGGCGCCGCGGAAGCGGAAGCGTAATAGATTTGGCCTTCAACTTGGTCCGCCTTGACGGTCGAGCAAACGGGCGCGAAAGCGAATATAAAGGCTGTTATAGGTATTAATAATATCTTTAATCTTTTCATATCGCCATTCCTTATGTTTTTTATTTTTAATATTGCAATATGTATGAAAAAATATACAAATATACGGACGGCAAAATCGACCTTAATGACAAAGATTTTTTATATTTGTAACTTTAAGCTATTTGTGCTACTATATAAAAAAAAGGAAATGGGAGATAAATATGCAAAACTTTGAGTTTCATAACCCTACCGAATTAGTGTTTGGAAAAGGCTCTCAAAAAAAGGTAGGAGAGTTGATAAAAAAGCACGGCGGAAGCAGAGTATTGGTTGTCTATGGCGGCGGTTCCGTTAAGAAAACGGGACTATTGGACGAAGTAAAGGAATGCTTGACAAACGCCGATATAGCGTTTTTTGAGCTTGGCGGCGTGGTGCCTAACCCTAGATGGGATTTGGTCGAGAAAGGCGTAAAGATAGTAAAAGAAAATAACTTAGACTTTGTTTTGGGCGTGGGCGGCGGCAGCGTCATCGACACCGTAAAAGCCATATGCGTTCAAGCGGTCTATGACGGCGACGCTTGGACGGATTTTTATCTGCGACAAAAAGAAGCTCCCAAGGCTTTGCCCAACGGCAATATTTTGACTATAGCGGCGGCGGGCAGCGAGTCCAGCCCTAACTCTGTTATCACCAACGAAAAAGATTACCATAAAATCGGCGCTTACAGCCGCGCTATGATACCTAAATTCGCTATCTTAAACCCCGAGCTGTTATATACCGTTCCAAAATACCAAGTGGGATGCGGCGCGAGCGACATTTTGGCGCACCTAATGGAAAGATATTTCACCAACGAGAAAAATGTCGACCTAACCGATAGATTAATTGAGGCCACCGCCAAGACAATTATTCACTACACCCCCTTAGTGTTGGAAAATCCTCAAGACTACAACGCCCAAGCCGAGTTTATGTTCGCGGGCACGATAGCGCACAATGGGTTGCTAAATTGCGGCAGAATAGGCGATTGGGCGTCGCACGGAATAGAGCATCAATTGTCGCTGTTTTACGACATACCCCACGGCGCGGGGCTGGCTATAATCTTCCCGGCTTGGATAAAATATGTCTACAAGCACAACGTCAATAGGTTCGCCCAATTCTTCCAAAACGTGTTTGGCTCTAATTACAGCCTGTGCGACCTAGAGCTAATCGTGCTTCAAGGAGTCAAAAAGTTGGAGGATTTCTACACTTCTATAGGAATGCCCATCCGCTTAAGACAGCTAGGAATAGGCGACGACAAATTCAAGCTAATGGCTCAAAAAGCGGTGGCCACTAAGAGTCTAGGCAACCTAGTGCCTTTGGACCCGCTGGACATCGAAAAGATTTATAGGCTAGCGTTGTAATGCTTAGGTTTTTGTTCAGTCCGCCTAGGCTGTGGGTTTTTTTGATATTTCTGGCCGAGGTTATAACCTATCTTATAATAATGTCGCCCAAGATAAACTTGCGCCTTAGCGTGTTCTTAGGCGTAAGCGCGGCGTTTTTAATAATGTTTATATTAATCTTAACCCTTTGGGTT
>DATCKE010000007.1:0-4197 GCA_036562445.1 Clostridia bacterium
GTAGTATTTGTAAACATCACGCAAATAATCATAAGTATAAATATCCCAATCATTATAATATCGCTTAAATTTTAAATATGTAAAATATATTTTGTGTTTTTCAATTTCGTCAAGCTTAGCCATTTTATCTGGAGTATAGTCTTCTTTGTCGTAAGATAAATCCTCAACATTTTCTCCGTCGTTGTAAGTGGCTGAAATCTGCGAATCTTGCACATAAAAACCTTGAGGATAATTCTGAGGAATAAACTCTTCAAGCAGGTAACGGTCAAAATCTAGAGTTAAGTCATCATACCAATCGGGCATTTCTTCTAAATATTTATCATCACTCCCATACCTTTTCTCATAATATTTTCGCATAAAATATTCGATATAATTATAATAAGCGTAAGCGGGAAGAATAATATCGTTTGGCCCTAATTTTGAGATATTGCTGAAATAAACTTTGTTTTCTTCTGGAATGAAACTGTTTTTTGTAACAGAATAAAATTCAAATCCGTTATAATTTTCGTCAAATTGTATCATAATTGAAAAATTAGATAATTCTAGAAAATCAAAGTTTTTATTCATTAACTTATTAATAAAACCCTTTTTCGTAAATATAATTCCGTGATATCCATAAGCGACCGTGGACGATAATTCTTTTAGTTTAAAATATATATCAAAACGCATATCATTGGAATTCTCATCAAAATCTTCTAACGACTTAAAACGCTCGTAATCAAACTTTGTATCAATAACTGCCGTTATTTTATATGCTTTTCCGTTATAGACAAACACAGGATTAATATTTAAAAAGTCTTGAACATTGTTGATGTTTTCAGCGGGAATATACTTGTCGTTATATCTATAACCGCAGGTTTTATAATAGCGGTAAAAATATTCGCTTATAGCAATTTCGTCATATTCATCAGGAAGCTCTCCATAATAAGCAAATCCAAGCGAATTTAATTCGGCTTCGTCTATTTCATAAAATCCGCTGAAATCTCCTGTGTCCCCATAGCTCAAATAATATAAATTAGAGGCTTTGGTTCTATCTATTGCGTAATTTTCAAAGTCAATTAAATAATAACTATTAGCCGGTCTATATACACCTTTAAAATTGAGCCCGGTTTTTTCTTTTAACAGTTGTATATCATCATCGTTTGAATATAAATCAGTGGTGTAATAATAATCGTAATTTTCGTCGTATTCTTTAATTTGTTTTTGCAAAATATACGAATCTAATTTGCTGTCGATAAACGACTTTGTTGTAGCGGCGTATTTGTTATAAGATCCCAGCGTATCGGTAAGTCCCGCCATAGTAAACGCGACGACAGATAATATTATAGTCAAAACCAATCTAAACGGCTTGGATTTTAGACCGCTCGCGCCGATTCTAACCGAGTTTTTCCAAGGCAAGCGGCTTTTAATAAGCCTAAACTTTTTATCCTCGCTGATTTTTATTTTGCTCTCGTCTGTTTCCTTAAACGCTTCTTTGTTGCCTTCTTCGTCAATTCTTGCGAACTTTCTTAAGTCTTCGTTGGCTCTATCGTCTATCGAGATTATCGCGTTATGCTCTTTGATATATTCGTTTATTATCCTTACGTCTTCGGCGGTTAATTGATAGCCCTTTTTAATGGTAATAATCTTGTCGTCTACAATGCTTAGGTTAGGGTTTTTCTTTAAGCTGGGCGCGATATATTTTTCTATGTCGCTTATAACCCTGCCGTCCTTGAATTCTATAACGCGGTCGCCGTAATATTCGGCGTATTCTCTGTCGTGAGTAACGACTATGACCAGCTTGTCTTTTGAGAGCTTCTTTAACGTCTCAAAGACTTGTATGCCCGTTTTGCTGTCCAAAGCGCCGGTAGGCTCATCCGCTAGAATAATCTCGGGGTTTTTAACAAGCGCTCTTGCTATAGCCACGCGCTGTTTTTGACCGCCGGATAACTCGGTAGGTTTTCTGTTTCCGTATCCGACTAAGTCTACTTCTTCCAGTATGCGGTTAATTTCTTGATTGGTAGCCTTTTTGCCTTGAAGTTCCAAAGCCAAGCCTATATTGGCGCCTACGGTAAATTCGTTAAGAATATTATATTCTTGGAAAACAAATCCCAAATATGTATTGCGATAGCTGTCAAAATCGCTTTGGGTAAAGTCCTTGCTGGACTTGCCTTTAATAATTATTTCGCCCTTATCCGCTCTATCCAATCCGCCTAAGATATTAAGCAAGGTAGATTTACCGCTGCCCGATTTACCCAAAATAAAGACCATACCTTTTTCGGGAAACTTTAGGCTGACGTTGTCCAAAGCCTTAACGGGCACGCCTTTTTTAGGCTTGTAAATGCGAGTGACATTTCTTATTTCTAACATTTTAATTCTCCCGTTTGATGCTTGATATTATATTATCAATACTATACGAAGTTATGTGTAAAGTCAATTTATTAAATCAACAAATATGTTTTTACAATAAAACAAGAATGCTATTTGGGCGTTTTGCAGGCTTTCTATAGGCCTCATCGCTAGAGCGGTCGCCAACAATATTGTTTGCCCGGTTTAACACTTTATAAAATTCAATACTTTATTATAGATTTTATGTAAAATATTCCATTGATTTTGGGCGATAATGTATTATTATTGTCCATTATAATAATGTTGAGGTTATTATGAAAAAAATAAAGCTTTTAATCGACACCGATATAGGCGCGGATATAGACGACGCTTTGGCTATAGCGCTTGCTGCCAAAACCGATTGCGTAGAAATAATAGGAATAACCACAGTGTTTCACAACACCGCCGAAAGAGCCCGCTTGGCTAAAAAACTTTTGTCGTATACCGGCATAAGCGTTCCCGTTTACGCCGGCAGCAAGGACACTCTAGCGAAAGAGCTGGACGGCGAAGCTCATACTATGATGTATGAACCCGACCTAGAGCGTCCGGAGTTTACGCCCGAAAGCGAGGACAAAAGCGGAAAGGCTGCGGTAAAATTTATCCTAGATTGCGCTCAAAGATACCAAAACGAGCTGGCAATCTTGGCGATAGGGCCTTTAACCAATATAGCCCGCGCAATCCAAGACTCGCCTGATACTATGAAAAAAATTTCCAAAATCGTGCTTATGGGCGGCGCGTTTTTTGCCCCGCGCCCCGAGTGGAATATATTCTGCGATCCCGAGGCGGCTAAAATCGTCTTTGAGTCCGGACTTTCGGTTTACTGCGTAGGCACAGATGTGACTATACCCACAAGGCTAGGCTATGACGAAACGCTCAAGGTAATGTCGTTTGACGAAGACTCCCTAAGAGGCTATCTATCCAAAATGGCCAAAACTTGGATGGACATAAGAAAGTTCGGGATAACACTGCACGACCCTTTGGCTTTATACGCGATAACCCACCCGCAAGTTTTGCATTTCGTGCCCCAAAGAGTAAAAGTCGAGACCAAGGGCGAGGTAACCCGAGGCTGGACGGTAAATCTAGAATTATCCGGTCTTTATCCAAAAAATTTAGGCAGCATAGTCTTTGTGGCAAAAAGCGTGGACGAAAACGCTGTAAAAAAGGATTTATTAAAAAGATTGTTTGATATCGGCTAGAGCGAGCGATAGGTCTAGCATAATAAAAAATTAGGGCGAAAGATTATAACCTTTCGCCCTTTTATGATGCGGAAATATTATTTTAAATTGCGATTAAATCGGTTTAGCGTTTTCTAAGAGCTGATTGTTTCTTATCATTTTGCGGTATTGGGTGGGGGATACGCCCGTGTGCTTGATAAATGTATTGGTAAAATAATTGGCGTCGTTATAGCCCACCTGAAAGGCTATATCGGATACAGAGAACTGGAAATTAGCTAGCAAATCCTTAGCCTTGGAAATGCGCAGCTTGGTAACATAGCTCATAATAGTCATCTTTGTTTTCTCAAAAAACAGATGGCTTAAATAGGATTTTGAGTAGTGCAGGGCGTTAGAAATCTCGTCCATCTTTATATCTCGGTTGTAGTTTTCGACAAGATACAGCATAAGGTTGTTAAAAATACTGTCCGTCCGCGTGTCTTTGTTTTGGTCGGCCTTCATAATGGACTCTAAATATAATAGCTCCACCATAGCGCACAAGGGCGTAATAAGCGGCTTTAACTGCTCAAGCGTGGGCATCTTTTTCTTAATAGAGGCGTTGAATAGGTCTATAAGCTTGTCCTTGTCAATATTGTATTTTTCGCTCATTTCGGATATC
>DATCKE010000009.1:0-25704 GCA_036562445.1 Clostridia bacterium
TATCAGGGTGGTGCTCTAACCAGCTGAGCTACATTCCTATATAAGGTTTTAAAAAAAAACTTTCAGTTAAAAAATGGTGGAGGTAAGCGGATTCGAACCGCTGACCCCCTGCTTGCAAGGCAGGTGCTCTACCAACTGAGCTATACCCCCAAAAAAACTAGCTTATCTCAAACGACTGTTAAATTATAGAGCATTTTGACGGTTTTGGTCAAGTATTTAAAGTCGTTTTTTTTTAAGAAATTTTTATAATTTTTTACCATTATTAACTTTTTAAGGAGCGCTGGAATATAAAAAAATAATATCCAACTTTATCAATCAGTATTTAAGCATACTCAAAGTTTTTTTGCAATCAAAAACGCGGTCAAAAATAAAAAAATCTCATAACCTTTTACGGTTATGAGATTTTTATTATTTATGTAATAAGCTATCAATTTCCAAACAACGCCAAGAACATACCGGCCATAACCGCCGAGCCAATAACGCCCGCTACGTTAGGTCCCATAGCGTGCATTAACAAATAGTTGTTAGGATTTTCTCTTTGACCTTCTTTTTGGGAGACTCTAGCCGCCATAGGCACCGCCGAAACGCCCGCCGAGCCGATAAGGGGATTGATTTTGCCTCTGGATAATACATACAACAGTTTGCCAAATAACAATCCGCCTACGGTGCTGAACATAAAGGCAGTAAGACCTAAAATAATTATCTTAATAGTATTCCAGGTCAAGAATGTGTCGCCGGTAGCGGTCGCGCCTACGGTCAGCCCTAAGAAAATAGTAACTATATTAATAAGAGCGTTCTGGGCTGTATCGGATAATCTATCTACCACGCCGCATTCCCTAAATAGATTGCCCAGCATAAACATACCGATAAGGGGGGCGACAGAGGGCAGCAAGAGTATGCACACAATGGTAACCAAGATAGGGAAGCAAATCTTTTCGGCTTTGGAAACTTTGCGGGGTTGGTCCATGACAACCGCGCGCTCTTTTTTGGTGGTAAGCAATCTCATAATAGGCGGTTGAATAATGGGTATCAACGCCATATAAGAATAAGCCGCGATAGCTATAGCCGACAGCAAGTGAGGAGCAAGTTTGGTTGTCAAATATATAGCCGTGGGACCATCCGCGCCGCCTATAATCGCTATGGAAGCTGCCTCAAAAGCGTTAAATCCTAATAAAGACGCTATTACAAACGCCACGCTTATGCCAAACTGCGCGCCCGCGCCCAACAAAAAGCTTGAAGGACGGGCAAGCAGCGGGCCGAAATCCGTCATAGCGCCTATGCCTAAGAAAATCAAGCAAGGGTAAATGCCTAATTTTACGCCCTGATATAGATAATATAACAAACCGCCGTTTTCGTCGCCTACAGCTTTCGCCATTAATCCCGTTTTAGGAAGGTTGGCAAGCAGCATACCAAAAGCTATGGTGACTAAAAGCAGCGGCTCGTATTGTTTCACTATCGCCAAAAACAACAGCACGCAAGCTATAACAATCATAACGGCTTGCTGCCAAGTCATATTCGCGAAACCCGAATCTTGCCACAAGGTCTTTAAAGAATCGATAATCATTGGTCGTTCTCCTTTAGTTCTTTGATGGAAGCAAGCTTATAATGTTTTTGGTTGCCTTCCTCGTCCGTTACGGTAGCGAATACAGGACCTTCTAGTTCGGATTGGCTTATAGGCGCGTCATTTTTCTTTTTAAAAAAACCTGTCAGATTTTTCTTAAAATCGGTTTTAATAATCTTATCCATAACAAAAGAAAACAGCTTAAAGAGAAGGCTTAGCGTAAACAACACTGTTACAGCCATTATGAAAACGAACAACGCGTATTCAAGGCTTTCCAAAAAAGTCAGTTTCATATGTCCTCCTAAAAATAAAGGGCAGAAAAAAGCTTTCCACCCTTGAAGCTTATTAATTGCCTAACAATAATATAACAAGCATTTAACGCGAGCATAAGCCACAACCTTGCTTTAACTTAATGATATACTAGAAAGTAAAATTTTGTCAATTAATTCTCAAAGTTTTGTATTTTTTTAGTTTTAATATATAATGGTTTTACAAACATTGGCTTTTATTTAGCGTTTAATATTATTATTTTTATAATCATTAAGATTATTTACCATTTCTTAGGATGCTTGACTTAGCTTATAAGCTTGTCATATAATTAATTATTATGATTAGCATACCCAAGGGCACCAAGGATATCTTGCCCGACCAGAGTTTCAAATGGCAGTTTGTCGAAAGCATCGCCCGAAAAATCACCCGCCTTTATAACTTAAAAGAAATAAGGACGCCTATTTTTGAGCATACCGAGCTGTTTGAGCGCAGCGTAGGCGAGACTACCGACATAGTCAATAAAGAAATGTATACCTTTTTGGACAAAGGCGGCAGGTCTATAACTCTTAAGCCCGAAGGCACGGCGGGCGTGGCAAGAGCTTTTATAGAATCCCTATCCAATTCAACTTTGCCCGTTAAGATGTATTATATAACCCCCGCTTTTAGATACGAAAGGCCTCAAGCGGGCAGGTTAAGACAGTTTCACCAATTCGGCGTGGAGGTTTTCGGCGCGGCGGGCGCTGAAATGGACGCCGAAGTTATAACGTTGGCTAAGGATTTTTTGGAAGCGGTCGGAATGAACAGCTTAAAGCTTGAGATAAACAGCATAGGCAGCGGCGAAGCCCGCAAAAATTATAATAAGATACTAAAAGAATACCTAACCCAAAACGCGGACAAACTTTGTCCTGTATGCCAGACCAGGATAGAAAAAAATCCTTTAAGAGTTTTGGACTGCAAGCTTGCCTCTTGCAAAAGCGTCTTAGCGGACGCGCCCAAGACCATAGATTACCTAAGCGAAGAAGACAAAGCGCACTTTGAAAGGTTAAAATCCATTCTAGACGATAACAATATAAAATATACGGTCAACCCTTACCTAGTCAGGGGGCTAGATTACTACACCAAGACCGTGTTTGAGTTTATACCCCAAACCGTAAACTCCGCGCAGGAAACGATTTGCGGCGGCGGCAGATACGACAACCTTATAGAATCGCTGGGCGGCAAGCCTACGCCGGCCGTAGGGTTTGGACTGGGTTTAGAAAGGCTTTTATTGGCTATCGAAAACGCCGGCATTAACATAGAAGACGCGAATAAGCTTGAAACGTTTGTGGCTTACGCCGACGCCGAACTGGTCGACGAAGCTATTAAGCTAGTAGGCGAGCTAAGAAAAGCGGGAATAAGCGCGGACTACGACCAGACGGGCAGAAGCCTAAAAGCGCAGTTAAAATACGCCGACAAGCAAGGCGCCCAATTTTGCGTAACCATAGGCGGCGACGAGCTTAAGTCGGGCGTTTATCCTATAAAAAATATGCGAAACGGCAATACATTACAAGTCGCAAGACAAAACATAATCGAAACTATACTTAAGGAGCTAAAATAGTTCAAATGACTGAATTTCTAGGTGATTGGAAGCGGACATGTTACGCCGCCGAAGCTGACGAAAGCTTAATCGACAAAGAAACAATAGTTATGGGATGGGTTCACAACCGCCGAGACTTTGGCGGATTGATTTTTGTGGACTTAAGAGACCGCAGCGGCATTTTGCAAATCGTATTTGACTCCTCGGTTATAAAAGACGAGTTCTATAAGGCGGAAAAACTAAGAGGCGAGTATGTAATCGCCGTTAAAGGCAAGATACGCCGCCGTTCTGAAGACACTATCAACCCCAAAATCAAAACGGGCAATATCGAGCTTTTGGCTACCAGCGTTAAGATTTTATCTGACGCCGACACATTGCCCTTTGACCTAGACAATGTCGAGATAGTAAACGAGCCTTTAAGGCTGAAATATAGATATCTAGAATTAAGAACGCCCAAGCTTCAAGAGATAATGCGTGTAAAAAACCTGGTGTGCAAGATTTCGCGCGATTATCTATCTAGGCACGGCTTTTGGGAAATCGAGACTCCTTATTTAGGCAAGTCCACGCCCGAAGGCGCTAGGGACTATCTAGTGCCCAGCCGAGTTCACCCCGGCAGCTTTTACGCGCTTTCCCAATCGCCCCAATTATATAAGCAATTATTAATGATAGCGGGCCTTGACCGCTACTATCAAATAGCCAGATGCTTTAGAGACGAGGACCTAAGAGCCAACCGCCAACCCGAGTTTACCCAAATCGACATTGAGATGTCCTTTGTGGACAACGAGGAAGACGTAATGACCTTGGCGGAAGGAATGGTTAAGGAAATATTTGAGAAGATAAAAGGCATAAAACTGCCCGAAAAAATCACCAGAATGCCTTATCAAGAAGCTATGAGCAGGTTCGGCTCGGACAAGCCCGACACACGCTTTGGGCTAGAGCTAATAGATATATCCGATTTAGCTAAGGATTGCGGCTTTAAGGTGTTTATGGACGCTGTCAAAAACGGCGGCAGCGTGCGTATGATAAACGCCAAAGGCTTTATAAAAGGCGACAACCCTATCTTGTCCAGAAGGGACATTGACTCGCTGACCGATTTCGTTAAGATTTACAAAGCCAAGGGCTTGGCTTGGATAGCCATAAAAGAAGACGGCATCCAGTCCGTAATAACCAAATTCATGCCCGAAGAAATCGTCCAGGCCATACTAAAACGCGCCAACGCCGAGGTAGGCGACATATTGTTCTTTGGCGCTGACAAAGATGAGATAGTCTTTGACTCTTTAGGCGCTCTAAGATTAAAGCTAGGCGAAACAGCGGGCTTAATCGACAAAAACAAATACGAAGTGCTTTGGGTTACCGACTTCCCGCTCTTAGAATACAGCGAAGAAGAAAAACGCTATGTGGCTAAACACCACCCCTTCACAAGCCCCAAAAACGAAGACCTTGACTTATTGGAAAAAGAACCCCACAAGGTGCGCGCTAAAGCTTACGACTTAGTAATCAACGGCACAGAGGTAGGCGGCGGCAGCTTGAGAATATTTAACAGAGAGATTCAAAGAAGGATGTTCAAGGTCTTAGGGTTATCCGACGAGCAAATCGCCGATAGATTCGGCTTCTTTGTAAACGCGTTTAACTATGGCGCGCCCCCTCACGGCGGATTAGCGTTTGGCTTGGATAGATTGGTAATGCATTTAACAGGGACTGACAATATAAAAGACGTAATACCTTTCCCCAAGGTTCAAAACGCGTCCGACCTAATGACAGGAGCGCCCGACAAGGTAGAGCCTCGTCAGCTTGAGGAACTGTCAATAAAAATAGTCAAGACAGAGTGATAAGGAAATAAAATGCTTGAGTTAGGAAAAGTTACGGCAGTAATGGACGACCAAGTCCAAGTGCAGTTTAAAAGGACATCGGCTTGCGACAAATGCGGGCTGTGTTCTGGCGCGGGCGGCAATGTTACCCTTACCTTAAAAAACGATTTAAACGCTAAAGAAGGCGACATTGTCGAAGTTGAGATTTCTCATAAGGCCGTAACTCTTTCTTATTTAATAGTCTTTGGAATACCGATTTTGACTCTGCTTTTGGGCGTGATAATCGCAAGCGCCGCTTCTTTTAGCGAATTATATTCCATAGTAACCGCGGCGGCGGCGTTATTGGTGGGCTTTTTAATAGTGTTTGTTTTGGATAAAGTCTTTGCCCAAAAAGACAAATTCGCGCCCAAAATAATAAGAGTCCACGAGCAAACATCGCAAACGGAGGAGACACAATGATAACTTTAAATAAAGACAATTTTCAGCAAGAAGTTCTTAATTCGGAAAAAACAGTGGTAGTGGATTTTTGGGCCAATTGGTGCGGCCCTTGCAAGGCTTTGGCGCCTATCTTGGACGAAGTCGAAAAAGAAATGGGCGATAAAGTCGTGTTCGCGAAGCTTAACGTGGACGAGGACATCGATACCGCTCGCAGCTACGGCGTTATGACTATCCCTACCCTGATGATATTCAAAAACGGAAAGAATGTGGCAAGCCTAATCGGACTAAAATCTAAGACGGCCATAATAGACTTTATCAACCAAAACCTTTGATTTTTTTGCGTCGAGTTACTTAGGGCTTTAATTTTAAAACACTTTGGGAAAACAAAATTTTAATATACATAGCGAGGTTTTTCAATGATTGATTTTGCTACCCTCAGGGCTTGCGATCCCGAGGTTTTTGACGCGTTGCAAAAGGAGTTGGCGCGCCAAAGACACAACCTTGAGTTAATCGCGAGCGAGAATTTTGTCTCCCCTGCGGTAATGGCGGCGGCGGGAACGCACCTTACCAACAAATACGCCGAAGGCTATCCCGGAAAAAGATATTACGGCGGCTGCGAGTTTGTTGACATAGTGGAAAGCTTAGCGATAGAGCGAGCCAAACAACTCTTTGGCGCAAAATACGCCAATGTCCAACCCCACAGCGGCGCTAACGCCAACTTAGCGGCGTTTATGGCGCTTATAAACACAGGCGACACAGTGTTGGGAATGAGCCTAGCCCACGGCGGACACCTAACCCACGGAAGCCCGGTAAACTACAGCGGAATCAACTATAATATCGTTTCTTACGGATTAAACGCCGAAACCGAAAGACTAGATTACGACGAGATAGAAAGACTGGCAAAAACTCACAAGCCCAAACTGATATTGGCGGGCGCTAGCGCTTATCCTAGAGCTATAGACTTTAAGCGCTTTAGAGAAATAGCCGATTCGGTAGGCGCGTATTTAATGGTGGATATGGCGCATATTGCGGGCTTGGTGGCGGCGGGCGAGCATATGAGCCCCGTGCCTTACGCCCACGTGGTCACGACCACAACTCATAAGACCTTAAGAGGCCCTAGAGGCGGCTTGATTTTGACCAATGACGAAGAAATCATAAAGAAAATAAACAAAGCCGTATTCCCCGGCTCTCAAGGCGGACCTTTGATGCATATAATTGCGGCTAAAGCGGTGGCGCTAAAAGAAGCCTTGACTCCTGAGTTTAAGGAATACCAAAAGCAAATAGTCAAAAACGCCAAAGTCTTGGCGCAGACATTAACAGAAAAGGGCTTAAAACTAGTCTCGGGCGGCACTGACAACCACTTAATGTTATTGGACTTGTCCGACAAAAACCGCACCGGCAAAGAAGTCGAAAAATGGCTGGACAGGGCGCATATCACCGTAAACAAAAACGCCGTGCCCAACGACAAACTAAGCCCTATGATAACAAGCGGAATTAGAGTAGGAACGCCCGCGGTAACCTCGCGCGGAATGAAAGAAAACGAAATGAAGCTTATCGGCGGATTCTTGTCTAGAGTTATAATCGAGGGCGAAAGCGCTATTCCCGAGGTGGCCGAGCAGGTTATCGCCTTGTGCGACAAGTTTCCGCTTTACCAAAACGATATATTAATATAAAATCCTAACGAGGATTTTAAGTAAGATATGAAATTATCGACCAAGGCTAGATACGGACTTAAAGCGTGCTTTATTTTGGCGCTTAGCAAGGACAATTTTTTGACCTTGTCCGAGCTGTCCGCGCGGACTAGGGTTACGCCCAAGTATCTTGAGAAGCTTATGAATATGCTTATAAAAAGCGGAATAATAAAATCGACTAGAGGGCTGTATGGAGGATACAGCCTTTCTAAAAAGCCTTCCGAAATAACGGTGGGCGAGATTTTCAGGGCCTTGGAAGATAATCTAGAGATAACAGCCTGCATAGCTGACGAATGCGACGACCAATACTGCCCCAACAGAAATATACTCAAAAAGCTTTACGCCGAGATAAATAATTTGTTAGACAGCCACAGCCTGCAAGACCTAATCGATGATTATAAATGCTGATTTTTGGGGATAATATAAAAATATGAAAAAGATATATCTAGACAACGCGGCCACCACGCCGCTTGACGAAAGCGTCTTTGAGGCGATGAAGCCTTATTTTTGCGAAATATTTGGCAATCCCGAAAGCCAGCATTCCTTTGGAAAGCAAGCCGAGTTCGCGGTGATTAAGGCAAGAGAACAAGTAGCAAGCGCCTTGGGCGTTTTGGACAACGAGATATACTTTACCTGCGGAGCGGCGGAAGCTAACAACTGGGCGTTAAGAGGGGCGGTTTTTTCTTCCCAAAAACCCAAAAAGAGAATAATTATCAGCGCTATAGAGCATTCTTCCGTTTTAAACTGCGGCGAGGATTTGGTAGAGCAGGGCGTGGAAGTAATCCAAGTCCTGCCCGACAAAGACGGAATTATCAGCCCAAAAAGCGTAACAGAGGTTTTGGACGAGAACACTATTTTAGTGTCAATAATGCTCGCCAACAACGAGGTAGGCTCTATTCAGCCTATTAAAGAAATCTGCCAAGCCGTAAAAGACTATAACAAAGACATATTATTCCACACTGACGCCGTCCAAGCTATTGGAACGCTGGATGTAAACGCACGCGATTTAGGCGTGGATATGCTCAGCCTAAGCGCGCATAAATTTTACGGCCCTAAGGGCATAGGCGCGCTGTATATAAAAAACGGCGTTAAAATAGGCAGACTCATCGCGGGCGGCAACCAAGAGCGAGGCAAAAGGGGCGGCACGTCCAATGTTCCCGCTATTATAGGCTTGGGCGAGGCGATAACTAAAGCCGTAAAAGACAGGCAAAAAAACAGCGATCGCGTAAGAGCTTTAAGAGATTATTTTATAGAGCAGGTCGAGAAAAATATTCCCTATGTCAAGCTAAACGGTCACAGAACCCAAAGGCTGGACGGCAATGTCAATTTCACTTTTGATTATGTCAGCAGCCAGAGCTTGATTAATATGCTGGATATGAAAGGCGTCGCGGCGAGCGTGGGCTCGGCTTGCACGGCGGGCAGTTTTAAGCCTTCATATGTCTTAATGGCTATGGGCGTTCCCAAGGAGCTCGCCAACAGCTCGGTAAGGTTTACCATAGGCAAATATAATACCAAAGAAGAGATAGACTATACCGTATCAACCTTAAAAGAATGCGTCGAGGAACTAAGAAAAATTTCGCCGCTGTTTGTGAATATTAAAACCGAGCAACACCTTGTATAATTCTTTTAATTGATTTTACGCTTTACATACCTGTATTTTTTTGGTAAAGTTAATTAATGATGAATATATTTCAAAAATATTTGGAAAGAATAAAAAACCGCAGCCTAAAGGACTTTTTAAAATGCCTTTGGCTGCCTTTGGTTATTATGGTCGCGGTAATTTTCGCCGACCTTTTGACAAAGTCCATAATTGAGAACAAGCTTTCCCTAAACCAAAGCGTAATCTTAATCCCCAACTTCTTGGCGTTTACCTATGTGCTAAACGAAGGCGCGGCTTTTTCTATTTTAGAGGGGCAGCGCTGGGTATTTATAACAATCACAGCCATAGCCTTAATAGCTATGCTGCTGTATTTGTTATACGATTGCGAAAAACTGACGGTCTTGCTTAAAGTGGCTCTCGCTTTGGTAATGGGCGGTTCGGTAGGAAACTTAGTGGACCGCCTGGCGTTGGGCAAGGTAAGGGATTTTATACAGATTATTTATTTTGGATACAACATCCCTGTTTTGGGCGGCGAGAGTTTCGCTATCTTCAACGTAGCCGACGCCGCGATAACCGTTGGAACAATTTTGCTAATCATCGGCGTAATCATAGGCCCTTACAAAAAAGAAACCCAAAAATAAAATGGAAAAGCAAATCATAATCGCCGAAAAGGACAACGACAGGTTAGATGTATTCTTAACCGAAGTCTTGGATATTACCCGTTCCCAAATAAAAAAACTCATAGATTCGGGCAATATCTTAGTGGCGGGGCAAAGAGTAAAATCCGGCAAGAGCCTAAAAGCGGGCGATGTAGTAGAAATAAACTTCCCCGACGAGCCTGCGACGCGATTAGTCCCCGAGAATATCCCCATAGACATAGTTTACGAAGACCAAGATTTGGCCGTAATCAACAAACCCCAGGGTATGGTGGTTCATCCCGGCGCGGGAGTATACAGCGGCACTTTGGCCAACGCTTTAATGTATCGCTTTAACTCCCTAAGCTCGGATCCAATCCGTCCTGGCATAGTCCACAGGCTGGACAAGGACACTTCGGGGCTTATAGTCATAGCCAAAAACGACTGCGCGCATTTAAGTCTTGCTCAACAAATAGCCCAAAAAACCGCGGTAAGGATTTATAGGGCGTTATTACACGGCGTGATTAAAGAAGACGGCGGGGTGATAGAAAAAAACATCATCCGCGACCCCAAAGACAGAAAAAAATTTACGACCGCCGGCCCCGACCAAGGCAGATACGCTATAACATATTACACGGTCTTAGAAAGGTTTGACAAATACACTTACGCGGAGTTTAAGCTGGGAACAGGCAGGACGCACCAGATAAGAGTTCACGCGAAATCAATCGGCCACCCGGTCGTAGGGGATATGGTTTACGGCCCAAAAGCCCAAGATTTTAAGGAACTAAAAGGCCAGCTGTTGCACGCGTATAGACTGGAATTTGACCACCCTGCCCAAAACAAGCGTATGAGCTTTTGCGCTGACTTGCCCGAGTATTTCGAGGCGATTTTGCGAAAACTAAGGGCAATCAATGGACAAAATTAGAAAAAAATGATATAGTATTGCCAAATAAAAAGGGAGAAAAAGGCAATGAACGCTGGAAAGCTTCTTTTTATATCATTTAAAGCTAGCTTTAAAAGCGTTGATTGCTATTTCAAAAAAGTCAGCACGAGGTGCAAAAGTTAAACTTTTGCACCTTTTTTAATGCGATAGGGATAGAAAATCTTTTAGGGTATTGGAAATGAAACTTAGGCGCAAAAATTTGACCAGAAAATTAATAAGACAACGCAAAGTAAGCGCATTGAGAATAACTCCTCGAGTGGTCGAACAATCTAATATTACGGAAAAGATAGTTGAGAAGTATGTATAAAAAAGACTTATTAGGATTAAAAGGCGCGTCCGAGGAATTTATCACGCAAATCCTAGCCGGCGCCGCCAAGATGAAAAAAATATTGGTAAACGGTCAAAAAAAGATTTCTCTGTTAAACGGGAAATCTGTTTTTTTGATGTTCTACGAGCCTAGCACTAGGACAAGCTCAAGCTTTGACCAAGCCGCCAAAATCCTAGGCGCTAACGTGATCAATCTATCGGTTCAGTCTTCCTCGGTCAAAAAGGGCGAAAGCCTAATCGACACGGGCAAGACTCTAGACAGTATGAAAGCCGATATATTGATAATGCGGCACAGCGCTTCTGGCGCGGCGAAGTTGCTGGCGCAAAACGTAAACGCTTCGGTAATCAACGCGGGCGACGGGCTTAACGAGCATCCCACCCAAGCGCTGCTGGATATGCTGACTATGCGTGAAAAATGGGGGACATTTAAGGGCAAGAAAATAGCCATAATCGGCGACGTAAAACACTCTAGAGTGGCAAGAAGCAATATTTGGGGGCTTTCGGCTATGGGCGCCGAAGTGGTCTTATGCGGTCCCGCGACCTTAATGCCCGCCGATGCGGAGGGCTTCCCCGCTAAAATCGCCAAAACAAAAGAAGAAGCGGCTTTTGGCGCGGACGCAATAATGGGCTTAAGGCTTCAACTAGAGCGCCAAGATAAAGGTATGTTCCCCAGCATTAGGGAGTATCACAAATACTACGGCATAGACCAAGAGTTATTAAAATACGCTAAAAAAGATGTCTTGGTAATGCACCCCGGCCCTATCAACAGGGGCGCGGAAATAGCCACACAGGTTGCCGACGGCGAGTTCTCTTACATAAACGAGCAGGTAACCAACGGCGTGGCTGTAAGAATGGCGATAATGGCGTATCTGACGGGCAAACTGGAAGAGTTTATGAGACTAGAGCCCCAAAAACCCAAGGTTATGCCTTTATAGTAGGTAAATATATTCATCTTTGATATAATAATCTAAGGTAAAAACATATGAAAACACTATTAAAAAACGGTCAAATAGTTCTAAAAGACAAAGTATTTCTAGGCGATTTGGTTTTTGAAAATAACCGCATTGCCTATATCGGCGAAAAATACGAGGGAGCGGTCGACCAAGAATACGATTTGACGGGCAAGATGGTTTTGCCCGGGCTAATCGATATGCACACGCATTTAAGAGAGCCGGGATTAGAGCACAAAGAAGACATAGAAAGCGGCTCAAAGTCGGCCGTAGCGGGCGGATTTACCGCGATAGCGTGTATGCCCAACACCAATCCCGTATTGGACAATCCCGCTTTGGTCGCTTATGTCAGATATAGAGCCAAAGAAATCGGGCTTTGCAAAGTTCTGCCCATAGGCGCGGTAACCAAGGGACAAAAGGGCGAAGCGCTGGCCGAAATGCGTCTTATGCGCGACAACGGCGCGGTAGCGTTCAGCGACGACGGCCATCCCGTGTCCACCGCGAGAATGCTAAGGCTTGCCCTAGAGTATGTAAAAGACTTTGACGGGCTTATAATTTCCCACTGCGAAGACCAGTCCTTAAGCGATGGCGGTTTTGTCAACGAGGGCGAAAGCGCGAGCATCGCCGGTCTAAAAGGCATATCCCGCGCCGCCGAGGATGTGGGCACGGCTAGAGATATATTAATAGCCAAGGCTTTGGACGCGCGCATCCACATAGCGCACGTAAGCACCAAAGGCTCGGTTGAGCTCATAAGGTTTTTCAAAAGCCAGGGCGTAAAAGTAACCGCCGAAACTTGCCCGCAATACTTGTTCGCCACAGACAAAGAAATTCTAAACTTCAACACCTTCGCGAAAATCAACCCGCCTTTGAGAGAGCCTGAGGACAACGAGGCTTTAATCCAAGGCCTAAAGGACGGCACGATTGACACGCTTGCCACCGACCACGCCCCGCACCACATAGACGAAAAGAACGTGGAATTCGCCAACGCCGCTTTCGGCTCTATAGGCCTAGAGAGCGCGGTAGGGCTTAACACACGCTTGCTTGAGCGCGGTTTTGACTGGACGGATATAGCTAGGTTTATGAGCTACAATCCCGCTCAAATCCTAAAACTCAAAGACACGGGCGAGTTAAAGACGGGCTATTTAGCCGACATCACCGTTATAGATCCCAATATAGAATACATCTTCGACGCAAAAAAGACTTTCTCAAAAGCGCACAACAGCCTGTTTGACGGTTGGAAACTAAAAGGCAAGGCAATAATGACCATAGTTGAAGGCAATATAGTTTACAATAACGGCAAGATTATGGAGAGAAGATAATGATTGATAAACTGATTGAGAAAATCAAACAAACCGACAACCCTTCTGTAATAGGTCTAGACACCGATGTGAGCTATCTTCCTCAAGATATGCTGGACAAAATCGTCACGTTGGAAGACGCCGCCCAAGCGGTAACGGAGTTTAACAAAAACATAATAGACGCTATTCACAACGTAGCCCCCGCCGTAAAGGTTCAGGTCGCTTATTACGAGCAATTGGGCGTCGCCGGCATGAAAGCGTTTGCCTACACATTGGCTTACGCCAAACAAAAGGGTATGATAACAATAGCCGACGTAAAGCGCAACGACATAGGTTCGACAGCGTCCGCTTACTCTAAGGCGTTTTTTGGCGGCGTGGAAATAAAAGGCAAGAGATTGGTGGGCTTTGAGGCGGATTTTGTTACGGTAAACGGATATCTAGGTTCGGACGGCCTAAAGCCTTTTATAAAAGACTGCGAAAAACACGACAAAGGCATATTCGTATTGGTCAAAACCTCCAACCCCTCAAGCGCTGAATTGCAGGATAGAACGCTATCCGACGGCAAGACTTTTTACGAGCTTGTGGGAGAGTTGGTCAGGGATTTAGGCAAGGATTTGGTAGGCGAATACGGATATTCCAAGGTAGGCGCGGTAGTAGGAGCCACCCACCCCAAGCAAGCCAAGGTTCTAAGAGAGCTGTTCCCCAGCGTATTCTTCTTAGTTCCCGGCTATGGCGCTCAAGGCGGCACGGCTGAAGACCTAAAAGTTTGCTTTGACCAAAACGGGCTGGGCGCTATCGTAAACTCCTCCAGGGGAATAATATGCGCTTACCAAAAAGATAAATATAAAGGTATGCATTACGCCGAAGCGGCGTTGCAAGCTTGTATAGAAATGCGAGAGGACTTGAACAAGGTTATAAAATGAAAGACTATACATTGACGATTACAAAAAATTATCAAATAGCGGATAAAATCTTTAGGACAGAGTTTGCCGGCGAAGACCTGCCTAAGTTTAGGGGCGGTCAGTTCTTGCATATACAAGTGCCGGGCAAAGTTTTAAGACGCCCTTTTGGAATCTTGGAGATGACTCCAAACTCTCTAACCATAGTTTTCGCCGTGGTGGGCGAAGGCACTCAGATTTTATCCCAAATGAAACCGGGCGAAAGATTAAACGCTATGCTGCCTTTGGGCAACGGTTTTATGCTGCCCAAGACATATAAAAAGGTCGCGCTTTTAGGCGGCGGTTTGGGCTCTGTTCCGCTCTTGCCCGTGATAACCACTTATCCCGAAATAGAGTTCTATTCATATATGGGCTTTAAGTCTAAGAAAGACGTAATATTATACGACGAGTTTTTAAAGCTGTCCAAAAAGACCGTATACGCTACCGAAGACGGCAGTTTCGGCTATCAAGGCTATTCTTTGGACGCTTTAAAAGAAGATTTAAAGACAATCGACTTTGACGCCGTTTTGGTTTGCGGCTCAAAGCCTATGCTGCAAGCGGTAAAAAACGCGGGTTTAAACCTTCCGGTTTACGTGTCTATGGAAGAGCGTATGGGCTGCGGCGTGGGGGCGTGCTTGGTATGCGCCTGCCAGGTCAATAAAGGCGGCAGCGTGGAAAACCTAAGAGTATGTCTTGACGGCCCTGTATTTATGCTGGACGAGGTGACGCTATGAATCTGTCTGTAAACATTTGCGGAATAGAGTTTAAGAACCCTTTGATAGCCGCAAGCGGCACTTTTGGGTTTGGCAGGGAATACAAAACCTTTTACGACGTCAATGTCTGGGGCGGAATCTGCACCAAGGGCTTGACATACGAGAAAAGACTAGGCAACCCCGTGCCTAGAATAGCCGAAACTCCTATGGGCATTTTAAACAGCGTTGGGCTTCAAAACCCCGGCTTTGAGGAATTCGTCAAGCACGAAATGCCCTTTTTAAAGACGCTGGACACTGTTAAAATAGTCAACATCGCGGGCAGCGCGGTCGAGGATTACTGCAAGCTCGCCGAGGCTCTTAATGACTGCGATATAGATATGGTCGAGTTAAACATATCTTGCCCCAATGTAAAAGAAGGCGGAATGGCATTTGGCACCAGGCCCGAATCCATAAAAGAAGTGGTAACCAATGTCAGAAAGCATTGCCGCAAACCCTTGATAGTTAAATTAAGCCCCAATGTCGAAGACATAGCGAAAAACGCCAAAGTCGCCGAAGACAGCGGCGCGGACGCTATATCGTTGATTAACACGGTAAGCGGAATGGCGGTAGATATATATACCCGTCAGCCTATCTTGGCGCGCGGAATAGGCGGTCTGTCAGGCCCGGCTGTCAAACCCATCGCGCTTAGGATGGTTTGGCAGGTTTATAACGCGGTTAAAATTCCCATAATAGGAATGGGCGGCATTTCAAGCGCAAAAGATGTTCTAGAGTTTATGCTTTGCGGCGCGAGAGCTGTTCAGATAGGCACTTATAACTTTATGAACCCTTACGCGCCCGTTACAATTCTCGACGACTTGACAAAACTAATGGCCGAATGTAAAATACAGGATATAAATACAATTGTAGGCGATCTAAAAGCGAGGTAAAGTTAATAAAATGATATCTAAAGAGAAAGTTTTAAGCATTTTTGAAAGTTCGGGCGGTATTTTAAAAGGTCATTTCTTATTGACCAGCGGCAGACACAGCGACCAATATATGCAATGCGCTAAATTGTTTGTCAATCCCGTCCACGCGGAAAAGCTTTGCTCTGAGTTGGCTAAGAAATTTAAGTCTGTAGAAATTGATGTCGTAGCAAGTCCCGCCATCGGCGGTATTATAATGGGCTATGAAATGGCGCGCCAACTAAAGTGCAAAAACGTGTTCACCGAGCGCGTCAACGGCAAAATGGAGTTAAGAAGAGGTTTCGCTATCCCTAAGGGCACCAAGGTCTTAGTGGTGGAAGACGTGGTAACCACTGGCGGTTCGGTAAAAGAAGTTATCGAGCTTGTTAAAGACCTAGGCGGCGAAATAGTCGGTGTAGCGTCCATAGTCGACAGAAGCGGCGGCAAGGTGGACTTTGGCGTTAAGTTCGAGTCCTTAATCAGTATGGAAATACCTAGCTACGAGCCCGACCAATGCCCGATATGCGCCCAAGGACTTCCGCTGATTAAGCCGGGCAGCAGAAATAATTATTAAGAGGTATAATTTTTAATGGCGAATAAGAGATTTTGGAATGGTCTCTCAATGGCCGCGGTAGTAGTCCTAGCCGCGCTGATAGTGTTAAATTATGTGTTAGGCAGATTCGCCAATTTTGGTTACATAATTGACATCATCACCAGAATCATTACCTTAATCGCGCTGTTTTTTGTAATCGTTTACGCTTACGAATGGGTTTTGTCCAAAAGCGGAAAAAAGAGAAGAAATTGGTTTATAGTCTACATAATAAGCGTTATAGTCCTTGTGGTATTCTATCTTTTGGGGCTGGTTTAGAGTATAAATTATTTAGGAGCAATCAATGGAAAGAGCTTACGCGAAAAAAAGCAAAAGGAAAAGAAACTTTTTAGCGGAATATTTTAAGAACTTCGGCTTAAGGCAAACAGTCGGCTTAGTAATCACAGCCTGCGCCATCGCGCTTATATTCGGGCTTATCTTTAAATCCGAATTGACCTTGTTAATAGGCTTTTCGGTTTATGCGGCTGCGGCGTTTTTAAGCATGCTAATGTCCATAAGCGCGATGACCAAAAACCATCGCCGTTCGCCCGAATTCAAAAGAGCTATGGTCAACCTTATAATAATGACCGTAATTTTCGCCGTGGCGTTATTCGCTTCTATTTATACGGGAATTAACGGAATATTTAAGTAAAATAATTGACTAATATATTTCCAAGCCGCGCAAATTATAAGATTGCGCGGCTTTTTTATTTAAAAATAATATTCGGTTAAATGAAACATTTTGGTAATTATGTCGAAAGACATTATCTTACAAAATTCGCCTTTACGATGACAAGTTAAGCTTATATAATTAGATTTGCGGGTTTAGTTCTCTAAAAAACCAAAATAGCGTAAAAAGAGGGGGAGTAATGGCTCGTAAGATAGTTATATGTTCGGGCAAAGGAGGCGTTGGAAAGACCGCCGTTTGCGCTAATTTGGGGATGTCGCTTGCCAAAATGGGCCTAAAAACCGCGCTAATAGACACAGACATAGGGCTTAACAACCTAGATGTCGCTATGGGCATAGAGAACAAGATAGTCTACGACATTATAGATGTCATAGAAAACAGATGCCGAGTCAAACAAGCCCTAATCCAAGACACGATGTATGACAACTTATACACTCTCGCCTCTCACGGCCAAGCCGCGAAAAACATAACAGGAGCAAATATAAAATACATAGTCAACACATTAGCCGAAAGCTTTGATTATATATTATTGGACTGCCCCGCGGGAATAGAGGTAGGCTTCCACAGGGCGGTAGCCGCCTCGGACGAGGCTATCATAGTAACCACGCCGCACATTTCAGCCATAAGGGACGCCGACAAGGTCATTTCTATCCTTCATAATTACCAAATAGACAATATGTCCTTAGTCATAAACAGGGTAAGAGGCGATTTAATCCTTAATTACGAAATGCTGGACATAGACAGCATTATAGAGCTTTTGGGCGTAATGCCTTTGGGAGTGGTTCCCGAAAACGACGACATTTCGGCGTATACCTCAATGGGCATCCGCCTAAAGAGCAGTTCGGCCGCCCAAAAAGCGTTTGACATACTGGCCCATAACCTGCACTACGGCACAAAAAAAATGTATGACTGCACCTCTAAGTTCAAAGGCGTCATCGGCAAAATCAGGCGAAACCTAAAAAGGATGGTTTAATCAATGAGCAAACAAAACAGAGAGCTTGCCCTAAAAAGGCTAAAAAGAGTGTTGACTGTAGACAAAGTCAGCCCTTCGTCCACCCGCTTAGGCGAGGTTCTAAAAAGCGATTTAGTTTTGCTGTTTAATAACTATATGGATGTAAGCAACCTTCAACTCGATATCAACTTCGACCAAAACGGCGTCTGTTATGTGTCGGTAAACGTGGTTTCCAATAAACTTAAAAGTTTTTCTATTATTTTATAACCGCCGTTTTAAAATAATTGTCTTGGTTCAGCCAAACAAACAACATCTTTTATTTAATTTTTTCCCAAAAATTTACAAGTTTTTGGGCTTTTAATCATATTGACTTTTTTTCTCGCATAAACTAAACTTATGTTTAGAACATCTGTTTAGTTTTTTTGGGTTAGGTTTTTATGGACAGGGTAATTTTGCATTCAGATTTGAATAATTTTTACGCCTCAATCGAATGTCTTTACAATCCCGAGCTAAAAAACAAGCCCGTGGCGGTTTGCGGCGATCCCGAGCTTAGGCACGGCATAGTCTTGGCGAAAAACTATATAGCCAAGCTTTATGGCGTCAAAACGGGCGATGTCATCTGGGAAGCCAAACAAAAGTGCCCGGATATAGTAATAGTCAAGGCGAATTTTCCTTTATATCTAAAGTTTTCCGAGCGGGTTAGGGAGATATACCAATGTTATACCGACTTAATAGAGTCATTCGGCATTGACGAGTGCTGGCTGGACGTTACCGGCAGTCAAAGGCTTATGGGCCCGGGGACAAAAATCGCCCAGGAAATCAGCCAAAGGATAAAAGACGAACTGGGCGTTACCGTTTCAATAGGCGTTTCTTGGAACAAGATTTACGCCAAACTAGGTTCGGATATGAAAAAGCCTGACGCGATAACGGTTATAACCCGCGAAAACTACAAGCAAAAAATATTCCCGCTTTCGGCGGACAACTTGCTGTATGTGGGCAGAGCTACCAAGGCCAAACTTGCCAAGCTTAATATAAACACAATAGGCGACCTAGCCAACGCGGATGTTAATATCCTAAAAAGTCACTTGGGCAAGTGGGGCGAATACCTTTGGGTTTTCGCCAACGGCTTGGACGCTTCTCCGGTCGTGCCCAATAATTCCACCGTAAAATCGGTGGGCAACAGCGCCACCACCGTAAGGGATTTGAGTTCGGCGGAGGATATAAAAATGATAGTAACAGTGCTTGCCGAAAGCGTGGCTAGAAGGTTAAGGGAACAAAGCCTAAAAGGCCAATGCGTTCGGCTGGGGTTGCAGGACGTTGACCTAAATTATTGGGCGAAGCAGACCACCATAAAAGAGCCGACCTTTTTGTCGGGCGACATAATCAAGGCGGCAATGTGTTTGTTTGAGAACCACTATTCCTTTGACAAGCCGGTGCGCAATGTGAGCCTGACCGTTTCAAGCTTAAGCTGCGCCGATAATTCCCAACAGCTCGATTTCTTTGGGACTAAGGAAAAACTCCAAAAAGCCGAAAAACTTGAGAAAGCCATAGACGAAATCCGCCGCCGGTTTGGGTATTTCTCCATAAGCCGCGCGACCGTCGCCCAAGACAAAACCCTGACCGACCTAAATCCTAAAGAAGAAAATGTAATACATCCATATAGTTATTTTTAGCGCCCCTTGAACCCCCTTGAACCCCCTTGAACCCCCTTGAACCCCCTCTCGGCAACCGCGAAAAATATCGCAATACTTGTTTGTTTTTATATTGGCAAACATTTTGGAATAATGCGCATTGTATGTTATAATACCAAAGACAAGGAGGCTTTTATGAAGATAAAGATGACTACTCCCTTGGTAGAAATCCAAGGCGACGAGATGACGCGAATTTTATGGGATTGGATTAAAGAGATTTTATTAGAACCTTACATAGAATTAAACACCGAATTTTACGATTTAGGGCTGGTTAATAGAGACAACACGTCCGACCAGGTAACAATCGACGCCGCAAACGCTATAAAAAGACTAGGCGTAGGCGTAAAATGCGCTACCATAACCCCCAACCATCAGCGTATGGAAGAATACAACCTAAAGAAAATGTGGGCAAGCCCCAACGCCACAATAAGAGCGATATTGGACGGCACGGTGTTTAGGGCGCCTATCTTGGTAGACGGCATCAAGCCCTATATCCCTTCTTGGACAAAACCGATAACAATCGCCCGTCACGCTTACGGCGACGTGTATAAAGACGTAGAATCCTTGGCCGCCAAAGGCTCAAAAGCCGAATTGGTCATAACCAATCCTGACGGAACGCAAAAAACCCTTTTAGTCCACGATTTCGCTGAAGGCGAGGGCATAGTAAGCGCTATGCACAACACAGAAAAGTCTATCACAAGCTTTGCCCGCGCTTGCTTTAATTACGCCGTAGACACTCGCCAAGACCTTTGGTTCGCCACCAAAGACACTATTTCCAAGACCTACGACGGCAAGTTTAAAGAAATATTCGCTAAGATATACGAAAACGAGTATAAGCAAAAATTCGACGAGCTGGGCTTAAGCTACGAATACACCCTAATCGACGACTCCATAAGCCGCGTAGTCAGAAGCAACGGCGGATTTATTTGGGCGCTCAAAAACTACGACGGCGACGTTATGAGCGATATGGTAGCCACCGCTTACGGAAGCCTTGCTATGATGACCTCGGTCTTGGTAAGCCCGGACGGAAAATACGAATACGAAGCCGCTCACGGCACGGTTACCAGGCACTATTATAAATACCAGCAAGGCGAAGAAACCTCGACCAACTCTGTCGCCACAATATTCGCTTGGACGGGCGGGCTTTATAGAAGGGGCGTTATGGACAACAACTCTGAGCTAGCCGACTTCGCTAAAAGATTGGAAAAAGCTACTTTGACCACGATAGAGCAGGGCGTAATGACAGGCGACTTAATAGGGTTGTTTAACAAAGAAGGCGTAACGCCTAAGAAGGTCAACTCAAAAGACTTCTTAAAAGAAATTAAACTAAGATTAGAAAGTCTATAAAATATCTCAGCGGCGTTGCCGCTGTTTTTTTTACCTAGAGAACATATCCGCGTTTAAATATTTATTAAATCTAAACAAGCCCAAGCGTTTGGCAAGCGGCGAATTTGGTTATAATTTTCTGCCTTTCATTGCCAAAAATAAAAAAACGCAAGCTTTTTTGCTTGCGTTGCCTTGGTTTATTTGCTCTTTTTTCGATAAAATAAAAACACCCCCGCTGTTACTTTTTTAAAGGCCTACCGCCACTGTTTGGTAGAGATAAGCTCTTTTTGAACAACATAGGGGGGATAATGCTGGTGGATCTTCGGAGACTCGAACTCCGGACACCCTGATTAAGAGTCAGGTGCTCTACCAACTGAGCTAAAGATCCAAAAATGGAGCGGTAGACGAGATTCGAACTCGCGACATCTGCCTTGGCAAGGCAGCACTCTACCGCTGAGCTACTACCGCTTAAAGTAAAAGTAATTTGAGAATGGTGCGGATGAAGAGACTTGAACTCCCACATCTTACGATACCAGATCCTAAGTCTGGCGCGTCTGCCAATTCCGCCACATCCGCAAATTAGTGGTGATCCATCCGAGAATCGAACTCGGGACACCATGATTAAAAGTCATGTGCTCTACCGACTGAGCTAATGGATCACGTTTATTTAGTTTTCAATCTTACTATTATTATATATAATATTCGCTTAAAAATAAAGTTTTTTAATGGCTGGGGTGGCAGGATTCGAACCTACGAATGCGGGAGTCAAAGTCCCGTGCCTTACCGCTTGGCGACACCCCAATATGGGGTGAGTAAAGAGTCTCGAACTCTTGACCTCCAGGGCCACAACCTGGCGCTCTAACCAACTGAGCTATACCCACCTTGCACTTACTGGCACGCCTGAAGGGATTCGAACCCCTGACCCACGCCTTAGAAGGGCGTTGCTCTATCCTGCTGAGCTACAGGCGTATGCTGGAGCGGGTGATGGGAATCGAACCCACGCAGCCAGCTTGGAAGGCTGGAACTCTACCACTGAGCTACACCCGCAGGAGAATCCCTTCTCCAAATTAGTGCCAAAATATAATATCATTTATAAATTTTTATGTCAATTATTTGACCAATATTTTAAACCAAAAGCCCTCACAAATTTATTTATCTTTTTAACATTTAATCAAAAATTTGGGAACGCTTTGGCTTAAAAAACCGAAATATATATTACCACAAACCAAAGCCAAAAGTCAAAGATTTATTTAATAGCAATATATGTAAATAATAAAATTAATGCGTCGGCGTAACTTTATCGGCGGGCTGCTAAAACCATTATGCGTTTTAATGTGGCAGGGGAATAGGCTTAGCCTTCATTAGGCTATTTTACCGAAACTTCTTTAGATTTTTGTTTCAATAAGCAGTTATAAAAAAATTTAATATAAATTTAATACAATTATAAAAAAACTTGTGATTTTTTGGTGTGCGGAAAATGAGAGAAACTATATTAAACAAACTGAAGTTTGTGTTTTGGCTGATGTTTTGGTCGATTTGGATAATATTTTGCTTGTTTAAAGCCTTTTTGGAAATAAGCAAAAAATAACCGATTATTTCAATTCCACAATCCTAGCCAGCGGTTTCTTTTGGGGCGCTAAAATCAAATAAGCGTAAGATGGCGCGCCTAACCGCGGACTGCTTAGACTTCCGGGGTTTAGAAATAATATTCCGTCTTCGTATTCTTGATAGTGTATATGGGTGTGCCCAAACAGCGCGATATCCGCTCCAAGCTCTTTGGCTCTATAATACAAGTTATTTAAACTCGTCTTAACGCGGTAATTATGCCCGTGCGTGGCGAAAATCTTATGCCCCTCTATATCCAAAACGACTTCTTCTTGATGCGACGAAAAGTCGCAGTTGCCCTTGACCATAACAAGGCGATCGCCTAGCTTATTTTTATAACTAACTACCGCGCTCAACCCATCGCCAAGAAACACGCAATAATCGCTTTCTAGGATTATATTTTCTATCTTTTTTAGGTTTTCTGTCCCGAAATGCGTGTCGGATATTACGACAATGGTAGTCATTTTACCGCCTTTAGTTTTTCTCTCAATTGCGCCAAGGCCCTAGCTCTGTGGCTGACTTGATTTTTTAATTCCGCGCTTGACCGCCCAAAGCTCATTTTCAAATCATAAGAATAAAACAGCGGGTCGTAACCAAAGCCGTTACCGCCCTCGGGCTGTGTTAAAATCTCCCCAAAAGTCTTGCCCTCGGCGGAGATAATATTGTCTTTATCCATATAGACAATCACGCAAATAAAATACGCGCTTCTGTCTGATGCATTCGCTAATTTCTTTAAAAGCTTTTGGTTATTCTTTTGGTCGTCGGCGTCGACGCCTGCGTATCTAGCCGACATAACGCCCGGCTCTCCTCCCAAAGCGGGCACCACAAGACCGCTGTCGTCAGCGATAACGGGATATTTTCCCCCCGCCGCCTCAAACACCGCTTTGGCTTTTATTATGGCGTTGTCCAAAAATGTTTCGCCCGTCTCTTGAGGCTCGACTTTTATATCTAAATCTTTCAGAGTGATAATATCAAACCATTCGCCTAAGATTTCTTTAAATTCTTTTGCTTTGTTTTGGTTGTTTGTCGCCGCTAAAATCTTTTGCTTCATATCTTAAAATCCTTTTTATGATTTTTAAGAATATCACATTTTACCGCCAAAACAAAACATTTTTAACAAAGCGTAAAAAGCATTTATATCCAACTTTATAAATATGTTATAATAATACCGCGTTTTCCGCGTTAAAAAACCAAGCCGTTTTTTCTGCGGCGACAACAAAATATTCTTGGAGAGAAAATGATTAAGCTTAAAACCGAGAGATTGACCATTTATCCGCTTTCGGACGAGGAATTAAAGGACTTAATTCAAAAGGAAAAGGACGAGGCGTTAAAATCGGCTTATTCCGAAATGCTTGAAGGCTGTCAAAAACACCCTAATAACCGTATTTGGCATACTTTATGGTTATTACAGCTAAATACAGGCGAGATAGTCGGCAGTCTTGCTTTTAAAGGGCTTGTAAACGGAACGGTCGAAATAGGCTACGGAATGAACCCGGGCTACGAGGGAAAAGGGCTTATGACCGAAGCTGTTGCCGCCGCGGTTAAGTGGGCGTCAAGCCAGCCCGGAGTGAAAAGCATAGAAGCTGAAACCGAGCCCCAAAACATCGCTTCTCAAAAAGTGTTGCAAAAGGCGGGATTTATCCCAAAAGGCGTCAACGGAAAAGAAGGCCCTAGATTTATTTGGAAAAATCCTAAAGAATAATAAAAAGATTTATGTAAGCGCCGACATATAAAATTTTAAAGCCTAAAAATCCCACGCCCTAAAAATGTGTTATAATTATATAAACCACAAAAATTTCTTATAAACAGAGGATTGTTAAAAATGGATACAACCGTTTTTGACAAAGTCAAAAAAATAATCCAAGAAAGCTCAAATATAGTCTTTCTTGGCGGGGCGGGGGTATCCACGGCGTCAGGAATTCCTGATTTTCGTTCGGCCACAGGGCTATATAACCAAAAGTCCAACACTCATTACTCGCCGGAGTATATGCTAAGCCGCGAGTTTTTTATAACGCATCCCGACGAGTTTTCGGACTATGTCCGCGAAAACCTAATATACGAAAACGCCCAACCCAACAACGCCCATTACGCCTTGGCTAAACTCGAAAAAGAAGGCAAGCTAAAGGCGGTAATCACCCAAAACATAGACCGCCTGCACCAAAAAGCGGGCAGCGTCAATGTGTTCGAGCTTCACGGCAACTTGTTTGAGTATTATTGCGTCGGCTGCCGCAAGCAGTTTACTTTAGAGGACTTTAAAAACGTAAAAAAAGGCGCTCTAAGATGCTCTAAGTGTTTTCAGGTCGTCCGTCCCAACGTGGTGTTATACGGCGAGGGCTTGGATATGACGGTGTATTACGGCGCGGTCAGGGCGATTGAGCTGGCCGACGTGTTTATCGTGGGCGGAACGTCCTTGGTCGTCTATCCCGCCGCCGGCTTGCTTAATTTTTATCACGGGCACAAGTTAGTGCTTATTAATATGGAAAAAACGCCCGCCGATTCATTCGCTGACTACATATTGCACGGAGATATTTCACAAATCTTACATAATTTGGTAAACTAAATATAATCTAAAACAGGAGGACTCTTTATGCCCCATATCAGCGTAAAAATGCTAAAAGGCCGCACGGACGCCCAAAAGCAAAAACTCGCCGTAGCGCTCAAAGACGCTCTAAAAGAGGCCTTGGGCTGCTCCGAAAAACATATTTCGGTGTCTATCCAAGATTATACTCCCCAAGAATGGCAGGACGAATTTAAAAAAGAAATCACCGACAATATGGAAAACGTCTGGATAAAACCTCAATACGATCCCAAAGATTTGTTATAAATTCTAAGACCGCTAATAAAAAAAAGACCGCCGTTTGAGGCGGTCTTTATATTTTAAGCCCAGATAAACCAAATCAACAGATATCCCGTAATTACGGCTGCCAGCGTGTAAGGAACGCTTATCTTCATATATTCCAGGTTTTTGACCTCGTATCCCTCTTTTCTTAGGATACCGATTGCCGTAATATTTGCAGAAGCTCCTATAGGCGTTAAGTTTCCGCCCAAGGTAGCTCCGCACAATAGACCAAAATACAACAGCGGAGCGTGGCCGATTATCGCGGCAATTTGCGTTACGACGCTTAGCATAGTCATGGTGTAGGGGATATTGTCTATAAACATAG
>DATCKE010000010.1:0-1531 GCA_036562445.1 Clostridia bacterium
CATATAGGCTTCCAAAAACGGCATATATATGTTTTTGGAAAACTCTGTGCTAAATTTATAAATATTGACCGTTTTGTAATACTTGTCCAAGCACGCAAAATCCATATCCGCTTTATCTATAAATTGTTCTATATTTCCGTTAGGCAGACATGTTACGACCGTGCCGTCCATCCAAGATTCGTATTTAGCCACCACGGTCAAATCTTGATAGGGGCATTCCAGGACTTTTTTGATTAAATCGGTTTCGAAGATTAAATCAGACTCTAATAATATGGTATCGTCTTGTATAAAATAATCTTTAGCTAAATACGCCGAGTAAATATTATTGGTATCGGCGTAATCGACGTTTTCTATGAAAACAAATTCAATGCCTTTGTCTTGATGATGTTCATTTATATATGAAATTAGATTTTCGCTCTTGTACCCTACCACTAAAATAAATCTCTTTATCCCCGCCAAAGAGATTGCTTCAATGGCTCTGTCTATAAGCTTTTTCCCTGCGACTTCGACCATGCATTTGGTATTGTTGCCCGTGTATTTACCCAACCTTTTTCCCATGCCCGCGGCGAGCATTAACGCTTGCATCTTTCCCCTCCAAGGCTATAATAAGTTATTGTCTTGAACTTTTTCGCGAAATTCCACCCCAAATGATTTTTATTTCGTTTTTCAAGACCAATAAACAAAAACAGCTAAAGATTATAGAAACGATTAAATTTATTACCCAATTGCAATAATTATACACCAAAACAACCGAAATGAAAAGAGGAACAAAGAGAACGTAATACCAATAGTTTACTTTCATATTTATTAATTTTTTAAGCGCTATCGTTCTAAATAAAACATTGACGGTAAAGCCCGCCAAAAAGGCTATATTGGCGGCGTTTACGCCCACGACTTTAATTATCGAAAATATTACTATAAGATTAACAATCGCGCCTGAAAGCGTGGAGAAAAAGATTATGCTGGTCTTTTTGATTCCGCCGAAAATGCTGCCTAAAAAACTGCTCAATATAGACATTATAGTGCCCATCAAGGCTAAGGGTATTAAGGGCGCAGAAGAGTTATAGCTGCTGTCGACAAAGAATGGGAATATAATTTTTATAACCGGTATGATTATTAGAACTCCGACAAGCAAGATTCTTGTATATAAATCAAAAGCTTTTGAGTAATACTCCCCTGTCGATTTGCTGTTTATATCGTTTTCCTGCGAATAGGCCGTTTCTTGCCAAGCTAGTTGAAAACAGGTAGAAACTAGATATATTATGCCGGTAAACTTATTGGCAATGGCCAAATAACCGTTTTGAGCCTCGCCTAATATCCAAGTCACTATTAATTTATTGGCAGAACTTAAGAACCAAAAAGCGATTGAGTTTAAGCACAAGGGCAAAGAAAAGCGCAACAAAGCTTTAAACAACCCACGGTCAAAATATTCCTTTGAGTAATTTAAGATAATTTTGCACTTGCTTTCTAATATTACGATGTTCGCTAATGTGCCTAAGCAATAAGCGATATATAACGATTTAAAATCCCA
>DATCKE010000037.1:0-58605 GCA_036562445.1 Clostridia bacterium
CAGCCCCCGTTTGGGCAACGAAAGCCATCACAAGAAGCTTCATCGATATGCCACTGACGATCTTTTAACTTCGTCTTCGATTGACAGATCCTGACTAGGATACTGCGCCTCTAAACCTCGACTATATTATAGCATAAAAAACTATATTTTCAAAGATGGTTTTATAAATATATATTAACAAAATATTGAAGCTGTCACTTCTAAAGCCTTACTTTAGACACTAATTGTTTTAAAAATGGATATTTATCTTCCAAGCCTATTAGGCTGTCGATAGTCAGTTTTTTGTATTCTTGAAGCGCGCTTACGGCTTGCTCCAATCCGAATACTTTTGGATATGTGAGCTTTTCAGGCTCGTTTTCAAAGTCAGACAAATCATCCAGTAATTGATAATATATGCCAAAGTTTTTAGCGAAATTGTCAAGGCTGTTAAATTCTTTGTCGTCCACATCCCCTAGCGTCGCGCCCGCGCAAACGGCCGCTCTAAACAATCCGGCGGTTTTTTTTATATACATTTCTAATAATTTTTGCTTAGGCTCGTTATCTTCTTTTGTCAAGCCCATATCTAGAACTTGGCCTTTTATCATACCTTTTGCGCCGGCGAATTTCGCTATAATCCTTCCCGCGTTTAAGACTCGGCGGTCGGATAAGTCATTGTCCAAAATAATCTCATAAGCGAAGTTTAAGAGAGCGTCTCCGCTTAAGACCGCCAGCGCTTCGCCGAATCTCGCGTGCGCGCTCAAAAAACCGCGGCGGTATTTATCATTGTCCATACAGGGCAGGTCGTCGTGGATGAGCGAGTATGTATGCACGCATTCCAACGCGACGCCTAATTTATACGCCGTATCTTTATCGCCGCCGGCGGCCTGCGCTGTTTTTATTAGCAATAACGGACGTATACGCTTGCCGCCTATGTCTATAAGGCTGTAACTTACGACCTTCGCGAATTCGCCCGAACCAAATTTATCGATAAAATATTCCTTTTGAAATTTCTCAAACTCTCTAAAATCTCTCTCAAAACCGTCCCAAAGAATGTCCATTAATTCTCCCTTCCAAAAGGCTCTTCAATTAATTTAGAAAACTCATTTTTGATAAGAGTAATCTTGCCTTTTGCTTCCTCCAACGATGTCAAGCAAAGCTTTGCCAATTCCAAGCCTTTTTGGTAAAGCTCAATTCCCTCGTCTAGTTCAAGGTCTTTGTCTTCTAGTTTTTTGATAATAGCGTTTAGGTTGTCCATTGCTTCTTCAAATTTCATAACAATCTTCCCTTTTTATATTATACTAGCGTTAACTTTGCCGTCCTCAAAAAACATCGTAACCTCGTCGCCGCTTGAAACAGCTTTTGACGAGTTTACGCTTTTGCCGTTTTTATAAACCTTGGCGTACCCTAATGAGAGTATTTTTTTAGGGTCGCTCGATTTTAATCTCTCAATAGTTTGGGTTAAGAGATTATATTTATCGTTAAAAAAGGAAACATTTTGCAGCGAAACGACTTTGCTTATTATCATATTGCGGATTTGGTTTAACCTGTTCTGCGCGGCGGTAATAAGCCTCAAAACAGAGTAATTTAGTTTTGAGTATTGATAATTATAAAACTCGCTTAATGCTTTTAATAGATATCTTAAATTATCTTTTATCTTGCTTTTTAATTCAAGATTATTTTTTGTTAAAATCTCTGCCGCCGCGCTCGGAGTGGGCATTCTTAAGTCCGCGGCGAAATCGCAAAGCGTGTAGTCTATTTCGTGGCCCACCGCGGAAACAATAAATTTTTTACATTCCGCTACCGCTCTAGCAACCTCTTCGGTGTTAAACGCCGAAAGGTCCTCGTTAGAGCCGCCCCCGCGCGTTACCAAAATACAGTCCACTTCGTCATAGCCATCCAACTGTTTTATTGCGTCGGCAATCTCAAATTCCGCGCCTATGCCCTGCACCCTTACGGGATATACGGCTATGTTAATGCCTTTATCGCGCCTTGTCGCTACGCTTATGACATCGTATATGGCGGCACCTTCGGCGCTGGTAACGACGCCTATCTTTCTTATAGACTTAGGAAAAGGAAGTTTTTTATCAAATAGGCCTTCTTTTTGAAGCTTTTCTTTAAGTCTTAATAATCTTAGGTATTCTTCGCCCTCGCCCGCAAGCTCAATTTTGCTCACTATAAAATTAAGCTTTCCGCCTTTGACATATAACGAGGGAAAGCCTTGGCAATAGACTTTATCGCCGTCTTTAATAAACGCTTGGGGTTGGTATTCAAAGAAAATACAAGAGACCTGGGCTTGGTCGTCCTTTAAGGTAAAATAAGCGTTTTGACCTGTATATCTAAAATCGCTGACTTCGCCGCAAATGACAATATTCCTTAAAAACTCTTCGCTGTCTATAACCTTTTTTAAATAGGAAATCAGCTGGTAAACGCTGTAAGTTCTCATCGTATTCCCATAAGGGCTTTGGCGGCTTTTAGGGTGTTCATCAACAGCATCGCGATGGTCATAGGCCCCACTCCCCCTGGAACGGGCGTTATCGCGTCGGCTATTTTGGACACTTCCTCAAAATTAACGTCGCCTTTTAGCCCTTGCTCAGTTCTATGTATGCCGACATCTATGACAACGGCGCCCTTTTTTACCATAGAAGCGTCGATTAGGCCTTGTTTTCCCGTTGCCACGATTAAAATATCGGCTAATGATGTTACAGCCTTCAAATCCTTGGTTTTGCTGTGAGCGATAGTAACCGTCGCGTTTTCCTTAAGCATCAAGAACGCGGCGGGTTTGCCTACGATATTGCTCCTGCCCACGATTACCGCGTGCTTGCCGCTAATTTCTATATTGCTTCTTTTAAGAATCTCAATAATCCCCAAAGGCGTGCAAGGCGCTAGTCCGTCGCTTTCGCCCAAAAATAACTTGCCCATATTATGCGCGCTAAAGCCGTCGACGTCTTTTTGGGGATTGATTGCGGCTATAATCTTTTTCTCGTTAATATGCGAAGGAAGGGGCAATTGGACTAGTATTCCGTGAATCTTTGAGTCGTTGTTTAGAGCGTCTATTAGTTGCAAGATTTCGCTTTCATCAGTGGTCTGCTGTAGATAATACGCGTAAGACTTAATGCCGACTTCGGCGCAAGCTTTGATTTTATTCCTAACGTAAACTTTGCTTGCCTCGTCGTCGCCCACCAAAACGACCGCAAGCCCGCATTTGATGCCTTTAGTCTCAATTTCTTCTTTGATTTCTTGCCTAATTGAGGCGGCGATAGCCTTTCCATCCAAAATAGCAGCGCTCATTATTTTTTTATTCCTTCTTTCTTAATAATATTAGCCAAAATACCGTTTACATATGACGGGCTTTTTTCGGTAGAATAAATTTTGGTGAGATTAACAGCCTCGTTACAGGTTACCGAAACCGGAATATCGTCCATATAATATAACTCATATAAAGCCAAGAGCAATATGCCAAGGTCTATTTTATAGATTCTGTTTAGGGCAAAGCCCTCGGAATACCGCGCGATAATTTCGGTTAATTTATCGTAATTATTAATTACGCCTTCGTAAACTTTTTGGATGTATTCCCTATCGTCGTCCGTAAATGATAAATCCTGAACAATATTGTTCAGGGTTATTTCGCTTTTGGTCTTATTAAAAAGATATTCAAATATCAAAATAAACGCTTTTTCTCTCGCTTGTATTCTGCTCATTTGTTATTATCGTCGTCTAAATTAGAGTATTTATTCAAAATAGCGTTAATGCGCGCGTATATGTCTTCTTTAGATATCCTAGAAGCGCTAGGTCTTTGCGTTTGGGCAGGTCTAGCGCCTTGAGGGTTAGGATTGTTAGGATTTATAGCGGTGTTGGAGCTTTGAGGCGTAGGTCTTACGCCGATAGGCCTTTGCGGATAAGGACGCCTAAACGCAGGTTGTCCAGTTTGAGGCGCGACTCTAGCCTGTTGGTCAAAGTTAGGAGCGGGTTTTTGAATATTAGGCTGAGTTCTAACAACTTGGGGTTGAGGTTGAGGCCTTGCCGCTTCTTTAGCTTCAAAAGGATTGGTAGCGGCAAAGGACTGTTTTTGTATCTCTCTATTGATGTTTTCATACGCCGATTGGAAAGGCGCTTGTTTAGGCTGTTCGGGCTCTTGCTCAAAAGGCTTGTAATTAGGCGCAGACTTGACATCCAACGGCTCTTCTGTATGTAATCCGACTTTTCTATTGGGCGCGGCGTAAGGAATGGAATATTGATCGGGCTCAAGCTGCGGTTCTTCATTTACGACCGCCTTGTCTTCTATTGCATCTATTTTTTCGGGAACAAAATCAACATCGGGATAGACTTCGTCGCCTATAACCTTTTTTGCCGAGTTGTCGTAAGGCTCTTGGCGAACCTTTTCTATAGGCTTTTCTTCTTCCGACTCTAGAATAGGCTTTTTCTCTCTTTGATAAGAAGTATCCAAATCAATGCCTACGCCCGAATAAGGCGCGCCGAACTCAAATAATACATTGCCGTCGGCGAACTTATAAGAAGGAAATTTAATGCCCAAATATTCGACTATAGCTTCTTCCAATCTAGGGCGCAATTTGGCCACTAAGGATTGAAAATCGTAACCGTCTTCAATTTTCATATGGACGGTTAAGCAATTGCCAAATTCCCCTAGCTCTATATCTATTCTTGAAGATTTTACGCCTTCTGTCTCGTTTACTACGGCTTTAGCTAATTTTTTGATGTTGCGGGAGGTAACCTTAACGTTGCCTTCACCGTAAACATATATCGAATTGTTGGTATATTTAGGTCTGTTTACAATCAAAACAACGCTTAAAATTAAATAAACGCCCGCCAAAGCGAAAGCGGATATTAATAACCAACCTTTTAAAAAGGTATAGTTTAAATACTTGTCCAATATATTTAAACGAAGCAGCGGAATTTTGGATATTATCACGCTGCCAACAAATATTAAACCTATTATAGAATTGAGAATGATTAAAGCTTTCTCTATAGGTCTTTTCACAAATTCCTCCGTTTAGAGTAGCCTCCATAATAGAATTATGAAGGCTTTGCTCTTAAGTTCGCTCAACTTTCTTCTTCAAAACCCACTTCCAAAACATTTACGTTAATGTTTTTTACTCTATAAACGGACATAGTTTCCACGCTTCGTTTAATATTTTCTTGCACCCTAAAAGCAACGTCCGCGACGCTGTGTCCGTAAAGAATCTTAATAAAGACATCGACTGATATATTATTATCATCGTCGATGTCTATTTTTACGCCTCTGCCTTGCAAAGAAACTACGCCCGTGATTTCTTTTGCAGCAAGAGTGATTATTGACAAAATAACATTTTTACCATAAATCGTGCTACCTGTCAGGTTCTTACCGCTCATCGTAGCTCCCAATCATTTGTAAGTCCATTTTAACACATATCAGTGATAAAAACAAGAATTTATCAAATTATGATATAGGAATTACCTCGACTTCGGACGGGTGTTTGCCTGTCTCCTCCGTTACGATATACAAAATTTGAATCAATTCGTCTTCGGTCAAAGATTCCGCTTTTACAATAACGTTTACTTTAGCTCCTATAGTTACCACGCAATCCTCAAAGCCTTGAGCCTTGATAAGACCTTCTATTATTAATTCTTGTTCCATAGCGGTAGCGATTCTTAGCTTTTCAGCTTGAGCTGCGGCTATGTCTTCTTTGCTGGAAGCGGGGTTGTTGATAATGGCGTCTAAGTAAACAATGGTTTGGTTGCGGGTTTCGGCTCTATCGCTTCTAAACGAATCAAAGAAATTGCCTGCGGCTACGGGCGTAGGATCGTTTTTCTGAGTGCTTTGATTTAAAACTACATTCAAAACGCCTGTAATGATTAACAATACAAGCATTCCTGCTAATATTATTATTTTTTTCTTTTTGCTAAGCATAAGAATTATTTCCTCCATTACTTGGTATATAATATATTTATTAGCGTCCTTTAGCCTTTATTCATAGTTAATACTTTTATTTTGTCAGGACTTACGTCCAGCACTACGGACACGGCGTTAATAATATCAATCTTAACTTTTACATCGTCGGCGCCCTGAGCCACCACCAATACGCCCGTAACCTTGGGCGATATCTCTTTTAGTATTAAGGGCATTTGGTCGCCCTTTACATATATTATTTGGGGCGTGGAGGTATTATTTGTGTTTTCGTTGTATATGCCGTCGCCGTTGCCGGAAATATTTGAAGACGTGCTGGTTATATAAGCGATAACCCTTTCAGGCGTGCTTTCAAAGGTGATCATCACATCTACTTGACCGGCGTTTTTTATGGTGGATAAAATCCTTTTTAGCTTGGTTTCCACTTGCTGGCAGTAGTCGTAAGCGGATTGATAATTTCTTTCTTGCGAGGTCTTTTTTGACGAGCAAGAAAAATTAGAGAAATATATCAACAAAATCAGCGCGACAAAAATGACCGCTATATAAATTTCAAAGTTCTTAATGCTTTTGATTTTCTCTATCAGCTTAGATGACTTTTTTTCTTCGCTCTTTTTAGGCGGGGCGAAACTGTTTTCGGTTAATATAACCTGTTTTGGCGCGACCGCGCTTTTTGAAGACTTCTCAACGGCTTCGGAGTTTTGTTCGGATTTATCTTCTAAAATGACAGCCTTTGAGACCGCAGGCTTTCTCTTTTCTTCTTCGGGCTTGCTAAAACTTGAGACATAGACTTGTCTGACTACTTTCTTATCCATAGAGAATCACCATCACGTTATTATCGTCTAAATATGTTTTGATTTTCTGTTTTATTTTTTCATATTCGGATTGGGTTAAGCCGCACTTGGACACATTTACGCTGACGGCTTTGATTTTTAATACTTTATCCTTTTGATAACCGGTAATGTTAATTTGAGCGTTTTTATACCCTTCCTCGCTCAATTTGTTTTCTAGCGACTCCTCCAAAAGCGAAATTTGCTGGTTATAGACTGTGTCGACTATTCGATTGTCGGGCTTTATTGTGTCAAAAAGCAAATTATCTATTCTCCAATCCTTATTTAGCAATCCCGGCAGCGGCGATAGGATTATAAATAATGTAATAATAGACATAACGCTTCTTATATACTTTTTGGTGCCGCCCTCGGGCATTATTATATCCACCAATAACAGCAGCGCCGCCGCGCCCACTATGCTCATAATCCATTTTGAAATCGAGTTCATATTTTACCCCCATATAAAGTTGCCCGTGCAGACTATAAGAAGAAGCATAATAAAATACATAAACGCCACGCTTAAGATTATGGCAACGAGCATATTAAGGCTTTTAGCCGCGCCGCTCACAAAATCCGAAAAGCCTTGGGGCGCCAAAGGCTCTAAAATCGCGGCTGTAAGTTTTAGGGTTAAATTCATAATGATGATTTTTATCACAGGCGCGAGAATCGTGGACGCCAGCAAAAACAATCCGGCGACTCCCACAGCGTTTTTTATCAACACGCTGCCCGCCATTATTAGATTAAACCCGTCCGACAAATACCCGCCTATTATAGGTATGTAGTGGCTTATAGCGAACTTTGCCGTTCTAATAGACACGCCGTCGTGAACGGACGCCGTTATGCCTTGTATAGACATAAAAGCGGTAAAAACTGTAAAGATTATCCCGATAAGCCATTTTGAGAAACTTGAAGCAAAGGAAGTAAATTTTTTTAATTTTATGGTAGAAGACAAGTTGCCTATTATATTAAAAACATATCCGAATATAAACAACGGCAAAATAATGTTAACCATTACCTTAATTATCACAACCGACAGCACGCTAACCATAGGCTGATACACCGCTACTGAGGTTGTCCCGCCTATCGCGGTTAAGACTCCCAATAAAATAGGAAAAATTAACGCTATCTGATTTTGCATAGACTCTATTGTGTTTTTGGTAAGCGTTATAAGATAAAACATTGCGCCCGAAACGGATAATATCACCGCCCCGTAACAGGCAAAATATATCACCTTGCTCGAGCCTTTGCTGGAAGAATTAAATTGAAGATTAGATAAAATCGAGCATAGCGTGGAGATGCCCACAACCGTAGCCAAAATGGGCAAAAACGCCGTTATATCTCCCAACAATATAAAAAGTATAGCGCCGAAAATATCTTTTGTTTCGTAATTGCCGTTTAGTAGTTGCCTTACCCTGTTAAGAAAGCTTGAGTTTCCAAAGATTTGTTTTTGCTTGTCGTCTAATGAGTTTATTATTTGCTCTATCTCCCAAAAATCTATGCTGTTTAACTGCTTTTCTATGGATTCCTGAAGTTTTTGCTTCGCCTCTTCTTCGGTCATATCTTTTGCCAAGACAATACCAGGGCTTATGCTTGTCCCAATAAGCATTAAAAATAAAATTATTATTAACAAAACCTTTAATCGAGTTACATCTTTCATTTTTTACGGCAATATTTCAATTATCAGCTCTACAAGAGCTTTGATTATGGGTAAGCTTAAAAACATTATTATGACCTTTCCGCCAAACAACACCTTGTCCGCCACGCTCTTGGCGCCCATATCTTCGCAAATTCCCGCCCCGAATTCCGTTAGATAACCTACGCCTATAATCTTTAGAACGCTTGCTATTATAGAAGTGTCAAGCCCAGTCTTTTGGGCAAGCCCGTTAATAGTGGATATAATATCTATCAGCATATCGATTACCATCATAAAGACGACAATCGACGCCGCAAGCAGCGCCAAATACGCTATTTCCGGCTTTGTGTCTTTCAACAATGAATACATAACCGCCGAAGACAAGCCGATAGCGATAATTTTGACTATATCCATACAACCTTAAATATCCTGTATAAATTAAAAAGCTGTTTTACGGTGTCAAATAATTGGCTTATCATATTAATGACCATAAGCAGCACGACGATAAGCCCCGCGAGCGTCACCAGCGTGGCTATCTCGTCTTTGTCCGCCTTTTTAAGTATTTGAGTTACCACCGCGGTTAAAATGCCTATAGCCGCTATTCTAAATATTATTTCTACCCCTGCCTGCATTACGACTTCCTTTTGGGATTATTTTTGTTTCAAAAATAATGACCTTACAATATAATTACGCCCGCGGCCAATCCCCCTAAAACGCCCAGCTTAAAAAACAATCCGCCGAATTTTTGGGCTTCCTCTACCGCGGTTTTTTGTTTTATCGACAACGCTTCTTTTATGCTTAAAATCCCTCCCCTTTGTGTTTGAGAATCGCTTTTGCCCAATATATCTAGCAGCTGAATAAAAAGCGAAAATTCGTCGTCTGTAAATAAGCCTTGGGTTATATTTTCCCTTAAGCTGTCTATATTAAGGCTCGCCTTGCTCTCAATCAAATTAATATAATCAAACAAGGCGGGTTTTAACTCCGTATAATTATTTAAGCGTTTTTTGAGCATATCTTTTAGCGCGAGTTGAAGGTATGTTATGTCGTTTATCAAACTGTCGCAAAACAGGACGGTTTCGTTTAGCAGGCGTTCTCGTTTTTTGTATTTGCCGCCTGATTTATACCCCAAATATGTCCCGCACCCCGTCATCAGCAAAAATCCCGCAAGTTTAATCAACCACATATAATTTCCTTATGGTATATAGATATTATTGAAATGGCAATCATATACTCCTTCGTATGTTCCAGGCCCGCGGCGGTTGGATAAGACCACGAACCTCTCAAATAACCTCTTTTGGATAATCTCCTCAAAGCCTGGTTTATTAATAAGGTCTTTATGGTCAAACGCGTGCGCCGAGGCTATAATTTTTACGCCGCAGCTAATCGCGTATTTTACCGCGTCCAAATCGCTTTGGTTGGCAAGCTCGTCGGTTATAATCACGTCCGGCCTCATCGCCCTTATGCCCTGCTCAAAGCCGTAACGCTTATCGCAGTTGCTGATTACGTCGGTAAACTCGCCGACATTCAATTGGGGCGCGCCGTTATAACAAGACGCTATCTCATATCTTTCGTCTATGATAAGGGTGTTTCTTATAGTGTCGCTTTGGGATAAAAGCCTCGCTAAATCTCTCAAAAAAGTGGTTTTGCCGCAGCCCGGCGGCGAAATAATCAACGTGTTATACATCTCGTCTTGGGCTATAAAATGATAAGCGGTTAAAGCGCAATCGTAAACTTCGTGCGGGATTCTGATAATAAGCGAAGTAAAGTTTTTCACGCTTACTATTTTATGGTCTTCTATTACTAGCTCTCCGCAAATGCCTATTCTTATCCCGCCCGAAACGGTTATAAAAGACTGCTTAAGCTGATTGTTGACCGCGTACATCGAATATTCCGCCGCTCGATATATAATAGCTTCCAGCATCTTGCGGTCGGTAATAATCGCGCCGTCATTCGGGCCGCCTATCCCATCCGGATTTAGGTAGTAATATCGCCCGCCGTAGTTTATGCTTATAGGTAGTTGGCTTCTTATGCGTATTTCATAAACATAGTCGTAATTCAATTTGTTTTTTAGGATATCGACCAAAAATTCAGGCAAAAATTTTTCTATCATAAACTTGTCCCATAACTTAATCTCTAAATATAGATATTAAAAACCTATTTAAATTATGTTAGGACAAGCAATAAAAAAAACAACTTCAAAAAGATTGAAGTTGTTTTAAAAAAATCAATAAAAACTTAAAAACTTTGCGCTATTAGAAGAAAAGCTAACCTCTTATTTATTTATACGCTCCATATAGCTGCCGTCTCTGGTATCCACGCGGATAATGTCGCCTTGGTTGATAAACAAAGGCACCATTAAGGTATATCCGGTTTCCAAAGTGGCGGGTTTGTTGCCTGCCTTAGCGGTGTCGCCTTGAATTCCGGGCTCGGTAAAGGTAACCTCAAGCTCGACAAAGTTGGGCGGAACCACAGAAAAAGGCTGGCCTTTATAGAATTGAACGGTAACAACGGTTTCTTCTTTGATAAAGTTGAGCGCTTCGTCGACTAAATCGCGGTTTAAGGGAAGCTGTTCGTAAGTTTCCATATCCATAAAGTAATACAATTCGCCGTCGTTGTAAGAGTATTGCATTTCCTTGCGCTCAATAACGGCTACAGGGAATTTGTCAGTCGGGCTGAACGTGGTTTCTATTACTTGTCCTGTGATAACGTTCTTTAGTTTGGTTCTAACAAACGCCGAACCTTTGCCGGGTTTTACGTGCTGGAAGTCTACTACGACAAAAACCTTGCCGTCCATTTCAAAAGTGGTGCCCTTGCGAAAATCTCCCGCAGATATCATAAAATTAAAGTCCTCCTTAAAGTTTAAGATTCTTAGTGAAATGGGTTAAATTCTCTACCCCGTCGTTTTTTATAACAACCATATCTTCTATTCTAACGCCGCCTAAACCTTGAACATATATGCCCGGCTCAATTGTGACAACCATATTCTCTTTTAATACGGCGGTTGAGCCTACCCCAAGGCGCGGGTTTTCGTGAATATAAAGACCTACGGAATGTCCCAGACCGTGTCCAAACTCGTTTCCGTAGCCGTTGGCAGTTATATATTCTCGGGCAAAAGAATCAGCTTCGTGCCCAGTCATACCTGCTTTTATGCTAGAAAGCGCGTATTCCTGCGCTTTTTTTACTATATCATAAATTTCGACTAATTTTTTGTCCGGCTCGCCCAGCGTAAAAGTGCGTGTCATATCCGAACAATAGCCTTTATATTTGCAACCTATATCCAATGTAATAAGGTCGTCTTTTTCCAGGCGGTAATCGGTGTAAGAGTGATGGGGCTTGGATGTGTTAACGCCCATCGCTATTATAGGCTCAAAGCTTAAGCCGTCAGCGCCGTTAAGATACATATTATAAATAATCTCGGCGCAGACATCGCGCTCGCTCATTTTAGGCTTTATACGCTCTAAGGTAGCTTCTAAGGCCTTTTCGGTTATTTCTTGCGCTTTAGATATAAACTCTATCTCTTCTTGAGTTTTTATCATTCTGCAAGCTTCGATTTTATCCGAACCGGGAACTAGCTCAAAGCCTTTTAGTTGTTCTGACAGTTCCACAAACTCGGCGTGCGTCAAATATTTTTCCTCAATCGCCACCGATTTAACTTTTAAATCGCTTAAGATGCTCTTTACCACGCCGTAAAATTCGGTAAATTTAACAAATCTTAAATCCCAATCGGGCAACGCTTCCATAGCGGCGTATTGGTATCTAAAATCGGTTATATAAAACTTTTGGTTAGGAGTCAAAATTACTCCGCCAAAAGATGTCTCCAAGCCAGAAAAATAATATCTATTCTCGGGATTGATTATCAGGTAACTGTCAGCAGAGTCCTCAAAAAGTCCGGCAAATCTCATTTTTCACCTCTGATTTTTCTATTTTATCATAATCTTGAATATTAATAAAATAGTTTTTCATATGTTTGCTTCATAACCATAGCGTCTTCCGCCATATTATCCGTGGATTCGCAAATTATAACGGGCGACATTTTATATTCATACAATACCTCGGCCAACGGCTCAAAGTCCGGACCATAAAATAAGCTCTCGGCGTCAGAGAAGTTTAGGTGATGTATTTCGCCCGACTCGCCGTATTTGATTTTTGAAAAATGGATATGTATAAATTTAGCCTTTTCTTCTTTTAAGGTGTCAAAAACAATATCTATTACCCGCTTAAAATCATCTTTTGTCTTTAACCTGCCCTGCATATATGAGTTAATATGCCCAAAATCAAGGCAAGGTATCAACATTGGATGCATCTTGCAAAGCGCGCTGATTTCTTCCACCGTGCCTATTTGGCTGTATTTGCCCATAGTTTCGGGGCATAGGATTAAATCGTCAAGCTGCCTTTCTTGCAAGATAAGCAGCAGCTGTTCCATTCTTTTATAAATTCTCATTAGGGCTTCTTGTCTAGGCGCGCCCGACAAAGTTCCGCTGTGCATAACGCACCTAATTCCGCCCATTAGTTTTAGTTTTTCTAAAGATTTAATAACCCAGTTAAACGAATTATTGGCTTTGGCGTCATCTTCGGTGGCTAGATTTATATAATAAGGAGCGTGAACGCTTATTTCTATTCCGTTTTCTTTCATTTCGCGGCCGATTGCCTTAGCCGTATCGTCCGACATCTTAACGCCACGACCAAATGAGTATTCATAGGCGTTTAAGCCCCTTTCTTTTAACCACTTGGGCGCTTCAATAGTGTGTTTTAAACCCGAATCGTAAAAACTCTTGGAATTACCCGCCGGTCCAAATCTTATCATTATAAATACTATCTCCTAAAATAATCTTGAGCGGCTTTTACATCAAGCTTTAACCGCTCTGTTAAACGCTCTATATTTTCAAATTTAGATATAGGCCTTAAATAATCATAAAACTCTATTTTAATATCCCGATTATAAAGATTCTCTTCTAAACCTAAAATATGCGTCTCAATAGTTTCACGATTGTCCGAGAAAGTAGGTCTGTCGCCAACATTAGTTATTGAAATATAGCTTTTTCCGTCAACTATTGTCTTGGTGATATAAACGCCTTTTCGTGGCAAAATCTTATCTAAGTTGATGTCAAAATTAATAGTCGGAAAACCTAATGATTTTCCGCAGCCGTTGCCTTTAGCGACGCGACCGCGCATATAAAAGGGCTCGCCTAATAATTTGTTGGCTTGTTTTATATCGCCGTCCGATATAAGCTTTCTAATGTCAGAGCTTGATATTTTGAAGCCTTGCTCTTTAACAAAATTAAGGGCGTCAAATTGTATAGAATGTCTGCCAAAAAAATCTCTTAAGAACTCCACATCGCCTAATCCGTCTTTGCCAAAGCGATAGTCTTGACCGCAAACGGCGTATTTTAGGCCGTAAATATTAATCAATTCCTCGGCGAAAGCCAGCTTGTCCTTTTGCTTGATGTTTTGGTCGAAATCTTGATGAATAACAAAATCAACGCCTAAATCTTCAAATTTTTCTAAGCGTTCCTCAAAGGTAAAAATAAGTTTTTGGTCGATACCTAAAGCGTCAAAAGGATTGTTTGAGTAAGTCAAAACGGCGCTTTTTATGTTATGCGTTTTCGCGAAATCCACCGCTTTGCTAATGACAGCCCTATGCCCTATATGCACGCTGTCAAAAAAGCCTAGGGCAAGAGCGATATCGCTATTAATCTTTTGTCCAAATGTTATTATCGTCATTTTAAGTTTACGTCTAATTTAAATAAGTTGTCTTTAGTTTTTTGTCCTATTCCTATTAAATCGCCGTTATAGTAAAAGGTCAAATCTTTTGATTTGTCGGTCAATGCCTTAGCTCTAAACTTCGCTCCGTTTATGGCTAAAACATAGTTTCTTTCGTTTTCTACAACGCACTTGTCATAATTTTTTAAGACTTCTTTACAGCTTACTACCTTAAATTCGCTTTCTAACTCCCGCAAAGTCTTAGAGTCTTTTATTTCAAAATTTCCTGAGGCTTGTCTTATAAGACAAGTCATTGTGGCGCAGGTGTTTAGTTTATAGGCTATATCCCTGCAGATACTCCTTATATATGTCCCGCCTGAGCAGACGATATCAAATATAAATTCGTTGTCGCCAGCGCATTGAGCGGTTATTTTGTATATCGTAACCTCGGATGGCTTTAGTTCCACATCTTGACCGCTTCGAGCCAGCTCATACGCTCTTTTTCCGTTTACTCTTTTTGCGCTGAATTTGGGCGGAAGTTGGGATATCGTCCCTAAGAATTCGGGCAAGACTTGGTTGATTTGGTCAAGAGTTATTTTTTTGTCATCAGTATTTATGATTTGACCGTCTAAATCAAATGTATCTGTCTCAATGCCGAATTTAAAAATGGCGCGATAAGATTTTTCTTTGTCCAAAAAATAATTAAAGAGCTTGGTGGCTTTGCCCAGGGCTATTGGCAAAACACCGCAAGCGAACGGATCCAATGTGCCCATATGCCCGCATTTAGGCTCGCCGCTTAGTTTTTTTATGATAGAAACAGCTTGGGCTGAGGACATTTTGGGCGGTTTTAAGAAATTAACAAACCCTGTCATAATTCTCAAGCGCCTTTTCGCAAGCTTGGATTATACGCTCTATAACATCTTCGTAGCAGCCGTTTATCATAAATCCCGCCGCCTGCAAATGACCGCCGCCTCCAAAAGCCGCGGCAACGTCAGCGACATTTACGCCGTTTTTGGATCTAAGGCTGACTTTATATGAGTTTTTAGCGCTTTCGGTCAAGCAGACGCCTATTAATACGCCTCGGATATTTATAGCGTAATTAATAATGCCTTCGGTCTCGTTTATGTCTAAATTGTATTTGCTTAACATTTCCTGATTAATGCCGATTAAAGATATCCTATCCCCGCTGTAAAAGCGCATATCGGAAATGCAATCTTTAATGAGCATTAACTTCTCTTTTGAGATTTCTTTAAACAATTTTTGGGATAAATATTCGATATCAATATTGTATTTAATCAGTTCCCCGGCGGCAAAATGCGCCCCGCTTGTGGTGTTGGCTTGGGTAAAATGACCTGTGTCAGTAACCGTGCCAACGTATAAATTAAGCGCTATATTGTCGTCAAAAGAAATGCCTAAGGATTTAATCACCTCGTAAACAAGCTCGCAGCTGCTAGAGGTGGATTTTATTATATTGACCTTAGCGTAATTGGTGTTGGTCATATGATGGTCGATATTGACCGTAACGGGATGTTTTAGGAAGAAATCTTTATATTTGCCAAGCCTTAACTCATCGGCGCAGTCTACGGATATCAGCATATCGTAATCTTTGTCAATCGCGCCGTTTTGAACGTTATGTATATTGGGCAAAAAGCTTAAAAGCGGCGGTATATCTGAATCGCAATAGCAATCGACTTGCAAACCCATTTTTCGCAAAGCCAAAGCCAGCCCATTCATAGAGCCCAACGCGTCGCCGTCAGGCCTTATGTGGGTAAAAAGGGCTATTTTTTTGATTCCTTCAAGATTGATCATTATTCTTTCCCGTATTAATCTGCTCTATTATTTCGTTTATCTTTTGCGAATATTCTTGCGATTCGTCATATAAGAAGTGCAATTCGGGTATTACTCGTATGTCTTTTATCGCGGCGGCAAGCTCTCGCCTTATAAAACCGGCGCTGCGCAAAACCGCCTGATAAGAGCTATCGCGCTGCTCTTTAGAGCCGTAAAAGCTAAGCCAAATTTTGCAATGCTTTAAGTCGTTGCTGGTTTCCACCCTGGTAACGCTAATCATAGCGGTAATTGCGGGGTTTTTCAGCCTGCCTAAAATCTCGCTTAAATTGCGCTGTATTTCAGAGTTGATTCGTTGTATTCTTATATTCGCCATTTATTCTATCTTCTCCATAGTATATGATTCCAAAACGTCGCCGATTTTAAAATCGCTAAAGTTAGTAACCGTTACGCCGCATTCGTAACCGGAGGCTACTTCCCTTACGTCGTCTTTTAGGCGTTTTAAGGAACCAATGGTGCTATCGTAAACAACGGTGTTGTCTCTTAGCACTCTTACGTTGCTATTTCTTAAAATCTTGCCGCTGGTCACGTAGCAGCCGGCGACAATGCCCGCGCCCGTAATTTTAAAGATATTGCGGACTTCGGCTTGACCGTTGACGACTTCTTTAAACTTAGGCGTCAGCATACCTTTTATAGCCGCCGTAATGTCATCAATCGCGTCGTAAATTATGCGATAATATCTTATGTCAACGCCGGACGTTTCGGCTAACTGCTTGCTTTCTGAATCCGCCCTGACGTTAAAGCCTATTATTATGGCGTTGGACGCCTCGGCAAGCATTACGTCGGTCTTTTTGATCGCGCCAACCGCGCTGTGTATGATGTTGACCTTGACCTCTTCGTTGGACAATTTACCCAAGGACTCTTTCAACGCTTCGACCGAGCCTTGAACGTCCGCTTTTATAATGAGATTGAGGTCTTTCATCTTGCCTTCGTTTATCTTGTTAAACACGTCGCTTAATGTGACGATGTTGGAAACAGCGCTTTCGGCCGATTTTAGCTTAGCGATACGTTCAGAAACGACTTGTTTTGCCAGTTTCTCGCTTTCTACCACATAAACCAGCTCGCCCGCTTCGGGCACTTCATCAAAGCCTAGCACAGAAACAGGCATTGAAGGGCCGGCTTCTTTTATATTGCGGCCTTTGTCGTCCTGCATCGCCCTGACGTGGCCGTAAGTCGTGCCTGCCACTATAGCGTCGCCCAATTTTAACGTGCCGTTTTGGACGATAATATTGGCGACAGGACCTTTGGATTTGTCTAACTTAGATTCTATAATTGTTCCGTAGCCCCTTCTGTTCGGGTTGGCTTTAAACTCGTAAATTTCCGCCACTGCCAATATTGTGTCCAAAAGTTTGTCAATATTTATTCCCATTTTGGCGGAAATTTCTACCGTAGGCGAATCTCCGCCCCAAGCCTCGCAGACTACATCGTGTTGAGCTAACTGCTCTAAAATTCTTTGAGGGTTGGTGTTGGGTTTGTCGATTTTATTGATAGCAATAATTATAGGGACATTAGCGGCTTTGGCGTGGTTGATAGCTTCCACGGTCTGAGGCATAACGCCGTCGTCGACCGCAACCACGATAATCGCGATATCGGTAACCTTAGCTCCGCGCGCGCGCAAAGCGGTAAACGCCTCGTGACCGGGAGTATCGATAAACGTAATCTTTTTGTCCTTTACATTTACCGTATAAGCGCCTATGTGTTGCGTAATGCCGCCCGCTTCGCCCTCGGTGACATTGGTTTTTCTTATAGCGTCAAGCAAGGATGTTTTGCCGTGGTCGACGTGGCCCATAACGGTAACAATGGGTGGACGAATAACCAAATCCGCGGGATTGTCTTCCTCTAGTATGGATTCGGACAATTCTTCTTCTTTGGTTTTTTCTATTTTCTTTTCTAGCTTAACGCCGAATTCGTCGGCGACTAATTCCATAGTATCGTAGTCTACCACGCCGTTGATAGTGGTCATAACGCCCAAAATCATAAGCTTCTTTAAAATCTCTTGGGCGGGAACGCCTATTTTTTCCGAAAGCATCTTAACGGTTAGGTTTTCGGTAGTTATAACAGCCTTCTCGATTTTAATAGGCGTGATTTCTTTCTTAGGCGCTTTTTCCTTTTTAGGTTTAGGCTTTTTATATCTAGGTGTGTAATCTTCGTCCTCGTCGAATCTGTCGTCCTCTAACAAACCGCGCCTTACTAAAGTGCGCTTGCTCAAAGCCTTTTTATCCTCAAACAGCTTTTCTTTCTTATCGTGGCTCTTTTGCTTATGCGCGGGCGCGGGAGTCGCGGGCGCGCTGGCCGCCGCGGGCTTAGAGTCTTTAAAGTTGGGTTTAGCCGCGGGGGCGGGTTTTTGAGACTTTTGCTCTTGAGGTCTTTCTTGCTTCGGTCTAGAATCTTTTTGCCCCGGCTTAAACTGCTTTGACTTTTTGGCGGCGGGTTTTTCGGTTCTCTCTGCTGTTTTTTCTTGTTTTTGGGCAGGCTCGACCTTGTCGACTCTTTGTTCGACTTTTTCAGGTTCTTTTTCAGGCTCTAGTATGATTTGCTCCGATTTTAACTCTTGCTTTTCTTTTTCTTCAGGAATAAATAACTCTTCTTCGGGCTCTTTAACTTCCTCTATCGCGGCGCTCTTTGATATAGCCTGCTGTTCTTTTTTGCGCTTTAGTTCCTTAAAGGCGCGCGCGATTTGTTCAAGCCGCTTTTTTTGTTCTTTGACGACATTCATAAGCTTAGGCAAGTTGTTGTCTTTCAAGCCTGCCAAAAGCTTAATCATATCGATGATTTCTTCGGTTTTTTTAATTTCTGCCATTTACTTTCCCTCCGCCAAAAAATAACCTTCGCCTACATTATCGACTATGGCCTGAGCCATATTTATATTGGTTATTCCGATGATTTTGCAATTGTTTGTGTTTAGTATCTTGTTTAACTCTTCCTCGCTTAAGACTAACGGTATGTTGTTTCTGCTACATAATAATCTAGCCTTATCTAAAGAGTTCTCCGCCAATGTATTGTCGGCTATTATAACTTTTATCTGCCTTATCCTCGCTTTTATGTTGTCTATGCCGTAAATTATGCTGCGGCTTTTTATCGCGAATCTGATATATGTGTCAATCTTTTTTTTGCTCATTATAATCTTCCAACAGTCTTGTATATACCGACGCGTCTATATTGGTTTCAAACTCTCTGTTTAAGAGTTTTTTATTGATAACTTTTTGAACGCATTGGTCGTTATGGCAGACATAAGCGCCTCTGCCGTTAGCCCTGCCGGTGAAATCAAACTTTATCTCGCCTTGCGGCGTTTTGACAATTCTTAATAATTGCTTTTTGGGCTGAGGCTGTCTGCACGCGATACAAGTCCTGATAGGAACTTTCATTTTTTATAGCTCTCCCAAATCCGCCTTGAAGTCTTCAAGCTCAATGTTTTCTTCGTTTTCTTCTTCTATATCTTTAAATTCTTCCATATTTTGGCTAGCGCTTAGGGATTTTACGTCTATCTTCCAGCCGGTAAGTCTAACGGCAAGTCTAGCGTTTTGTCCCTTTTTGCCAATAGCCAAAGATAATTTATCGTCAGGCACAATGACTTTAGCCGAACGGTCTTCGTAATTTACCTGAACCATCAAAACTTTAGCGGGGCTTAGGGCTCTTGCAATGTATTCCAACGGATCGGAACACCAAGGAATGACGTCGATTTTTTCGCCGCCAAGTTCGGCTACTATAGTATTAATGCGCATTCCCCTGTTGCCCACGCAAGCGCCTACCGGATCGATAGACGGATCCTCGGAATAAACAGCTATTTTTGTTCTGTAACCGGCTTCGCGGACTATATTTTTTATTACCACCAAGCCCGCGGCGATTTCGGGCACTTCTTGCTCGAACAATCTCTTTACAAAGCCTTCGCAAGAGCGAGATACCATAATTTGCGGGCCTTTGGGGCCGGCTTTAACCTTTTTTACATAGACTTTTATTTTATCGTTTACGTTATATTTCTCGTTAGGGATTTGATCTGCGGGCAGCATTACCGCCTCAATCTTGCCAAGGTCCACATAGACATTCTTGCCCTCTATACGCCTTACGACGCAAACGGTCAGCTCGTCTTCTTTTTCGGCCAACTCTTCGTAAGCGATTTGGGTTTCCATATCCCTTAGCTTTTGGGTTACCACTTGCTTCGCGGTTTGGACCGCTATTCTGCCAAAATCCTTAGGCGTTATCTCTTTGCTTATTACGTCGCCGATTTTGGCGGTCTTTTTTATCTTTTGAGCTTCTTCCAATGAGATTTCTTTATCTTTGTTGGTAACTTCTACCACGACTGTCTTGCAAGCGTAAATCTTTATGGTGTTGCGCGCGGGATTTAGTTTTACTTGGATGGCGTTTGCTTCGCCGTAGTTCTTTTTATAAGCAGTCACCAAAGCGCTTTCCAACGCTTCCAAAAAGGCTTCCTTTTTTATTTTTTTGCTGGCTTCCAATTCGTCCAACGCCAGAAAGAAATCCTTGTTTATCATCTAATTTCTCCTTATTCTTAATCAAACTTTATTAATAATGTCATAAGCTTGATGTTTTCTCTATCAAGCTTGAATTCCTTTTTTGTTTTTAACTCCTCGACCAAAACGGTTTGGTCATCGTAACCTTTTAGCACCCCTTCTAAAACTCTTTTTTTGTCTACAGGGTTTTTTAATTTTACCTCGACTTCTTTATTGAGATTTCTATCATAATCTTTGTCCGTCTTTATGGGCCTGTCCAGGCCAAGCGACGAAACGTTAAGATAATAAGGCGCGCCTTCGGTCGGATCAAGCTCGTCTAAAATACCGTCGATAGCGTAATGCACTCTTTCGCAGTCGTTTAGGGATATTCCCTCGGGCTTGTAGATATAAACCGTAAGCTGCCAAGCCTTGTGCTCGTATTTATAGGTAACCTCCACAAGCTCGTAACCCAATTGTTGTATGGTAGGCGCTACCGCGTTAAAAACCTTTTCGGTGATGTCCATTTCTTTCCCTTAAATAACAAGAGTGGGACAAAATACCCACTCTTGTAAGTCGTAGATTTAAGTCGCATTTATTATAACAAAAATTTTTCTATGATGCAAATTATTTTTGAAAAATTAGGACAATTTGGAAAGCTCTAGAAACACTTTAGCCGTAGTCAAAGCGTCAAATTGCGCTCTATGAGCCATTATGTTGGTGATGTTAAAATACTCGGCCACGGTATTAAGCTTGAAATTATTTATCTTGCCCTTTAATTTCTCGCGCGCGATAACCAACGTGTCTAAGACCTGGTGCTCGTCATAGTAATAATGCGTTATATCAGAATATCTGTTTAAAACGGGCAAGTCAAACTCCAAGATATTATGCCCCACCAAAATAGCGCCGTGGCAAAACTTATATAAATCCCCCGCCACTTGCTCGAAAGTAGGGCTCATAGCCACCATCTCATCCGTAATGCCTGTAATCTTAGAAACCTTTTCGGGGATTCTCTTTTTGGGGTTTATAAGAGTGGTAAACAACTGACATATCTTGCCATCTATAATTTTTACTGCCGCGATTTCTGTTATGCGGTCGTTGTCTTCCGTGCCCGTAGTCTCCAAGTCTATTACCACATATGTATTTTTCTTGATTTCTTCGGGAATTTCGTCTTTTACAAGAAAATTGACTTGCTCGACTATTTTTATCTCTTCGGGGATAATCAGCTCGTATTTATCAGGCACCGGATAGCGAAGCTTGACTTCTACCAGGTCTTTAGGTATCTCGCACAAGCTTATAGAGCGGATATGAACCTCAAGAGAATTTCTGCCCTGCTGGGCTTTGCCGCTGACTATAATTTCCGAGCCGTCGGTTAAGATATCGACTTTAGGCACCGCGGAATTAGGCGCGAAATATATGCATCCGACCTGTCCCGTAAAGTCCTCTAAGGTAAATTTATAATAAGTCTTTTCCTTATCGCTTTCGGGGTTTTTCTTGGATTTATACGTGGCCTTTTTAAAGCCCCTTATAACGCCGCAAATTACAACATCTTGCTCTGAATAAAGGCTCAAGTCTTTTATATATATAGCTGGCTCGGTAATTTCTTTTCCCACCAAAAAATTGACGCTTATAGGATGTATGAGCCTTTTGTTTTCTATTTTTGTTACTTTTATCGGCTCTGTCTTTAATATTTCGTCTATATTAATGTCCGCTTGAATTTTGTTAAGCTGAACGCTAAAGTCCGCGCAATAGGTGTCGGACAATTTTTCTTCTAAGATTTTGTCCAGCTGTTTTGCCAAAGCGTAGTCGTAATACAGCTCTTCGATATTGGCGGTAATCTTTATCGGTTTTTCTCTTTTGATTTCTATGTTTTTGAATGGATAATTATTGATATTAAGTTCGGCTTTGATTATGGATTGGACTGACAATAGGACAAGCTCGCTGGATGCGTCCGCTTTATAGAAATTGCAATGCGTTTCTATGCCTGTTAGCTGTTTTGCTATTTTGCGTATTTGAGCAAAAGAGGCCTTGGCGTTTTCCAAAAAGGGCTCTTCTTCGGGATAACAAAAGTCTATCTCGCACGAATCGGACACAGCCGAATATGTGAGATTTTTTAGCCTTAAATACTTATAAGCTGGGTTAATTTTAATAATTTCTTCTATAAGTTTTTCCAATATTATATCCCTCGGCTAAATAGTTTTGGCGTAATCTTCCACCATTTTGACCAATTCGTCTATAAGGGCGCTTTCTTCCACCGTCTTTACCAATTCGCCCTTGGCGAAGATTAACCCTTTGCCGCTTCCCCCGGTTATTCCAAAATCCGCGCCTTTAGACTCTCCCGGTCCGTTTACCGCGCAACCCATAATGGCGACCTTTATTGGCTTGTTTATGTGTTCTAGCCTTTGCTGAGCTTGGGTGGCCAGTTTTAGCAAGTCCACTTTGCATCTAGCGCAAGTGGGACAAGACACTATTTCCACGAAGTTTTTGTCTTTGCCGGTATATCTTAAAATCATTTTCGCGGCTTTTATCTCGTCCACGGGATCGCCCGTTACCGAAACCCTAATGGTATCGCCTATATTATCTATCAACAACGAGCCTATTCCGATAGCGGACTTTATAACCGCGCTCTCATACAGCCCCGCTTCCGTTACGCCCAAATGCTGAGGATATTGGCACTCTCGGTTTATTATTCTGCAAGCGTCTATCATCATTTTCACTTCGGAAGATTTTACGGATATTACGATATCGTAAAACCCCAAGCTTTCTAACAGGGCGACGCTTTTTAGGGCGCTTTCGGCCAACGCTTTGGCGGTGCGGCCGTATTTAAGTAAAAACTCTTTCTCTATCGAGCCGCTGTTAACCCCCACTCTTATGGGAATATTATACGCCTTGGCGCAGTCAATGACCGCTTTTACTTTTTGCTCTCCGCCGATATTGCCCGGATTAATTCTGATTTTGTCTATGCCATTTTCTATGGAAGCGATAGCGAGTCTATAATCAAACTGAATATCAGCCACAAGCGGTATGTCGACTTTGTCTTTTATTGCCTTAATCGACCGCGCGTCCTCTTCATCCGTTATCGCCATTCTCACAATGTCGCAGCCTGCGTTTTTTAGGCTTAGGATTTGGGTAACCACGCTGTCTATATCCGAAGTCTTGACATTGGTCATAGACTGAACGGCGATTTTTTCTCCGCCGCCGATTACTATACCGCCTATATTGATTTTTTTGGTCATAAGTTTATTCTACTTTATAAACTTGAACAAATCAATTAAAATAATCAAGCCTATGAGCAGCACAAAACCGATGAAATGAATCAAGTTTTCGATATTTCTATTGATAGGTTTGCCTCTTATCCACTCAATTAAGGTAAACACTACTTTGGACCCGTCTAAAGCGGGTATCGGGAATAGATTAAATAAGCCTAAGTTTACGGCGATAAGCGGCAATAAAATCAGCACATTGTATAGGCTGGCTTGAGCAATCTTAGCCATTTCGGTGATTGTCCCCACAGGACCGCTTAGTTGGTCAAGACCTATTCCCCTAAATATATCGCCAAACGCTGACAAGATAGCGCCCGCCATTTTTAAGGTAAAAGGAAAAGAGTAGCCTACGCTTTGGATGAAAGAATATTTTTCGGTTTTAAAATCGCCTATTCCTATGCCGATTCCTATATATTTTTGACCATCTAGCTCGTATTTAACTTTCTTGATTCCGCTTATTTTTGTCTCCACTCCGTCTCTTATAACAGTCAACGAGAATTCTTGGTTTTCTTTTTTATCGGCCAATAATTCTGATAAAGAGTTAAGTATTGTTATTTTATGGTCGTCAACCGCCGTTATTACGTCGCCTTTTTGAAGCGCAACGGCATTGGGCGTGTCGTAGACTTCGCCTATGATAGGAAGCGAGTTGCCGGCTACCGAAATAAAGATCATTGAGAAAATTATGCCGGATAAAATATTAAATAACGCGCCGCTAATTAAAACTATTATTCTTTTCCAGGGTTTTTGTTCGTTAAAGGTTAAATAATTTCTGGGCTTGGGAGTTTCTTGTTTTTGAGCGTCATTTTCGTATTCTTCAAATACTTTAGGTTTTTCTTTAGGGTTATGGGAATCTTGGAGAATGTCGTCTTCTCCCTCGAACGCGCAGTATCCCCCCAAAGGGAAAACCCTAATGCTTATTTTTTCGCCGCGTTTGTTTACTCGTTGAAAAATCGCCGGTCCAAAACCGATGGAAAACTCGTTTATCTTAAAGCCTAGAACGCGTCCGGCTACATAATGTCCAAATTCGTGGATGGTTACCATTAATAGCAGTATTAATACAGCCAATAATATATAGACAGCAAACATAACGCTCCTTAAAATAGTTAAAAGATTATCAATGTTTTAATATTTTATTATAATCTTTTTCAAGATATTCTCTTACCGTCTTTTCCACGGCCATTATATTTTCTATAGTAACATTATCATTATAGTCTAAATTTATCACGGAATATTCAACTAATTCGTAAATATCTAAAAATCTTATCTTTTTATCCAAAAACAGTTCCACGGCTATTTGGTCCGCCGAAATCATAACCGCGGGAGCGAGCCCGCCCTTTTCATAGGTTTGACGAGCTAGTTTAGGAAAAGGAAAATTAATCTCATCGGGGGCAAAAAAGCTCATTGTCAAGCTTGAGAAATTTATAGGTTTAACATCGGATTGGAGTCTTTCCGGATAACTTAAGGCGTATAAAACCGGAATCTCCATAGATGGATAAGCCGCTTGAGCGATAATAGAGTTGTCGCAAAACTCTACCATAGAGTGAATTAGGCTTTGAGGATGTATTACATAATCGACATTATCGGCTTGAAAAAGATATTTGGCTTCTATTATTTCCAAGCCTTTGTTCATCATAGTGGCCGAGTCTATGGTTATCTTTTTGCCCATATTCCAGTTGGGATGCGCAAGCGCTTGCTCGGGCGTTATGTCTTTTAGTTCGTTCTTAGTCTTGCCGAAAAACGGACCGCCGCTTGCGGTTAGGATTATTCTTTTTAAGCTTTTAGAATTTTCCTTTTGAAGGCATTGAAAAACAGCGGAATGCTCGCTGTCGATGGGCAAGATTTGGTTTTTTGAGGCGGTTTTCATAATTATTTCCCCGCCGCTGACTAAGACTTCTTTATTGGCTAAAGCTATTGCCTTGCCCTTTTGTATTCCGAGCATAACGGCTTTTAAGGACGCGGTTCCCGAGCTAGCGGCGACCACTACATCAATATCTACCGCGTCTACCGTCTGTTCGGGGGCTTGCTCGCCTATAAAGATTTTGGTGTTTGGGGGCAGTTGTTGTTTTAAATACTCATAATCGACGCTTGAGTCAGAAACGCCCACAGCTTGGGGAAGAAATTCCCAAGCGGACGATATTAAGCTTTCTATATTATTGAAAACGCACAGGGATTGGATTTTGAATTTTTCGGGATATTTTCTCGCGGCGGCCAAAACATACCCGCCTATAGTCCCGCTGCTGCCTAAGACAGCCAGCTTTTTCATATTAAGCGACTACTCCTATCGAAAGGATATGCAAGACTAAGAAGTATGTGTATATAAACAGCCCGTTAAACATAAGTCCGTCGCATCTGTCCATCACGCCGCCGTGGCCGGGCAAAACCGCGCCGTAGTCCTTTATTCCCACGGAGCGTTTTATGACGGACGCTACCAAGTCGCCTATTTGGGTAAACACAGAGCCAAATAATCCGATTAAAGCGAAATTAAGGATATTTAATCCCAAAGACATTTCCAATAGTCTAAAATCCCAGACTTTATAATAGCCTAAGAGCAAGACAGCGCCGGCCGCCACTAAACCGCCCAGCAAACCGCCTATTCCGCCGCTTATGGTCTTTTTGGGGCTGATTTCGGGGGCAAGCTTAGGCCCTTTAAAGGAAATACCTATGAAATACGCGAATGTATCCGAAAGAGTGGAGATAGCGAAGGTCAATACCAAAGGCATTAAGTAATACCATTTGTCAAGCGTGTTGTTTATAGCGAACAAGCACGCCAATAAACATTGGGGATATATCATTATAAATAACGTGGTTAGGATGTTTTGGGTGTCGATAGATTTTTTAAAAAACGACGCCACCATCATCGCAAGGAAAGTTATTCCCACCAGCAAAAACACCAACGCAAGGCCGTCTATGTTAACATTGGGGCTAAATATATTGGTGGAAAACGCCGCAAGGCTAAATACCGCGTAAGACATTATAGGAAAGGTAACGACTACGGGCATAATTGGAGCGGGCATTTTGTTTGACAGCGCCTTAGCCATTTCAGCGCCGGCGACTATCATTAAAAATACCACCAATAAATCAAAAAACAGCATGTGAATCTCTCTTAAAAAAAACGCCCCGACAATTATTAAAAAAATAAACGTGCCGGTTAAAACTCTCTTTTTCATTTTATTTTATATCCCCAAATCTTCTATGTCTTTTTTTATAATCATCCAAAGCGGCGTTTAACGCCCTTTCGTTAAAGTCAGGCCAAAGCGTCTTGGTGAAATATAACTCGCTGTAAGCGGATTGATATAGCATAAAATTGCTTATGCGTTGCTCCCCGCTCGTGCGAATAATCAAATCTGGATCGGGAATTCCGGCGGTATAAAGATATTTTTCAAACGTCTGCGCGTCGATTCCTTTACAACCGTCTTTAATCGCTAGATTAGCCGCTCTGATGATTTCGTCTCTGCCGCTATAGTTAAAAGCGATATTTAAGACTTTATCCTTAAAATGCTTGGTTTGCTCAAGCGCGCTGTTGACTTTGTTTAAGGTGTTTTCGTCTAAAATGCCGACATCGCCCATAATATTAAGGCGAATTTCATTTTTTACTAAAAAAGGCAAGCAATCGTCGATATATTCGTTTAGAAGCTCAATTAAGGTCTGGATTTCTTCCTTGGGGCGTTTTAGGTTTTCTTTGGATAAAGCGTAAATGGACATATACTTTATGCCCAAGCTGAAAACATATTCAAATATTCTTTTTAACGCTTTTATGCCTCGCCTATGCCCCATTGAGCGTTGGAGGCCTTTTTTTAAGGCCCAACGCCCATTGCCGTCCATTATAAAAGCAATATGCTGAGGAAGTCGATCATCCATTTTTATTCCTAACGCTGTTTTTAAAATACGCTGTAGTCAATACAATATTATTATTTGAAATGGAAAATCTTATTACTCTTTCTATATCGTCTTTATCGCTTGCCGTATTGATTCTAATTATCTCATAAGTCATATTCTTTGACTTAATGATTTTTATCGCCTCGTCAACTGGCAGCGCGACTATGTTCATTTAGATTTCCATTATTTCTTTTTCTTTATTGCTCAATACTTTTTCAAGCTCGCCCATATATTTGTCCAAAGTCTTTTGGACGTCTTTTTCTTGAGCGTTGTATTCGTCTTCGCTTAACTGTCCGTCTTTTTTGAGCTTCTTAAAGACTTCTAGAATATCCCTTCTTTCGTTGCGCATAGACACTCTAAAGTCTTCGGCTATTTTTTTGACGTTTTTAACTAATTCTTTGCGGCGTTCCTCGGTAAGCTGCGGGAATACCAGCCTTATAACTTTGCCGTCGTCTACGGGCGTAATGCCAAGGTCGGACGCCATTATTGCCTTTGAGATGCTCTTTACGGCCGAAACATCCCAAACCGAAATAGTTAGGACTCTTGCCTCGGGAACGCTTATATTGCCCAATTGGTTGATAGGAGTAGGCGTTCCATAATAATCTACCAAAATTTTATCCAATACGTGAGGGTTGGCGCGTCCAGCGCGGATTTTGTTTAACTCAATCTTAAAATTTTCCAAAACCTTGCTTAATTTGGACTCGTATTTGGTAAGATGCTCTTTTAACGCTTCTAGTTCAGGTGACATAATTATACCCCCGTCAAAATTATTTTATCAATGTTCCAATCTTTTCGCCTAAAGCGGCTTTCACTATGCCGTTTTCTTCCGCTAAGGCGAAAGCTATAATAGGAATTTTATTTTCCATACACATAGTAATTGATGTCGTATCCATAAGGCTTAAGCCTCTATTTATGACATCTAGATAAGAAATGGTGTCAAATTTTTTGGCGTTAGGGTTTTGTTTTGGATCGGAATCGTATACGCCGTCGATATTTTTGGCCATCAAAATGACGTCAGCCCCGATTTCGGCAGCTCTTAACGCGGCGCCCGTATCGGTGGAGAAATAAGGGTTGCCCGTTCCGCACGCGAAAATGACAATCCTGCCCTTTTCAAAATGCCTGATAGCCTTTCTTAAAATATAAGGCTCCGCGACCGCGGGAACGCTTATGGCAGTTTGAACTCTAGTGGGTATGCCCGCTTTTTCAAGCGCGTCTTGCAAAGCTAGCGCGTTGATTATCGTAGCGAGCATTCCCATATGGTCTGCTGTGGTGCGGTCCATATTTTGACCTTGGCGACCGCGCCAAAAGTTTCCCCCGCCGATAACTATGGCTATTTGGATTCCTTTTTGGTGTATAACTTTGAGCTGTTTTACGACGTGCTGAACAACCGACGGATTAATGCCAAATTTATCTTCGCCCGCCAGCGCCTCGCCGCTTATTTTTAATAAAACTCTGGAATATTTCACACCTAACTCCTTATGCTATTATAACAGAAGTCTTTTAACTTGTTAAGTCTTAAAATTTTTAAAAAAAAGGACACTCTTTTAAAAATGTGTCCTTTAATTGTTGTTTTTAATTATTAAATTACTTATTTTTCATACTTTCGATTTGCTTAGCTACTTCTTCAGCCAAATTATCCGATCTCTTTTGCATTCCTTCGCCGACTTCCATTCTTACGAATCTTCTAATGCTTATCTTTTCGCCAATCTTGCCTGTAGCTTCGGCGATTAAGTCTTTTATAGTCTTAGAAGGATCTTTTACATAATCTTGCTCTAGCAAGCAAACTTCTTTATAGAACTTCTTAACTCTGCCCTCTACCATTTTGTCTACAACGTTGGCAGGCTTGCCTTCGTTGAGAGCTTGAGCTCTTAAGATTTCTTTTTCTTTCTCTAAAGCTTCGGCGGGAACTTCTTCAGGGGTTAGATACAAGGGGTTAGCTGCGGCGATGTGTATAGCTATGTTGTGAACAAGCTCCTTAAAGTCGTCGCTTCTAGCCACGAAGTCGGTTTCGCAGTTTACTTCTACCAACACGCCGATTCTGCCGCCAAAGTGAATATATGCGTCAACAAGTCCTTCCGCGGCGATTCTGCCTGCCTTGCGGCTTGCGGCGGCCTTGCCCTTTTCTCTCAAAATCTCAATAGCCTTATCGATATCTCCGTTGGCTTCGGTTAGAGCGTTTTTGCAGTCAACTATGCCCGCTCCGGTTCTCGCACGCAAATCTTGAATATCTTTGCTTGTAATCATTGCGTTCTCCTTTAATTAAAATATGTTTTAAAATATGATTAATTATTCAGCTTGTTCTTCGGTTTTTTCTTCTTCTTTTGCTTCATCGCCTTCTTTAGCGGGTTTCTTAGCGCGTTTAGGCGATTTCTCTTGTTCTTCTTCGTCTTCTTTTTCTATAGCCTCAAAGTCGATTGTGTCTAAGGTTTGCTCAATTGAGATTTCGCCTTCTTCTGTTTGAGCCGAAGTCGCGCCTTGCTCGCCTTCGCGGGCTTCTATAACGGCGTCCGCGATAGCGCTTGCGATAAGTTTAACCGCTCTTATAGCGTCGTCGTTGCCGGGTATGATATAGTCCACTTCGTCGGGATCGCAGTTGGTGTCTACTAGACCGACAATCGGGATTCTCATAGCGCGGGCTTCTTTTACGGCTATGTGCTCTTTTTTAGGGTCGATTACGAACAACACGCCGGGCAAAGAACGCATATCTTTAATGCCGCCTAAGTTGTGTTGAAGTTTGTCTCTTTCGGCTTTCAGTTTTAGGACTTCTTTCTTAGGCAGCAAATCAAATTCGCCTAGTTTTTCCATTTGGTTGAGTCTATTTAGACGGTCGATTCTGGAACGAATGGTAGCGAAGTTGGTCAATGTTCCGCCCAACCATCTGGTGTTGACATAGAACATTCCGCAGCGTTCGGCTTCTTGTTGAATAGCTTCAGCCGCTTGTTTTTTGGTGCCTACAAATAATACTGATTTGCCTTCGGAAACTTGTTGTTTTACAAAAGCGTAAGCTTGGTCGATTAAATCTACAGTAAGCTCAAGATTGAGAATGTGGATGTCATTACGAGAGGTGAAGATGTATTTTTTCATTTTGGGATTCCACTTTCTAGTGGGATGTCCAAAATGCACGCCCGCCTCTAGTAATTGTTTCATTGAAATAACTGGCATAAAAAAATCCTCCGTTTAGTCCTCCTCGAGCGATTTTGGCCGGTCATAACTTTTGTAATGAAAGATTTTACAAAAGCAACGAAAACCGAATCGCGTTCGAGTGTGTATTTGGTTTAAAACCTTTTAGATTATAACATAAATAAAAAAGCCTAGCAAATATTTTAAAAAGAAAATAAATATTTTGTGTAAATCGTTTTACGAAAACAACCATCCTAAAAAAATAAATCGAAAAGCTGTTCTTTATATTCCTGCCAATAAAAAACAATATATTGTTCAATAAAGCGCAAAAGACCGCTATATTAGCGGTCTTTTTGCGTGGTGCCGAAGACCGGACTCGAACCGGTACGGAGTTTTACCTCCGAAGGATTTTAAGTCCTTTGCGTCTGCCAATTTCGCCACTTCGGCAAAAAAACAACCCCTAATTAAAGGGCTTGTTGTGTTTTTTTTGGAGGCACCACCCAGAATCGAACTGGGGATAAAGGTTTTGCAGACCTCTGCCTTACCGCTTGGCTATGGTGCCAGGATTGGAGCGGTAGACGAGATTCGAACTCGCGACATCTGCCTTGGCAAGGCAGCACTCTACCGCTGAGCTACTACCGCGCGTAAAAGAAGCTAAGTTTTAGCTTCTTTCAGTTTTTTAAATATACCAAATTGTTTAAAAAATTGCAACAGTTTATAAGCTCAAAAAAACATAAACCTAGCGTATTTTGGCAATAAAATTTTGGTAATATTTTTATTTATATTATATTTATCTGCGCTAAGAATATGTTATTCTTTCGCCTTAGTGGGATAAACCCTTGACCTGTTGCGCTTGCTGCGCTCGTCTAGGACTTTAAAGACCGACTCGATATCCAACCCCCTGTCTTCCATTAAGACAAGCGTGTGATAGAAAAGGTCGGCTATTTCGTTAGCGAGTTCGTCCGGGCTAGAGTTTTTCGCCGCTATTATTACTTCCGAAGCTTCCTCGCCTATTTTTTTGCAAATCTTATCGACTCCGTTTTCCAATAAATAGGTCGTATACGAGCCTTCTTTGGGGTTATTTTTGCGGTCTTTTATGGTTGCTATGTCTTTGTAAATAATCTCGGCGTTATATACCGTGCCGAATTCCCCGACCGTGTTATGGAAACACGAATAAGCGCCGGTGTGGCAAGCGTTGCCTTTTTGGATAACTTTTAGCAGCACGCTGTCGTAGTCGCAGTCGACGGACACAGAAACGACTTCTTGATAGCAACCGCTGGTTTCTCCTTTTAGCCAAAGCGAATTTCTTAAGCGCGAAAAATAATGCGCGCGCTTTGTCTTTAAGGTCAGCTCAAGCGCTTCTTTGTTCATATAAGCCTGCATTAATACCGCGCCCGTGTATGCGTCTTGCGCTATCGCGGGAACCAAACCTTTTTCGTCAAACTTAATTTTGTTTATTAACTCTTCGTTCATAGCCTTACAGGTATTCCTTCCTTATGAAGATAATTTTTTACTTGGTTGATAGTAAACACGCCAAAATGGAACAGCGAGGCGGCCAAAACGGCGTCGCATTTGCCTTCGGTTAACGCTTGCTTAAAATGCTCCAGCTCGCCCGCTCCCCCGCTAGCGATTACGGGGATTTTTACCGCTTCGTTGATAAGCCTTAGAAGCTCTATATCGTAACCTTTTTTAGTGCCGTCGGTGGCTATATTGGTAACCAACAATTCGCCCGCGCCTAAGCTTTCGGCTTTTTTAGCCCATTCTATAGCGTCTATGCCGGTGTTAAAGCTTCCGCCGTTTATATACACCTCGTAAACGCCTTGAGGTCTTTTCTTTACGTCTATAGCGATTATAACGCTTTCCGAGCCGAATTTTATGGCCGCTTGCTTAATTAAATCGGGATTTTTAAAAGCGGCGGTGTTTATGCTGACTTTGTCCGCGCCGGCGTTCATAACGGCCACAACATCGCTTAATTCGCTTATGCCGCCGCCGACTATGACAGGTATGTATACTTGGTCGGCCGCGCGCGAGATGACATCTAACATAGTCTTTCGCCCTTCTGTCGTAGCGGAGATATCTAAAAAAACTATCTCGTCGGCGTTCTCGGACGAATAAAATCTCGCTAGCTCTACCGGGTCGCCCGCGTCCGTAAGGTTTACAAAGTTAACTCCCTTTACAACCCTGCCGTCGCGCATATCAAGACAAGGGATAATTCTTTTTGTTTTCATCGCTGTCTACTCCGTTTTATAGCTTCTTTTAGGTCTATTGTGTTTTCATATAATGATTTGCCCAAAATCACGCCGTAAATGCCTGCTTGGCGGAGTTTATCTATATCGTTTAAATCTTTAGCCCCGCCGCTTGCTATGACATTTAATCCGCAATGATTTTGGATTTCTACTGTCTTTTGTATGTTAATCCCGCTCAAAACCCCGTCTCTAGAAATATCGGTAAACAAGACGGTTTTAACGCCCATATCGGCAAGCTCTTTGCCCATAGTCAAAACATCTTTTTTTGTCACTTCCTGCCAGCCTTTTATAGCCAGATACCCGTTTACGGCGTCTATGCCTACCACTATTTTTTCTTGATAGAGCTTTAGGGCTTCTTTCAAAATATCCGGCGAAGAATATGCGATTGTCCCCAAAATCACTCTGGACGCGCCTAAAACTTCTATCCTATACGCGATATCTTCCAAACTTCTAACGCCGCCGCCCAGCTGGACGGGAATGTTAACGGCAGATACTATCTTTTTTATGGTGTCAAAATTTGTCTTGGAGGCGCTGTCAAAAGCGGCGCTTAAATCGACTATGTGCAAATACTCCGCGCCGTCCTCTTGGAATTTGAGCGCTTTTTCCAACGGGTCGCCGTAAATCGTTTTTTGATTGGGATCGCCTTTGTATAATCTAACGCATTGGTTGTCTAATATATCTATAGCGGGAAAAATTATCATTATGTTCTCCAAGCAATAAATATGACTGCTAAATAATAGTAATGTTTTTTGGGGCGTAAACGCTAGGTCTATTCAATCACGCCTTTTGACGAAGGGATTTTATCCGAGACAATTTTCACCGCTTCGCCTAACGCCCTCGCTACAGCTTTAAAAGCGGCTTCTATAATGTGGTGCGTGTTCTTGCCCGCAAGTTTATTTACGTGCAAGGTCAGCAAGCCGTAAGAAGACAGCGCCCTGAAAAACTCTTCGGCAAGCTCGGCGTCAAAGTCGCCTATCTTGCCTTTGCAGTCTATGTCGCACGCCAAATACGGCCTTCCGCTTATGTCTATGACCGCTCTTACCAAAGCTTCGTCCATAGGAATTGTCTTTTCGCCGTATCTATTAATACCCTTTTTGTCGCCCAAAAGCTCGTTTAATAGCTTGCCTAGGACAATTCCTATGTCTTCCACTGTATGGTGACCGTCTACTTTTAAGTCGCCTTTGCATTTGACCGTTAGGTCAAAGCCGCCGTGGGAGGCGAACAGCTCAAGCATATGGTCAAAAAAGCCTACGCCCGTATCTATGTCGTTTTTGCCTTCGCCGTCTAGGTTAAGGCTTATAAACACATCAGTTTCCTTGGTCGTTCTTTTTAACTCGCCCGCTCTTTTCATTTTTTAGTCCTCGTTCTCAAATCTTATTTTTATAGAATCGCCGTGAGCCTGCAAGCCCTCATCGTCACTAAGAATAATAATATCGTCTTTAACTTTTTGGAGTTGTTTTTTGTTATATTTTATTAGGCTGATTTTCCTAATAAAAGTTTCTGCGCTCAACGGCGAGAAGAATCTTGCCGTGCCGGTCGTGGGCAAAACGTGGCTGGGACCGGCTAGATAGTCGCCCAAAGGCTCGGGCGAAAATTCGCCGATAAACACAGCGCCCGCGTTGGATATAAAGGGAAGATACAAATCAGGCTCCGCCACTAATAACTCTAAGTGCTCGGGCGCTATTTCGTTGGCTATCATCGCAGCCGTCAACAAACTTTCAACCACAAAGATACGGCCGTTTGATTCTATGGATTGTCTTGCAATGCTTTCTCTGTCAAGTTGTTTTAGCCTGTTTTCTATTTCGACTTGGACTTTTTCGGCAAGCTCTTTGCTGTCGGTAATCAAAAAGCTTGCGGCTTTGGCGTCATGCTCGGCTTGGGAAAGCATATCGCAGGCTATGTAGTCCGCTCTAGCGGTTTTGTCGGCTATTATTAACACCTCGGACGGCCCTGCCAGCATATCAATTCCTACCGCGCCGTAAACTTCTTTTTTAGCCAAAGTAACATAAATATTGCCAGGACCCGCGATTATGTCGACTTTAGGAACGGACTCCGTTCCATATGCCAAGGCGGCTATGCTTTGCGCGCCGCCGATTTTAAATATCCTGTCCACTCCGCATTCAGCGGCGGCTACCAATGTCAATGGATTGATTTTTTCTTTCGCGGGCGTTACCATAATGATTTTGCGCACGCCTGCGACTGCGGCGGGAATGGCGCACATAAGCACCGAAGAAGGATAAGCCGCCGTGCCGCCAGGAACATATATGCCCGCCCTTTCGATAGGGCGAACCATATAACCGCACTTTTTAAGGTATTGCCCTTTTATCGCTTTTTTGATTAAATCTTCTTGGTAGCGAGTTATATTTTTTATCGCCAGCCTTAATGACGACAAAGTCTTATCGTCGACTTGTTTATACGCTTCGGCGATTTCGGTTTCCGTAACCTCGATGTTGGATTGGTCAATATCCACGCCGTCAAATTCTTTGGTATACTTAAAAAGCGCTTTGTCGCCGTTAAGTCTTACGTCTTCCACGATTTCGCGCACTTTTTGGGCGATATCCCCTCCCAATATAAGCTCGCGCGAACGCTTGATTTCTTTTAACTCGCTTTTAAAATCGGTAACAATCTTAATCATACCAAACGCTCCAAAGATTTTATTATCGGGTTTATAATATCATATTTTGTTTTAAAACTCACTTTATTGGCTATGAGTCTTGCGGATATATCAGCCACTTCTTCCAAGACTTGAAGCCCGTTGGACCTTAAAGTAGTGCCGCTTTCGACAATGTCCAATATAACGTCGCTTAAATCAGTAATAGGCGCTAATTCCACCGAGCCTTTTAACTCTATTATGTCGGGAAAGATAAGTTTGCTTTCAAAATACTCCCTGGCGATATTAGGATATTTGGTCGCCACCCTCAAAGTATGGACGTTACGCATAACCTCGGGGCTTTTGCCCGCTATGCACAATCTGCATTTGCCTATATTTAAATCTAAAATCTCATAAATATCCTTGCGTTCTTCCATTATGGTGTCTTTGCCCGATATTCCTATGTCGGCTGTTCCGCGTTCTACGTAAGTAGGCACGTCAGCGGGCTTGACATACAAAAACCTATACTCGTTGTTTTTGTCAAAAACTATAAGCTTTCTATCGTCTAATTCCTCGGGCAAGGAAATTCCACATTTTTCTATTAACTTCAGCGACTTTTGGGCCAGTCTGCCTTTGGGCAGCGCAATGGTAAGCTTCGTCATAACGCGCCTTCCTTTATATCGTCTTTTGAGAAAATGAGATATTTTTTTATGTTCTTCTCTTGGCAGTATTTTTTGAGCTCTTCTTCGCTTGATACAAACGCCCTTTCTACCCAAAACCCCTTTGATTTATATTCTTTTACCGCCTTAAAGGCTAGGGCTTCGTCATCCAAGACCATATAAGCGTAATCCGATGTTTTGGGAGCGGGAAAGCCTTTTGTTCTTTCTATAGCGGTCATAAGTCTTTTTATGCCTATGGAAAAGCCTACGGAGGGGTTATCCGCGCCAAAATACGCGCTTAATTTGTCGTATCTGCCGCCTTCTAATATCGCCGCGCCCACGCTGTCCGTCATACCCCTAAAGATAATGCCCGAATAATAGCTTAGGTGAGGTATCATACCCAAATCGACGGATATATATTTAGAGTATCCATAAGCGTTTAGCAATTCAAAGATTTCTTGAATGTTTTTTACGGCGTTATCGGATTGAGGGTTATTGGATATTTCTTGGGCTGTTTTTAATACTTCCGCCCCGCCGAAAAGCTTAGGTATCATTAAAATGTTTTCCAAAACCTTTTCGGGGAGTTCTTTCTTTTGCAAAATGTTTTTTACTCCCACTAAGTCTTTGTTGTTAATGCGCTCTCTGACTTTCTCAATGGTGGGCTCGTCAAGCCCGCAAGAGTTCATAATGCCTAAGAAATAGTCCACCTGTCCTATATCTATCTTAAAATCCTCCAGCCCGCAAGCCAAAAGACACTCTATAGCCATCGCCAAAACCTCGGCGTCGGCCGCGCTGCCTTTTGCGCCCACAAGCTCAACCCCTGCTTGAGCGAATTCTCTTGTGCGGGTGTTTTGTGTTTGAACGTTGGAAAATTCGTAGGAATTTAGAATATAAAATAACCTATTTACGCCTTGGGGCAGTTTGGTGGCGGCTATTCGTGAAATTTGAAGCGTCGGATCGGCTCTTAGAGCCAAAATACGCCCGTCAAAATCCATAAACTTAAAGATTTTATTCAGGTTAGAGTTTAAGTAATTAAAAGTGTCCAAATACTCAAAATCGGGCGGTTCAATTCTCTTGTAACCGCTCATTAAGAGCGTTTCGGCTATCTTTTGCTCTAACAATGTCTTTATATTACACTCATCGGGCAAATAATCTTGAACGCCTATCGGCAGCAAAGTCTTTTTATACGCCATCGCTTTTCCTTTATTATTTTACTTTAATACGCTAATGCATTAATGTAATGTAAGTGCAATTATATAATAATATGAATATAAAGTCAAACTTATTTACGGTGTTTATTTAAAATATTATAAAATCGTTATAAAAATATCAATTAAGAGTAACATTATCCAGAATTTCTTTGTAACGGGGGTTTGAAAGCTCAATTTTCTTTAAAATCTCGTCCTTGTTGTTGGCTTGCAGTATTTTGTTGGACAGCTCTTTAGCGATATTTATCCATTCCGGTTTTATGGTCAGGTTATTAAAAACGCCCGCGAGCCCGTGCTGGCGAGTGCCTAAAAAATCGCCCACGCCCCTTGTGTTCATATCGTATTCGGCTAAATAAAAGCCGTCGTTGTTGTTCTTAAAAACGGTTAGTCTTTCGAGAGATTCGGGATTTTTTGTGTTTGCCACCAAAAAGCAATAGCCTTTAATTTGACCGCGGCCTACTCTGCCCCGCAATTGATGAAGTTGGGATAAACCGAATTTATGGGCGTCAAAAATGACCATAATCGCCGCGCTTGGAACGTCTATGCCGACTTCTATTACGGTGGTGGAAATTAATACATCAATTTTGCGGTCTTTAAAGGCTTGCATTATCTTGTTTTTTTGGCTTTCTTTAAGTTTGCCGTGGATAAAGCCTAGATTTACGCCTTTTAGCTTTTTCTTTAGATTTTGATAGAGCGATTGAACAGAAATGTCGTCGTATTCTTGGGCTTCTATTTTTGGGGCGACAATATATGTTTGTATGCCCGCTTTGGCCTGGTTGACTATGTAGTCAAACATATCTTGAAGCTTTGCGTTGGGGACAAAGCTGGTCGCAGCACCCGCCCTTTGCTTGGGATTGGTTTTTATCTGGCTTATATCCAAGTCGCCATATAACACTAAAGAAAGCGTCCTTGGAATAGGCGTCGCAGTTAAAAGCAAAATGTCCATAGCCTTGCCCTTGTCTTCCAAAGCTTTTCTTTGGGATACTCCAAAGCGCTGCTGCTCGTCAATTACAGCGAGCGCGGGGTTTTTAAATACCACGCCCTCTTGAAAAAGGCTGTGCGTGCCGATTATTATTTGGGCGTCGGTCTTTATCCGCTCCAAGGCCTGCTTTCTTTCTTTGGAGTTAACGCCCGAAGACAAAAAAGCAATATTGAGTTCTGAGAATAACGCCTTTAAGTTAAGATAATGCTGGCGGGCTAAGATTTCGGTGGGCGCCATCATTACGCCCTGGAAGCCGTTTAGGACTACAAAATAAAGCGCCAAAAACGCCACTATGCTTTTGCCCGAGCCTACGTCGCCTTGGATGAGCCTGTTCATTGTTCTAGGGCGCAACAAATCGCAAAAGATTTCATCCAGCGCGGTTTTTTGGTCTTGAGTAAGCTCAAAGGGCAGTTGTTTTATCTTTTCTTCCACCTTTTCCCTAACGTCTTTATACTCAAACGCCCTAAACTTAGCGTCATAGTTTTTTTTCAACCAAAATACGGTCAAAGCTTTGACAAGCTCTTCTATCGCCACGGTTTTAGCGGCGGCTTGCTGCTCGGCTAAGTCTTTAGGAAAATGCATTAGATAATACGCCCGCTTTAAATCAATCAAGCCTAATTCTTGGCGGTCTTTTTCGGGCAAGATGGACTCGATTCGCAAATTCTGCAAAGCGGAAACTATCGCTTCTCTTAAAGCGTTGGTCGGGATGCCCTTAATTGAGTTATAAATCGTGATAACGCCTTTTAGCTGTTTGGGATTTTGGGCGTTTTCCATAACGGGATTTAAAACCACTATGGACTTATCTGCTGAGACTTGCCCGAAAATTAAATACTCTTCTTGCTTTATGGATTGAGAAAGATAGGGGCGATTGTAATAAATCACCTTAAAATTAACGCCCGATAGACTGCATTCGCAAGGAATAATAGTGTAATTAAAGCCCTTTCGAGGGTATTTTGTTATAGGAACATCGGTTACTCGAGCTTTTAACAGCGCGAATTCGCCGTCTTCGCAAAAGTCGGCGGGCGTCAATTCTGTGTCAAAATAATATTTTCTTGGAAAGAATGCGCAAAGGTCTTTTAAGTCGTATATGCCAGCGTCGTTTAATATTTTAATCCTTTTTTCGCCTAGTCCTTTTAGTTTAGGTAAACTCATAGTTTATGCGGCTTCCAGCCTATTATTTAATGATTAATTTCTAATCGTTGAGCGCGCGAGGTCGCTACCAAATCCACTTCGTCGTAGATGTTTTTATACACTATGTCGCCGATTTTGACGGGAGCTTGAATTTCAATATGAGATATTATCTCTAAAACTCTTTTAACCTCAGACTTGGGAATAGGAGCGCTGGTTTTGACAGGTAGGACAGGTTTGTCGCCGCCGATAACCTTGACTAAGGATGTTACCATTCGCTTGGGGGCTATGTATTCTTGTTTGGCGAATTCTTCGCCTCTAGAGCAGTTATTGCCTGAGACAATTATCTCGTCGTTTTGCTTTATAACGCTTAATTTGCAGCTTAAAGGACATTTTATGCAGACAAATTGGCTCATACTCATACCCCGCAATAAACTTCTATATCGCCGTCTATGTCTTTGCCGTTTAGAATTACGGGCTGCATTTCGCCGTGGATTAGTATGTTGTAATTTTTTCGGTATATTTCCCTGCCGCCGCACTTGACGCTAATGTAAGCGGGTTTTAGGGCTTGCTTAACCCGGACATAAAGCTTTACGGGCTCGGAAGTCTTTTGTATGACGCAAGGCATTGTGTATTTTGTAAAGCCCGCGCTTTTTACGGCGAATTTTTGCCTGTTATGATAAAAACCGTCCATAGCGTATTGAGCCGCGCCCATACCGGCGATTTTGGCCTCATCTGTTACTTGGTCGGCTAAGTCGTGAACATATAACACATTGCCGCAAGCGAACATTCCCTTAACCGAGGTTTGGCAATATTGGTCTGTTACCGCTCCGCCGCTAGCGAAGTTTAGCACCACGCCGGCGTTTTTGGCTATTTCATTTTCGGGAACAAGCCCTGCCGACAAAACCAAGGTGTCGCACTCGACGATTTTAGCTTGGCTTAGGTCTATATTGCTCTGAGAGTCAACGGGCGCGATTTTTACCGCTTCCAGTCTTTCTTTGCCCAAAACTTCTACCACCTTGGTGTTAAGCAGCATTGGGATGTTTAGGTCGTTGATGCATTCCGCCACGTTTCTAGACAGCCCCATATAATACGACCTGGATTCGACGACCATTTTGACATTGGCTTTTTCATAAGTAAATCGCCTTGCCATTATAAGCCCTAGGTCATAAGTGCCCATTATGACTATGTCTTTGCCGACTAATTTGCCGTAAAGCTTTAACAGCCTTTGAGCCGTGCCTGCGGTGAATATACCGCTCGGGCGTGTTCCGCCTATGTCCAAAGCGCCTCTGGGCTTTTCTCGGCAGCCCATAGCTAAGACCACCGCGCCCGCTTGGATTTCGACCAGCCCAAGTTTTTGGCTAATAGCGGTAACCAAAAGATTGGCGTCCACGCTCAAGACATAGGTGTCGGTAAGCACTTCTATATCGCTCGGGATATCCTGCGCTATCTTTTGGGCGTATTCCGGCCCGGTAAGGTCTTCCTTAAATATCTTTTGACCAAAGCCGATGTGAATGCATTGGTTTAAGATTCCGCCCAACTCTTTTTCGCGTTCTATAATAATGACTTTTTTCGCGCCGTAGCACTTGGCTTCTTTAGCGGCCTCTATCCCGGCCGGGCCGCCTCCAATAACGCAAACGTCAGCCCTTCTTATCATACCTTGTCACCTCGGATATCGCCCGCTATTATATACGAATTGCCGCCAAACTTTGTAATCTTTTCCATACCAACGCCCAATTCTCTTGACATAATCTCCAAAATTTTAGGCATACAAAACGAGCCTTGACATCTGCCCATAGTGGCTCTGGTTCGCCTCTTTACGCCGTCTACCGTGGTCGCGCCCCGTTTGATCGCCTCAACTATTTCGGCCTCGGTAATTACCTCGCAGCGGCAAATCACATTGGAATATCTAATATCTTTTTTGATTAACTCTATCTTTTCTTGGTTGGAGGCGTCTTTGAAGTTTATAATTCTGCGCCTTTTGGTTATATAGTTTTGCTTTTTCTTAAAGCCGTATTTTGAGCAAATTTCGTTTGTTAGATGTTGCGCGATTGCGGGCGCGCTGGTAAGCCCCGGAGAACATATACCCGCGGCGTTAAAGAAATTAGGAACGGATTCGCCTATTATAAAGTCTTGGGCGCTGGGAATAGCCCTAAGCCCGGAAAAAGTGTTTATCTGTCTGTTATACGGCAGGTCTTTCATAGTTCTCTCGGCCGCGGCTTTTATGGCTTCAATACCCTCAAGAGTTACCGACTTGTCGGACTTGTCTTGGATGTCTTGCGCCGAAGGGCCTATAAAGAAATTTCCGTCCACCGTGGGCGAGACTAAAACGCCTTTGCCCATCTTAGAGGGAACTTGGAATACCGGACGGTTTACGGGCGAGGGACGGTCGAAAATAATATACTCGCCTCTGCGCGCGGTTATGGTAAAGCTATTGTCGCCCGCCATTGAGGCTATCTGGTCGGCGTAAACGCCCGCGCAGTTTACTATCGCCTTAGCCTTGATGCTGCCGCCTTTAGATGAGAATATTTCAAAATAGCTGTCTTCTTGAGAATTAACGGTCTTGATATCCTCAACATTAAACTCAAAAAAATAGTCCGCGCCGTTGGCTTTTGATATTTCCATAAGCGCGACATTAAGCTCATACGGATTAATTATGCCCGCCGTAGGCGTCCACAGCGCCGCTATAACGCCTTGATTGATTTTGGGCTCTAGTTTATATATTTTGTCTTTTTTAATTATTTTGATTTCTTTTAAACCGTTGTTGAGTCCCCTGGTTCGTAATATTTCTAGTTTATTTATCTCTTCCTCTGAAAACGCCAAGACCAAAGAGCCGCAGCGTTTATAAGGCACGTCCAAATCTTGGCAAAGCCGGTCGAACATTTGGTTGCCCAGCACGTTATAACGGGCCATTAACGTCCCTGTTTCGCAATCGTGCCCCGCGTGCAATATGCCGCTGTTGGCGCCAGTGGCCGCCATAGCCACATCTATATTAGCTTCCAAAACAGCGAGTTTTATATCGTATTCGGCTAATTCTTTGGCTATCGAACAACCGATAACGCCCGCGCCGATTACGGCAACGTCATACATAAAAACACCCATAAATCTAGTATTGTCAATATTTACATTATAACACAGCTTTTACATTATAACACAGCTTTTTGGCTTAGTCTAAATCAAATAATATTTTTAATATCAATAAAACCGGGTTTAATTCTTTTTAATATAAACGATAAGAAAAATCAAAAAAGGGCTGTCTTTTCAACAGCCCTTTTTTCGCTTATCGCTTAATTACTTTTTTCTTTAACCTTTCTGAATCTAAAGAAGTAGATGCCTACGCCCACAATCAATACTATAGCCGTGATAATCAATACGGTGGACAGCAATTGATAGTTGAAAGGTTTCTTGCCTTCGCCGGTTACAGTTATAATAAATTCTTTGGTGTAAACGTTGCCGGCTTCGTCCTTAACAGTATAAGTCAAAGTATAAGTCCCGGCGTCTTTTAGGACGTAGTATTCTTTATTCTTGTCGTCCTTTTCCGCAGATACGGGATTGCCGTTAGGTCCGTATAGGGTTCTAGTAATTTCTAATTTATCAGCCTTAGAAACATTGTCGGAAACGTTGTCCTTGGTGAGCTCTTTAGCGTATAATTTATCGTTTTGCTTAAACTTGGTCACGTCAGGCTTAATCAGGTCAACGTCGATAATTACAGGCTTAATCAAGTCGCCAACCTTAACGGTTATGGAGTAAGAAGCGGTGTTGGTCGAATCGTAAACGGTATAGGTAATGGTGTAAGTGCCGTCTACTCTAGGAACAAAACCTTTCTTGCCTTCTCTGGTCTCGATAGCGACTATTTGATTGTTGTTGTCAACAACCTTAACGGTGTATTCCTTCAAATCGCCCTTGTCTATGATGGACACTTCGGGGATTTCCACAAACGCGTCAGGGTTGGTTTCAGCGTCGTATTTCTTATAATACGAAGGAACTTCGCCCAAAAGCTTGAATTCAGGAGTCTTGGTGTCCACGCAGGTTACGGTTACGCTGGAATCTTTATCGCCGTTTTCGTTGTATAGAGTGATGGTATATTGACCTACGGCTTTGGGAGTGAACATATTGCCCTTTAGCTCGTAAGCGGGACCGTTTATTTCTCTTGCGACTAATTTCTTGCCCTCAATGTTCTTCAAAGGCAAAGCGTAAGTTTCGCCAAGCTCTACTTCTGTAGGCAGGTCGGTGTTGTAGGACAAGCCTGTAACTAGACCGCCCAAGTTTTGGTTAGAGCCTATTGTCGCGCCGCCCATATAGCTGTTATCGACAACGGCAGTTCCGACTACGTCAAACGTAACGGTAGCCAACGTGGAAGCGCCGCTCATATTAAACGCTCTAACAGTCAAGGAGTGCTTGCCTTCTTTATTGACCTCAAACGAAATGTTTTCTAATACAAGCTCCCATTTGTTATCGGTATCATTGAAGTAAAGCTTGCTCTTAACGGTGGTGTTAAGTCTTTGACCGGCGCCTTGGTATTCGGTAGAACCTTCGGTAGAACCTACGGTTACCGAGCCAGGAGCTCTTACTATTACTTCGTAGCCGATAAAGTCGTATTGATCGGTAGCGGATTGAATTACTATATCGCCTACTGTTACTTTCTTGGAGTTTTTATCTTTATAGTTGATTGTTCTTTGAACTAATTCGCCTTCTACTTCTTTAAACAAGGAAGTATCAGGGTTTTTCTTATCTTCCCAAGTCAAGCCAGCCTTGAAAGTAGGAGCGTTGGTGTTGATTTCTTCGGAATAAACGTCTACGGTGTAAACAAGCGAATCTACTTCGTTGTCGTTTTCGTCCAATACCTTGTTGCCAACGCTGTCTTTTATTTCCAAAGTAATTTTGATTGTGCCGGCTTCTTTGGGTATGAAGTAATTCTTGGTTTTAAAATCAAATTTGGTGACATTGGCTTCGCTGACTATAAACTCATAAGTCTTTTTGATAATAACTTTTGTAGCCTCAGAGTTTGCGTTGGAAGGATCGACAGGCGTTATGTTGGGCTCTAGGAACTTATCGCCCACCATTATATATTCAGGAATATTGGTAGCTTGAACTTTAGGATTGAGAGTATCTTTTAGCTCTTCAACCACATTTACATCTATAACCTTGGATCTAGAGTTCTTCAATTTGCCGTTGGCGTCTTTGTCTTTAGCTGTAAATGTTAGAGTAAAGATGCCGGTCTTGGTGGTCAAGACATCGAAGTCTAGATAGTAGTTGTCGTCGTCTTGGGTTAGGAAACCTTCATAAGGTTGGGTTGTCTTTGTGGAGTTATATACTTCCTCTCCGGAAGCGTTTTTGATAGTTAAAGATAGGTCAATTTGGTCTTTGGGTGTGACATTGTCCCAAACTTCAGGCTTAGGAATGACCAATAAACGATCGTTTCCTTCCAATAAGCCCTTGGAGTTGGTTATAGATATAGCCCATTTTCCAGGGATTACATTTTCGTCTAATTCGATAGTGGGAGCTTGGGTATCGGAAACATTATTGATAGAAAAAGTTTTTTCGCTTACGTTGCCGCTGTCGTCAACAGCCTTATATGTGACTTTGTAAGTTCCGGTCTTCCAAGGGTAGAACGACATATTCTTATCGTTGTCGAATACTACCTTTTCGGTTCCCAATACCAAGTTCTTAGGATCGGAGTCATCGACTACCAAAACATCTTGACCGTCGCTGTCTTTAACGGTGACAGTGATTTTAACGTTTTCGTCTTTATTGTCGGTAGCGGTAGCTTTGGGTAAAGTGAGCTTTACTCTTTGAGCGGCGGTGTTTGGAACGCCGGTTACGGTCAACGTGGGCTTTTCTTTGTCCTCAAAGCCTTCTTGAACGTGAACAATAAAGTCGGATGTCTTAACAGCCGCGTTGTCTTGAGCGGTAGCTTTATATCTTACTAAATAGCTGCCGGAAACCTTGGTGTTGTCGCCGCTATAAACATAAAATCCATCGGCGTCGGTTGCGGTCAGCTCGGTTTGAACGCCTTCAGGATTGGTTACATAATATTTTATGGTGTAGTTTAGAGCGTTGGTCTTTTCTTGGTCTATTTTGCCGTCTTCGTCGTAAACGACCATCGAAGCCTTAGGCAACTTAATAGGAGAACCGGGAGCTATGTAAGTAGGTATCTCGGCTCCGTTATAAGGGATATAAATTACGGCGTCGTCTACGGTAACTTTGATTTTAAAGCCTTCATAGAAGATGCCGTTATTGCCGTAAACATTAACAGTGTAATAACCTGCTTTTGTCGGCGTGAATTTATTGTCGTCAAGCGTTACATCGTTATCCAAAGGATCTTTTACTCTTACATCGCAATTTTGAAGCTCGCCCAAATCGATTGCTTGTCCTATTACGCCTTCCTTGGGGAGCTTTCCTATGGTAACGGGCTGGATTGTGCCGGTATCAGCAGCCATAACCGTCATCAAATTTCCCGATAAAAGCGTCAAACTCATTATTAATATCAAGAATGTTATAACAAGTCTGCGAAATTTTTTCATACATGTTTCTCCTTATTTGCAGCCAAAGCATCTGTTATAGGTTTAACAGATAAAATATACATTAATTACAACCATTTGTCAAACTAAAACTTTCAACTTGTCCATATTTTGACAAACTGGTAAAGGCGTCTTTACCTTTCTTATTATTTTACTTTTTTTGGCAAAATATGTAAACCCCTAATCTAAAACTCTTATGACGCTTTCAATGCTGTCCACTACTTTTAATTCCTCAAGCTCTTTCAGCGCCTTTTTCATAGACAACTCTGAAGTCTTATGAGTCAAGAACACCACTCTCGCGAACTCGTTGTTCTTGCCCTTTTGAATGACGCTGTCAATGCTTACTCCGTTATTGCCCAAAACGGCGGCCGTTTGAGCCAAAACGCCGGGCTTGTCGGCGCAGTTTAATACCATATAATATTTTGATTGAAAATCGCTTACAAGTTTTATGCCGTTTAATTTTTCAAATTCTATATAGCGGGGTTTTTCTAAATGCGCGCAATATATAATATCGCTCACTATAGCGCTTCCGGTGGGCAGGTCGCCCGCGCCCTTGCCGTAAAGCATTACCTCGCCCACATAATTGCCCACCAAAAACACGGCGTTAAAGGAATCTCTGACATTCGCCAAAGGGTGTTTATCGGGCACAAAGGTAGGATGCACCCTTACCTCTAAAGAGCCGTCATACAGCCTGGCGATAGCCAATAACTTGATTTCGTAGCCAAGCTCTTTGGCGCTTTCTATATCCTTTTTGGTGATTTTAGTAATGCCTTCTCTATAAATGCCGTCTAGGGGGATTTGTTTTCTAAACGCAAGCGAGGATAAAATTTTGAGCTTATACATCGCGTCGTAGCCTTCCACGTCGCTCGTGGGATCGGCTTCGGCGTAGCCTAGTTTTTGGGCTTGACGCAAAGCGTCTTCGTAGCTTATATCCTCTTCGCTCATCTTGGTCAATATGTAATTGGTCGTGCCGTTAAAAATTCCCGCTATCTCGGTAATGTTGTTCGCCTGCATTCCCTCCACAAGCGCCCTTATGATGGGAACTCCGCCTAAGCAACTTGCCTCGTAATAAAGGCCAGTGTTGTGCTTTTGAGCGATTTCATCAAGCTCTTCCCAGTGCTTTGATATCAGTTCTTTATTGGCGGTTACCACGTTTTTGCCCGCCATTAGGCACTTAGTGATAAACGTTTTGGCGGGCTCGATGCCGCCTATCACTTCGACCACAATGTCGATATCGGGGTTTGAGGTTATCTCGTCAATACTGGTTGCTATTTTTTCTTGGGGAACGCCTTTTTTTAGCGCTATCTCGGCGGACCTTTCCAAAACCTTGATAACACGCAAATCAAGGTTTTCCTTGCGCATAATGCTTTCGCGGTTTTGGGTGAGAATTTGATATGTTCCGCCGCCTACCGTTCCTAGTCCTAAAATGCCTATGCCGACTTTTTTCATATATTTCACCTCTTAACTATTAGGGAAGTTCATATGATAGATATAATTAAGCCCCTTAAGCGACAACCTTCTGTCTATGTGGTCTATTATATCAGTGCCTTTTTTTAGATACTCGCTAAGTCCCCCCGTCGCTATTACCTTAGCGTCCTCAAGTCCTTGCTCTTCTTTTATTTTTCTTACTATATGTTCTAACATTCCTATAAAACCGTAAAACATTCCGGATTGCATATTGGTTACGGTGCTCTTGCCTATCACGCTCTTAGGCATAACAAGCTCGATTTTTGGCAGTTTCGCGGCGCTTGCGGCCAAACTGTCTAGAGAAGTTTTTATGCCGGGGCAGATTAAACCGCCCAAAAACTCGTTGTCTCTGCCCACGACGTTAATCGTAGTCGCCGTTCCAAAATCGACCACGATTAAGGGCTTGCCATATTCTTTCATAGCGGCCACGCAAACCGCGATTCGGTCGCTGCCCACTTCTTTGGGATTGTCATATTTTATGTTTAATCCCGTTTTTACTCCCGCCCCTAAAACAAGCGGCGTAATGCCGAAGTAAAACTCGCACATATGCTCAAAAGTGTAATTTAGGTCGGGTATAACGCTGGAGATTATAATTCCGGTAATATCTTTTTTGGACAGCTTGTGTATTTCTATCAAGTTGGTAACAAGCATTCCGTATTCGTCAGACGTGCGGCGATAGTGCGTGGCTATTCTGCCGCTCGCAATCAAAAAGTTTTCCTTAAAGATGCCAAGCTTAATGTTCGTGTTTCCAATATCGATTACTAAAACCATTTATAACTTTATTCCTTCTTATGTTTAGTATTCCAATCTCAAAAATCCATTTCTATCGGCTTTTTTTAGCGCCAAAATTATCGCGGGCGTTATTGCCACCGCTATAGCTAACTCAATTGAGCCTGCTATAATCATTTCGCCTATCGCTAAGGGCATTGTGACATCCAAAGCCGAAAAGTCCATAGCAAATACGGCGAACGAGCCTACCACCAATACCGTATTAGTCAATGTCGCTACAGCGCCCACTACGCTGTAAGGCAAAACCTCGCGCAAGAAAAAGTTTGAGCTGTTTTTGGTCAGTTTCTTTAGCAATATCTTAGCGCCGTAAGCGGCAGGACCGACAAATAATCTAGGTATTATGGCTATAAGCGGGTATTTTCTAAACGCCAACGCCACGAAGCTAGCCGAGAACATCGGCATAAAGAAAGCATATAATATAGATATAATTCCAAAGGCGGCGCTTATATATACCGACGCCTTAAAGTCCATACAGATTACCATTATTATTAATGGAATCAAGAACACGTAAGGCAAAAACAAAAATCCCGCAAGCATCGCGGTGAACATTGAGTATAAGACAATGTCCGCAGAAAAAGTTCTTCTCATAATCAATACCTCCGTTTAGGCTCTAATAAATAGATGCCATACTTAAAAATTAGTTCCCGGTTTAGTGATACCCTAAAATCTATAGGTGTATCCTTTTATTGCATAATTATATCAAAACAGCGATATATATACAACCAGAAGTGAAAGAAAAACAAGATTTTGGATTTTTTAAATATAAAAAAAGCAGGGATTAATTTTCCCTGCTTTTTTGGGCAGTCATCTTTTGTATGTATCTAAGATTCGCCCGTTCAATTAAGGAGTGCTTTTTTTAGCATTTCTTGCCGCAGCCGCATAAGCATTGCAAAATAATAATTATGAAAATTAATTCACAGATGTCGATGTCGCATCCGCATCTGTCTTTGCCTTTGCCGCCACACAAGCACAACAGCAATAAGAGGCAGAAGATGTCATCGCAGCCGCAGAATTTTCCGAAGCCGCCGCATCCGCATCCGCCATAGCCTCCGCTATAATCGCCAAAACTCATTGATAATCCTCCTCTTATTTATTGAAATGTGTATATAACGCACTTCTAATTTCATTATATTCAGCCAAAAAGATTGTGTTCATAAGCGCCAAATTTTTTAAAGGCGTTTACAAAAACGCTTGACATAAAAATATATAGACAATAGACTAAAAATAATTATTTTTTTGGAGTGATGATATGAACAGCGCTGTAACGATGGACAAGATTGTAGCTCTTTGCAAAAATAGAGGTTTTATTTTCCCCGGAAGCGAGATTTACGGCGGCTTGGCCAACACTTGGGACTACGGCCCTTTGGGCGTAGAGCTAAAAAATAATATTAAGAGAGCTTGGTGGAAAAAGTTTGTGCAAGAATCGCCTTATAACACGGGCGTGGATTGCGCTATTTTGATGAATCCCCTGACTTGGGAAGCGAGCGGCCACTTAAGCAACTTTACAGACCCTTTGATGGACTGCAAGGTCTGCCGCACTAGACACCGCGCAGACCAATTAATAGAAAACTGGGCGCAAAAACATAATAAGCAAATATCCGTTATAGGTATGACGGACGAGCAACTAGGCCAAACCGTTATGGAATATAAGATTCCCTGCCCCGCGTGCGGAAACTCCAACTTTACGCCCGTAAGAAAGTTTAATATGATGTTTAAGACTTTCCAAGGCGTTACCGAGGACACCCAAAACACAATTTACCTAAGGCCTGAAACCGCGCAAGGCATTTTTGTAAACTTCAAAAACGTTTTGAGAACGACGCGCGCTAAGATTCCCTTCGGCATAGCTCAGATAGGCAAATCCTTTAGAAACGAAATAACTCCCGGCAACTTTATTTTTAGAACTAGAGAATTTGAGCAAATGGAGCTTGAGTTTTTCTGCAAGCCTGGAACGGACTTAGAGTGGTTTGCTTATTGGAAAAACTTTTGCTACGAGTGGCTGGTAAGCTTAAACTTAAAGCCCGAAAACCTAAGAATGAGAGACCACGCTAAAGAAGAGCTATCGCACTATTCGGCGGCGACTACCGACTTTGAGTATAAATTCCCGTTCGGCTGGGGCGAGCTGTGGGGTATCGCGGATAGAACGGACTTCGACCTAAAGAGCCACCAAGAACAGTCCAAAGAAAGTATGGAATATCTTGACCCTATTACCAACGAAAAATATATACCTTACTGCATTGAGCCTTCTGTGGGCGTGGATAGAGTATTGCTTGCTTTCTTGTGCGATTCATATAACGAAGAAGCGCTTGAAAACGGCGAAACCAGGGTTGTTCTAAAGCTTCATCCCGCTTTAGCGCCTATCAAAGTCGCCGTATTGCCGCTGCAGAAAAAGCTGTCCGACAAGGCCGAGGAAGTGTATAGAAATCTGTGCAAGAAGTTCCGCGCTGACTACGACGAAACCGGCAGCATAGGCAAGCGTTACCGCCGTCAAGACGAAATCGGCACGCCTTACTGCGTGACTATAGACTTTGAGACTTTGGAAAACGACACGGTAACGGTTAGAGACCGCGACACAATGCAGCAGATAAGATTAAAGATTGACGAGCTAGCGGATTATATTTCCAAAGGCATTGAGTTTTAAAACATTAAGACCGCCTATTAAAAGGCGGTCTTTTTTGATAGTTTTTTAAGCTTTCAGTGTTTCGCTTTTAAAATACGGATGGCAGTATTGACCGTGATATTTGGTCTTTTCGCCGTATTGGATAGCGAAATTAGGACAAGTATGCAAGCAACCTAAACACATAACGCATTTTTCTTTTACCCACACGGGACGGTTTGATTGAATCTGTATGGCCTCAGCGGGGCAGTTTTGGGCGCATTGACCGCAACCCTCGCACGACGAAGCCACAACGAAGTGTTTTGTGCTTCTAGCCTTCTCATATATTTTGCGCATAATATTTGAAATAAACATCGGGAATTTTAATTTCATAAAACTGCCGCGCTCTTGATTTTTTATTTTTAATAATATCTCGTTAATTTTGCTTTCAGCCCTATGAAGTTTTTTATTTATTTTCTTTTTGTTGTTAACGCTGAATATCACCGTCCAAGTGTCGGGCATATTCACGCAAAAACCAGCGGATAATTCTAACCCTATTCTTTTCAAATGCCGTTTCAAATAAACGTCTACGCTTCCCGAGCTAGCCCCGCAAGTGGCGACCAAATACACATAGGGCTTCTCTTCGGCGTTTACGCTAAGCTTGCCTAAAAACTCGTCGACTATAGTGGGCAAACCGCTAAAATATACGGGCGTTACAATGCCCAATGATTCGCCTTTTTTGAGGTCAAAAGAAAATCGCTGATTCTTTGCGCAATCAACTATTGAGACAAGATTGTCTTGAGTCGCTTCGGCCGCTTTTAAGGCTACATACTTGCTGTTTCCTGCGCCAGAAAAATATAAAATCATTAACTTTCTCCTTATCAAAGTTTGCCTTAACGGCGTGATTTGTCAAAAATTTTTTTGGATATAAGCTCTTTAAGCTTTTCTATGCCCTCGCCAGTTAAAGCGGATATAAACACCGAGTTTTTAGCGGCGGGGACATCCACTCTTTCCGGGTTAGCGATGTCTATTTTGTTATAGACATTTATCATTGGTTTATCGGCCGCGCCTATCTTTTCCAAAACGTCTAATACCGCTTCGTATTGCAGATGCAAGTTAGCGTCCGAAAAGTCCATTACGTGCAATATCAAATCGGCTTGGACAGCTTCTTCCAGCGTGGACTTAAACGCCTCGATAAACTCGTGCGGCAGCTTTCTTATAAACCCTACCGTGTCTGTCAAAGTATAATAGCCGTTCGGGGTGTAAACCTTGCGAGTTACTGGGTCTAGCGTGGCGAACAGTTTATCTTCCGCCAAAACGTCCGCGCCCGACAATAAGTTCATAAGCGTGCTTTTGCCCGCGTTGGTATAACCCACAAGCGCAACGGTAGGAATAGAGCTTTTGAGCCTTTTTGAGCGCCTTAAGTCCCTTTCTTTTTCTAGTTTCTCTAGCTTTTCCTCCAGCTCCTTAATGCGGTCTTTTATGCGTCTTCTGTCCGTTTCCAGCTTTTTTTCGCCCGGACCGCGCATTCCTATGCCCTGTCTGAGCTTATCCATTTTTTCGCCCGTGTTTAAGAGCTTGGGAAGGCTGTATTTTAATTGGGCTAATTCCACCTGAAGCTTGCCTTCCATACTCTGCGCCCTGGAGGCGAAGATGTCTAGAATCAAGGTAAAGCGGTCTATAACTTTGACGTTCAGCTCCGCTTCCAGGTTCTTGGTCATAATAGCCGATAACTCGTTGTCAACAATCAATGTGTCGGCGTCGTAATTTTGGACGGCTGTCTTTATCTCTTCTATCTTGCCCTTTCCAAATAAATATCTCGGATCGGGCTTATCCTTTTTTTGTTTAAAGACAGCTACCACTTCCGCGCCGGCGGACTCCGCCAAAGACTTTAGCTCGCGCAAGTTTATGTCGGCTTCTTCGTCGGATTCGGCAAGGCAAGCTATAATCGCTTTTTCTTTTTGGGGCTTGTTTTCGTAATAGATATTCTCTTTTAGGTTTTTGATTTCCTTATCGTATTCTTTGATTAAATTTAAATATTGCGGATCGTTGATGTCTTGGGTTTGGATGATTTTAACGCCGTTTGCCGTTAAAAATCCCAAATGATAGCCCGTAATATTGCCCTGCTCGTCTACTCCCGCCGCCGCAACGCAGTCAAATTTTTCGCGCTGCAGCGCCGATATATCGGCTTGGGACAACATACTGTCGCCGTTTGGATGGGTATGAATAAGCCTTATTCCGTTAAGTCCTTTTCTTTGGCTTTCTATGGCTATTTGCGCCGCGTCAAAAGAGCCGACGACCACGCTGATTACATTGCCCTGTCTGGATACAGCTACCAGCACCTCTCTATTATATTCGGCAGTCACCTTGGCCATTACGTTTAAAATATCCGGCTCAATAAAGTCAAAGCATTTTTTGTCATATATGTCTTCGAGCATATTAAAAATATGCCGCTTAATACCTTGGGTATTTCCGCGCACCATAAAATATACCTCTTTAATAATAGTTTTTTTAAGGGGGTAATCTTTAGAAAAAAAAATTTAAACAAATGGGAAAATTGAAAAAATAGAAAAATTAGATTCTCATAATGTAACAATTATAATCAAATTATAAATTATCGTCAACCTAATAAATTAAAGCGGCAAAGATTTTGCCGCCTTTTTTTAAGATTTTAGCGATTGGGGGTTAAGCTTTTGAAAGTCTTTGTCTTGAGAGAAATCTCTTTCGACATTAAATTCCCCGCCTAATTCTTCCACCGCGTTGCGAATTTCTATAAAGCTTATATAATCGCAAGTTTTGGCGGCTTCCAATAATATGTCTATAGCCCGTTCATCGCCATATTGGCCTAGATAATTGGCGTATAATTGATAATTTGTCTTACTCAAAAAGAGTTCCTTTAACAGCTCAAAAATCCTGTCGTCCTTGGAGCATTTGACCAAAATATCGCTCGCGTATTCTTTGGATGAAAAGTCAGCGTCCTTAAGTCTAGCCAACACGCGGTCTTTAACAGCCGTCGCGTTTTCCGCCAAAATTTCGGAGGCTATATCCCTTAAGTCTTTATCCATCTTGGGGTTAAATATCCAGTCTATGTAAATGTCAAAGGGTTCGGAGCTGGACAGCTCGTTTAATAAGTTAATGGCATACATTGTAAGCTCGTCGTTTTTTTCGCGCTTTATAATCTCCATTAGATACGGAACGGCGCCTTGAACTTCGGATATGCGCTCAAGCAACACTCCGGGAACTTCTTCTTTGCCCGCAGTGTAGCCTATAAGCATATCCACAAGCTCTTTAGGATTCTCTATTTTGGCGAAATACTCTCTAGGCGTCAAGCCGTCCAATTCCTTAAAACGGGTGTTGCACCAATCTTCGTAAACGTCGGCTACCGCCTGAGCGATTTCTTCTTCTGTAACGTAATTTTCGGAATTTTTTTCTATCCATTCGTCCACAAAATCGTCAAAAAGTTTTTGGAAGTCAATCATTTTTCACACCTAACTTATTTAAATATCTTAAAACCGTTTGCTTATTTGCTCCGAAAATCTTAACCACGGTGTTTAAATCTCGGAAGATTTCAGGTCTTTTAAAATTAAAAGCGAACAGCGCGGCTATGTTTTTACGGCTCTTAAACTTGGCGTTGCGAGCTGTGGATAGATTTAAAATCCGTCGAACCGAGCGGTTAAACTCGGTCTCATAGTCTTTGTCCACAAACGCAAGCGAAGTAAACACGTCCATAAAAGCCTCAAAATACGCTTTGGGATAGTTGAAAATATTCTTGGTCACCTTGGGCGAGATAAACCTGATTTCTTCCTCGTGCACCAAAGCGATTTTTTTAGAAGGCAGCGTGGATAGAAGCTTTCTTAATATCCTTTGTTTTATGACAAATGATAAAGTGTTGTCCACCAAGCACTCTCTTAAGAAAGTCTGGGCTTGGCTGTTTCTTAAGCGGGACAGCTTCTCAATAAGCTTTTGAGTTAGGTTTATGTGCGCGTATTCAAAAATCCACTTAGCGTAGTCAAAGAACTCAGGATCCGATTTTATGAGTTTGATTAAATCGCTCGAAGAATACTCGGCGATTTGCTCGAACATCCTTATCCTTCTGTCCGCCTCTTCCTTAGGCACCTGTTTTATATACTCAAGCTCTTTAAACTCTTGGTGGTTTTGGAAGTATTGGTTGTAATACTTGGCTATGGTATTGGTGTTGTCTATTCTAACCAGCTTATAAACGCATTCTTTAGCCAGCTCTAACTCTTGTTGGTTATAATACGCCAAGCTCAATAACAATAAGCCCGCCTCGTGATAGGGATGATAGGACAAAAAGTCGCATAAGTATTTTATAGCCTGCTTGTTGTAGCCGCACTGCAGAAGCATGATAGCGGCTTTGTAGTAATCGTTGGTGTCGGTTATTTTTAGCTGCAATATCACATCCGCGACCTTTTTGGCGGACTCTATCTCGCCAAGCTGAGCGTAACCGTCAACCAGGTTGCATAAGGCGTTTATATTATAAGGCTCTAATTCTAATACCTTTTGGGCGAATTCTATTTCTTGATGCGGATTTTCCGCGTGGGCGCTGCAAAACGCCGCGCTGTTTAGCGCGTTAATATAATATTTTGAATCCGGCTTTACATAAGACAATAGCTGCATCGCGCTGTCGTATTCGGAGATAGACATAAGCTTGCCGGCGTAGTTAAGAAGCATTTGGTCTTCCATATTTTTGGAAATAAGCTTAAACCTAGTGCCGCTTAACTCGCGCAGCATAGTCTCGTAGTCGATTATCAAATCGTCGTCTTCGTCAAACTCGTCTTGATCAAAGCCAAACTCCATACTCTTTTTGATGTAGTAAATCGCCGATTCCTCGTCGCGCATCATATAGTAGTTTTGGGAAATTCTCAAAAAACACTCGCCCAAGTTTTGGTCTATAGCCAAAAGCTTGAAATACTCAAAGTTGGATTTGGAGAACAACCCCATTTCGGAATAAATCTGGGCTAGCAAGAACCTAAAATCCAACTCATTAGGCTCTAGTTTTATAGCCCGTCTTATATAATCAAGCGCGTTTAGATAATCTTCTTCGTCAAGACAATCTAAAGCTAAATCGAAGTAGTAATCAGCGTTTTGTAAAAATTTTAAAATCTTGCCTTGTTTTTGAGCTATATTTAACTTTTTTAGGCTCTTCAACACTCATTCTCCGGATTTTTACCGAAAAAAGCTTAGGACTCGCTTTCTTCGGTCGTTATATCGACCTCATCATTTTCCGCTTCAGAATCAAGCGCTTCGGATTCTAGCTGCTTCTTTTCTTCGGCGAGTCTCTTTAGGTCTTCTCTAGAGAAAGTAACCTCCAAAGGCGTGATAGACTTGCCTTCGTCTATGCTGCGTTTTCTCTTCTTGGGATTGACAAACTTGGTATTGGCGGCTTTCTTTCTTCTTTCTTCCGCTTCCTTTCTCTTGCGCGCGATTTCTTCCTTGCTCTTGCGATAAATTCCGCGGTCTTTTATCGCGCCTTCGATTTTGTCGTTTAAATATTTATCAAACACATAGTGCGAGTAAAGCGTCCAAATCAATATCGTCATTGATACGCCTACAAGCGCGTAGAACAGCAAAATTATCAAGCTGATTTCAGGGCCGCCCAATAAGAACAATATAAGAGGCAAAGCCGTGATTCCGACAAAGAATATATTGTGGAACAAAAGGCCTATAGCGAACAAGAAGCTATTCTTGATTAAGCCCCAAAGGGATATTTTGTAAGTGGCGGCTTGGGTGTAAATAAACACCGTCATAAACACTAATATTACGAAGAATATAATAGACGCCACCAAAGACATCACGCTTAAAAATTGAGGTCCGGAATATAAGCCGTAAGCGGATATGTTATATTGAACCATTGTAAAGGCCAAACCCAAAATCAAGGTGCTCCACAAGAACGGCACAATATTGGATTTTATGCCTTTAAAGAATGTGTTGACAACGGCTACGCCTTCTCCCCACACCAGCATTTTGATAGCGTGGAATCCCCCGGCCATACCAATGCTGGCTATCATCATAAGCGGAACCATTACCAAGTTAGACCATAGCTGCTGCTGCAAGTTATATAATTGGCCTACATAAGGAACGTCTTTTACGAAAGGATAGCCAAAGCCAAAGTTAACCGTGTAGTTTATATACATTCCCGCCACGCTTCTTGCGTTTAGCGTTAGGTAATACCAAACCACAGCAGGCAGAGCGAATATTATCATTAATAAATTGATTTTAACAAGGGTGCCGAAACGGTTAAAAAGAACATCCTTGAAGACTTCCCATCTATTGCTAGGCAAGTCCTCCAAAGTAAAGTCCGGGTTATCGTCTCGTCCCATTGTCCATCTATATAACCAGCCTTTTCTCTCTGCCATAAGATCCTTCCTTTTGTCCTAAAAAATATCTTAACCTTATCATAGTAACATATTTTGGCTAATTTTCAAACACAATTTTTATATCAGTCTTGCAACAAATAGTTTTGGGCTATTTTTATATAATAATCAACTCCCGATAAAAGCGCCTTTTCGTCGAAATCAAAGTTAGGGCTGTGCAAAGGCGCGCTGTGGTTTTCGTCTTTTATTCCAAGCCAAGCAAACGCCCCGCTTACTTTTTTTAGATAATAAGCGAAGTCTTCTGCGGTGTATTTCGGCTGGGCGGGAGTGATATTGAATTTTTTCTTTATCATTTGCACTATGTGGGCGGAATTAACAAGCGGCGGATAATAGTTCTCTACTATCAGTCTATGACTTGCGCCCGTTAGTTTTTGAATGTCTATCAAAATTTCTTCTAAGCGCATCATAAAGTCTTCTTCTATCGCCTCGTCAAAAAACCTAAACGTGCAGTCATATTTAGCGTAATCCGCCACGACATTAGAAGCGTTGCCCCCTGTTATCTTGCCTATATGGAATAATGTCTTGTCTTTATATTTTGAGTTATAAAGCTCGTGTATCCTGTTGTAAAACTCGTTGCCCGCCCATAAAGCGTCTATATATTTTTGCTTGTCCGCGCAATGACCGCTTATTCCCTCGAATATTATATGAAAATCGCATACACCCGCGAAAATCGCCCCGGCGTCCGTCGCGATAACGCCTAAAGGGTATTCGGGCGACAGGTGCAGCCCAAAAATAGCGTCCACGTCTTTTAGAGCCCCGTTTTCTATGAGCATTTCTGCGCCGCCCTCGCTCTCTTCCGCGGGCTGAAATATCAATCTAACATTAACCGCGGGCTTGTTTTGGGATAGATACTTAGCGAGCCCCAAAAGCATCGCCGTATGCCCGTCGTGGCCGCAAGCGTGCATTACGCCTTCGTGAGTGGATTTATAATCCACTTGATTTTGCTCTTTAATAGGCAAAGCGTCCATATCCGCCCTAAAGGCCAATCTAGTCTTTTTATCGCAGCCTTCTATATCGGCGATGACGCCTGTTTTGATAGTTTTGTATTTTATGTTAAAACTATCCAACTGCTCGGTTATAAACTTTTGAGTTAAAAACTCTTGGTGATATAGTTCGGGGATTTTGTGCAGCGAACGCCTTGCGAAAATCAAATAATCTAACATTTCCATACGCTTTATATAATATAGCAAAACGCCAAAAATGTCCAAAGATTGCGGCAATTTAATCTTTTTATAATAATTTGCATATTTATAAATATATACATAAAAACAATTTACATTTTGAACCTTATATGATATATTAATGACACACCAATGGGGAGCAGAGAACAAGAGTAACCTATAGATAATATATAACAATTGGGGTTATATTATAGGCGAAAGGGTATCTCTGCCGAAATCCTAATAAGTTCCCAATCGTTTGCTTATTAGGGTTGGG
>DATCKE010000013.1:0-20882 GCA_036562445.1 Clostridia bacterium
AACGAACCTAAAATACTAGGTAAAAAAGTTAAAAAGTCTTTCTTAAAAAAAATTGAAAGAATAATAGAAGGCATCAGAACAAATATTATGTTAAATGTCGCCATTATAATGATTAGCTTGGTTTTTTCTTTCATTTTTACAGCTTTAATAATTTTAGGATATAATTACATTATTTTATATAGATTTGGGTTCATTCTCGTTGCTATCATCATTAGAAATTTCATATTTTGCGCTTTTGAGAATTTTTATAAGCTCCACCAAAGATGAGCCTAGTGTTACGCCAAATCCAATAACAATGTTATTATAAAAAAATACTATTTCGTCCGCGCTGCCAATATTATAGCTTTTTAAGAACGCTTTATTGACCATAGCGGGCACGCCGTCAGGCTTATATATAATGATAGGATAAGGCATACAGTCGACAAACGCCTGCAGGCTAATATCGTCGCCAAACTTACGGGATATAATAGAATAATCCAATAATTTTTCCATATAGATATAAAAATTATATTGAGCTGTTATTGGAATTATTATAACATAATTTGTAACCGCTTAAGTTGTGAAAACGATAAATATATCTTTCATATTATGAAAACTCTTTCTTGACTAATTAGTTTTCTTATGTTAACTTATAAAAGCGCTGACGCTCTAAAAAGAAATTTTTTGCGCGCTAAAATCAACCAATGAAAAATCCTTTTAAAGAGCTTACAAAATTTGAGTTAGGCTTATGGCTGTTTTCAGTCATAAGCATTTGCGTGTTGTTTTTGATTCCCGCCCAAAAAGATTATTTGACCTTAACCGCCTCTTTGATAGGCGTTACTATGCTTATTTTTATCTCCAAAGGATACGTTTTTGGGCAGGTTTTGGCGGTGTTGTTTGCCGTGTTCTATGGGATTATTTCGTTTTTCTTTAGATACTACGGCGAAATGATTATTTATTTTGGAATGAGCGCGCCTATTGCCGTCTATACCGCTATAAAGTGGTTTAAAAACCTATATAACCATTCCGCAGAGGTAACCGTCAAAACCCTAAGCGGGCGCGAGATAATTATAATGTTGGCCTTAACAGGGGTTGTAACCGCCGCTTTTTATTTCATATTAAAGGCGCTTGACACCGCGAACTTAGTTATCAGCGTTATATCTGTGGCGACAAACTTTTCCGCGGCGTTTCTAATGATAAAGCGAAGCTCATTTTACGCTATTGGCTACGCGCTAAACGATATCGCGCTTATCGTCCTTTGGGTTTTGGCGGCTATTGAGAACATTTCTTATTTGCCTATGATAGCGTGCTTTGTGATATTTTTGATAAACGATATTTACGGTTTTTATAACTGGCGGCGGATGAAAAGACGCCAAGCGGGCATAAGCGTTTCTTGATATTTTGTTGTTTATAATATGGTTATAAATTTTTTATGGAACTTGCTACTAAGCGATAAAAATTTAACTTGGCAATTACCGCTTTACTAATTTTCTGATATTGACAAAAAATGCTTAAGTGTTATAATGATTAAGGGTTTTTAAAAATCTACAGCGGTGAGAAAAAATGGAACTTTATTATACAAAAGGCACTTGCGCTAGGCAGATTATATTTGACGTGCAAGACAATAAACTAGTAGAGCTTAAATTTGCCGGCGGATGCAGCGGCAATCTCCAAGGCATTACCAAATTGGTGTTGGGAAAAGAATTGGACGATATTATCGGCTCTTTAAGGGGCATAGTTTGCCGAAACGGAACATCCTGCCCTGACCAGCTTTGCCAAGCGCTGTTGGAATATAAAGCTAGACATCAATAAAATTATTTGCAATTAAAAATTAATATTTTTTGTGGATTAAATTTTAATTAAAAATATTAATTTTTAATTAAAAAAATTCTTTTATTGCCTTTATCTTGGACGCGCGCATATATATTTGCTATAATCGATATGTGCGTGTTATTTTTTTATTAAGGAGAAAAAAATGGCTGTAATTGAGGTTAACAATCTAAAAAAGTATTACGGCGCTAATATGGGCATTGAGAATGTAAGTTTCAGCGTCGAACAGGGCGAAATTTACGGCTTTATAGGCCCTAACGGCGCGGGCAAGTCCACCACAATTAGGATACTTATGGGCTTGCTTTTCCCCGACTTTGGCAGCGCGAAAATTTTCTCTAAAGATGTGTTATCGTTTGACGAGGACATAAAAGCTAAAGTAGGCTATGTCCCCGCCGATTCCGTGTTTTATAAAAACGTCAAGGTAAAAGACATTTTGAGATACTCCGCGAATATAAGAGGCTGCGGCGTCCAAAGAGTAAAAGAATTAGTGGACATATTTGAACTTGATGTAAATAAAAAGGGCAAAGAGCTGTCTTTTGGCAACGCCAAAAAGGTCAGCATAATCTTATCGTTAATGCATTATCCCGACTTGTTGATTTTGGACGAACCCACTAGCGGACTAGATCCAGTAATGCAGCAAAGGTTTTTTAACTTAATAGAGCAAGAGCGCGCCCGTGGCGCCACTGTGCTGCTTTCAACGCACATTTTAAGCGACGTTCAGAGAGTTTGCGATAAAGCGGCGGTTATTAGAAAAGGCGTAATCGTGGACGTCCTAAACGTAAAAGAACTGTCCAGCCAAGAAGGCAATCTAGAGCAAAGATTTATTCAATATTATATCTAAGGCAAAAAAGGGGTTTTAAAAATTATGGCTGAAAAAAAATCCAATAAATATATCAATCCCGCGTTGATTAAAGGCGCTATTTCTCAAAGCAAGAAATTTTTGATTATATGGTTTGTGGTAATAATAGCGCTCATCTTTATATATCTAGCCGTGTTTAGAGTGGTTATCAATATGGTGCCTATCGAGTCCTTGCCGGCCGAGCTTGCGCCTCAATTTTTGGCTATGAAAAATTCGGGCATTTTTCACTTTTACGCCCTTTGCTATTTGGACGAAGACAACTTGACATTAGGATATATATTCAGCGCGATTGTGGCTATGGCGGCCTTGTTAAAAGACGAGAGCAACAACACTACGGAATTTTTATTCGCGCATCCTATATCCCGAAAAAAGATGTTTATCACTCAAATGTTATCCTTTGTTTCTATCGTATTGATTTTTAACGTCGCTGTGACATTGGCAAGCCTTATACTTCTTGGCGCTTTTAATAAGTTTAACTTTGGTTTTAACATAGGCCAATTTTTCGCCCTTCACGGCAGCGCGCTTTTGGTTAACTTAATCATAGGGCTGTTAATGTATGGCATCGCTAGCAACCTAAAGGGCAAAAAATATCTTGCGCTTTGCATAGTGGGCGGAATAGTTTTGCATTTTAGCTATACAGTAGTTTCGCTAATGATTACGTTTTTAACCAATAAATACGCTTGGATGGAAAACCTAAGATATATATTCGTTTACAGCGTAATAGATATCAACAAGGTGGCAAGCGGCGGCAATATAGCTCTAAACTGGCAGCCTATAGTCATCTGGCTTGCGCCCGCTATCGCCTTAAATATACTAGGATATTTTAGATACCAAAAGAAAGACCTAAACTGCGCGTAAAACAATTGCTTTATACCTCAAAAAAACCGCTTTTAAAAAAGCGGTTTTTTTTATTAATATGGACGTAAAAAGAATAAATCCCTTTTAACACAACGCTAAAAGGGACTTTATGTATTTAAGATTAAATCAAAAACTATTTTTTTAAGTCGTTGGCTTGATGCTGCATTAGGTAGGGATTGATAAAGCCTACGCCGAATAAGACAAGTATCAAATATATAAGGCTTAAGTCGGTTGCGCCCAGTTTTGCCAATCTCTTGCCGGCGGCGTATTGCCAATAGATAACATAAATTACGCTAAAAATCAGCGTCATTAAAATGTGGCCCAACAGACCGAAGCCTTCTTTGGTCGCTTTTTTCAGTTCCAGCTGGAATTTGATATACCAATAAATTCCATAGATACCGACGGTAATAAGCGTCATAAGAATCATAAAAAGAATGGACCTTTTTTTCATTATAACCCCCCCCTGAGAAAAATCAGATAATATAATTATATGTATAGCGTAACACAAAATCAACAAAGTTGTAACATATTTGTGATAATTGTCTTAAAATGACTAAAAATGGTTTTTAAATTATCATGCCTTTACAATATGGTTTGTGTTTTATATAATGTAAACAATATTTTTGCCGCGCTAAGATATTAAAGCAAAAGAACTTCTAGAATATTTTAATCATTTTTTTTAAAGGAAATTCTTGATATGAAATAATTTTTTTCTATGTTTTTTTATGATATCTTTTTTGGCTGTTTTATTACGCTCGTCTTTTTGACGCGGCAAAATTACCTTTCATCCAATTAATTTACTTTTTTAATATGTTTGAATCAATTACAAACACACTTAACGCAATGAAAAAGGATAAAAGTAAAAGATGACAACAATAAAGTGGTGCAATAAATATTTATTGCCTATAATTTTTATAATCATATTTTGCGTTTTTGGCAGTTTGGTATATATCAGCCCGCATTTGATTTCCAGCTTGGTAACCGCGGTTATGTGCCATTTATCCATTACCTTTTTTTGCGTAGACTACCTGCCAAACGCAAAAATGATTTATAGTTTCGCCGCGGCGATTATTTTAATTATATTTACGGTTTTAAACCTAATTTTAAGGTCTTTTGTGGCTTGGCAGATAGGGTTATGCGTTAACATAACGCTATGTTTTCTAGGGCTTTATCTATTCGCCGTCGCAAGCTATAAACATAAAGACTACATAAAATCTACGACGGAAAACAACCTTAACGAAAGCTTTGACGAGTTGGAATACAAAAAAATTCCGGTCAACGCTTTTTTGGGCGTTTTGCTGTTATTCTGCGTAAGCTTCGCGACTTTATTTTTTGGAAAAACAAACTGGATGTGGCTGGCTTTTTATTTGCCTTTTTTTCAATTCGCGCTTTATAACTGCCTAAAATTTATTTTCAGAATGGCGATTTATTATGAGCGTTTAAATATAACGGTCGGAAGAATTATTTGGAACCTAATTTGCGTCGTCGTTATTCCCGTTATCTGTTTGATATTCTCCGACGACGCGGCTTTTTATGAGGGGAAATTCAGCGTAGACTTAATATATGCGGTTTTGCTAGGCGTGTTGTGCGCCTTTCCTTTAAAAACAGCGCAAAAATGCGCCAAAGAGATATATCCCAAAAAGAAAGCGAATAATTCAACCAAGCTTCAAACGGCACCCGAAAACGGCTCAAATAATTTACAAACGGAAATCGCAAACGAATTAAATATAGACAATCAGGCTAATAGTTTAAACGAACCGAACAAGCCGGCGACAAATGAAGATATATTTAAAAATTATATTTATAGGGCTTTTGTTTGGAACGCGTTGAATTTGGCGATATGCGTTTTTAATATGTTTTATCTAATAGGTTTTGAAGAGCTTGTTAATTGGAATGTTTTGCTGGTATTTTTGCCTTGGATAATTATAGCTATTTCAAGCGAAACAATGTCCAGAAAAAAAGAATTAAACGCAAAAAGAGTAAGGCCCTACTCTATTATAGACTTTATTCTTAAAATTTTGGCGTGCTATTTATCCCAAATCACTTATTCTAAGTCTATAAGCCAAGACTATTTTTATTTAATGCTTACGGCGGTGTGCGTCTTAGGCGCGATATCATTTGCCTTAGAAATAATAATGCTGGCGAAAATATCTTCAGACAAAAAGCCCAGTGAAGACAAAAAACAATGTTGACACGAATAATTGTTGAAGATATAATATCTATAAATTTGTATTTTTAAATTTGATATGGATAAAGGATACCAGTGGTTTGCGCTTGCGTTATTATTTGTTTTCTTGGTAATAATGGGCGTCCTTATTGCCACATTATTTAACGATAATTTTATAGTTAAAATAATCTGTATGTTTGTAATCATTGTGGTTATTACGACATACATTAGCATTTTAAAATCAAAAAACACAAATTAGAAAAGGATTTAAGAAACTTATAATATTATTCAAAAAACTTGACTGAAAAATTCAATAATAAACAAGGGGCAAATATGAGCAGCATCAAGTATAAGATTTTAAGCGTTGTTGATTATTTGTTGTGGGCGGGCGCGATTGCCGTTTTGGTTATGAACTTCTTTTTAATAAATAAAATTATCGCCTGCGTAGGAATAGCTCTCACTTTAGGCGCGGCGGCGTTCGCGGTTTTCGCCGAAATTAATAAAAGATATTAACAGGCGACTAAATTTTTTATGAATTATATGCCATAAAGCTTATAGTCAAGATGTTTATATAAGCGTTAAGAGAGAATTTTCGGCATTAATAATAAAGCTTAAAATAAAAAAGGCTCGTTTTTGGGCGAGCCTTTTTTGGCGGAGAGAGAGGGATTCGAACCCTCGCACCGATTTCTCGATCTACTCCCTTAGCAGGGGAGCCCCTTAACCACTTGGGTATCTCTCCAAGCACAATGTTTTAAAATTATAACATAGTATTATTTTTTAGTCAATTAAAGAGTAAATTCTTGCTCAAACTTATTTTACCAAAAATATATAATCTTTGTTGCAATTATGCGCGTTAAAGTCTATAGAAATATTCAAAATATCAATAATATTAATCTCCTAAAATAACCCATTGCCCCAAAAATGATTTTTAATTCCTTGGCGGTTTTGGTATAATTAGAGTATGAAAAGCTACAGAGAAGTTTTGACTTTTAGAGTTCCTTCCCGACGCGGCTTTATTAACATCACGCCCCAAGTGGAAGAAGCCGTCCGCAAAAGCGGCATAAAAGAAGGCTTTGTTTTGGTCAACTCTATGCACATAACCTCCAGCGTATTCATCAACGACGACGAAAGCGGGCTTCACAGCGATTTTGAGAAATGGCTGGAAAAATTAGCGCCCGAAAGGCCTTACAGCCAATACGCCCACAACGGCTACGAAGACAACGCCGACGCGCACCTAAAGCGCACGATTATGGGCAGAGAGGTGGTGGTGGCTATAACCAACGGCCAGCTTGACTTTGGGCCTTGGGAGCAGATATTTTACGGCGAGTTTGACGGAATGCGCAATAAAAAAGTCTTGATAAAAATTATCGGCGAGTAAACCTTAAGCCATTTTTTAAATAAAAAAAGAGTTTGTCTTTTTTGGGACAAACTCTTTTTTATATTAATTTCCGTTATCGTCTAGTTTAATCTTTCTTTCTCTTATGCTTAGGACTTTATGTAACTTTTTATCTATCATTCTTACCATATTGTCAAGCTCGTCGTCCCCAAACACCGTGTTTCTGCCGTTGGCGTATTCTTGGTCGATTAGCTCTTTCATCTTGAGGACTAATTTATGATTCTTTTGAATCTTATTTTCGCCCTCCAAATCGTAATAGGAATTAATCCAATACGCTATGCCGGCAAGTCCCGAATGGTTGGAAATAGAAACAATAGGCTTGCGGTTGAGAATCTTTTCGGTGTCAAAGATGTTGTAAATCTCCTCGTCCTTTAACAAGCCGTCAGCGTGAATGCCGGCGCGGGTGGCGTTAAAGCTTCTTCCCACAAAAGGCGTTCTAGGCGGGATAGCGTAATCCAGCTCGCGCTCAAAGTATTCGGCCAGCTCTGTGATAACGTGAAGGTTCATTCCGTCGGTAGTGCCTCTTAGCTGGCAATACTCTATTACCATAGCCTCTAAAGGGCAGTTGCCGGTGCGCTCGCCTATGCCTAAAACAGAGCAGTTGACCGCGCTGCAGCCGTAAAGCCAAGCGGTGCTGGCGTTGGTTACCACGTGGTAGAAGTCGTTGTGCCCGTGCCACTCTAACTGCTCGCTGGGCACGCCCGCGTATTGCCTTAAACCGTATATGATTCCGGGAACGGACCTAGGCAAAGCCGCGCCCGCGTATGTTACGCCGTATCCTAACGTGTCGCACGCTCTAATCTTGATAGGTATTCCGCTTTGCTTAGACAGCTTCATCAGCTCTATAGCGAAGGGCACCACAAAACCGTAAAAGTCGGCTCTAGTGATATCCTCAAAATGGCATCTAGGAACAATGCCGTGCTCTAAAGCGGCGGACACGATTTCTAAGTATTTTTCCATAGCCTGTTTTCTAGTAAGCTTCATCTTTTTGAAAATATGGTAGTCCGAACAGCTTACCAATATGCCGGTCTCTTTTATGCCCATACTCTTGACCAGCTCAAAATCCTTTTTGTCCGCGCGTATCCAGCTAGTGACCTCGGGATACTCTAAGCCTAGCTCCATACATTCTCTAGCGGCTTTTTTGTCTTTATCAGAGTATAAGAAAAACTCTGCTTGCCTTATCAAGCCCTTTTTGCCGCCTAGTTTGGACAGCAGCTTATAGATATGCACTATCTGCTCTACGGTAAAGGGCGCGGTGGACTGCTGGCCGTCCCTAAAGGTAGTGTCCGTAATCCAAATATTTTTGGGCATATCCATAGGCACCGTGCGGTGGTTGAATATTACCTTGGGCACCTCGGAATAGGTAAAGATATCCCTAAACAGATTGGGCTCGGGCACGTCCTGCAAAGAATGATGGTAATATTCTTGCTCTAGCAAATTGGTCTTTTTGTTGAATATAGTCTTAGGCTTTTTGGTCCTATCTGTTTTCATTTCCCTGCCCCTTATTTTAAATTCTCTAAGAACTCTTTCAGTCTGCCAAGACCTTTTTGAATGTCATCTTTCGAGGTAGCGTAAGAAAGCCTAATATACTCGGGCGCGCCGAAAGATTCGCAAGGCACCACGGCGATTTTGGCGTGTTTTAGCATAAGCTCGGCAGCTTTTTGGGCGCTGTCGATTGATTCGCCCTCTATGGTTTTGCCGAAGATTTTGCTTATATTGACCATTACGTAAAACGCGCCTTTGGGCTCAAGGCACCATACATAAGGCAAAGAGTTGATATAATCCACTATTAATCTGCGGCGCTCGTCAAAGGTCTTAACCATTTTATCCAAGAAATCGCTCTCTTGGGTAAGCGCGGCGATTGTGGCGTATTGAGAAATGCTGCTGGCGTTAGAAGTAGAGTGGCTTTGCATATTGTCTATGGCTTGGGCGATTTCTTTGTCCGCCGCCAAATATCCAATACGCCATCCCGTCATAGAATAAGTCTTGGAAACGCCGTTGACCACAATGGTCTGTTTATATAGTTTAGGCGAATAAGCCGCGATGGAATAATGCTGATATCCGTCGTAAACTAATTTTTCGTATATTTCGTCGCTGATGACATAAATATCCGTCTTTTCAATGACCTCGGCCAAAGCCCAAAGCTCTTCTTTGGTATACACTATTCCCGTAGGGTTGGACGGAGAGTTGATTATAATAGCCTTGGTCTTAGGGGTGATAGCCTTTTTTAGCTTCTCGGGCGTAAGCTTAAAGCCGTCCTCAACGGTGTCCACTATCACGGGCTCGCCGTCGCACATCTTGACAAGCTCGGGATATGTCAGCCAATAAGGCGCGGGTATAATGACCTCGTCGCCTGGATCTATAATCGCCAGCATCGCGTTATATAAAGAGTGCTTGGCGCCGTTGCTGACTATTATTTGAGAAGGCTCGTATTTTAACCCGTTGTCGACCAAAAACTTTTTGCAAATAGCTTCTTTTAATTGAGGCATTCCGCTGCTTGCGGTATATTTTGTAAAGCCTTTGTCCAAAGCTTCTTTCGCGGCGTCAATTATATACTCGGGCGTATTGAAATCGGGCTCGCCCGCGCCAAAACCTACTACATCGATACCTTCGGCTTTCATCTTTTTCGCCATAGCGGTAATAGCTAAGGTCAAGGATGAAGATATCTTAGCGGTTCTCTTTGCTAAAGCCATAATCGGCCCTCCTGAATATCTACTTTATGCTGTTATAGTAATAAAGTGATTATAATTAAAATATTTTTCTATGTAAACAAAAAAAATATGGGCTGACTATTACAATTAAGCCCATATAACATAAGGTTAGCTTATACCAACCTAGCGTGGTATAAAGAAAATGTATAAAAATAAGGTGTCTTATGAATTCTCGTTTTGCTCAAGCTTGCGCATTTGGTCGGCAAGGCGCAGCTGCTCAACCATATAGTCGATTTCGCCGTTTAGGAAGTTGTCTAGGTCGTATATGGTTAGGCCTATTCTATGGTCGGTAACTCTGCCTTGGGGGAAGTTATAGGTTCGTATTCTCTCGCTGCGGTCGCCCGTGCCCACTTGGCCGCGGCGGGTTCTAGCGTATTCCTCGTCGGCTTGGGTTTGGTATAGGTCATACAAGCGGGACTTTAGCACGCGCATAGCTTTTTCGCGGTTTTTGATTTGAGAACGCTCGTCCTCGCAGGTGACCACTATGCCCGTAGGGATATGCGTAATCCTTATAGCCGAGTCGGTCTTGTTGACGTGTTGTCCGCCCGCGCCTCCGCTGCGGTAAGTGTCTATCTTTAAATCCTTTTCGTTGATTTCGACGACTATGTCTTCAGGTTCGGGCAAAACGGCGACCGTAACCGTAGAGGTGTGAATGCGACCTTGGGTTTCGGTCTCGGGCACGCGTTGAACTCTGTGCACTCCGCTTTCAAACTTCATCTTGGAGAACACGTTCTCGCCCGAAAGAGAAAACACCGCTTCCTTTACTCCCCCCTTTTCGGTCATATTTAGCGAAATATCCTCCACCTTCCAACGCTGAGAGGCGGCGTACATTTTATACATACGCATCAAGTCCGCGCCAAACAAGCTCGCCTCTTCTCCGCCCGCGCCCGCTCTTATCTCGACTATGACGTTACGCTCGTCGTTTTTGTCGGGCGGCAAAAGCATTATTTTAAGCTCTTCCTCAAGCTTCTTTACGCTCTCTTCTGTTTCGTCTAATTGCATTTGGGCAAGCTCTTTTAGCTCGTGGTCCTTAGTGGTGTTGAGAATCTCTTTCGCCTCGGCGCGCGCGTCCAAGACTTTTTTATATTCCTCATACTTATTAACGATAGGCTCAAGCCTTGCCTGCTCTTTGGCGGCTTTTTTCCATTTTTCCATATCGTTAATAAGATTGACGTCGGCTAAAGATTGGGTTAGCTCTTCGTATTTGTTTTTTATTTCTTCTAATTTCTCGATTAGCATAGCTTTTAGACCTTTTTAAACATTATAATGCGCTCTATTCCGTCAAGATCTTTTATTATCTCTATGTCTTTATATATTTCGCCGTATTTGGTTTGTATAATTTCTTTTATAATCTGGGGCTGGCCTAAGCCCGCCTCCATCATTAGATATCCGCCTGAAACTAAATACTTATGGGCGTCGTCCAAAATCCTGCGTATAATGTCTAATCCGTCCTCGCCGCCGTCCAAGGCTTTTACGGGCTCTTGTTTTACCTCGGGGGATAAGTCAGCAAGCTCGCCCGTCTTGACATAAGGCGGATTGGTAACAATGATATCGAATTGTCCGTTTATATTGGCGAACAAATCGCTTTCTATCGCCGTTATATTATTATAAGGCTTAAAGTTTTCCGCAGCCACGTTCAAAGCGGCTTTGCTTATATCGGAGGCGATAATCTGAGCTTTTTTAACCGCGTCGGCCAAGACCACGGCAATGCATCCGCTGCCCGTGCAAAGGTCTAGGATTTTGGGCTCTTTGGCCAAATCTTGGGCTTTTTTGGCCGCCAAATCGGCTAAAATTTCGGTCTCAAAACGGGGGATTAAAACGTTTTTATTGACCTTAATAGTATGCCCGCAAAAATCCACATCACCCAGCAAATATTGCAAAGGCGTTCTATTAAGTATTCTTTGGGTTAAAATCTTTTTCGCGGCGTAGTATTGAGTTCTTTTTATGCTGCTGATGGATGCCAATTCCGCTCTTTTTACTTTTAATATATGACAAAAAATCCAATCCGCTTCTACCTGCTCTAGCCCCGCTATCAACAAGGCGTTATTAAACTCGGACTGAACCTGCTTAAAGTCCATCTCCTCCCAATCCACGCAAGGGATGTCCGGGTTTTGGTCCATAGTTTCCACCGCCGAAAACGCCTTTATAGCCGCCTCTATCATACCCTCGTCAGGCTCTTTGGTGGTCAAAAATTGGAGAGCAAGCCCGGGCGCTTTGATGATTTTGACAAACAAATTGTCCGGCAAAAGCGCCAAGCCTTTTAAAATCTCATAAGAAATGCCCGCCACAAGCGGCAGTAAAATCAATCGGGTTATCAGCTTGCCATACCAAGTGGCTAAAAATTTTATATTCCAATACCCTACCAGCGCATTCGATACGGAGAATAGGATTATAGACACAATCATTACCAAAAACAAAAAGGTCGTGCCGCACCTGTCGTGGATTCTAGAGCATTTTTTTACGTTTTCCACGGTGAGCTCTAAGTCTTTCTCATAGCAGTTGATGGTCTTATGCTCCGCCCCGTGATACATAAAGGTGCGTTTTATGTCTTTTATAAAGGACACTATTACTAAATACGCCAAAAAGATAATCAGCCTGGTTACGCCCTCGACAACGCTGGTTAAGACATCGCTTTTGTAATTCCACCACTTATACGCTAGATAATTAACCCCGTCGCTTATAAGGCTCGGCAAGAACATAAACAGCGCAATGGAAAACGCGAGCCCTAAAAACACCGCGAAAAACGCGTCCGAAGCCTTTAACTCGGTTTGGCCGTCTTCTTCGCTGTAAACCTCAGCGCTTTTTAGCAAGGTCTTAACGCCCAAAATCAAAGTTTGAAAAAACAAAACCGCGCCTCTTATGACGGGGATTTTGTGTATCAAACTTTTATCGCCGCTAAGCCTCTCGGTCTTAAGCAACAGGTTGCCTTGGGGGTCTCGGACGGCAAGCGCCATAGAATAGCGGCCGCGCATCATCACGCCTTCCATAACCGCCTGTCCGCCGATTAAAGTCTTTTTGACCTTTTTGTTTTTCATAAAAATCCTTATAAAAAAAGCGCGCAAAATATCCTTGCCTTTCGCTTTGGATCATATTGGCGCTTTTTTGACAAAAATATTAAACTAACCGTTGAGATTAAATCTCTTCTTGAATCTGTCGATGCGGCCGCCGGTTTCGGCTATCTTTTGCTTGCCGGTGTAGAAAGGATGGCACTTAGAGCAAACTTCCACCTTAATGGTGTCGCCCTTAACGGTAGAACCGCTGATAAACTTTTCGCCGCACGCGCATTCTATCGTAACCATATGGTAATCAGGATGAATATTCTTTTTCATTTACGCGCTCCTAAATCTCTATAAAATATCGTCATAATATTATAATGCACACTTTTATAATAAGTCAAGCAAAAGTTTTTGTTAGAAAAAAATAATAAATTATTATAGTTTTTTAAGAATTTTTTTGGATAATTATTGCTCATATCGTATAATCTTGTAGCATTTTGGCTAAAGCCGCTAAACTGTTGTCATAAAATAATTTCAAAATATAATATTTAGTGTTATACTAATATGGCTATTAATCTTTAGAGAGGTAGTCTTTGTGAAAGCTTGGATAATTGACAAGCCGCTTTCAATGTCTTTGCAAGAAATAAGCGAAAACGAAACGCTTGAAAACAGCGCCAAGGTCAAAATCACGCTGCTAAGCCTATCCGCTTTTGACGCTAGGATTTATAAAGGCGAGTTGACGAGCGTTCCCTTTCCTGTTATTCCCGGACGGCACGCGGTAGGAATAATAAGCGAAATCCAAGAAGGCAATCTCTTGCAAAGAGGACAAAGGGTTTTTATCGATTCCAACCTTCCTTGCAATAACTGCTACGCTTGCAAGACGGACAGGCCTTGGAAATGCGACAGGATGAAGGTTATGGGCTTGACCACGGGAGGCTTGTTAAGGGACTTTGTGTCCATACCCCTATCCAATCTTTACCAAATACCGCCTCAAATGACGGATTCTGAAGCGCAGTTTATCGAGCACACTTCAATAGCTGTAAAAACATTTAACGAGCTAAAGCCTGCCGAAGGCGAGCACATAGTCATAATCGGCGCGAGCACAATGGGCATAATTATGGCGCAGCTTGCGCTGTATTATCAAGCGGTGCCGATTTTGCTAGACCATCGCCAAGAAAGGCTTGATATAGCTAAAAACTTAGGCATTTATTACACGGTCAACACTAGCTCGTCAGACGCCAGCGAAAGAATAAAACAAATCACGGGCGGCAGGTATTGCGAATGCTCTATTTTCTTAGCCAGCTCGTATGAGAATATACAAACCGCTTTTAACTACGCGTCGGCGGGCGGCAGAGTAGCCATAGTGGGCGGCAATAGATATGCCCAAGGCGATATGACAGGCTACGCGGGAGGAATATTGTCCAAGCAGCTGTCCGTGGTGGGCATAACCAACGGCATCAAACAAATCCCCGCCGCGATAAACGTTTTGGCAAAAAAAGCGGTGGACATAAGCCCGTTCTCCACCAAAGAATTTAAATTTGAAGAAGCCGACCTGGGATTTAAGGAATTGGTGGAAAATCCTTCAAAATATCATAAGATTTTGATTAAAGTCTAAACGCTTTCGTTTTCGCTAATAAAATAATCTTTTAACTCTATGACGTCGCCCGCGCCCGCTATCAACAACAAATCGCCGGGCGAGAGAGTTTGTTTTAGGTAATTTGCACAATTCTCAAAATTTTCAAAATATAAGCTCCGCTTGCCCTCTTGGGTTAGCTCTTGGCTCATTTTTTGGCTTGAGACATCGGGGTTAAACGGCTCTCTGGCGGCATAAATAGGCAAAAGTATAAGGCCGTCGGATTTTTTAAGCGATTTTTTGAATTCCTCCCAAAGGCTTTTGGTCCTAGAATAAGTGTGCGGCTGAAACACCGTTATCACGTTGGCGCTTTGGGCTTTGGCAGCGCTGATAGCCGCGTCTAGTTCCTTAGGATGGTGGGCGTAATCGGCTATGATTTTCGCTCCGTTGTATTCGCCTATATATTGATATCTCCTATCCACGCCTTTAAACTCGGACAAAGCCGTGGAAATTCTTCTTGCGCTTATGTTAAAAATATTGGCCGCCGCCGCTGCGGCAAGCGCGTTGTAGACGTTGTATCTGCCGGGGACTTTTAGGTTTATTCTGCAAAGCTTTCGATTGCGCTTATACAAATCAAAAGAGTAGTTGCCCAAAGCGTCAGGTTTTAGGTTGTTCGCGCTGTAATCAAAGCCCTCGCCTATGCCGTAGGTTAAATATCTTCGCATAGTCAAGGCTGCGCTAGCGATAGCCCTTGAGTCCTCGCCGTTTACTATTATCACGCCGTTTCTATTGGTGTTGGCGGCAAACTCACTGAAAGCGTTTTGAATGTCTTCAATGTCCTTAAAATAATCCATATGGTCTTCGTCGATATTCAAAATCACGCTTATATACGGCTTTAGATACAAAAAATTTCGCTTATACTCGCAAGCCTCGGTAACAAAATACACGCTTTTGCCTATTCTAAAATTTCCGCCTATTAACTCAAAATCTCCGCCCAAGTGAACGGTGGGGTCGTATTTATATAAAATCTGGGCTATCATAGCGGTGGTGGTGGTCTTGCCGTGCATTCCGCTTACCGCTATGCCGAAAAGATATTCGGACATAATGCTGCCAAGCAGCTGGGCTCTTTTTACGCAAGGCACGTTTTGAGCGCGCGCCGCGGCTAGCTCAGGATTTTCCAAGGAAATCGCCGAGTTATACACCACTAAGTCTATATCCGAAAAATCGGTCTTTGTGTGGCCGATGTTTACAGCGATGCCTTGTTTTTGGAGTTTTTGGACGGTTTCGCTTAAAGCAATATCCGAGCCGCTTACCTTATGCCCGCGTTGAGAGCATATGGTGGCAAGCGCCGACATGCTTATTCCGCCTATTCCTAAAAAATAAATATTCATATTGAAATGTGTATGATTTTACATAGATATATATGAGTTTTGGGGTTTTTTAGTGCTTTTTTGATTTTTCCAAATATTTTTTTTAAAAAAAAGTATTGAATTATTGTAAAAAAAGTAGTATCATAAGGATATGGAATATTGTTTTCCTATTTACTAAATTTTGCAAGGATGGTGACTAAGGGGTGAACATAACCGAAGTAAGAATCAGACTAAAGACCAAAGAAGAAAGCAAAATAAGAGCTATTGCTTCTATTACGCTTGATGAATGTTTTGTAGTGCACGATATAAAGGTCATAGAGGGCAATGAAGGCTTCTTTATAGCTATGCCTAGCAGAAAGACTCCTGAGGGGGAATTTAAGGATATAGTTCATCCTTTAAATACCGAAACCAGAGAGTTCATCAAAAAGAGAATATTAGAAGAATACGAAAAAGCACGCGCAGAACATCAACAACAGCAACAGCAATAAGCTTAAGAATCTCAATTGAAAATCAAAAGGCAAGATTTTTTATCTTGCCTTTTTTACTTTACTTTGTCTAAAGCGTATTCGCGCATGCTTTTAGGGAAGGGTTTGCTTATCATCCCCACTCTTGTCAGCATCAACGGATACTCGTTAGAGCTTAATAACTTGGTCATAAACTCGCCCTTAACCAAATGCGCCTCGGGGTAATCGGCGATAACCGAACTCATCGGGTGAAAGCCTATTTTTAAATTATGCCCCGTCAAGACCAATCTCGAATACAGCCTTCCGCAATTGACTTGGACTTCTCTATCGTTTATTTTGTCCGTAGGGCAGACTATGCACATAAACACGGGCGTGCTGGAATAGAGTTTGTTATATTTCTTTTGAACGCGCTCGGCGTCCATCTTGTCGGTAGGCAAAAACGGCATAGTGGTAATAACGCCTTGAATTAAATACTTAATAAACCAATTTTTTATTCCCTCTGTCTCCACCGAAAAGCCGTAAGACTTTTTGTTTTTTTGTCGCTCGTTTCTTCTAGTAAAGGATTTTTCCTCGTTGTGCAAACGAGGAGTTTGGCTTATTATCGCCAAACCTTTCAATCCCAGCTCTTTCAATGTCGCCCTTTCTTTGGGCTGAGAATAAAATTTTATATCCAAATCCTCAAAGTCGTTTAAGTCCCTTAAGTATTTTAACTCAGACTCGGTTAGAGGCGTGGTCAGGTATTCGTAGCGGTTTGTGTCCTGCATAAACATATTGTCGTATAATTCCACGCCTTCCAATTCGGGCGAATCGTTGATTGTTATTTCCGCTATAGGCGTTTTTGCCAAAGATGCCTTAAAATTTTCTTCGTCGATAGGGCCATTAGGGAATAGTTTCATTTCTATGCCTTTGCCTTGCTTTTTGGCGGCTATGTTAAGGTATTCCAAAAACGTTCCTATCGAAATCATCATTTCCCTGTGGGTTGGATCGATTTCAAGTTCGCGCTCGGGGTTGGCATAAACAATAATTTTATTTTCATCGTCATCGGGAAGTTTAAACTGCCAATGCTGTTGGTTATGCGCCGAGGGCGCCAAAACGGCCACTTCCAAAAGCTTTAGGCGCGGATCTTGATAGACCTTATAATACGCTTTGTTCCACGGCTCTAGATAGTTGGGCGTGACAAACAGCCCGCCTAACATTAACACGATTATCAAAAGAATAAGCAGAAGCGATATTACGATTATAGACCACTTGATTATGTTTTTTACCGTTCTATTCATAGCGCGCACCCTAATTGAGTTTATTCAGGATTGAAATAGCCTTGACCGCGAAAGGTTACATAATCGCCGCTTGGTTTTATTTCGGTGATATATGTGGACGGCAATTTTAGCCTTTGGCAGAGCTCGTAGGCGTTAACCAACTTGCCGCCTATAGAGATAATCGAACAGCAGCCTTGCTCGTCTTTTGTGTCGATTTCAATAGGGCTTAAAGACCATACTTGGATTTTCATACTTTCTAAGGCTTGGAGTATGTTTTCTTTGGACACTTCTATCTGCCATTCTTTTTCTTTGTTGTATAATTGCCGCGGGTTATCCAAAGGCTCCAAAAGTATAGGCTCCGTAGGCTTTTGGTAGTCTTCTTGAGTGTTAGGCGTTTCGTCGCCGCTTAACTGGTCGCTCTCTTGCGGCTCGTTTTGTCCGATGTTATCTTGAGGCAAGAGTTTGTCCAATTCCCCTATTAAATCTTTTGGAGAATCCGATTCGTTTTGAATATTTTTTTCCGTTCCATTGGGAGCATTCTCTTTGGCGGGATTAAGTTTTCCGCAGCCAAAGAGATAGAGGCTAGCGAATATCAATATAATAACCAAAAATATCTTGGCGTTTTTCATAATACTAGTATTATTAAAAATATAAAAAATAATCTATGCCCGCGCAAAACCAAAGAATAATAGATGCATAGACAACAAAAAATCATTGTGCTAGAATTAAATGTATAAAATACTTTAGGCTGTTATATGAGATTAGACAAGTTCTTAAAGTTAAGCAGAGTAATAAAAAGGCGCACGATAGCTCAAGAAGTTTGCAAGAGCGGAAGGGTGACCGTCAACGGCAGACCGGCAAAATCCGCTTATTTTTTAAAGCCTAACGACATAGTGTCAATAGGTTACGGCGACCAGCAATTCGTCTTCAAGGTGCTTTCCATAGACGAAAAACTCTTAAAAAACAAGCCCGCCGAGGCTTACGAGGTAATCAATGAGTAACTATACCGCTATAATTGTGTGCGCGGGCAAGGGCGAAAGAGCAAAGCTTGGATATAACAAAATCTTTTATCGCTATAGGGGCAAAACTGTTCTAGAACATTGTCTGGATAAATTCGACTGCCCTAAAATCGTGGTTTGCTCTCAAGATGATTTTGAGCTTATAAAACAATTGACTTTAGCTTATTCGGACATAGATTTAACCCTAGGCGGAGAAACCCGTTCGGAATCGGTAAGGGCGGGCTTGAAAAAAGCTCAAAAATATGAATTTGTCTTAATCCACGACGGGGCTAGGCCTTTTGTGTCCAAAGAGCTGATTTCGAAGTTAATAGCCTCGTGCGAAGTTTACGATAACGCTATTCCTTATGCGAATATAAAAGACACTGTGGTTCAAAAAACTCTAGATGGCTTTGTGGCTTTAGACCGCGGAAGTCTTATGGCAATCCAAACTCCCCAGGTCTTTAAAACTCAAAAAATCATATCGGCGTATGATAACATAAAAGAAACTTTCACCGACGACAGCCAAATTTACGCCAAAATGTGGGGCGAATGCAATTATGTCTTGGGCGAAGAGAGCAATTTCAAAATTACCACCGAGGAAGATTTGTTAAGGCTGTCCAATCAGCCTTGCCAATACCGGGCAGGTTTAGGCTACGACTTTCATAAATTAGCCCCCAACCGCAAGCTAGTCTTAGGCGGGGTGGAAATCCCTTGCGAGCTGGGACTGCTTGGTCATTCGGACGCCGACGCGGTTATCCACGCGCTTATGGACGGGATTTTGTCCGCCTTGGGCGAAAGGGACATAGGCCAGCTTTTCCCCGACAGCGACAATAAATTTAAAGACATATATAGCGTAAAACTATTAGAAGAAGTAGTAAAAATATTAAAAACCAAAAACGCGGATATTAATAATGTAGCCTTGACGATTTTAGCAGAAAAGCCGAAATTAAATCCTTATATACCGAAGATGAAAAAACTTCTAGCCAAAGTTTTGGGCGTATCTCCCGACCAAATAGGCATAACCGCCACCACCAACGAAGGCTGCGGCGCGATAGGCAGAGGGGAAGGAATAGCTTGTTTTTGCAACTGTTTGTTAAGAATATATTAAAATGAATGATATTAAAACTAAAAAACGAATTTCGCCTTTATTAATAATAGTTCTAGGTTATTTAGCCGCCATAACGCTAGGGGCGTTTTTTATCTCTTTGCCTGTTTCTAACGTTGACGAGCGATGGCTTAATTTTTTGGACGCCCTTTTTATGTCCGCCAGCGCTGTCTGCATTACCGGGCTTTCCACGATAAATATTACTTTGGATTTTACATTGTTTGGGCAAATAATTATCCTTATCCTTATCCAAATAGGCGGCTTAGGGATAATGGGCTTGGCGGCGGCGGTTTTTTTGACTATTCGAAAAAAACTTACGCTTTCAAATAAGCTTGTCCTTCAACAAACTGTAGGCGAAATGCCCTCTTATAAAATCGCCTCCTATCTGCGCTATATGCTGGCGTCCACTCTGATAATAGAACTTTTAGGCTTTATGGCGCTTATGCCCGCCTTTGTTAAGGCCTACGGCGCCATAGGCGTATTCAAGGCGTTGTTTATATCTATCTCGGCTTTTTGCAACGCCGGGCTGGATGTTTTAAGCTACCAGGAAGCGAGCCTTATAGGCTTTTCGGCCAATGTCAGCGTCATATTGTCCGTCAGCTTTTTGGTCATCCTAGGCGGAATAGGCTTTTGGGCGATAATGGACATAGCCAAGGCAAAAAAGTTTAATAGATTAATGCTGCACACAAAAATCGTGTTAATCGCTACCGCGCTCTTGCTGGGAGGCGGCGCTATAATCTACCTTGTCGCGGAATGGAACAATCCGCTGACTTTGGGCGGCATGAACGCAGGTCAAAAAATTCTAAACGCCTTTTTTATGGCGGTTTCTCCTCGCTCGGCGGGGTTTGGCAACGTAGACATCAATAATTTGACCAGGTTTTCCAAACTCTTTACTATGGTATTGATGTTTATCGGCTCATCGCCCGCCTCCACAGGCGGCGGCATAAAGACCACCACGGCGGCGGTATTGTTTTTGATTATAGTTTCGGGGCTAAAGAGCAAAGACCGTATAACAGTTGACAAACAATACATAAATCCGCGGATGACTTTAAAAGCCGTGGCGGTAGCGGGCGCTTTTTGCGTTTTGACAATGATTACGGCAATGGCGTTGTGCGTAACCGAAAGCGGTAAGTTTGATATCTTGGATTTGTTTTTTGAGGCGTTTTCGGCTGTGAGCACGGTGGGATTTAGTTTGGGCGTTACCCCGTTATTATCAATAGGCGGCAAAATTATAATAATGCTGGCTATGTTTATAGGAAGACTAGGCCCGCTTACCGTAGGGCTGTTATTCCTAAAGAATATAAAAGCCGAAGATAAGCT
>DATCKE010000023.1:0-18311 GCA_036562445.1 Clostridia bacterium
TCACGTCCTTCTTCGGCGTCTGATGCCTAGGCATCCACCATATGCTCTTAGTAGCTTAATCTTTTAATCATACCTCGTTAAAAGACTCTCTTTAAATTGTAGTATACACTACTCTTTTCTATGCAGTTGTCAATGTGCGAAAATTAAATTGCTGTCTTGCTCAGACAGCTTGATTATAATAACATAGTTATATTTATATGTCAAGAGTTTGTTTTAAAAATTTTCAAAAATTTTATTCCTAGAAATTGATAAAATCCCTTCTTTTTCCACGATTATAATATGTTTTTATACGCCTTACATCAATTTATGCCTTGCATAATAAAATCTTATTAATAATTAATGTTAAGGGGCTCGCCGCCCGCTTGACAAAAAATGGTATATTTTGTTAGAATTCTAACAAATTAATAAATTTAAAAATAAAATGAACAAGTTGTTTTATTTACTAAAGAAGACCAACGGATTGTTGTTTCAACATCTTAATGACGTTTGCTTAAAGCACGGGCTTACAGGCAAGCAATTTGTGCTGCTTCGCTTTTTTTATCTTAACCAAGACAGTCAAGAGCATCTCCTTCAAGCCAAAATTCAAAAAATATTCCACCTAAGGCGCTCTTCAATAACCAGCGTTTTACAAACGCTTGAGAAAAAGGGTATGATCGTCCGCAAGACGGACGAGTCCGATCAAAGAAAAAAGGTCGTGATTTTAACCGATCAGGCTAAGGACTTGTTAGAGCGCATAGAAAAAGACGCCCAGCAAAACGACGATTTGGTCTTGTCAATTTTATCCCAAGATGAATATAATACTTTGCTTAATTTGCTTGAGCGCATATGCGATAATTTAGCTAAAAACACTAAATAATATTTATAAATTTTTGCCAATATAAAATAAAGGATGCTTGTATGCTTAAACTAGCGAAATATTTTAAAAAATACGGAATTATAGCTCTGATAACTCCGTTATTTGTGGTAGGCGAAGTAGCGCTGGAAGTTTCCATCCCCTACCTTATGTCCAAGATAATCGACGTAGGACTGCCTAAAAAAGATGTCGATTATATCTTATATATAGGACTGATAATGGTGGGAATGGCTTTTTTGTCGCTTGTTTTCGGCGCTTTGGCGGGCAAGTTTGGCGCGTGGGCGGCGACGGGTTTTGCCAAAAACGTAAGACAGCAAATGTATTACAACATACAAAACTTCGCCTTTTCCAATATCGACAAGTTTTCCACGGCTTCGTTGATTACTAGATTGACTACGGACGTAAACATCGCCCAAGACACAATTCAAATGTCGCTTAGAACTTTGTTTAGAGCGCCTTTTATGCTGATAGCTGCGCTCACTATGGCGTTTAACCTAAATTCTAGGCTGACTCTAGTGTTCTTGTGCGCGATACCGTTTTTGGCGATAGGTTTGTTTACGCTAATCTTTATAGCCTTTCCCAAGTTTATAGCGCTGTTTAAAAAATACGACAAACTAAACTCGGTAATTCAAGAAAACCTAATAGCTATAAGAACGGTAAAATCCTTCGTTAGAGAAGATTATGAAATAAGCAAGTTTAAAGACGCTTCCCAGCAAATAATGGACTTTTCCAAAAGAGCCGAAAAGATAGTTATTTGGAACGGCCCTATAATGCAGACCACGATTTTTGGATGCATTTTGGCTATTTCGTGGTTTGGCGGCAACCAAATCATCCAAGGCAAGATGACTACCGGCGAGCTGGCGGGTTTTTTAAGCTACATCAACCAAATCCTAATAAGCTTGATGTTGATATCCGCTATATTTATCAACATTATTATGACCAGAGCCGCCGCCAATAGAATATTTGAGGTAATAGAAGAAACGCCCGATATAAAACAACCCGAAAATCCTATTACCTATGTCAAAGACGGCTCGATAGAATTCCAAGACGTATGCTTTAGCTATAATAAGTCCGATAAATATGTCCTAAAGAATATTAACCTTAGCATAAAGCACGGCCAGACCGTAGGGCTAATAGGCGGCACAGGCTCGTCCAAGACCTCGCTGGTTCAGCTCATACCCAGACTTTACGACGCCACCAAGGGCAAGGTTTTGGTGGGCGGCGTGGATGTTAGGGATTACGACATAAAGACTTTGCGAGACAGCGTGGGCATAGTGTTGCAAAAGAATGTGCTGTTTTCGGGCACTATTGAGGAAAACTTGCGCTGGGGCAACCAAGACGCAACTATGGACGAGATAATACGCGCCTGCAAGATAGCCCAAGCCCACGACTTCATAATGAGCTTCCCCGAAGGCTATCAGACCTATCTAGACCAAGGCGGCGTAAACCTCTCGGGCGGTCAAAGACAGAGGGTTTGCATAGCCAGAGCTATATTAAAAAAACCCAAGGTGCTTATATTTGACGACTCCACCAGCGCGGTAGACACCAAGACGGACGCGCTTATAAGAAAGGCTTTAAGAAACGACCTAAAAGATGTCACCAAGATAATAATCGCCCAAAGGGTGGCATCTATAGAGGACGCCGACTTAATCATAGTCCTGGACGAGGGCGAGATTAAGGGCATCGGAACGCACGAGGAATTGTTAAAGACCAACGAAATTTACAAAGACGTATATTTTTCTCAAAAGAATATGGGAGAGCAAAATGAGTAGAGGCAAAGAATTAAACCCTATGAATAAAGGCGTTCACGCCCGTATGAAGCCCAAAAACGTTAAAAAAACTTTGGCGAGATTGTTTTCCTACCTAAAAAATTATAAGCTTCAATTATTCTTTGTTATATTATGCATCTTGATTAACTCCGGGGCGGGCGTGGCTTTAAACGGCTTTGTAAGACCGCTGATAGATAGATATATTACGCCTTTAATCGGCGCGCAAAACCCCGATTTGAGCAAGTTTTTGAGCGTAATTTTGGTTATGTGCGGCATAGCGGCAACAGGCGTTATCGCGGGATATGTTTATAACAGATTAATGATTAACATTACCCAAGGCACGCTAAAGAGAATTCGAGACCAACTCTATGAGCATATGCAAAAGCTGCCCATTAAATATTTTGACAACAACACGCACGGCAACCTAATGAGCAGATACACCAACGATACCGACGCCCTAAGACAGGCTTTGTCCCAGACTATACCCAGCCTTATATCCTCGGGCGTTACGGTAATAAGCGTGTTTATATTGATGCTTATATACAGCTGGATGCTTACGCTGGTAATTATTCTTATGCTATGCTTTATGCTCTTTGCCGTGAGGATAGTGGGCGGAAGAAGCTCAAAATATTTTATCAGCCAGCAAAAGGCTATAGGCATGTTAAACGGCTACGCCGAAGAGATGATACACGGCCAAAAGGTTATCAAAGTCTTTTCATACGAAGAGCGAGCAAAGCATAGATTCGACGAGGTCAATGAAAATCTATATAAAAACGCTAACAAGGCGCACTCTTACGCCAATATGCTAATGCCCATAATGGTCAACCTTGGATACCTAAGCTACGCTTTGGTGGCGGTCTTAGGCGGATTTTTGATAGCCAAGACGCCCTTTCTTACCGTTGGCACTTTGTCGTCTTTCTTGCTCTTGACTAGAAGCTTTACGATGCCTATAAACCAAATCTCAAATCAAATCAACTTTATAGCAATGTCCATAGCGGGCGCGGAGAGAATATTTGAGGTGTTAGACGAGCCGGTAGAAGAAGACCAAGGCGCGGTAGTTTTAGTCAAGGCTAAAAAGGACAAAAACGGCAAAATGGTCGACACCGATAGACGCGACCCTGAAGGCGCTTGGTATTGGAAAAAGCCCGTCGAGGACGGCTTTGAGTATATCGAGCTAAAAGGCGACGTCAGGTTCAAAAACGTTGATTTCTCCTATGACGGTCAAAACCTAGTTTTGAAAAACGTCAACCTTTACGCCAAACCCGGTCAAAAAATCGCCTTTGTGGGCGCTACCGGCGCGGGCAAGACCACGATAACCAATCTTATCAACCGCTTCTACGATATCCAAAAAGGCGAAATCACCTACGACGGCATAAACATCAAAGACATAAAAAAGAGCTCTCTAAGGCAGTCGCTTGGCATAGTTTTGCAGGACACCCATTTGTTTACCGGCACCGTCAGAGAGAATATTAGATACGGCAGATTGGACGCTACGGACGAAGAAGTGGAAAACGCGGCGAAACTTGCCAACGCGCATTTCTTTATCACCCACTTGCCCCAAGGCTACGACACCGTTTTGACCGCGGACGGGGCAAACCTGTCCCAAGGCCAAAGACAACTATTGTCTATAGCGCGCGCAGCAGTGGCCAACCCGCCTGTTTTAATCCTGGACGAGGCCACAAGCAGCATAGACACCCGAACCGAAAAGATTATTCAACAGGGTATGGATAAACTTATGGAAGGCAGGACGGTGTTTGTCATAGCGCACAGGCTGTCCACCATAAGAAACGCCCAAGCTATCATAGTGCTAGAGCACGGCGAGATTATCGAGCGCGGCGACCACGAAGAGCTTATAGACCAAAAAGGAAAATATTATCAATTATATACGGGCGCGCTTGAGTTAAGCTAAAAACGTGACCTAAAACTATCATATAGTCATATTATAAAATAGTGTCATTGTTACCTAAATAAGCTGCTAAATATAGCGGCTTATTTTAAATAGTGATATAATTATGCATTAAAAATAATAAAGGAAGTTGGGCTACTTGAGATGAAATTTCTAACAGCATTTAGTCTTACGCTCTTTGCCGGCCTTGCCACAGGAATAGGCGGCGCTTTGGCGTTTTTCACCAAAAAGACTAACACGAAATTTTTAGCGGTGAGCCTTGGTTTTTCGGCAGGCGTTATGATTTACGTCTCTATGATAGAAATTTTCTTTAAGGCGAAAGACGCTTTAACTTCGGCGCTTGGAGAGTTTGCCGGATACTGGGCGGTTTTAGGCGGATTCTTCGGCGGAATGGCTTTGATAGCTATAATCGACAAAGTAATACCCAAAGCCAAAAACCCGCACGAGATGAGAAAAATCGAGGATATGGATGCCCAGCCTTCAAGCGAGCAAAGGCTTTTGAGAATGGGGTTGTTGACCGCGCTTGCCGTTACTATCCATAACTTTCCCGAAGGGCTTGCGACCTTTATGTCGGCGTATCAAGACCCCCGTCTGGGCGTGCCTATCGCGATAGCCATAGCTATTCACAACATCCCCGAAGGAATCGCTGTGTCTATCCCGGTTTATTACGCTACGGGCAAACGCGGCAAATCTTTCTTATACTCTGTTTTGTCGGGAATATCCGAGCCCTTGGGCGCGTTAATTGGTTTTGGCTTGCTACTGCCCTTTATCAACGACATCGCGTTTGGAATTATTTTCGCGGCGGTAGCGGGAATTATGGTGTTTATCTCGGTGGACGAACTATTGCCCAGCGCCAGAGAATACGGCGAGGCGCACCTTTCCATTTACGGCATGGTAGCGGGTATGGCGGTAATGGCAATAAGCCTGGTATTGTTTACGCTGTAAAAGGGGCTTTAAAACCTTGAGCGATAAGCGCGGAAACTATTTAAATGCCTAGTTGGCTAGTTTAAAAAATCACTTTTAGCTAAATCTAACCCATAGCATCAAAAAAGCCCTGACCAGGGCTTTATTTTTACGCTTCGGAGACCTCTTGAGTCTCTAGCTCGGCTATAGTTTTTTGCGATCTTTGAATACTCTTCCACTTTACATTGCCCAAAGCCACATACACCGCGGGGAAGAACAGCATTAAGTTCAAGGGGAAGGTAAAGGTGTATAGTATTTTTTTATAAGGGCTTGCTTTTATGTGTTTCCACTCTAAAATTGTTACATATAGCCCCAAAAGCCACGCCGCTAAGTAAACCAAGCCAAACTGAGTTCCGATGACGGTCAAGGCTTGGGTAATAGTTATGCCCCAATTGAAAATTCCCATTAATAAAAACGCTAGATTGGAAATCACCGCCCAGGTAAACGAAACGATGGGAATTGGCAGCAACAGTATCAACAAGTCATAGGAGGCAAAAGACCTGGGCAGGTTTTTTATGTGCTTTAGCCAAAATCTAGAGCAGCATTGGTATCCGCCCTTTACCCAGCGGGCGCGTTGATTGATTGTATCCTTAATGGTAAACGCTTGGTCGTCGTAAAACACCGCGCTGTCGCAGTAAGCGATTTTGTAACCCTCTAGGACTTTAGCGTGAGAAAACTCCACGTCCTCGGTTAGGGATTGGTAAGGCCAACCGCCCTGTTTTTTTATTATCTCTGCGTCGGTATAAAAGCCTGTGCCTGCTATGTATGTGCTGGTGTTGAGTTTTGCCCTGGCGTAATGCACAAGACGGCTTTGCTGCAAGAACATCAAGCCCGTGCCTGCGCTGAGCCAGTTGTCGTAGTTTTTGGGCGCGCGGTGGCTGTTAATAATCTTTTCGCCCGCGTCCACCGCCTTATTCATTTCGGTTATGTAATTTCGGGCAAGCAGGTTGTCAGCGTCAAAAAAGAAATAGCCTTTATAATTTTTGTCGGCGTATTTTTCGTGGATTATATCAAAGATATACTGCAAAGCGTAGCACTTGCCGCGCTTGGTAGAATCGAATCTTTCGTATACTATCGCGCCGGCTTCTCGCGCCACCGCCGCAGTGTCGTCCGTGCAATTGTCCGCCACCACGAAAACATCGACTAATTCGGAAGGATAGTCTTGCTTTATTATGCTTTCGATTAGCTGCGCTATAACGTTTCGCTCGTTGCGCGCGCAGATAATGCAGGCGTATTTATAATTATTTTTTGCCTTGGGGTAAGTTTTGGGCTTAAGCAACCCGATAAACATATAAAGCACTTGGGGCAGCCCTATCAAAGCTATCAAACCAAAAATAGCGGCGGATATGTAAATAATAATATTAAACAAATTCATAGCTCCTATCTAGCAATTTTAACACATTTTCCGCCAAATAACAATATGCTTAATATATATTTGTCAATATTATTTGTGATAGGGCGTGTTATTAATAATGCAAAACGCTCTATATATTTGCTCCAATAATATAACTCTCATTAACCTATGGGGATAGGTCATCTTGCCAAAACTAACGACTTTATGGGCGGATTTTTTGACTTCGGCGCTTAGCCCTATGGAAGAGCCTATTATAAAAGTAATATCAGGGCTTATATGAGTTTTTATAAATCCAGCGAATTCTTCGCTGGTCAACTCTTCCCCGCGGGAATCCAAAGCGACGATTGTTCCCTTTAAATGCGGATAAATGGACTTAGCCTCTTCGGTTAACGCCTTTTCGATATTGGAAGGGCTTGAGTCGTATAACTTGTATTCGGGCAATTGGATTACTTCGATTTTAGAATATTTCGTTATTCTCTTAAGATAGTCTTGCGCCGCCTGGATAAAGTAAGGCTCTTTTTCTTTGCCTACGCAAATTATTCTTATCACTAAAAAGTTCCCCAATAAAACGATAATATCGTGGTAAGCGTGAGCAAGAATATCGAAGTATACATCATTATTTTTTCTTCAAACTTAGGCCTATACAAAGGCGCCGTTCTTATAAAGAATAACCCAAAGGGCGTTTGATAAGGCGTGAGCGTTTCTTGTTTGTCGTCGCCGCCTTTTATAGCGTAATATTTATCCTCGGCCTTAATAATGTAGTTTAAAATGTAAAATAAGATTATCATAGCAACTACCCACAGCGCGGCGGCTAACAAAAAGTTTTCCACCAATAATTCCTCAAAACCCGCGCCTATCCAGCCGTTGGCCGAGGCGTGCTGCAGGTAAACATTAACGCCGTTATTGACGAAATGAATTATCATAGCCGGGTAAATAGACCTGGTTTTGACCGTAAGCAGGGCTAAAATTATGCCGCCCACGAAGGTGTATAATGTTTGCTCGATATTAGCGTGCATCAGCCCGAAAAACAGCGCAGAAACGATTATCGCCGTTCTGTCGCGCATAGTGTCTCTAAGTCCTCGCAAGATAATCCCGCGGTTTAAAAACTCTTCGCACACGCCCGGCAAAACCGCGGTATTAAACATTGCCAATAAAAACAATCCTATTCCGCCCGCGGCTTCGGCAGACGGAGCGGAGAAGTTATAGCCCAATAAATATAAAATCAAATTGTTTACAAACGCCACTCCCGCGTTCATAATAATAAACAATATTCCAAGGAAAAAAGAAAGCGGGATCAGATATTTTCGGGGCATTCTAAAGCCCATATCTCTTAATCTGGATTTTAGGCTTACGGGCTCTTGGTTTAACCAATTGTTGTTGTATTTTTGCTGCAAAAGCAACGCCAGCAATGCGCCGCCTAAAATTATCACAACTTGGATTAATATGGAACCCAAGGTTTCATAGGCGGGTTGGGGCAGTTTGCTAAACCAGCCCAAACCGAACATTATTCTGACTATTATCAAGCCCGCGGCCGTGGTTAAAAAGCCTATGGACGCTAGGTTAAAGTTATTTCTAAAAAGCGCCTTAGCGTTGGGGTTAATTTCGTTGTTTTGAATATTTATCATAAATATCATCCTAAATTAATCATTCCCGAAATTAAGTTAAAAATCCACGATAGCAAGCATACGCCCAGAGCGGTTAAAAACAGCCCTATAAACAGCCTCTTGCCGCGTTTATGTTTGGTTATGACATAATTATTATACTCTTCTTCGGTCATCGGCATAAGCGCAAGCCCCGCGGGGGGAGGCGTAATTATATCGTAATTAATTACATATCCGTTATATTTTTCTCGTTTTATTAATCTTCTAATCGACTGAGCCAAAATTCCGTCGGATACTCTTTTGTTGGCGATATCTACCGCTAAGAAAAAGGCTATAAGCCCCAAAACGGTAATAAATGCCCCGCCCGCGTATATAAAGATAATATTGTCTAGCCCCGGAAAAACAAAATAATTTGAAGGCGCTAATTCAATAATCAACGCCCATAAATTATTGCAAAAGTGCAGCAAAATTCCCGACCAAATTGATTTTGTCGCTAAGACTATATATCCCAGCGCTACGCCTAAGACAAACTGATGGGCTGTTTGAGCGGGCGACATATGCGTCAAAGAAAACGCTAGCGCGCTTAAGAGTATAGCCGTAAACGGTTTATATCTAGAAGCCAATCCTTGCAGCACTATTCCCCTAAAGATAAGCTCCTCGCAAATCGCAGGCAGCGCGCACACCAAAAACAGGGCCAAGATAAAGCCGCCCGGCGCGCGGATTAGAGCGTCTAGATTGGTTTCCATCGGTTTATAATTAATTCGCCTAAAAATATCGTCCACGGCGGTGAGCATAGGGAAGTCGCTTAAAATCAAAAACAAAGCTAAAACGGGAATAACCGCCAACACTATTAAGCCAGGGCTTTTGTTATATTGATAAGCCTCGACAAAATCTATTTTTCGAGCTTTGGTGAATATCAAGCCGAATATAAACAAACACGCTTGAGGGACTAAAGACATAAGCGTAAAGGCTATCGGATCGCTCATCGCTTCTTTTAGCGCGTTCGTGTTAGTCAGGCTTTCTTTTAGATAAACAAGCATTACAAAGATTTCTACAATATATGTGGTGACTATTAAAGTCAAAAGCCCGACCAAAAAGCCGATGCCGCTGTCGACGGGATTAAGTTTTTTTCTTAGATTGTTTTTCATCCTTCACACCACAGAAAGAATTTCGCCCAACTCGTATTGCGAGGCGACGCAGAGCTTGACGTCTTTCCCTACCATTATCCCACGGCTTTTTAGCGCGTTAGCGGTAATCGTGTAAGCAAGCTCGGGCGTGTTGTTTTCTTGGGATAGGTGGGCCAAAATTACCTGCCTGCCGCTTTGGGTAATCAGTTCCGTCAACGCGCTCGCGCACAAATCGTTGGACAAATGCCCTAAATCCGATAAAATTCTTTTCTTTAGCGACTGAGAGTATTTCGTGTTGGATAAAAGCTTTTGTAGGTCGTGGTTGGATTCTATCATTAATATGTCGCTGTCTTTGGCGCTTTCTTTGACATATTGGGTAACCTTGCCCACATCGGTTATTACCGTTATCTTTTTTCCTCGGCTGTAAAAGCTGTAGCCAAAGCAATGCACGTCGTGCATCAGCTCAAAGGGCGACACGGTGATTTCGTTTATGAAAAAATCGTTGCCGTCCAGCTCGACTATGTTTCTGCCGCTGCCTAAAATAGACGCAAGGCAATTATAATTTTGGTAATATGTATAGACGGACAGATTATATTTTTTAACTAAAGATTTTATTCCGCTTATGTGGTCCCAATGACAATGAGTAATTAAGACCGCGTCCAGCTCTTGGGGATTGTGTCCTAGGGTTTTTAGCTTTTGTTCAATCTCGCGGCAGCTTATGCCTGCGTCCAATAAGATTTTGGTCTTATCGGTAGATATCAAAGCGGCGTTGCCCTTGCTGCCGCTTGCCAAAACGCATATGTTAAATGACATTTTATTTTTTCCTTAAAGGTTATTATACTAACAAAAATCGTTTAAATCAATTTATTTTGAAGCTTTTTGGTTGTGTGCTATAATTGCGGTATGAAAGAAATACACGCCGAACAAATCTTAAGCGCGGTAAAAGAGCTTATCGCCTCCAGTCAAATAAACATAGAAAGCCAAGCTTGCGCAGTCTTAAAGCAGCTAAAAGAAGAAAACGAATACGCAAAGTGGGCTTTGGACCAAATAATAGAAAATATCGATTACGCTAAGCAAAACAATATCCCGCCCTGCCAGGACACCGGGCTTGCGGTGTTTTTCTTAGAAGTAGGCCAAGATGTCCACATAACGGGCGGTTACATAGAAGATATTATCAACGAAGCGACAAGACAAAGCTATAAAGAGAATTATTTTAGAAAATCCACTCTCGATCCCCTTTCAAGAATCAATTATAACGATAACGCCCCGGCGATTATTCACACCCGAATTGTTCCGGGCGAGAATTTGACTATTAATTACCTGGCTAAGGGCGCGGGCAGCGAGAATATGAGCGCTTTATATATGCTCACCCCGTCTAAGGGCAGACAGGGCATAATAGATTGCGTGGTAGACTGCGTGAAAAAAGCGGGCGCCAACCCTTGCCCTCCCATTATAATAGGCGTAGGCATAGGCGGCGATATGGAAAAAGCCTGCCTTATGGCAAAACACGCCCTAACCCGCCCCACTGGGCAGCCTTCCCAAGACGAGGACTTAAGGGCGCTTGAGACCGATATATTAAAAGCCGTAAACGACCTAGGCATAGGCGTTCAAGGCTTTGGCGGCAAGAACACGGCGATAAGCGTGGCGGCGGAAAAATACGCCACGCATATAGGTATGCTGCCTGTAGCCGTCAACATTCAATGCCACAGCGTTCGCCACGGAAAGATAGTTTTATAAACTTTTGGTGAGAAGATGGTAGAAAAACATATAACCCTGCCTATATCTGAAGAAGAGTTGCTTAGCCTAAAAGCGGGCGATATTGTTTATTTAAGCGGGATTGTTTACACCGCCCGCGACGCGGCGCACAAGCGCATAGTCGAGGCTATAAAATACGGCAAGCCTTTGCCCTTTGAGCTAAAAGGCTGCGCGATATATTACACCGGGCCTACCCCTTCCAAACCGGGCGAGATTATAGGCGCATGCGGGCCCACATCGTCCTCTAGGATGGACGATTACACGCCCTTGTTATTAGAAAAAGGCCTAAAAATAATGATAGGCAAGGGCAAGCGCTCTAAGGATGTTATAGACAGCATGAAAAAACACAAAGCGGTCTATCTATGCGCGGTAGGCGGCGCGGCCGCTTTGGCAAAAAAATACATATCCTCAAGCGAGCTTATCGCCTACGAGGACTTAGGAACAGAAGCTGTTAGAAAGCTTGAGTTTAAAGACTTTCCCCTAATAGTGGCCATAGACGCCAAGGGCAATTCTTTGTTTGAGCGGTAATAGTGTTTATTTACTAACGCTCTTATAAGCAATAATAATAAAAAAATCGGATGAGCTTTTGCGCCCATCCGATTTTATTATTTATCAATTTTAATTTTATTCTATAACGTCTACAACGGAGCCCGAACCAACAGTTCTGCCGCCTTCGCGAATAGAGAACTTGGAACCTTTTTCAACAGCTATAGGAGCTATCAATTGAACTTCCATAGTGATGTTGTCGCCAGGCATAACCATTTCTACGTTTTCAGGCAACTTGATGGTTCCGGTAACGTCGGTTGTGCGGAAGTAGAATTGAGGACGATATCCGTTGAAGAAAGGAGTATGACGTCCGCCTTCGCTTTGTTTTAGAACGTAAACTTGAGCGGTAAATCTGGTGTGAGGCTTAATGGAGCCAGGTTTGCACAAAACTTGTCCGCGCTCGATATCTTTTCTGTCAACGCCTCTTAGGAGCAAGCCTACGTTGTCGCCTGCTTGAGCATAGTCAAGCTCTTTTCTGAACATTTCAACGCTGGTAACGGTGGTTTCAATGGTTTCTCTCAAACCAACGATTTCAACCTTGTCGCCAGGTCTTACTTGACCTCTTTCTACTCTACCGGTAGCAACAGTGCCGCGGCCGGTAATGGTGAAGACGTCTTCTACAGGCATCAAGAAAGGCTTGTCAACGTCTCTTTGAGGTTCAGGGATGTAGCTGTCGACAGCGTCCATCAAATCAAATATGCATTTGCAAGCGGGATCGTCAACTTTGCCTTCGGTAGCGGCTTCCAAAGCCTTCAAAGCGGAGCCCTTAATGACAGGGATGTCGTCGCCAGGGAATTCGTATTCGTTTAGAAGTTCTCTAACTTCCATTTCTACCAAGTCCAAAAGCTCAGGGTCGTCAACTTGGTCAACCTTATTCATAAATACTACGATATAAGGAACGCCAACCTGACGAGCTAGCAGTATGTGCTCGCGAGTTTGAGGCATGGGACCGTCGGTAGCTGCGACAACTAGGATCGCGCCGTCCATTTGAGCAGCGCCGGTAATCATGTTCTTAACATAGTCAGCGTGACCAGGGCAGTCAACGTGAGCGTAATGGCGATGCTCGGTTTCGTATTCTACGTGGGAAGTATTAATGGTAATTCCTCTAGCTTTTTCTTCGGGCGCCTTGTCGATATCTTCGTATTTCATTTTCTTAGACAAGCCCTTAGCAGCTAATGTCATAGTTATAGCGGCAGTTAAAGTAGTTTTACCGTGGTCAACGTGGCCGATAGTACCGATGTTGACGTGCGGTTTAGTTCTTGTAAACTTCGCCTTAGCCATTTTAATTTTTCCTCCAATCTACATTTATTCAATAATTATTTTAAAAATATATGGCGCTAAACGCTTAAATTAAGGAATTTCTATCCTTGACGCGCTTTGACGACATTTATTATATAACATTTTGTTAAAAAATGCTATTCTTTTTTTGCTCTTTCGCCTATAACTTTCTCGGCGATGGATTGAGGCACTTCCGCGTAATGCGAGAACTGCATTGTGAAGTTGCCGCGGCCTTGAGTTAAGGACCTTAGGTCGGTAGAGTAACCAAACATTTCGGCCAAAGGCACCTCGGCTTTGATGTTTTGCAAGCCGTTAACCAAGTCTATGCCCTGAACGGCGCCGCGCTTGCTGGACAGGTTGCCCATAACGTCGCCCAGATATTGGTCGGGAATGGTTATGTCCACGCGCATTATAGGCTCGAGCAATACGGGGCTTGCTTTTGCCATACCGTCTTTAAACGCCATAGAAGCGGCGATCTTAAACGCCATTTCGGACGAGTCGACTTCGTGGTAGCTTCCGTCGACGACGGTAACCTTAAAGTCCACGCATTCATATCCCGCCAAAACGCCGCTTTGCTTAGCTTCTCTGATGCCGTTGTCAATAGCGGGTATATATTCTTTAGGAATGCATCCGCCCACGGTCTTGTCCTCAAACACATAGCCCTTGCCAGGTTCCAAAGGCTCCATCTCGATAATACAATGACCGTATTGACCCTTGCCGCCGCTTTGACGGATATATTTGCCTTCGGTGCGGATTTTCTTTCTAATGGTTTCTTTATACGAAACTTGAGGTTTGCCGACATTGGCCTCAACCTTAAACTCGCGCATCAGTCTGTCTACGATAATCTCTAGGTGCAGCTCGCCCATGCCGGCTATAATGGTTTGGCCAGTCTCTTGGTCGGTGTAAGTCTTAAAGGTAGGGTCTTCTTCGGCAAGCTTTTGAAGCGCCAAAGACATCTTTTCTTGACCGGCCTTGGTCTTGGGCTCGATAGCGACCTTAATGACAGGCTCGGGGAATTCCATACTCTCTAAGATTATGGGCGCTTTAGGGTCGCACAATGTGTCGCCGGTGGTAGTGTCTTTTAGACCTACGATAGCGCAAATATCGCCCGCGTAAACCTTGTCGATTTCGGTTCTGTGGTTTGAGTGCATTTGAAGCAGGCGGCCTACGCGCTCTTTTCTATCCTTGGTGGAGTTTAGAACATAAGAGCCCGCTTCCAGCGTGCCGCTGTATACCCTAAAGAAAGCAAGCTTTCCTACGAAGGGGTCGGCCATAATCTTAAACGCCAATCCCGCGAAAGGCTCGTCGTCCGAAGTCTTTCTTTCGACTAGTTCGTCAGAGCCGGGCACTTTGCCTTGAATGTGAGGAACATCCAAGGGGCTGGGCAGATAGTCTATTATAGCGTCCAAAAGCTTTTGAACGCCCTTGTTACGGTAGCTTGTTCCGCAAAGCACGGGGTTGATTTTTAGGCTCAAAGTTCCCTTTCTTAAAGCGGCCTTAACCTCTTCTTCGGTAATCTCTTCGCCTTCTAAGTATTTCATCATCAAGTCGTCGTCAAATTCGCAAGCGGTTTCGACGAGCTCGGAATGATATTTCTCCGCCAATTCTTTTAAGTCATCAGGAATTTCGGTCTCTTCCATTTGTTGGCCTAAATCGTCCTTGTAAATGGTAGCTCTCATTTTTACAAGGTCGATAATGCCTCTAAACGTGTCTTCCTTGCCTATAGGCAATTGTATCGCTACGGGACGAGCGCCGAGCCTGGACTTCATCATATCGATAACATTAAAGAAGTTGGCTCCGTTGATGTCCATCTTGTTTACGTAAGCGATGCGAGGCACGTGATATTTTTCGGCCTGTCTCCAAACCGTCTCGGATTGAGGTTCTACGCCGCCTTTGGCGCAAAATACGGCAACCGCGCCGTCCAATACCTTAAGACTGCGCTCTACTTCCACCGTAAAGTCAACGTGTCCGGGGGTGTCGATTAGATTGAATCTATAACCCTTCCAATAAGTAGTGGTAGCCGCGCTGGTGATGGTGATGCCGCGTTCTTGCTCTTGCACCATCCAGTCCATCGTGGCAGCGCCTTCGTGAACCTCGCCTATTTTATGAACCTTTCCGGTATAAAACAAAATACGCTCCGATGTGGTGGTCTTGCCCGCATCGATGTGCGCCATTATACCGAAGTTTCTCGTCTTTTCCAAACTGTATTCTCTTGGCATCTGTTAAACTCCTAATTGGCTTAAAACTATCACTTCCCCTCTATCACATAATCTTATTTTAGCATTACGCAGTCTTGCCGAAATTCATTCGGCAAGACGGCGCCTTAAACAATATGCTATAACCTTTATTATTTGATGAGAAAGAAAAATTATTTTTGATTTTAAAAATTAATAGCGATAATGCGCGAAAGCTTTGTTAGCTTCAGCCATTCTGTGAACATCTTCTTTCTTCTTAACGGCTCCGCCCGTATTGTTATACGCGTCTATGAGTTCGGCAGCCAAACGCTCTTTCATCGTTCTCTCCGATCTCTTTCTCGCGCTGTCCACAATCCATCTAAGCCCTAATGTCTGTCTTCTTTCAGGGCGAACTTCGACGGGCACTTGGTAAGTAGCGCCGCCCACCCTTCTTGCCTTAACTTCCAAGACAGGCATAACGTTATTTAGGGCTTGAGTGAATATAGCCATAGGCTCTAAGCCTAACTTTTGCTGCGCAAGCTCAAAAGCCTCGTATACTATCCTTTGAGCCAATCCTTTTTTGCCGTCATACATTACCTTGTTTATTAACTTGGTAACAGTTTCGGACATATATACGGGATCGGGTAAAACCTCTCTCTTGGGCACCCCGCCTCTTCTAGGCATAAAATTAAACCTCCAAATTGCAAAAATATTTCATCCGATTATTTAGGACGCTTTGCGCCGTATTTAGATCTTCCTTGCTTACGGTTAGCAACGCCGGTAGCGTCAAGCGCGCCGCGAATAATATGATATCTAACGCCGGGCAAGTCTCTAACCCTGCCGCCGCGAACCAATACTACGCTGTGCTCTTGCAAGTTATGGCCGATACCAGGAATATAAACGGTACCTTCCAGCTTGTTTACAAGACGAACTCTCGCTATCTTTCTTAACGCAGAGTTAGGCTTTTTAGGCGTAGTAGTAGTAACGGTAAGGCAAACGCCTCTCTTTTGAGGATTGGACTGCAATAGAGGCGATGCGCTCTTCTTTACGCGCTTCTTTCTGCCGTGCTTGATAAGCTGATTAATAGTAGGCATATTTCCTCCACTAAAAATGTTTAAGGGTTTTTAACCCTTTTTTCGGATGAACTTCTATGCAACCCTTTAGAAATTCAATCTTTTTGTATACCCACAACCGCGCTTGCAACTTCGATTCCAGCCAACTTGCCCAGCTCGCGTTTGGAAGGGAAATGATACACTTCCGTATTGTGTTGGGCGCAAGCTTGAATTACCTTGTTGCAAATGCTCTCGTCCGCGTCGGATGCCAAGATGACACACCGCAACGCACCCTTAGCGCACGCCTTCAGCACTTGACGGGTTCCGACAAGCACCGAAGAGTTGTTGATAAGCTTTTTAATGTCCGCGCTGTTCATTTTTTCCTCTTTATTCATTATGGGGTAAAACCTAATGAATAAAAGTTTAGCACGCAAAAACTTGCGTGTCAATTTTCACGCCAAAATATTATATTATTAATTACTAAGTCAGTCAAGTGTTTTTTTATGACGCTGAAAAAGACTACTGGTTTTTTATTTAGATAATTAAAATTTAGGCTTTTAGTCTCTTATGCGGTCTATATATGCAACATTACATTATTCTTTATGGGGTTAAAAAAACAAGCTTCTCGACTCATTGGCGTATACATTGATATCGCGGGCTAGAACCCTGTCATACAAGAAGCACGCTTCAATGTTCAAACTTAGCGCAAAAGCCCCCAAATAGCCAGGCTCATTAATTTTATATACCGCCATATTTTGCAAACTTGATCTAGAGACTACATAATCGCGCATTTTAGTCGGTTTGTTATAATAATCTATTTTTATGCCGTCAAAATTTTTCGCGGCCTCGTCCTTGGTTTTATTAACTTCTATTTTTACTTCCTTATTGTCTTCAAATTGCTCTAAAACTTTAACAGGGACTCCTAAAACGGTGGAACCGAGTATCCTCGCGGATACTTTTAAGTATTTAGAACGGCATTTGATTGAGCTCCTCGAATTGTTTGGGTTCATATAAAAATCAATTTTGATGCCGATATACATATAATCGTCGTGGCTGATAATTTTGACATGACGATTCTATATTCGACGTAAGGCTCGGCGCCCTTTTGAACGGTAGAATAACTGGATGTGTCGACTTCTTTGGCCGCAATCGTACTATAACTTTCCGTTAGAATAGGCGTAAACTTGTCAAAGTCAGGCTCCAACGCCAACGCGTAAGGAGTTAAAGATTTTTTCCCTTTTATTTGTTCCTTAATAGAAGGCAAAAGATACGCCGCGGCCACGGGCGCCATTAACATATAAGACGCCAAAATTATAATGACAATATAAATCAATCTTTGTCTAATATTTTCCCATCTATTATTTGAGTTTTTCATATTTACTATTATATTTTTCTATGCGTACATGCAAATCTTGTCAAATAATAAATGTTAGAATTATAAACAAGAAAAATAAAAAAAACTGGCATTAAGATAAAAAAGCATAAAAAAACAGGCTGTTGAATAACAGCCTGTAATTTTATTGATTTTAGACACAGATAAGGGGATAAGAAGGAAGACAAGCAAGGCCTGAAACATCCGGAGAAACTATAGCGTTAAACCGTTTGCATTTTCAGGACTTGTTTTCCCTTAAAGATTTGCTCTTTAAGGTATCGACTATAGGTCAGGTCGTTAACCTGTTCCTTAAAGGAGGTGATCCAGCCGCACCTTCCGATACGGCTACCTTGTTACGACTTCACCCCAGTCATCGAGCTTACCTTAGGCGGCTGCCTCCTAATTGCTTAGGTTAGCGCACCGACTTCGGGTACTCCCGACTCCCATGGCGTGACGGGCGGTGTGTACAAGACCCGGGAACGCATTCACCCCGACATGCTGATTCGGGATTACTAGCAACTCCTCCTTCATGTGGGCGGGTTGCAGCCCACAATCTGAACT
>DATCKE010000026.1:0-11858 GCA_036562445.1 Clostridia bacterium
GCGCTTAGGCGGCTGAGTAAAGCGTATATTTAGAAGCATTATGGCTAAAATAATAATATCAGAAACATTGAGTCTAAGTCAAGACTTTTCAGACAAAATAATGCTAAAATAAAAAAATGGTAAAAAACAGGCTAAAAATTAAAGAATTGAGAGAAGAAAGAGGGCTAAGTCAAGCAGAATTAGGCAAAATGTTAGGTTTTGGGCAAAGGACAATTAGCCATTGGGAAAACGGAACAGCACAACCACAGCTTGAAGCTTTAATTGCGCTTTCTATGTTTTTTGATGTTTCTATTGATTATCTGTTAGGGCGCACAGACGATATTTTTTTTAGAGATACAAAAATAAGCACAAAAGCACAAAGAGAAATTGCATTAATCAATAACTTCAGAAAATTAAATAAAGACCAACAAAATAGAGTGTTAGGATATATAGACAGTATGCTAAAAGATGCTGATATTAATTTTGAAATATCAGACGACACTTACGAACAATTACTACAAGAGGCTCGAGAACAAGGCCGAAAAGACAGAGAATTACTAAAGAGAAAATTGCTGGAGGATAAAAACATGGGAAAAACTAATTAAAATCATGGGGGTACAATGCTTAATATCAAAAAAATTTTCAAAATATCTTTAACGAATTGGAGATACTAAGGAATTATTTTTTTGAATTACATGGAGATGATGAGCTAGTACAATATCCTGCACATTGGCAATTTAATAACAATGCAAGAGAATTTGCCGTATTGCATAATAACGAAGATAAAGGAGCAAATGCAGATATGGCAAATTTGTTAGTTAAAGGCTTATATGTTGATAATAAAATGCGTTCTGATGGTCGTTGGCAAGCGCGGTATAAGGACAAAAACGGCGAAATGCATAGCGTATATGGCAAAACGCGTGAAGAGGCGCAACAAAAAGCGCTTGAACAAATGTTAGGAGTAAAGCCGCCAAAGCGCCGTAAAAGCAAAAAAAATACACTTACTCTTAAAGAATGGATCGAACAATGGTATAAATTATACAAAGAACCGTTTATTCGCGAGAGTTGGGCAAAAAGTATAAATTATAATTTAAACAAATATATTATACCCGCTTTGGGCGATAAGAAAATAAATCAAATAACGTTAATAGATTTACAGACGCTAGTTAATAGCATATCGCATAAGCGGGCAAAAATGATTACTAATCAGCTGCTTAAAAGCATATTTGAAAAGGCTATGGCTGTTCCTTTAATAAGATTTAACCCGGCGGCAGGACTACAAAAAATACAATATGAAATGACGCCCCGCAGGCCATTAACCGAAGAAGAATGCAAAAAATTGTTTAAATATTTGGAAGATAACGAGCCTTTAGAGTTTGCGATTCTTATAAAATTATATATTTTTACAGGTCTGCGTAGGTGCGAAGCTTTAGCACTCCAACCGTCAGACGTTAATATTCAAAATGGATATATTCACATCACAAAGCAATTTAACCCAAATGGGACAAAAGTAATTCCACTAAAAACGAAATCATCGGAGCGCTACGTTCCAATATTTGCCGAGCTTAAAAAGGAATTATTAAAACTTGATTTTAGCAAAGAATTCTTATTTGCATTTAAGCCAGAATATGTAACTAGACAGTTTAATGATATAACTAAAAAACTAGGCTTTGAAGATATTGACGTCCATTGTCTGCGCCATACTTTTACATATAGATGTGAAGTAAGAGGCGTTCCCGATGAAACAATTAAACGGTGGCTAGGACATAGTAAAAAATCTAACGCAACGCCAAATTATAAGCACCGCGCAGAGCAAGACGAAATTGAAATTATATTAGATTATCTCAAAAAATTTGACACATAATTTGACACAAATTGCAACAAGTTTTTATTGTAAAAAGGCTATGTAATACAAGTTTAGTTATTAATTAGGCCTATATTTTTGCCATTTTTTAGCAAAAGTTGATTCAGAGGCGTGTGGGTAACACCATACGGGTTCAAGTCCCGTCTCTCGCACCATTAAAAACCACAATATATTGTATTATTAAAAGCTAAATTTACTATATATGGCAAATTCTCTTTGCACACGCTATTTTTCTACTTGATTTTAAATTTTGACACATAAGTTGACACATGACAAAATAGTAGATTTTTCAGACGCGCACATTTCAAAAAAATCAAAATTCCCTTATTTCCCCAAATTTTGGGCGTCTTACGCAAAATTCGCCCCCTGTGGGCGAATTTTGCGTAAAAGGTAATATATTTATTATTTTTCTCATTATATTCTACACTGATAAATACGACGCTATTAAAAACGCGCGAAGCGTCAAAAAGCCACAAGCGCAATTTCTCGGGCTTTGCCTCGAGCAATTGCGCTTGTGTGTCTTTTAAAAGACTTTTTGCTTTCTAACAGCGTCTTTAGTACTATTTAACGCTTCGTAAACGATATTTTTTATATCGTCATAATAATTAGCAATTCCGCTTACTAGCACTTTATACTCTTTATCGCTTTCTAGCTTCTGACGCTGTTGCAAAAACTTTTTGACTACTTCGCGCATTTTATAATCAAAGTATATTTTATCAGCCAAATCATATATATCAGATCGTAATATCTTATCGTATTTATCGTGTATCTCTCTAACCTTGTCACCAACACGTTGTATTGACATTTTATCTATACATTTAGACGCTTCCGTATATTTCTTCAAAAAATCGCTCAACTCATCAGCGGCAGCAGGATTATCCAAAATATCATAAACAAGTTTATTAAGCTCGGGGTCTTCTTGCAACAGTTCAGCTTTTTTCTTGCGTAAAAAGCTCTCTTTATGTTCGGGTCGCATTTGCAAGCTAGGGAATATATCGTATTCGATAGGCTGACCTAGAGGCTTGTAAAAATCCCTAAATGTGCGGTCGTCATAACGAGCGTTAAGCATTGCAGGTACGGCATAACGGCGCTTACGCCTTGATAGCGAACGGTCGCCTGGCTGTTCGGTGTTGCCCAAAAGGCGATAAGTATACCTGCGGAAACCAACGCAATGCGATATATCACGACAAAACATTATAATCCAGCTAGATAACTTATTGGCAGGCAATAGATACAACACAAAATCTAAAAAGTAATAAACTAACAACAACGGAATAGGCTTGCATACCCAACGTTGTTTAAGCATTATGCGGACATAGCCCGCGACGCGGCGCATATCGATTTGGACGCGTGTAGCGTCCTGTTCGGTCGAGCGTATCGTAAAACCAAAATGGCGGCTCCAACGGCAGAGGTCGGCCACTTCAAGCGGTCTATCGCGGTTAGAGTCAGTTACATCCACCATGGCCGAATTTTCGTCAATAAAAATTACTGTGTATGCGGGCAAGCGCTTAACTTGGTATAAATGGTCGCGGGTTAGACGGAGCGCCATGCGCCTTGAAAACATGGCCTGGATAGGTATGTTAGAGGCAAAGCATTTTATGCAGGGCTTATCTGCCCAAAACTCGTAGGATTCTTTAATTTCAAGCCACTTTTTAATTTTGTCTTTATCGCCCGCCTGCATTATATCGTTTTCAAATGGTAGATATAGCCAATATTGATGTTTTAAAAATTTCCACATCCTCTTAGCGGCTATAATGCACTCATATATAGCGCTGGACGATTTGCCCGTACCGGGCGCGCCCGCCATAATTGTATAAACATCGTCAAATTTGACGTTGAGATTATATAATATCGTGGATATGACATATTGCATATAGCGCAATAGTTGATATAGCGCAATCGTATAGATAATTATATATCTTCCGTGATATATAATTCTAAGCGCATACGGTAAAAAATGAGTCAACGCTATCAAAATTACCTCTAAAGAAAAAGTCTTCTCGGGTAATAAGCTGACAAATTCCCAAAATGTCTTGATAATTGGTGCAAGATTAAATCCCCGGTATAAGTCAACTATACTAGGCTGTAATGAATAACCAAATAAATAACAACGGACGAGCAAGTATTGAGCAGGTATATAAACATAGCTAAATATTTTAAGCGCGGCCGCTTTAATGTCAAACTTGCCGAATATTATGTTTTTTCCCCAGATGTTGACAGTCTTATCTGCAGTTTTAAAAGTAAAACAAATATCCTTAAAGCCGCTTTGATTAAATATAGATTCTGTGCCTTTTTCGGCCCATTGGATTTGTTCGTAACGCTTCGCCGCAAATTTCCAGGCAAATTTCTCTAGGCGTTCTTTTTTACGTATTTGGCGCGTTTCCTGGCTTAATAGCTTAACGCTTTTGTCGTCAAAATGCGCTTCGACAATGACTTCAACGGATTGCTTTCTTTTTGGCTTAATTTTTTTTTGCATAGTTAACTCCTAAGGTTCACTCCTTTTAAATTTTTTATATTACCCAACTATTAAGCTTTTGGCTCTCAAGCGACTTTTGAGGCAAAGTATAAATATTATGCTTGCGTAAAAAATGACGGATAATGATATTAGCGCCGTCTAATGCTTGACCAAAAGCGATGGGCGTATAAAAAATTGATTTGGCGTTAAGCATGTTTTGGATTCCAATCTGAAGTTTTGCGGCCTCGGCCTTGCTATGGATACGGCCGGCGCTATTATAATCTTGACTAGAATTAAGCAGAAGATAATTATAATTATCGTATCTGTTAAAATCGTCCATTACGACATTGGCAAAATGTTTGCTGATATGTTCTTTAGCGTAAACGATTGACAACGGTAGTGGGCTGTCGCAAATAATTACATCTACTTTGCCTACTAAGCGACTTAAACGGTATGATTGGGTGCCAAAGACATAGTATTGATTAGCCAAAGCGTCTAAATTGTTATCCCAGCAAAGGTCCTTTGCAAATTCGGTTACAAGCTCACAGTTAAACTTTTTTGCCTTTAATTCTGCGAAAATATATGACGCTATTGTGCTTTTGCCCACACCAGGCGCACCGAAAAGGTTAATTACTTGCGTTTTCATGGTATTTAAGCGCTCCTTTAATTTACAATTCTACTTTGGTTATATCGTCAATAAGAGCTTCAAATTCTTCTTTAGTGTGTGTTCTTTGAGTGGACATTATATTTGTCGCAGTGGAATAATTAGACGATGGCTTGGCAAAATTGACATAATAACCATTTAGAACGCGTAAATGATTATCTAAAAGCCAAGAAAACTTTAAATTTTTGCAAGAAGCTAAAAAATTGGAATTTCTGACTTGCGTTATTAACTCGTTAATGTCTATACGAGCAAGCAAGTCGCTATAAGGCAAATAGTCTGAATAATTATCGCTGACTTTATCGGGATATGATTTTTTAAATAAATCAATTTTAGAAATTATATCTTGAGAGAGATAATTATTTCTTCGAATATTGCTAGTTTCTTTAGCTGTATTAAGTTCTTTGGAACGCTCTTTTGGTTTCTCTCTCGTTTTGTTTTTTATATATATATTATTATTAATATTATTAGGGTTATTTATTATATCCGCATCATTTACTTCTCTTTTACTTGTCGCGTTACTTATCAAATTACATTTCAAATCAACATCGCTATTGTTAATAAGCGATTTTATATCATCATCTGACATGTCTTTAAGGCTAATGTTGCCTAAATTAACATTATCAAAATTAGGCGGGATATCGGGAATATTGTTAACATCATCGCCGTTATTATTTTTAGGCGGGTTAAGCGGCACCGATTTTTCGTTATTTTCCGTTTTTTCGACTTCGTCATTATATGCAAAATCAATTAATTGATATGTATATCCTTTTTTGTCGGCCGTGCATATTGCAATAATATAACCGTTATCGATTAATTCTTGACGCGCGCGTGCAAAAGCCGAGCCATTTAGGCCTGCTAAGCCTTGCAATTTGCTAGCGGACGGTGATAATTCTTTAGGCCAATTGGCCTTATTGAATAGCCTAAACAGCTGTAAATATAAGGCTTGAGCTTGAGGCGATATTTCATAGTATTGTATACGCTCCAAAAAGCCGTTCATTTGCTTAACATAATTCATAGGCTAAGCTCCTTTTTTTGCGCCATATAAGGCTTTGTAAGGGCTAAAAAAAGCATTATGGCGTCCTTAAGGCATATATCCTTAGCTATCTTTTTTTGCCCTAAATACACTGCGTAACCGCGCTTAGATTTGGTAATACGACCATAATTAGATAGATATAATATCTTGTCCATTACGACGCCACCGCCTCTTTATATTTGTCGATAATCAAAGCGATATTTTTGTCACGTTTAGCGACATCAAAAAGAAACTGCTCAACGCGATATTTGTATCGCAAAGAGAGATAATAAAACATATTATTAGCGCAGACGATAAGCTTATAATACTCTTTAGAGGTCTGTTCGATTTGGATCTCGATTGCTTCGGGCAGGCTGTAAATATAGCAAATAACCGCGCCGTTTCCCGCCTGTGAAAAATCTGCCAAAGGCGGCGACTTAAAAGAATCAATTGATAGTTTGTATTTGCTCATAATTAACCCCTAGAACATTGATATTTGACCAATTAAATCAAGCCTTTTAGGCTTATTTTGCGCCTTTTTGGGCGCGTTTTCGGCTGCTAAAAAATAACCTAAAGGACGGTTAAACTCGTCGCATAATTTAGAGTCTAGCGCCTTAGATATTTCTATCTCGCCTGTATATGCTGCTTTAATAATTTCTAGCGGTTCATTAATAAGGAGCGCTATTTGTTTTAAGTGATATTCTATACGACAGCACACCGGGCGGCGCTTTTTTATCTCACTTGTAAAACGGTTATAATTTACGATTTCAAGTTCGTTTTTTTGTTTTTTTGTTTGCTTTTTTGACATAGTTAACCCCATATCCTGTCAAGTAATTTTATAAGAATAATAACAGCTAGCACTGCTACAATCGCAAAAAATATAATCATAAGCCAATCCAGCCCCTCATATTCAGGGTAAATTGGTGGCGTTATATCCGCCACGATGTCCAGCGGCGACTGCACGACCGGGATAACATGATAGATACCGTCTCGGCAAAAAGTTAACTGGATTATATCAAAATTAAAAAATACAGTTTCTTGGGCATAATGCGCACAATTGCGGTGCGGAGTTTCAAAAATGTTATCTTCTCTAATAACAAGCGGATAAGCGACATAATCGCTAACAGCAAAGCGGAACAAGAACGTTGTCTTATTCTCTGCGTTACGCGCGTTGCAATAGTCTATTATTTCTGGAACATCACTTTCTGCTACTAGCAATTTATCCGAAATTTGTTTATTCGTGCCTGATAGGTCTATGGGCTTAATATCGTAAATAGGTGTGACATTCTCTAAGTCTAGCGAGGGTATGTCATAAAACATGCTTATCCACCAGCCCCAAAAATCCGAATTATCAAATCCAAAAAGGTCAAAGGTATCCCCTGCGTCAATTTCTGTTATGTTATATCCCTTGACTCTATCGGCATCAACGCTATCCTCAAACAAATCGGCGCTTATTTGTCCGTCTTTTACGGGCAAGTAACCGCTAGCATGGGATTTATCATAATCATAGATATATTGCTTTAGTGTTTCGTCCGGCAAGATATATTTGTCTATATCTTTTCCACCGGTGTAAAAAAGATAGGCTAGTCTGTTGCAGTTTTTCATAGCCAGGTTTTTATAGTTGTACCCCCAGCTCACAAGTATATCTCCGCCTAGATCTAGTTCAAAACCTAGCTTGTAGCCTATATCTGCGTCATATCCGCCGATATTTACGCCTATAAATGGCTTCAAGGCGTTGTATATCGTTTGGTCGGATATAACAACTATCTCTTTTGTTTTATACTCCCACCATTCGCATTTTATTTTCTGCAAGCGGCCGTATTTTTCTAAAATCTCGTTCGGCACAGCGAAATAAACCGTGTTTATCTGTTCCGCCTCGCTTGCGTTTTTTGCGAGGCGGTAATATGTATCTTTTACTTGCAACTCAATCGTTTCTAGTTCATACACCACGCTTTCTAGCGTTGACTCAGCCTCGGGGTCAATGCCAAAACCTTTGGCAAAGCCCGTAAACCTATACGAGCCACCAACAGTATACGCTGTGGCATTAGGCTTGCCGTGCGTTAATAATTCGATTTCCGCAATGTCATAGCGTCTTTCGTTGCTATTGACATTGTTCAAAATGATTTTTTCGGGGTCGTCAATTTTGAATTTGTAAAATAATCTATCATACGCGCCGTCTGACTTATCGCAAAAAATCAAGCCGAATTTTTGATAGTCGCACGGTTCGTGTTTGTCGTTATATGCTATTGCTATTGAGATTTTGTTTAGAGCGCTGTCCCCGACAATGTCCAAAACAGCCGGGTTGTACACATAGACATATAACCCGTATAAATCTTGCCGTTCGGGGTCGTAAGAGTAAGCAAATTCAACAAAGTTTATTACTCTGCATTTTTGATTTAGATCTATTGGATAATCTCTTATGTCAAACGATTCAGCAGCTAGCAAGTCTTCTAGCGCGTCCGTTTCGTCAAAATTGATTATTTCCTCTTCCGTGGCAAGGATAAACTGATAGTTTGTTGCTATAAGCGCCCAAATTAATATCGCTAGTATCGCTAGTGATATTATTATTAAATTTAAATTGACTTTGCGATATTTTAAATATTTATTCATTTTGTTACCTCTTGTTACCTCTTTTTTGCTATGACGATAACAATAACCAACAAGGCAACAACTATGCCCACCAGTCCGAAAATCCCGATTTTTTTATAAAACTCATTAAATTTTTGATTGAGTATATTTTTATCAACTTCCGTTTTTGACAATTCGGAATACAACACGATATCATCTTCAATTATCGTGTTTAAATTAAACAGATTTTTTTTTCTGCGTCCAAATATAATTTGCCCATGGCCGCGACGTATTGCGCGGCCGTAGCGTCATCAATTAAGACAGTACCAAAAGGAACGGTAATAGTCGTATATACTTGTCCGTCAACAATAAAAGTAACCGTTCGAGATTGCAAGGTCCATTTGGCATAGAGCCTAATGTCTTGAGTTATAGGCGTGCCAAAGTCAAAAGGTTGAGTTAATGCTTCGTCAAGATACCAACCTGCAAAAATATAGCCGATTTTGGTAGGTGGAGTAGGCTCTGCAATGGTTGTATTATAGTTTGTAACGATAGGCGCGATTGTTCCTCCGCCATTAGTAATAAAAGTTATGGTATATTGGTTAATCTCAAATTTGGCGTATAAAGTAGAGTCTTCATATATGGGTTCGCCGTTATACGGGATAGTGAACTCGGCATCCCAATACCAACCTACAAAAGTATAACCAGGCTTTGTCGGAGGTTCGGGCAAAGGGATCGTGCCCGTAGGACCATATAATGAAATATAATTGATATTAAAAACCCCAGGGCCTGAGCTATAACCAAATTTGATAAACAATATATCGCCTAATTTAAATGCAAATTCGCTTGCTATCTCATTATTATTTGCTGTTGCGTAGCCATTAGAGCTATAGAATTCATCAAAAGTTTTTCCGCCATTAATGGCCGCAAGCTCGGCTTGAGAATACCGTACATTTGAATTGCTTGCCGAAAAGTCGTAAGTTGAATCAGTTGTATTCCAGTTAGGCAGATTATAATTGCCTAGAACTGTAAAGGTAAAAGGCAAATTATTAGGCTGTGAGCCCCCAATTTCGACCCCAACCAACCAAGTATCTTTAAGGCCGAGTAAGCCAGTATTGATAGCTATCGTTTTTGCGGATACTTGCCAATACAAAGGCAAAGGATTGTCTTTGTATTGATAACTATAAAAAACTATATCCTTACCTGCACCCGGACCGCCCTGATAAAAACTTGCGCCATAAAAATAGTTATTAGAATTACTATAAGTGTAAGGCTGTAAAGATGTTATATTGCCTGTGCTTTCCGCTATGGCGGTATCCGTCTTATTGGCGCCAAAGAAGCACAAACAAGACGCCAAAACCAAAACAAATAAGCAAAGAAAAATTTTGTCAAAAGTAGTTTTTTTGATGATTGATACTCTCATAGATCACCCCTATTTTAAATTTTGGTATATATAATCGGTAACACCGATTAAACCGCGCTTGAATATATCTTTTATTGCGTCGCCTATCCCACTGCCTGCTTTTTGCAAGCTCCAAACTATTAGCCAACAAAATGCTACGATAAGGACGATTGTTAAGACAATTTTTAATAACCCTAAAAAGCCTCTCATTGTCCGCTGCCCCCTATTATGGTATTTTCAATAGATTTTTCAATTGCGTTTATAAACTTTTCGCCGCCTTTTGCGTATCGCATAGGCGTTGCATTGCGCAAAATGTTTTTGTCGTCGGTAATTATCCACGTTGTATTATCGCTGGCATAAAAAACCGTAACGGTTTTGCCGTTTTTAAGTAATAAACGGACCGTAACATAATCGGTAGGGAAGTCATAGCCCCATGTGCGCGGGTTCCAACGGCGGTTTTTATTAAAATTAAGCGATTTTAGTTCTTTTACTGCCGCATTGATTACTTTGGAATCTGATATTTGATAATTTTGATATTCGAGCGTAACAACGTCATCGCGCTTAAGTTTTATGTAGCGGAAATTACAACTCAAAACGGCATAAAGAACAGTGCCCAAAATTAAAAACATGATAATGATATTTATTGCTTTTTTCATAGCGCCCTCGCCTTTTTTACTTGCAGACGTTCCTCCATTCTTTTTACAAACCCTTTACATTGTCCTACAATATCGGAATGCTTCATATTTCCTTTGGATCCACACCAACTACATGGTGGTCTGCGGTCATGTAAACAATTATCTGTTCCTTGCCAGCGACATCTAGCACATCTACAGAATTTGCACTTCTTCCTCTTCATCCTTGACCGCTCCTTTCACAATTTCAAATGTTTTTTGCGATAAAAATAAAGGCTTTTTTTGTTATAGTCAAAGCCCTTTTCCTTGCAAACGCTATTAAATTTTGAAAACTCTACGAGACTAGCATATCTGCATGTGCGTAAACCAAAATGATTGCAAAAATTAACATAGTTTTTAAATGTAAATATGTTTGACATATATACCCCCTAATTTATAACCCCCATATTGATATAAGGGGGTGCTAGCCTACAAAGCCGACTAGCGGGCTATAAACCACTTTCGGGGGCAACCCCGAGCGCATCGCCTCGAGGAAACCATAACTCAATAACAATTTTACGCCCCCATTATTAAGGGTTAATGGGAGGCTATAACGTGCCTCAATCGGCCGACCTATTCGTGCCGCCGTATCGGCTGGCGGCTAATAAAGGAGGAATGAAAGACATATTGGCAAGACCAACGGCGTTGGGAATAAGCTATTAAAATGCTAATGTGCACAAATAGTAAATTTGTAGTTGATTTGCGACTATTATAGATGATTTTCCAATATTTGTCAATAGGTTTTTCGTATATTTTAGACGGTTAACCTATAATATATTATAGGTTTTTCGTATATATGATACAATAATCGTATGAAAAAGACTTTTGGTAGGAAATTGAGGGAACTGCGCTTTGAGGCTGATTTGACGCAGATTCAATTAGCTAAAATTTTTAATGTTTCTCAACATACTATTTCGGCGTGGGAAAATAATTTACAAGAACCCGATATTGAAACCTTAAAATCTATAGCAAATTTTTTTGGCATTGACATGAACGAATTATTATGTTTTGAATCAAATATAGATTATATAAATAAAGACAACTATGAAAAATTACTACAAGAGGCAAAAGAACAAGGGATAAAAGACAGGGATTTACTAACGAAAAAGATAAAGGAGAAGTCGGGATAATAGAGATCTAAACTATCAAGATAATGGGTGATACAAATGCTTAATATCAAAAAAATTTTGAAAATATCTATCGCGAGCTAGCTGTTTTGAAAAGCTATTTTTACGCTTTACACAGC
>DATCKE010000027.1:0-35961 GCA_036562445.1 Clostridia bacterium
GAATTGCTCGCCTGGAACGCCCTTAAGGTTTCTTTATTGACGCCTTGGGACAAAAATACCCCTTAAAGCCGTTGAACAAAAGTTTAAAATTATTATATAAAAAATTATTTAAATAAACAAGCAATTTAATAAAATGCTTCAAAAAGCAGGTTGATTAAAAACAAAGCTTAAAATCTCGTTGAAAAAAAGCGCAAAAGCGGTTGGTTAACCATAAACATAAGGTTTTTAGGCATAAAAAAACGCGCTCGATTTAAAGCGCGTTTGATTTTTTCTTATTCCGCTTTGTCGGGTTCGGTTTGAGGTTCGGGGGCGGGTTCTTGGGGCGCTATAGCGGGATTGACTACCTTGAAAATGGCGTTTACGTCCAATACGATAGTGCTTTTGTTGTCGCCCGCGCCTGTTTCGATAACTATATGCTTATCGGTCGGAGATAGGTCTTTTACCTCCGTAATCTTTCCTACTATGCCGCCTATGGTCATAATTTCATCGCCAATTTGGATTTTGTCAATCATTTCTTTGTATTTTTTGTTTTTGCGGCTTTGGGTAAAGGCCGGCACAACCATAAACACTATCAATAATACGCCTATTAATACAAGCAGCACCCAATTGTCTTTGAAACTGCCGCCGCTCGTGGTCTCTAACAAGAATTGTATCATTAACGTTAATCTCCTTTAATTACTAATACAATAATATAATATTGAGCGATTATTTACAAGTAAAATGACGGTTTATTGATAATTTTGACACAATTGTAATATCTTATTCCGCGCTTTTTTTATATTTTTGGTAAAACTCTTTTCTAAAATCAAGCAGACGGTCTTGGTAAATAGCTTCTTTTATCTGCTCGGTAAGGCGGATGAGATATCTTATATTATGGATGCTCAATAGTTTTCCGCCCAAAATTTCGTCCACGTTAATCAAATGCCTTATATACGCCCTGGTAAAGTTTTGGCAGGCGTAGCAATCGCAGCCTTCCTCTATAGGCCTAAAGTCTTCTTTAAACTGGTTGTTTCGGATAGTCAAGTTGCCCTGGGCGGTCATAGCCGTGCCGTTGCGGGCTATCCTTGTGGGCAGAACGCAGTCGAACATATCTATGCCTCTTATTACGCCTTCCAAGATATAGTCCGCGCTGCCTACGCCCATTAGATACCTAGGCATATTTTCGGGGTAATACGGTTGCAGCGCGTCCAGCATTTTGCACATAACCTCGGTAGGCTCGCCTACGCTCAAGCCCCCTATGCCCAGCCCGTATTTCGCGTAAGGCAAGGTTTCTTGAATAGACGCTATACGCAAATCCTCATACATATTGCCCTGGACTATGGGGAAAAGCGCTTGGGCGGGGTTTTGGTGGGCGTTGTAACAGCGTTTTAGCCAATAAATCGTTCTCTTATACGCCTCTTTGGCGGTTTTGTGGTCCACGCCGTAGGGCGCGCATTCGTCAAACGCCATTATTATGTCCGCGCCTAAAGCGTTTTCTATTTCCATAACAAGCTCGGGCGTGAGTTTATGCACGCTGCCGTCTATGTGCGACGAAAACACCGCGCCTTCGTCCGTAATCTTGCGCAGTTTGGAAAGCGAAAAGACCTGAAAGCCGCCGCTGTCCGTCAAGATGGGCCTATCCCAGGCCATAAACTTATGAAGCCCGCCTGCGGCCTGGACTATTTTGTGCCCCGGTCTTAAGTATAAATGATAAGTATTGGCTAAGATTATCTGCGCGCCCGTCTCTTTTACGTCCCTGGGGGCCAGGCTTTTTACGGTCGCGCGCGTGCCTACGGGCATAAAGACGGGCGTTTCTATAACGCCGTGAGGGGTGACAAGCTCCCCTATGCGCGCGCCGCTTTGGGCGCAAACCTTTTTTACTCTAAACGAAAACTGTTCCATCTAGTCGTCCTTAAAAGAATTATAAATCTATAATTAAATTATAAACATAGCGTCGCCGAAGCTAAAAAACCTGTATCTAAGCTCTATAGCCTGGCGATATAGTTCCAAAACCTTTTCCCTGCCCGCGAACGCCGACACAAGCATTATTAAAGTGGATTCGGGCAGGTGGAAGTTGGTGATAAGCGCGTCCACCGCCTTAAATTTGTATCCAGGGTAGATAAATATATCCGTGTTGCCCTTGCCGCTTTTGACGAAACCTTTTTCGTCGCCGCAGCTTTCCAAGGTTCTTACGCTGGTCGTGCCTACCGCTATTACCCTTCTGCCCTCGGCTTTAGCCTGGTTGATAATCTCTGCGGTCTTAGGCTCGACTTCGTAATATTCGCTGTGCATATGGTGCTCTTCTATGTTGTCCGATTTGACGGGCAAAAATGTTCCTAAGCCCACATTGAGCAGCACCTCGGCGAATATAACGCCCTTGTCTTTTAGGCTTTGGATAAGCTCGGGCGTAAAGTGCAAGCCCGCCGTGGGCGCCGCCGCGCTACCTTCTATCTTAGCGTAAACGGTGTTGTATCGGGATTTGTCCGCAAGTCTTTCTTTGATATAAGGCGGAAGGGGCATTTGTCCTAACTCGTCCAAAATCTCCTCAAACACCCCGTCAAAATCAAACCTGACCGTCCATACTCCCTCGCCCGCCGATAAAACTCGGCATTTAAGTTTCTCTGAGAATATTATTTCTGTTCCGGGCTTAAGCCTTTTGGCGGGGCGAAGCAAGACTTCCCAGTCGGTTAAATTAAGCCTTTTTAGCAATAAAACCTCGGCGTGAGCGCCGGTTAAAGCCTTAGTTCCTATTAATCTAGCCGGAATTACCTTGGTGTTGTTTACCACCAAGACATCGCCCGGTTTTAAAAACTCGCCAAGGTTTCTAAAAATCGTGTGGGTTACTTTATCTTGCGCCCTGTCGTAGACCAACAGCCTGCTAGAATCCCTAGGCTCGACGGGCGTTTGGGCTATCAATTCTTGAGGCAAATCGTAATAAAAGTCGCTTGTTTTCATTTGTTTTTTATGTCCTAGTCGACGGTTAAATCGTCTATGCTGATTTGAAGGTCTTTGGGTTTTAGGTTGAGGTGTTTATACGCCGCGGGCAAGACCACCCTGCCTCTAGGGGTTCGGGCTAAAAAGCCTAACTGCAATAGATACGGCTCGATAATGTCTTCTATGGTTATGACTTCCTCGCCGGTCGCCGCCGCCAAGGTGTCCACTCCCACAGGCCCGCCGTCGAACTTGTCTATCATAGCGAGCAATAACCTTCTGTCGGCGTCGTCAAGGCCTAGGTAGTCTATGTCCATTTTTTCCAAGGCGTTTTTTGCCGTGGTTTCGTCTATAACGCTTAAGCCCGCCACAAGCGCGTGGTCGCGTATGCGCTTTAGCAGTCTGTTGGCTATTCTAGGCGTGCCGCGCGAGCAAGAGGCGATTTTTGCCGCCGCCTGGTCGGTTATGCTTATATTTAATATAGAAGCCGACCTTTTGATTATTATTGCCAATTCCTCGCAAGAATACATTTCCATTCGGAATATGACGCCGAATCGGTCGCGCAAGGGGCTTGTGATGTTCCCCGCGCGGGTGGTCGCGCCTATTAATGTAAAGCCTTGAAGCTTTAGGCGCATAGAGCGGGCGGAAGGGCCTTTGCCTATCATAAAGTCCAAACAATAGTCTTCCATAGCCGGATATAAAATCTCTTCCACCGAACGGTTCAGCCTATGGATTTCGTCTATGAACAACACGTCCCTGTCTTGAAGGTTGGTCAAAATTGCCGCTAGGTCGCTCGCTCTCTCAATCGCCGGGCCGCTGGTTATCTTAAACTGAACGCCCAGCTCGTTCGCGATAATGTGCGCTAGCGTAGTCTTTCCTAAACCCGGCGGGCCGTATAACAGAACGTGGTCAAGCGGCTCGCCACGCATCTTGGCGGCTTCTATGTAAATCTGAAGATTTTCTTTGATTTTTTGCTGGCCGATAAATTCCTTTAAAGACTGCGGTCGAAGGGTTATGTCCGTGTCTAAGTCTTCTGGGGTTAGCGAACTTGTTAAAAATCTTAATTCGTCTGACATATCTTACGCTCTCTTTAGCGCTTCCGCCAAAATCTCTTCGGCGGACTTGGTTTTGTCGCTTACTTTGTTTACCGCGCGGACGGCTTCAGCCTTGGTCATACCTAAAGACATAAGCGCGAAAATCGCGTCGTTGACATTGTCGGGTAGAGCGGCAGCGTCCTGAATCTGGATATCGGCGCTTTCTTCCACCGCTATCTTGTCTTTTAGCTCCACAACTATGCGCTCGGCTGTCTTTTTGCCCACGCCTTTTATTTTGCTCAAAGCCCCTATATCGCCCGAGGCTATCTTTAACGCCAATTGTTGGCTTGCGATGCTTGACAATATATTAGAGGCCAGTTTAGGCCCAATCCCCGTAACGGTGATAAGGCGCAAAAACATTTCTTTCTCAATTTTGTCGTAAAAGCCAAACAGGCTTATGCCGTCTTCTTTTACGCTCATATATATATAAAGCTGGACATCTGACTTGTTTTGGCACTTTGAGATAGTGTCGTTGCTCGCCGTAATCTCGTAGCCGATGCCGTTGTTTTCCAATATTATTTTGTTGTCGCCTATCTCAACAACCCTGCCGCTAATAAAACTAAACATTATCTCCCCGATTGATTTGTTCTTAAGAATTATAGCATATTTTGGTTGGTTAAGTCATTGGTTTGCGCGTGCGTTAAGGCCACCGCCAAGGCGTCCGCCGCGTCGTCGGGCTTGGGGACGGTTTTTAGCCCAAGCATCATCCTTACCATAAACTGAATTTGGTGTTTTTCCGCGCGCCCGTTGCCCGTCATCGCTTGCTTGATTTGCAACGGGGTGTATTCGTATAACCGCTTGCAACCTTTTGCCGAACACAATATTATTATCCCGCGCGCTTGGGCGACTTGGATAGCCGTCTTGGAGTTGGTGTTAAAAAAAAGCTCCTCTATCGCTATGGCGTCGGGATTGTATTTTTGAATCAAGGCGTTTATCGAGTCATATATGGCGCAAAGCCTTTGGGACATAGTCATATCTTTGGGCGTGGTGATTACGCCAAAGTCCAGCGGTTTGACTTGCCCTAGATTGTCTTTTTGAATCACCCCGTAGCCTAAAGTGGCTATCCCGGGGTCAAAGCCCATTATTATCAATATCTTAAAACCTTATTTAACCTTATAATTTAGTTGACTATTTATACAAATTAATTTATAATTATACAAATAATTGAGCCACGCGGCATATATTGATATAAAAAATATATACAGATAAATAATAAACTTATAATAAATATTAGTCAATAAAAGGAGATAAAAAATATGGCTAAGGAAAAAGTGGTTTTAGCGTATTCGGGCGGATTGGATACTTCCATTATTATACCGTGGCTTAAGGAAAACTACGATATGGAAGTTATCGCTATGGCCGCCGACGTCGGTCAGGGCGAGGAGTTAGCCCCCCTAAAAGAAAAGGCTATTAAGACCGGCGCGTCCAAGATTTATATCGAGGACCTAAAGGAAGAGTTTGTGACGGACTTTATCTTCCCCACTCTTAAAGCTGGGGCGGTATACGAAAGAAAGTATCTATTAGGCACGTCTTTCGCAAGACCTGTAATAGCCAAAAGACTAGTGGAAATAGCGCGCAAAGAGGGCGCGACCGCTGTGGCGCACGGGGCAACCGGCAAGGGCAACGACCAAGTGCGCTTTGAGCTGACCGTTAAGGCTTTGGCGCCCGACTTAAAGATTATAGCGCCTTGGAGAATTTGGGATATTAAGTCGCGCGAGGACGAGATAGAATACGCTCAAGCGCGCGGAATACCCGTTCCCGTAACCAAGGAAAACAACTACAGTATGGATAGAAACCTTTGGCACCTATCCCACGAAGGCCAAGACCTTGAAGATCCCGCCAACGAGCCTAAGGATTCTATATTGATGATAACCAAGCCCTTATCCCAAGCGTCCGACGAGCCCGAATATGTGGAAATAGAGTTTGAGAAAGGAATACCCGTAAAGGTAAACGGCAAGAAATACTCGCCCGTAGAGTTAATAGAGACCTTAAACCAAATCGGCGCGCGCCACGGCATAGGCGTAGCGGATATGGTGGAAAACCGCCTTGTGGGTATGAAATCCCGCGGGGTTTACGAGACGCCCGGCGGCACGATTTTATACGCCGCGCATAACAACCTAGAAGAGCTTACTCTAGACAGGGCTACTTTGAGCTTTAAGCAGATGGTTGCCTTAAAGTTTGCAGAGCTTGTTTATGACGGATTATGGTATACCCCGTTAAGAGAAAGCTTGTCGGCATTTGTGGACAAAACTCAAGAGACCGTAACCGGCAAGGTTAGACTAAAACTCTATAAGGGAAATATCATTGGCGCGGGCGTAACCTCGCCGTATTCGCTGTATGACACCGATATGGCTACCTTCTCCAAAGACGAGGTTTATAACCAAAAGGACGCCGAAGGATTTATCAACCTGTTTGGCTTACCTTTGAAGGTTCGCGCGCTAAAGCAAAAAAATTGGAAATAAGGAAATACAATAATGAAACTGTGGGGCGGCGTTTTTAAGCAAAATACCGAGAAATTAGCCGACGAGTTCAACTCGTCTTTGAGCTTTGATAAAAGGCTGTATAAGCACGATATTTTGGGCAGCGTCGCGCATTGCAAAATGCTGGGCGCCCAAAATATTATTTCCAAAGGCGATTGCGAGCTTATTATCAAGGGGCTTGAAGGGATTTTGGCGGACATTGAGAACAATAAGCTCGAGATACGCGACGCCGAAGACATTCATAGTTTTGTGGAGCAAGAGCTGGTCAAACGCATAGGCGACGCGGGCAAAAAGCTTCACACCGCGCGCTCTAGAAACGACCAAGTCGCCACGGACATTAGAATGTATCTAAAAGAAAGCGTGGACAACACCATCGAAAAGCTAAAATCCCTGTGCGATATTATGCTTGAAAGCGCCCAAAATTACGCCGATGCCATAATACCTGGGTTTACCCATATGCAAAAAGCCCAGCCCATAACCTTGGGGCATTACTTTAACGCTTATGTTTGTATGTTCTTAAGGGACATCGAGAGATTTAAGGACTGCAAAAAGCGTTTGGACATAATGCCTTTGGGCAGCGGCGCGCTTGCCGGAACGACCTACCCTATAGACAGAGAGTTGACCGCGCAGCTACTAGGCTTTAAGGAGGCGTCCCCTAACTCTTTGGACGCGGTGTCGGATAGGGATTTTATGGTCGAGTATATAAGCGCGTGCGCTTTGACCGCTATCCATATGTCCAAGATTTCGGAAGAGTGGATTTATTGGGCGTGCGATGAGTTTGGATACATAACCTTGGACGACGGCTATTCCACCGGCTCTAGCATTATGCCCCAAAAGAAAAACCCCGATATGCTGGAGTTAATCCGCGGCAAATGCGCTAAGATCATAGGAAATCTAACCGCCGCCGCGGCTTTGCTGAAGTCTTTGCCCTTGGCGTATAATAAAGACCTGCAAGAGGACAAGATAATTATTTTTGACACCGAGGATAATATCAATATCTGCGTTGACGTCCTATGCGGGGTGGTAAAGACGACCAAGTTTAACACAAGCAAACTTTACAGTTCGGCTTTGGGCGGATACTCCGCCGCCACAGACATAGCCGACTATCTGGCCAAAAAAGGCGTGCCCTTTAGGGACGCGCATAAGCTTACCGGGCAGATAGTGCTGTATTGCATAGAGAATAATCTGAGATTGGAAGACCTAACGCTCGAGGACTTTAAAAAGTTTAGCCCCGTGTTTGAGAGCGATTGCCTGGATGCGGTAAAGCTGGAGAACGTGGTCAACAACAGAAAAAGCTTTGGGGGAACTTCGCCCGAGCAAGTGAGAAAGACCATAGAGATATTGAAAGAAAAATTAAAACGGCTTTAAAAAGCCGTTTTTTTGTTGGAGTATTGGGTGTTTATATGGCAGTTGGCTCTTGAATATCGGTGTTTTTAGAATGCGCTATTTATCTTTATCTTGAGCGTTTTGATTGTCTTTGTAGTTTTTGCGCGCGCTCAATAGCGTGAGTATTATGGAAACGCCTAGAACCGAGCAGCAAACTATGAACGCGGTCATATCTAAAGGCTCGTGGGTTTTGAAAGCGATGGCCGCCATAAAATATGTCAATATAATCATAAACCCGTTAAGAAAAATGGATATTGAGCTAAATTTCATTACTTTACCCTAAAACACGTAATTCATAATAGCTATGTAAGAAACTATGCCGGCTATGATGACAAACAACAAATTAAGTTTGTCATAAATGTTTAGTTTAGGCGTTTTTTCCATAGAGAAAATTCCTTGAAAAAAAACTATGATTTTCTTTGCGAGACGAAATGATATATTATCACAATCAATAGCAATACGCCCCATACCGCCCCGCCTATGATATATAGGATGACTAAATCGGTAAACAGCGCCAATACAAGCGCAAAGGAAGCGACAAACGCTATAATGCTTAAGCCGATTTTAATGTAATTGTTCATTCATTCCATCCTGTATAAGTTATTAGACGCTTCAATCGCCATAAAAAAATAATACAAAAATGATTTATAAATGTCAATGATTATTATTTTATTTAAATTCTTATCAATTAATATATATTCTTATAAAGCGAAAACAAACGCTGTTTATGTCATTTTCTTAAGACTAGGCATATAGTATCCGCTTTGCCGGTGTAGGAGCTGCCGCAAACGTCGTCGTATATGCCGAAAAAGTTAAACCCAAACGGGATTACCTCGTCAAGTAATCTCTTTGGCGTAAGCCGTGTCCCATATAATATACTCCCGCGCGCCGTCGTCTGTTACTACCACTATCTTATTGGCTCTGACAGCGTTGTTCTCATAATAATACTCGCCCTCTAAACACAAATGCGGTTTCGCGCTCCAAAAACCGCCCGCATCGTAAAATTCCCAATGCCTAAATTCCTTGCCCGAATGCGTTTTCTCGGAAAAAACGTCAAAAATAAACAATCCTTCGGGTTTTAGGGCTCGGTATACTTTGGAGAGCAATGTTTTTCTCTCGTCCAAGGTTAAGGCGGCGTAGTCGCAGTAAATTAAAATAACGGCGTCTAATCGCTCGGCGTAATCTATTTCCAAATAATTTTGGCATATGTATTTGGATTGTTTGTCGCGCTCAATCGCGTACGCTATCGAGCGCTTGGAAAAGTCTATGCCGGTTACTTCGTAGCCCGCTTGGGAAAGTTTTTGGGCGTATAATCCAGGCCCGCAGCCTAAGTCAAGTATCGCTCCGCCCGCGGGAATAATCTTAGAAAGCCAGTTGACCGAAGCCTCAATAAAACTATGCCTTCGGCTTGCGGCGTCGATGTCCGGGTTTAGATGAGCTTCAAGCAAAAACTTTGAGATATGCTCGTCGTCCCAAAAGCAATCTGCGCTTCTTTGCCAAAGCTTGGGCCTTTTTAACAGCCCGCCGAGTTCTTTAATCATATCTTCTAACCTTAATTTTTTAATAACTTAATTATACGATGCATTGGCTATTCTCCAACTTAATTTTTATGTGTTTAAGACAAAGAGGTTCGTAAGCGAAAGCTTTATAAAAAAAGCAAATATTCCCGCTATTATTTAAGACTTATTACTAAATAAAAACTTCCCAAAAGACTAAAACTATAAAAAAAGCAAAAAAGGGGTAAAAAACAATGGCGGAAAGAGAGGATACATTTTACGATATCAACAATCTCGCATCGATGAGCGAATGCACCGGGCTTATTCCGTCCGGAATTGAAAGCGAGGAAGAAGCCGAAAATTACGGCAAGCTGTATGGGATACATAAAAACAAAAAAAGAGATAGGATGAATAAATAAATTAAAAAAAGCCTATAAGGGTTATCCTTATAGGCTTATGATTGTTTTAGGTTTAATTATTTTCTTACTTGGCCGTTGCCGTAAACCACATATTTATACGAAGTAAGCTCTTTTAATCCCAAAGGCCCGCGGGCGTGCAGTTTTTGGGTGGAGATTCCAAGTTCCGCTCCAAAGCCAAACACCCCGCCGTCGGTAAATCTGGTGGAGGCGTTTACATACACCGCCGCCGAGTCCACCCTTTTGGTAAACTCTTGGGCTACCGATTGGTCTTGGGTAATTATGGCGTCGCTGTGATGGGTGCCGTAATGGTTAATGTGCTCTATAGCTTCGTTATAGTCTTTTACCACTTTGACCGAGATTATATAATCCAAAAACTCGGCGTAATAATCCTGCTCGGTAGCGGGTTCGGCCAAAGGATAGACCTCGCAGGTCTTAGGGCAGCCTTTTATTTTCACGTTATTTTCCGTAAGCGCTTGGCAAATCTTAGGCAAATATTCTTTATATATCGCTTCGTCGATTAACAAGCTTTCCGCCGCGTTGCAAACGGACGGCCTGGAAATCTTGGCGTTGACCGTTACGTTTACCGCCATATCCAAGTCGGCGGACTTTTCCACATACACGTGGCAGTTGCCCGTGCCTGTTTCTATTACGGGTATGGTGGAGTTTTGAATTACGGATTTTATTAATTTATCCGAGCCTCTGGGGACTAGGACGTCTATATACTCGTTGGCCTTCATTAAGTCTACCGCTTGCTCGTGGGTGCAGTCCACATAGCCGATTATATCGGGGTTGCCGCCGGCCTTTGCCACCGCGTCGCGCATTATCTCGACCAAAGCCGTATTGCTGCGCAAAGTGTCGCGGCTGCCGCGCAAGATTATAGCGTTGCCGCTTTTTATGCACAGCGCGGCTATGTCCACGGTTACATTGGGGCGGGCTTCGTAGATTATGCCCACCACGCCCAAAGGAACTCGGACTTTGGTTATTTTGAGTTTGTCTTGATTGATATACTCGTCCAAGACCTCGCCTATTGGATCGGGCAAGGCGATAACCTCCCTAACGCCCTTTGCGATGCCTAAAATTCTGTCTTGGGTTAGGCGCATTCTGTCTAGATAGTGGGAAGGCTTTGAGGAAGAGGCGTCCAAATCTTTTGCGTTTGCTTCCAAGATTTTTTGCGCGTTGTCGATTAGAGCTTGGGCAATCTCTTCCAAAATATTGTTTTTTTGCTCGGTGGTATACTGTGCTAGATCGTAGCTAGCCGCCTTGACCGCTGAGCAAATCTCTCGCATAAAGTCTTCCATTATATTCTCCCTAAATAATTATTCTTCGGGCATTTCGGCGTTGTGGTAAACTTCTTGAACGTCGTCGCTTTCTTCCAGCCTGTCTAAAAAGGCTTGGAACTTTTGGGCGTCTTCTCCGGTTAGGGTTACGGTGGTTTGAGGTATTCTATCCACCTCGGCGGATAGGACTTTTACTCCCAAACCTTCCAGCCCCGCTCTCATATTGGACACATTGGCGGGATCGGTGAGTATCTCGTATTGGTCGCCGTCCGGCATAATATCTTCCGCGCCTAAATCTATGGCCTGAAGCATTATCTCGTCGTCCTTTGAGGGGTCTGTTCTTTCGGCGATTACTACGCCCTTTGTGTCAAACATAAAGGACACGCAGCCCGTAGTTCCCAAAGAGCCGCCGTATTTATCAAATATATGGCGCATTTCGCTGGCGGTGCGGTTTTTGTTATCGGTCAAGGTCTCGACTATTACCGCCACGCCGTTGCTGCCGTAGCCTTCGTAAGTAATGCTCTCGTAGTTGACGCTGCCAAGCTCACCCGCCGCTTTCTTAATGCTGCGCATTATGTTGTCGTTGGGGATATTGTTGTCGCGGGCTTTGGCTATTATATCTCTAAGCTTTGAGTTGCTGTTAGGGTCCGGGCCGCCCAGTTTAACAGCGACCGCGATTTCGCGTCCTATCTTGGTAAAAATCTTGGCTTTTTGGGCGTCGGTCTTTTCTTTTTTGTGCCTAATGTTTGCCCATTTGCTGTGACCTGACATAAATATCTCCTTAAGTTTAACTTTGGTTAAAAATATCTTATATATAATTTATGACATATCTTAATTATATATTGCTCGCGATAAAGCCGTCAAAAACTTGTCTAAATTCCGCCTCAAAAAAACAATTTTTTTATATTATATCATAAACTCTTTAGTCGATAAATCAAAATCCCCGCGCTTACCGCCGCGTTTAGGGATTCTATATTCTTCATAGGTATGGAAATAAATCGCGAGCATTTTGCCCTGGTTGTTTTGGACAAGCCGTTTGCCTCGCTGCCTATGATAAGGGCGGTATTTGATTTTTTGTTAAACTCTAGGTAGTTCTCTCCCGCCATATCCGCCCCTATAAGCTCGCAGCAAGAGGCGATAGCGTCTAAGTAGCCGTAATCTATCTCATAGATATTGACAAAAAATATCCCGCCCATAGTGCTTCGAACGGCTTTGGGATTGTAAGCGTCCGCGCAATTTATCAAATATATGTCTTCTATCCCCGCTCCCGCCGCCGTGCGGATTATTGTCCCAAGGTTGCCCGCGTCGCTTATGCCGTCTAGCACCACGCAGTCGCCTTTAGGTTTTTGGGGCTCCAAAGCCTTAAACTCTACCGCCGCCAAAACGCCTTGCGGCGTTATTGTTTGGCTCGCGTATTCGAACACCGAGTCTTCCAAAATAACAGACTTTTGGGCAAAACTAAAGTATTTTTGGTATTCTTGGGCTTTTGATAAAGAGACCGCTAATAGGCTTATCTTATAGCCCGCCCTTACGCAGTCGTCAATCATTTTTCGCCCTTCGACCAAAAACAGCCCGTATTGACTGCGATATTTTTTGTCATCGAGCTTTCTTAACAGTTTTACGGTTTCGTTTGAGCGAGATTTTATTGCTTCCATACTAAAAATTAAGCCCATAAAACTTATGGGCTTTTGTTTTTTTATTTCAATGCCGCTTTGGCTTTTTCAGCCAGCGCGGAGAACGCGGCCGCGTCGTTGACTGCTAAATCCGCGAGCATTTTGCGGTTTAGGTTGATGCCGGCGTTCTTTAGACCATACATAAAACGGCTGTAGCTGAGTCCGTTTAGTCTTGCCGCCGCGTTTATGCGAGCTATCCAAAGCTTTCTGAAATCTCTTTTCCTTAATCTTCTGCCGATATAGGCATACATTAAGGATTTCATAACAGCTTGTCTAGCTACTCTATATAATTTTGACTTGCCGCCAAAGTATCCTTTCGCCAATTTTAAAATCTTTCTGCGCTTTTTAACCGCATTTACAGCTCTCTTTATTCTCATTTTTCAGCGCCTCCTTAACCTTTTATCAACGTTGTTATAGTTTTAGACTGCGTATCGCTCACATATGCGGTTTGACGCAAGTTTCTAATTACCTTACGGCGTTTTTTAGCGGTTTTATGGTTTTTGCCTTGTTGGCCTCTCTTAATTTTGCCGCTAGCTGTCAATCTAAAGCGCTTTTTAGCGCCGCTCTTAGTTTTCATTTTGGGCATAGCGATATAATCCTCCGTAAATTACTTTGCTGCTTTAATCGGCCCAAGCATCATTATAATGCTTCTGCCTTCTTTATACGCTTCTTTCTCGATGACGGCGACTTCTTTTAATAACTCAAAGAACTTTTCCATAACCTCTATTCCTAAATCGGAATAAGCTTGTTGCCGTCCTCGCATTCTTATAGACACTTTTACCTTGTCGCCGTTTTTTATGAACTTGGCCGCCTGTCTTGCCTTGGTCTCTAAGTCGTGCTTGTCGATTGTCATAGACAGCCAGATTTCTTTTAACTCGCTGACTTTTTGGTTCTTTCTGTTTTCTTTTTCTTTTTTGGTCGCCTCAAATCTGTATTTGCCGTAATCCATCAGTTTGCACACGGGCGGATTAGCGGCGGGCGAAACCTTAACCAAATCGAGATTTTTTTGCTCAGCGATTCTCAACGCTTCCTGCGGCGACATTATACCGAGCTGTTTGCCGTCTTCGTCGATTACTCTGACTTCGCGGTCTCGGATTCTGTCATTGATTTCTAGATCCTTAAAAATAACCTACCTCCGTCTATTTAATAAAATAGAGCAGGCAAAAATTACCTGCTCTCAACTATCAATATCGTCTAACTAATATTGACGCGGTTCGAGTAAAACCCAACCGGTGAGAAGCTGATAACTTCTGCTTGTTTAAATATTTTATATAAGAGAGTTTGTTTTGTCAACTGTTTTTTAAAAGCTGCTTTTCTCTATAATAGCGTTCTTTTAGCTCGGAATACTTGGACATAAGCATTAACAAATATCTTTGCCTGGACACAAAGTCCATTTGCTCGTATTTTTCTTTGTCTATTAAACAATTTACGGGATTGATAATGTCCTCGTCTTTGTCCAAAATCTCGCAAACTTTTTTATATAATATTTCATCGGAGTTATTGACGCTGTTTATGGTGGCCTTGATTTCTCTATCGTGCTTGGTCTTGTAATACTCGTCAATCATAGAAGTTCTGCCTTCTTCCAAGGCTTTTTGGCGGGCCAGCTCGCGCTCTTGTTTTACCGCCGTCCAATAACCGCTTTTTAGCCTGGCTTTCGCGCTTTGCGCGAGTTTTCTCAATTCGCCTTTTTCTTTTTTCCCTCTCATAAATTTCCCCTTTAATATTTTTTGGATATATAAAAGAAAAGACCAAAAACTCTAAGGTTTTGGTCTTTTGTAGCTTAATTTTTTTAAAGACTTAAATTATTTCGCTTTAGCCTTACGCTTCTTAGCCGCCTCTTTCTTCTTCTTGCGGCGAACACTAGGTTTTTCATAGTGTTCTTTGCGCCGAAGGTCGCTGATTATATTGTCTTTTTGGCACTTTCTTTTCCAGCGTTTTATGGCGTCATCAATAGTCTCTTTATCAGTGACTTTGACGGTTGACATCCCTTTCTCGACCTCCTTTCCGCAAACGGACAAATTTTCCCGCCAAAACAAAAATATCTTTGTCTTGAGAGAAGTCTTTTTTATTTTATAATATATAATTTAAATAGTCAAACAAATCTTAACATCTCTTAACGCAGGTTTTGGTTTTTTTATCGCTATCGACACGCCTTAAAAAAGACAGCCTAATAATATTTTATTTTTGCCGTCGTTTAAAAAGGGTGTTTGGCGGTTTTATTATATGTTATTTAACCGTAATTAAACAACGCTTTATTTTTTAGGCGAGATTAGCTTTATAAAAAATTCCGTTGGATTAAGCGGTCGCCAAACGGCGGTAATTTTGAGCTTAAAAAAACGGCGTTTAGAGCCGTTTTTTTGGGTTTATGCTTTATTCTCTAAAATCAGGCCAGCCCAGGGGTTGACCGCCCATTATGTGTATATGCAGGTGAAACACGGTTTGACCGGCTTGCTCGCCTTGGTTGATTATGAGCCTGTAGCCGTCTTGGACGCCTAAATCTTTCTTTAAGGCGGCTATTTTGGATAGTATATAGCCGATGTCTTCTTTGTCTTGGGCTTGCATTTCGTCCAAGAATCCGTAATGGCGCTTAGGGATGGCCAATAGGTGGATGTTCGCCTTGGGGTTGATGTCTTTGAAAATCAACATCTTGTCGTCTTCGTAAACTTTTTGGGCGGGGATTTCGCCTTTAATTATTTTACAAAAAATGCAATCCATTTTTTTTACCGCTCCTTTTTTTTGTATTATACCAAAAATCCTTTTACTCCGTCTAGGAATCTTTCGCCTATTTGGATTTTTACCAAACGGTCTTTAGGGGTGTCAATAGGCAAATAGGCTTTTAAATAGTTTTGGGTATGACCGGTCATATAGCCGTTTTCTTCTTGCTCGGTTATGACTTCGCTTATTTGGCCGTATTCGCTGGCCAAAAATCTCTCAAACAGCTTTTCGCGCAAAGCTTCCAAATCCTTCACTCTTGCGCGCTTAGTCGCTTTATCCACTTGGGGCATTGCCGCCGCGCGGGTGTTAGGGCGGATGGAATACGGGAATATATGCATATATGTTAAGCCCGCTCTTTCTAAGGTGCGTAAAGTTTCTTGGTGGTTTTCGTCTGTTTCCATAGGAAAGCCCGCTATTATATCCGACGTTATGCCGGCGCGGGGGAAGTTTTTTCTTATTAGGTCGCAGGCGTCTATGATGTCTTGGCTTGTGTAATGCCTGTTCATATTCTTTAGAACTTGGTCGCTACCGCTTTGGATAGACAGATGAAAGTGCGGGCAGTAGTTGCCTTCTTTCATCGCGTCGATTAGCTCTTGGCTTACCGCCTTGACGCTTAAAGAGCTTATTCTTATCCTAGGGCCAAGCTTGCCTACGCGCCTTATTAAATCTATCAAAGTGAGTCCGTTGTGATTGTAGTCGGATAAATCTATGCCGCCTAGGACTATTTCTTTTGAGCCGCTTGCCAAGATTTCTTGAACAACGCTGTCAATATCCCTTGAGCGGCTTCTGCCTCGCAATAAGGGGACAATGCAATAAGAGCAAAACTTATTGCATCCGTCTTGAACTTTTATATAGCTTCTGGTTCGGTTTTGGGCGGACTGCTCGTCTTCGTAGGTCTTGCTCACATATATGTCGGTAAACTTGCGCTCGCCGTTTAGATATCTTTTTATGATATCCGTCTTTCCGCTTATGCCCCCTACCGCCGCCACGTTGGGGATTTCCAAAAAGCTTTGGGCGGAATTTTGGACGGCGCAGCCTAGGATAATGACGTCCGAACTGGGCGAGATAGAGTTTACCCGCCTTGCCATTTGGCGGGACTTTCTCTCCGCCTCGGCTGTGACCGCGCAAGTGTTGATTATATATAAATCCGCCTTCTCAAAGGCGTCGGTTATCTCGTAGCCGTGTTCTCGCAAAAGCTTGGCGACCGCGCCCGATTCGTATTGATTGGTCTTGCATCCTAAGGTGTATACTACGGCTTTCATTATTCTCCTTTTTTCATTTGGTCAAGCTGATACATTACTATGGACACGACGCTTATAGCCGCCGTCTCCGCTCTCAATATCCTGTTGCCTAGAGTGACGACTTGGGCGTTATATTCTCTTGCCAATTCGACTTCCTCTTGGCAAAATCCTCCTTCCGAGCCGATTATAACGGCTATTTTGCGGGGGTTTTGAGCCGTCGCGAGGGCGGTTTTTATGTCAACTTGGGTTTCCAGCTCGTAAGGCATTAACACAAAGTCATACTCTTTTAGGCGGGGCAAAATCTCCGAAAACTTTTTGGGCTGTTCCACTTCGGGCGCAAGCGCGCGTCCGCATTGCTTTGCCGCCTCAAGCGCTATTTTGTTTAGTCTTTCGGTCTTTACGCTGTGCTCTTTTACCTGGGTGAACTGGGATAAGAAGGGAACTATTCGGTTAACCCCAAGTTCCACGCTTTTTTGGACGATTAAGTCCAGCTTGTCGCCCTTAGGCGCGGCTTGAAACAGCGTTAGGTCAACGCTTGCCTCGTTTTGATTTTTTTCTCTAGACAATCTCTTTAAAACGGCGTGGTTTTTTTTGATTTCTATTATTTCGCAGATGTTGTCGTAGCCGTCGTTAAAGCAAACGGCGACCTGCTCGCCTGTTTGCAGCCTTAAAACATTTGCCAAATGGTGGTGTTCTTGGTCTTTTAAGATGATTATATCGTCGTCGGTGTATTCGGCGAAAAATCTCTTGGACATACCTCTACCCTTTTTTGTATATCAAGCAATGCCAATCGTCCATCGCGTTGTGTTCTATAAGCTGTAGGCTCTCAAAAGCCTTTTTTAACTCGCTTAGCTTTAAATATATTATTCCGCTTAAAACCAGCGTTCCTTCGGGTTTTAGTCGGTCGATTAACAAATCCTTTATGCCGATTAGGATGTCCGCCGTAATATTGGCGAAGATTATATCCGCTTTTGCGTCCACATCGCCCAAAACGCCCCAGACAAGTTCCGCCCTATCGGTCATAGCGTTGTATTCAAGATTTTCTTGAGCCACCTTTACGGCGGATTGGTCGTTGTCTATCATTATAACCTTGCGCGCGCCTAAAGCGAGCGCCCCTAAACCCAAAATGCCGCTGCCGCAGCCGACGTCTAGAACGGTTTTGTCTTTTATCTCCAGCTTTTGCATAGCCTCAAGGCACATTCTAGTGGTCTGGTGCGCGCCCGTGCCAAAAGCCATAGAGGGGTTGATAAGGATTATGGGCTTGTCCGTCTTGTAATCGTCTATCCATTGCGGGACTACCGCTAACTTCTCAAACTCTATGGGCTTAAAGTATTTTTTCCACTCGTCCCTGTAAGCACTGTCGTCCTTTATCGACACATCCACGGTATACTCAAAATCGGGGTTGATGCTCTTTAGGCGTTTTAGCTCGTCCAGATACTCGTCTATATTGCTGTCGGGATAAAAATACGCTTGGACGAACACTTGGTCGGTTTGGTTTTTTAGGCTGTCGTCCGCGTAATCCCAAAGCCCTTGGTCTTTTAGGTCCAAATAGTCTTGTTTGTCGTAGACCGCCACGCCCTCGTAGTTGTTCTCGGACAACACCGCCGCGACTATGTCGGCGTATTTGTGAGAGGTGGCGACGGTCAATTCTTTATAACGCATAATTACCGCCAAAAAAAATAACTATTTTTATCTTATCACAAACCGCCCAAAAAATATATAAAAAAACCGCAATCAATGGTGATTGGGTTTTTTTATGTATTTATTTAAGGCGGGGGAAGTTTTAATGGTTTAGATACTCTTTCGCTTTATCGTATTGCGAACTGCTTATAATTTTGTGCAGGTTTTTGACAAGCTCTCTTTGCTCGCCTTTTAGATTCTTGGGCAGTTCGACTATTACCTTTAGGTAGAGGTCGCCGTAAGCGTCCCGCCTTAGCATCTTCATACCCTCGCCGCGGAATTTAAACACGGTGTTGGTCTGAGTGCCTTCGGGGATGTTGAGAACCACCTCGCCTTTTAGGGTTTTTATCTTGATTTTATCGCCCAAAAGCGCCTGCGTAAATGCTATGGGGATATCGGCGTATAGGTCATAGCCTTTGCGGGTAAACAGCTTATGCGGCAAAACCGTGACCGCTATAACCAAATTGCCACGCTGGGCGGAATCCGCCACGCCATTGCCCTCGTTTTGAACGGTCATAATCTGTCCGTTGTCTATGCCGGCGGGGATATTGATTTTTAGGTTGCGAGCGCGCTTGATAGTGCCTTTGCCCTTGCATTCGGGGCAGACTTGCTTGATTTTTTTGCCGCTGCCGCCGCAAGTAGAGCAAGTCCTGGTGTTTACTATGCGGCCAAAAAGCGTGTTTTGGGCGTATTGCACCCTGCCCGCGCCGTTACACTCGGGACAGACGGTGTATTCTGTTCCGCCTTTCGCGCCCGTGCCGCGGCAGTCTTCGCAGCGCTCGGTGCGCTGAATGGATATGTCCTTGCTGGCGCCGAAATACGCTTCCTCAAAGGTCAAGGTAATGCTTATAGAAATATCGGACGGACGGCTCTGCGGACGATGAGCCGTATCGCCGCCTGTAAACATATTGATAATGTCCTCAAAAAAGCCGCCCGAAAAACCGCCCGAAAAACCGCCAAAATTTCCAAAGTCAAAGCCCGCGCCGCCCGCGCCAGGCTCTGCAGTGCCGAACCTGTCGTAGTTGGCGCGTTTTTGAGGATCGCTGAGAACCTCGTAGGCTTCGTTGATTTCCTTTAACTTTTCGGCGGCCTCTTTGTCGCCCGGGTGCAAGTCCGGGTGGTATTGCTTGGCCAGCTTTCTATAAGCCGACTTTATCTCGGCCTCGGTGGCGTTTTTTGAAACGCCTAATATATCGTAATACGACTTAGCCATTTAGCCTCTTTTTTTGATTATTAGTTTTGGGGCGCGTCGTGAACTTCGGGATTGATTCCGTCGCTGGACGCGTTTTGAGCCCCGGCTTGTTGATAGAATCTAGTAAAGATTTCTGAAGTGGTCTTTTGAGTTTCGTTCATAGCCGCTTGAATCTTTTCTTTGTCGTCGGTCTTGATAGCGTCTTTTAGGTTTTGAGCGGCCTTGTTAAGTCTGTCTTTGTCGTCGGCGCTTACCTTGTCGCCGTTTTCGTTTACGAATCTCTCTATGCCGAATACTATGGTGTCGGCTTGGTTTTTGAGCTCGACCAGCTCTTTTCTCTTTTTGTCTTCTTCCTCGTATTTTTTAGCGTCCTCGATAGCTCTTTGGATTTCTTCCTCGGTTAGGTTGGAAGAAGCGGTTATCGAAATGGACTGCTCTTTGCCCGTGCCTTTGTCCTTGGCGGTAACGTGGACTATGCCGTTTGCGTCGATGTCAAACGTTACCTCGATTTGAGGCACGCCTCTGGGAGCGGGAGGAATGCCGGTCAGCTCAAACCTGCCCAAAGTCTTATTGTAAGCGGCAAGCTCTCTTTCGCCCTGCAAGACGTGTATTTCTACCGAAGGCTGGTTGTCCGTAGCGGTAGAGAAAATCTGGGACTTGCGGGTAGGGATGGTGGTGTTTCTCTCAATTATCTTGGTGAAAATACCGCCCATCGTCTCGATACCCAAAGATAGCGGGGTTACGTCCAGCAGCAAGACGTCTTTGACTTCGCCCGCCAAAACGCCCGCTTGGATTGCCGCGCCGATAGCCACGCATTCGTCGGGGTTGATGCCCTTAAACGGCTCTTTGCCGGTGAACTTTCTAACCGTTTCCACAACCGCGGGCATTCTGGTAGAGCCGCCGACCAAAATAACCTTGTCTATGTCGTTGATGGATAAGCCGGAGTCCTCTAACGCTCTCTTCATAGCTGTCAAGGTTTTTTCGGTCAAGTGCGCGGTCATTTGCTCAAATTTTGCCCTGGTCAGCTCGTAGTCTATATGCTTAGGGCCGCTGGCGTCCGCCGTGATAAAGGGCAGGCTTATATTGGTCTTAAGCACGCTGCTTAACTCTATCTTGGCTTTCTCGGCGGCGTCCTTTAATCTTTGCATAACCATACGGTCGCCGCTTAGGTCTATGCCCGTCTCTTGCTTAAACGTGTCGATTATCCACTTGATAATCTCGTTGTCGTAGTCGTCGCCGCCCAGTCTGTTGTCGCCCGCGGTAGCCAATACCTCGAACACGCCGTCGCCTATCTCAAGTATAGACACGTCAAACGTGCCGCCGCCTAGGTCGTAGACTAGGATTTTGGCGTTTTTGTCCTTGGCTTTGTCCAGACCGTAAGCCAAAGAAGCCGCGGTAGGCTCGTTGATAATTCTCAAAACCTCCAAACCGGCGATGCGGCCCGCGTCTTTTGTCGCCTGGCGTTGAGAGTCAGAGAAGTAAGCGGGAACGGTGATAACGGCTTGGGTTACCTTGGTTCCCAAATACGCCTCGGCGTCGGCCTTTAGCTTTTGCAAAATCATCGCCGAGATTTCGGGGGGAGTGTATTCTTTGTCGTCGATTTTTATTTTTCTATTGGTGCCCATATCCCTTTTGATTGAAATTATAGTTCTATCGGGATTGGCTATTGCCTGTCTTTTGGCTATTTGTCCTACCAATCTTTCGCCGTCTTTGGTGAAGCTTACCACCGAAGGGGTGGTTCTAGATCCTTCGGAGTTAGGAATAACAACGGGTTCGCCGCCTTCCATAACGGCTACGCAAGAGTTGGTTGTTCCAAGGTCGATTCCTATTACTTTTCCCATACTCTAATCTATCTCCTTTTTACAGTTTCGAATTTTGGTTTTTTATATTTTATTGGGCTACTTTGACGCTGGCATAGCGCAGTATCTTTTCGCCCAAACGATAGCCTTTTTGAACCACTTCCACGATAGAGCCTGACTGCTTGTCGTCCGCTTTTACCAGTTCTACCGCGCTGTGATAGTTGGGGTCAAACATACCTTCGGTCTCGATTTCTTGAACGTCGAAGTTTCTAAGAATGCTTTCTACCTGACGGTAAACAAGTTTTAGACCGCTTGACGTGGCGTCGTCTTTTATCATTCCCATCGCCTGCTCTATTACGTCCAAAATCTTAATGACCTCGATTAATACCTGTCCCCGTCCTTCGATTTGGGCGGTCTTGACGCTCTCGGCGTTGCGCCTGCGGTAGTTGTCAAACTCCGCTTGAAGGTTGACAAGCCTTTTCGCGTATTCTTCCGCTCTGGCACGCTCTTTTTGAGCCTGCTCTTGAGCTTGGAAAACCTGGTCGTTAAGGTTTTGCATATGCTCGTTGAGAGCTCTCAGCGCTTCTAGCTGTTCTTCGGTCATTAAAACTTCGGGATTTTCCGTTTGAGATTTTGTTTGAGCTTGCTCGGTTTGAGTTTGCGCTTGCTCGGCTTGAGCTTGCGCTTGCTCGGTTTTAGCCTGCTCGGTTTCTTGCGCTTGGGTTTCGGGCGTTATATCGCCGTTTTTGACTTGCTGGTCGTTGTTAGCCATTTACTCCTCCAATTAGTTAAAGCCGTATTATTTATGGTCGTCGTCAACCTTTATGCTAATGCGGTTTTTGATGCTGTCGTTGATAGTCTTGCCAATGTAATCCAAGACGGACACGACTTTGGAATAGTCCATTCTGATAGGGCCTATTACGCCCGCCTGGCCTATGTTTTTGCCGTTTACTATATAGTTGGCGGTTACAATAGCGCACTCGGGCAAGGCGTCGTTTGTGTCGTCCTTGCCTATTCTTATATTAAGCTCGACGTTGTCGGTGGATTTTAAAACGGGAATTAGCTGTTCCTTTGCCTCCAGCATAGCGATTATGGACTTAGCCTGCTGAACATTGCTGTATTCGGGCTGTTCCAATAACTTGGACGCGCCCTCCAGCACAAAGTCCTCTACGCTTACGCGCGCGTAATATTTTTTGATTATATCGATGATAGCGTCGAAGATTTTTTTGTAGCCCTTTAGGGCTTCGTTTATAATCTTATTCGGTTTCATTACCTGGGCTATCTTTTTGCCGCCGAAGACCTCTACCGACAGCCTGCTTACCGCGTCGAAGTAGCTATCGTCCATCTCCTCGTCCAGCTCGACTATGGCGTCCTTCAACACGCCCAGGTTGGTAACGACTATTACCAAAGCAGTCTTAGCCGTGAGTTTTACCACTTTTATGTTCTCGATTACAGCCTCGGATATGTCGTTGACAAAAGCCAAAGAAGTGTAGTTGGTAACCTCGCTTATTAACTTGGCCGTCTTTTTTAAAACGTCTTTTAGCTGAATCATTTGCTGGTTGAAATAGCTCTTAATAAGGTTAAGCTCGGCCTTGGATAGCTTTTTGCGGGGCATTAACTTCTCGACATATAACTTATACGCTTCTTTGGTGGGTATTCTGCCCGAAGAGGAATGGGGCTGATATAAATAGCCCATCTCTTCCAGCGCCGCCAGCTCGTTTCTAATAGTCGCCGAACTGATTTCGGGAAGGTGTTTGTCTTTTAAGTCCGCGCTGGATATGGGCTCGGCTTTGTTGATGTATTCTTCCACTATGGATTTTAAAATCTTGGCTTTTCTAGCGCTTAAGTTGGTCATATCCTCTTAGCTTTACGATAATTATTATAGACCTTTTAGCAATTAAATATTCCGATTGGTAGCAGTCGCAACCTTAGACTGCTAACAATAATACTAGCATTATGATATGGGTTTGTCAATAGAAATGTGAGAAAATATAAGCAAAAATTGGCAAAATTACAAATTTGACGAACGAATATAAACAAATCATTTAAAAAAGAAGCGTTATTTCGCCTTGCAGTCTTCGCAGTAGCCGTATAAGTCCAATCTATGCTCGATGATTTTAAAGTTTTGGGCGCGCGAAATAAGCTCAATATCGCCCATCGGGCAAAAGTCCACGGGCTGAATTTTTTTGCAGCCAAGGCACATTAAATAATGGGTGTGTTTTTGCTTTAGCTCGTATAAGGTTCTGTCCGCGCCTTCAAAGCTCAAAGGGCGTATGATGCCGCTGTTTTTTAGGGTTTCTAACGTGCGGTATACCGTGGACAGGTTTAGGGGCTTGCCGCTGTCGCGGCATTTGATAAATATATCCTCGGCGGACATAGGATTTTTGGACTGATAAAACAAATTTAAGATTTGGCATCTACGCGACGTGGGCTTTAGGCCTTTTTCTCTTAGAGTTTGTTCGCAGTCAATCATATTTTCCCCTTAAGTTCTTTTTTTGAGTTTTTTATAAACCGCCTTAAAGAGCAAGATTGCCAAAAAAGTCAAAACGCCTATTAAAATTATGACAGAGCCGGGTTTGAGGCCTTGATAAAATGACAAAAACAAGCCCGCTATGGTAAAGCCAAGAGCGAATAACACCGCGTAAAGAATGGTCTGAAAGTAGCTCTTGGAAACTTGCATTGAGCAAGCCGCCGGCACCACTATCAGCGAGGAGACCAGCAAAGCGCCCACTATTTTAGCCGCCAAAGCTATGGCAACAGCGGTAAGGATAGTGAATATCGTGTCGACTATTCCCGTTTTGACGCCGGCTAATCTCGCCCCCCGCTCGTCGAAGGCGATGTAGAACAATTCTTTATATAAAAGCGCGAATACTATTATCACCAGCGCGCCTAAGCCTGATATTAGATACAGCTCTAAATCCGTTATCGCTATAATGCTGCCGAACAGGAAGCTTTCAAAGTTGGCGGGGGTTTTGACAAAGTCCGATAAAATGCCCGCCAAGCCTATTCCCAGCGACATTATAATGACTAAGGACATCTCGGAGTATCTGGGCAGTCTTTTTCTTATGCCCTCTATTCCCAGCGCAGCCGCCACGCACACCACTATAGCGCCCAACACCGGATTAATGTTAAGGATTAAGCCCGCCGCCACGCCGGCAAGCGAGGTATGGGACAGCGCGTCGCCTATCATTGAGAGGCGTTTTAGGACGATTATCACGCCTACGCACGGGATGACTATAGCCACTATCCCGCCCACCAAAAACGCCCTGCGCATAAAAACATACTCAAATATTTCCATCGGCGTCCTCTAACTCTTCGTGTTTGTGCTTGTATTTTCTCTCAAGCAAGACCTGCTCTTTGGTCAATCGCATAAAACATCCCCCGCCCAGGCATACAATGCGCGAGCAATACTCCGCCGCCCTTTCTTGGTCGTGGGTTACTATCATTATTGTCTTGCCTTCGTTGACCGTCTTGTCCTTGAGTATTTGGTATATATTATTGGTCGTTTGGCGGTCTACGCCCGAGGTGGGCTCGTCTAAAATAAGCAGTTCGCCGCCGCCGACCAGCGCCTTGGCCAGCATAACCCGCTGTTTTTGCCCGCCCGAAAGATTGCCTATTAGGCTGTTTGCGTATTCCAGCATACCTACCGTTTCCAAGGCTTGGGCGATTTTTTGTTTTTTGTTTTGGGCGGGAACGCCGTAAAGGCCTAATCCCACTATTTCGGAGACTTTGGCGGGGAAGTTGGCGCAAAGGCTTGCGCTGTTTTGGGCGACATAGCCGATTTTGCAATAGTCTTTAAAAGATTTTATGTCTTGCCCGAAAAGCTTTATCTCGCCTTGGTCGGGCTGCAGTTCCCCTAACAATATCTTTATAAACGTGCTCTTGCCCGCGCCGTTTGAGCCTAAGACCGCTAAGAACTCTCCTTTTTTTAAATAAAAATCCAGGCGTCTTAGGACGGGGACCGAGCCGTAAGAGAAATAAAGGTTGTTTACTTCGATTATGTTTTCCATTTATGATAATCCGTTTTGTTTTTTTAGGGCGTTTTTTACGGCGTTTAGGTTGTCTTCCATTATCTTAAAGTAATCTTTGCCCTCTTTTAGGTCTTTTTCGCTCAGCGCCTCCAAGGGGTTAAGGACAGCCGTTTCTATGGATTTGCCTTCATTCGCCGCTTCTTTTTTTATCGCTTGCGCCGTATCTACGCTAAAAGCGTCGCTAAAGATTACTTTGACGTCGTTGTCGATAATATATTCCACAATTTCGGCGACTTTGCCCAGGCTGGGCTCGGACGAATGCGACCGCGTCAAGGCGGTTTGTTTTAGGTCAAACGCCTCGCAAAGGTAGTAAAAAGCGTTTTTGGTTACAACGACGTCGCGTTTTTCAAAATCTTTTAGATCGATAAAGTTATTATACAATTCATCGCACAAAGCGGCGCAATATTCGTAGTTTTGTTCATAAAAATCGGCGTTTTGGGAGTCGGCTTTTACTAGGGCGTCTTTTATGTTTTTTAGTATAATCTTAGCGTTTAAAGGCGACAGCCAAATATGGGGATCCGCGGCCTCGTTATGCTCGTGGTCGTGGTCGTGTTTTTCCGCCTCGACGCCTTCGGAAACTCGGACTGTTAAGACTTTTTTGTCCAAAATTTTTAGGACTTGGTCAGTCCAATGCTCCATCCCCAAACCGTTATAGATAAATATATCTGCTTTGTTTAGGTTTACCAAATCTTTCGCGCTGGGCGTCCAGGAATGGGCGTCCGCGCCGGAAGGCATTATATTATAAACCTTCGCCTTGTCTTGGGCTATTTTTGAGGCAAAGTCGTAAAGGGTGTAAAAGCTCGTGTAAACCTTTACGCCTTGGTCTTGCTCTTTGCCGCAGCCGTTAAAACTAAAAGCGAAAGAAACAATTAAAGCTAAGCACAATAAATAATATATCGTCTTTTTCATTAATTCCTCAAAATGCGAATGATTTGCATTCGCAAACTAGATTATGATAAATATATGCCAATGTCAAGTTTTTTAGACTATTAAGCGCGATAAGCTAAAAGGCTATTAAAGGCGTAAAAAAATCTTTTCTCTGAAATTAATCGTTATTAAATATTATCCCCTGTTTTAGTCCGCCGAAAATAAAAACATAAAAAATTCCGCCTTTTTTTGAGGCGGATTTTATTTAACTTGGGATAGGCAATAAAGAAAAATCTGGGAAATCTAAATATTACATCCCCGTTTTTTTGCTTAGGGTATTCTATGATAAGCCTTCGCAACACTTCGTTCTCAAACTCGGCTCTTTTATCTTCCGGCAAAGCGCTAAGGTAAGGGCGCAGGCCTGTGCCTCTATACCACTCTAGGATGTCCTCGTGGGATTTCATAGTATGGTAATAGACGGTATCCCAAATATAAAACTCTCTGGAGATATCGGATAAGATATCGTAATATTCGCCTTGGCTTAGGACGTTTCGCCTTCCCGTATCTTTATAATACCCTTTCCATTTTTCGCTTGCGGCTAATTCCTGAATGATTGTGTGTATAGGCTCTTTGAAGTTCATAGGAATTTGAACCGCCAAAACGCCCTCGGGGTTTAGCAAATCTATCATATTTTTTAGCAAGCGTTCGTGGTCGGGAACCCACTGTATGCAGGCGTTGGAAAAAACTATATCAAAATCTTGACCTAGTTGGTCTAAGTCTTTGGAGATGTCGCACAATTTAAAGTCTAAATGGGGGCAGTTCTTTTTTGCCGCGTCTATCATATCTTGAGAGCTGTCCACGCCTAAGATGTAAGCGTCAGGGAACTTGTCGTATAAAACTTGGGTGCTGTTGCCAGGGCCGCAGCCTGCGTCCAAAATCTTTTTTGGGTTTTTTAGATTGATTGTATTGGCCAAGTCCACGGCGGGTTGGGTGCGCTCGGCTTTGAATTTTAGATATTGTTTTGAGTTCCAATCCATAATTACACCTTTTAGGACTTTTATTGTATATATTTTACCATATAAAAATATAAGTCAAAACCGTTTGCGCGCTTAGTGTATAATATAAGTAACAAAACCGCAACCGAGGAGTTATTTATTTTAGGGCGGTTGACTTATATAATCAAACTTAAAGAAAAGCTTTTTTTAGGGCTAATTCATATAACAATCGGAGGCGCGGTAAATGATTTTTTCTGAAAAACTGCAATTGATAAGAAAGAGCAAAGGGTTAACGCAAGAGGAGTTGGCCGAAAAACTTGACGTTTCCAGGCAGGCGGTCGCCAAATGGGAATCCGGGCAGGCATATCCCGATATCGCCAACCTTATTCAAATCAGCGACCTGTTTGACGTGTCCATAGATTATTTGGTAAAAGACCAAAAATGCTCCATAAGCGTTGCCCCAGAAGTTTTGACTGATTTGGACGAGCTTATTAATTTTAGGTTGGAAGCCAATGTCAACACTTACGCCGCGCGCGCCAACGAAGTCGCTTCTAGCAGGTTTGACTCGCGCGACTTTGAATACTCTAAGGGCGATTATGTCTACCACGACACCTATGTGGGCGGGGAGAAGTTTGCCGGCGAGGAAGCGATATGGCGCAAAGGCAAAGCGGTTTACGCTATGAACTATATGGGAAGGGTTTTAAGCGAGCGGTTTAGCGGGAACTTTTTAAAGGAAGCCCTAAAAAAGGCGGATAGGAATATGCCCTATAGAGGTCCGGAGTATTACGCATCGGGAGAGTACACCTATAAGAGCAAGGTAGCGGGCGACTTTAGCTGGTTTCAAGGCTATGAGGAAATATACCGCTTGGACGAATTGGTATACGAATGCTATTTCCACGGCGGGCTTGTAAAATAAAATGCAAAAATGGCAATATCGGCGTATGGTTTTACCAACCGCCCCTTTGATTTTCTCCTAAGCCCTGACCGTTATAAATAATTTTTATATCATTTTGACGCAATATAAATGCCGCTAATTATGATGATAAATATATTTTAAGCCTAAATTTCTAATTTTTTTTGTTATTTTATTGACAAATAAATAGGTTTAAGCTATCATACTTGATAATAGCAACGGCGCTGTATTAACTACGGCGCCTTTTGTGTTAGTAGGATATTTTTTGAAAATAAAATCATATTATATTAGTATATTTGCTTAAATAGACCGCTAAAAATCGCAGCTTGAAAATGTCGATTGGCGTTTCAATCTGCTTATAAGGTGTTTTGTCACACAAGGGCGTGTGTTGATAATAACGCACACAAGGGCGTGTGTTTTATTGAAACTCAATAAAATACACGCCCTTTTAATATTTTAAGGAGGAAAGTTTATATGGATGTTTCAATGGTTGATACCCTATGGGTGGTGCTAGCCGGCGTGCTGGTGTTCTTTATGAACCTAGGCTTCGCGGCGGTGGAAACAGGCTTTTGCCGTTCGAAAAACGCGGTAAACATCTTGTCCAAAAACTTTATAGTTTTCGCGGCGGCCTCGCTAGGCTTTATGCTTTTAGGGTGGGGATTGATGTTTGGAGGCGACAATCCTTTTATAGGAACCAAGAGCCTGTTTATACTAAGTAAATCCAATCTTCCGTTCTATAACGATACCCTTACATCCAGCGTGCCGTTTTGGGGAAAATTCTTCTTCCAATTGGTGTTCTGCGGCACCGCGGCTACTATCGTATCCGGAGCGGTAGCGGAACGCATCAAATATTTAAGCTTCATTATCTTCTCTTTCGTGCTGTCTTTGGTAATTTACCCGATAGTCGGACACTGGATTTGGGGCGGCGGCTGGCTCGCTGAATTAGGATTTTTGGATTTCGCGGGCGACACTGTCGTTCACTCCCTAGGCGGCTGGGCCGCTTTGGCGGGCGCGATTATTCTAGGCCCTAGATTTGGCAAATACGACAAGAACGGTAAGGCTAAGGCTATACCCGGTCATAACTTATCCTTGGCGGTTATAGGTTTGTTCGTATTGTGGCTTGGCTGGTTCGGATTTAACCCCGGCTCGACTATGAGCTTCCAAAACCCTGGAGATGTGGCTCATATCTTAGTTACCACCAACACCGCCGCTATCGCCGCAGTGCTGACTTCCACTATCACTTCTTGGCTGTATATAGGCAAGCCCGACCTTGGTATGACTATTAACGGCTGTCTTGCCGGCCTTGTCGCTATCACGGGCGGATGCGCGTTTGTCAGCGTGGCAAGCTCGTTAATTATAGGCGCTTTGGCGGGGGTAATCGTAGTGTTCTCCGTAGTAATGTTTGACAAGCTAAAAATCGACGACCCTGTCGGCGCTACTTCCGTCCACCTTGTTTGCGGCGTGTTTGGAACGCTGTGCGTAGGTCTATTCGCGCAAGAAGGCGTAACCAGCCTGTCTACCGTTAACGGCTTGTTCTTTGGCGGCGGCTTCCGCTTGCTCGGCGTAGAGGCTTTGGGCGTATTGGCGGTAGGCGCGTTTGTATTCGCCACCACTTTCTTGGTATGGTTCATACTCAAAAAGACCATCGGCATCAGAGTCAGCCTTGAGGAAGAAATCCAAGGTTTGGACATCGGCGAACACGGCAACGTCGCTTATCCGGACTTCGCTATCGTAGCTCCTATAATGGCTACCGCTACCGCTAACGGCGCTCCCGCTGTTGCCGCTCAAGCTCCTAAGACCGAAGGCGCTGTTCCTGTGGACACCGCTATACCCGTGGTCAATAAATCCCGTCCCGGCGCTAAGATGACCAAGGTTACGGTAATAACCAACCAAGACAAATTCTCGCAATTGCAGACCGAGCTAGACAAAATCGGCATTACGGGCTTGACTGTTACCAACGTCCTAGGCTACGGTATGCAAAAAGGCCATACCGAATACTTCCGCGGTTTGCCTATCAAAACCCGCCTTCTGCCTAAAGTTCAAATAGACATTGTCGTATGCAAAATACCTGTAAACACCGTGGTCGATACCATCAAGAAAGCTTTGTATACCGGCAATGTTGGCGACGGCAAGATCTTTATTTACGACGTCGAGAACGTAATTAAGATTAGGACGGGCGAAGAAGGCTACGACGCTTTGCAGGACGAAGATTAACAAAAAAAACAAGAGGGTTAGATAAATAAACGTTAATTTCGGAGAGCATAAAGTAAAAACTTTATGTTCTCTCTTTCAAAAAAGAAAGATTTTTCAAAAACAGAACATTAATAAATCTAGAGGCATATCTTGGTAATAGAAGATACCGCTGGATAAACCTCTGACACTATCTCCTCCAAATCACCACTGGGCAAGGCGGCAAAAGTTTTTGGCCGTCTTGTCTTTTTTAGTTTAACGGGATTTCGTAGACCGCCGCGTATATTTCCAGTTTTTCGTAATATTGCCCGAATTGGGAGTCGTTTTTAAAGCGCCATTTTGAGGCGATGTCTAGTTTTTTGTAATAATTCACCCATTCGGCGACTTCTTCGCGGGAAGGTTGATTTTTTTCTATTCGCTCTTTTAGGGTTTTTAGGATATTGACTTGGCTTAAAAAATATTTTGACGCGGCAGCGTAAATTTTGCGCAAACTAGACGGTATTAAATTTTTTTGAGAGTTTGACAATCGTTCGTAATTATTGATTAAGTCTTTCATTTTTTGATAATTATTGACGCCATAGACTACGGGATAATCCGCGGGCTCGCGCCTGCCAAGCTCTTGGATTTGGGACGACACTTTCAAAACTTGAGCGTCTATCTTTGATAGCTTTTTCTCAAACTCCGCGCGCAATTTTTTCCCTAAAATCTTTTGTTTTTGAGCCTCGTCCAAAGTTACATATTTTAGGTAGGCTTCTACGATTTGGCGGTCGGACTTGGCGTTTTCTATAGCCGTTAGGGCGTCGGTCGCTTGGGCGTAAAGATTTGCCGCTTTGTTGTAATAAAAGTCGATTTTGGTCTTGTGGTATTGAGAGAAATTCTCCCTCTCTTCTTCAGAGGTCTTGTTATATAAGATATCCCACGCCTCGCAAATATAATGATAGTTATCTATAATATACCCGTTGTCGGCTTCCAGGGCCGGCTTTAGGCCTTGGGCGATAAGCTTTGCCTTTTCTAGACCGCTGTAATGGTTATATAGCTCGTCTTTGGCTTGGTATAGGGTTTGAGCGTCTATAAGAGATCGCAAAAAGTTTGGCAGGGCGTTATAGGACTTTATCGCTTCTTGGATAGTTTGAATGTTTTTAGATTTATCGAGAACTTTGAAGGCGTTTTGGATGTCGGCAATCCTGCCTGAATAAACGACTTCGGAGGACTCAAAGGCGTATGAGATATTTAGAATACTATCGTTTAGTTTTGTCGCGGCAGTGTTGTAAATTAAGCTTTTTTCGCTTTCCAAGGACTTTATAATAATGTTTTCCCATCTTGCGCCGTTCATATAGTCAGGAACGCCCGAAGATTGAATATCTAGCGCGGTTATAAAATATATCTTGCAATCTTTGCCCACAAGGGCGTTCTCAAAAGCGTATTTCCTACCCTTGGAGAACTCAAGATTTATAACATTTTTCACATAGTTTTCGCCCGCGTCAGAAAAAGCAAGGCTTTGAATGGACATCTCCAGGTCGTCTTTGGGAGCAAAATGCCCTTTTGTATAATCGGACAATAAAACGCAGCGGGCAGAGTCTATGGTGGTTTTATCTAGATAATCAAAACAATAATACCAATCTCCGCTGTTAGCGTCGCAAACCAGCCCAGAAAAATAAGCGAACCTGTCTATAAGAATGACAAAGCCGACTTTGGCGTAGACTGTTTGGCTCTTGGAGGGGTAAAGCTTAGAACGGCTGAGGTCGATTTTTATGGCATCGCCTTCCAATTCTTGGATTATATAGGCGTCTAGGTTAGGGTTAATATAGGATATATTCTCGGCGGATTTATACGCGTGATATCCAGCGCAAACGGGCGGGCTGACCACGCAGATAGAATCTTTAGGCGCGATTAAGTCCGCGCTCTCCCACGAGATTATGTCGTCCAACTTCGCGCCGTCTTTGTAATAAAAGCATTGGGGCGAATCCGTTAGGAAAAAGAGTTTTTTGCCGGGATTTAAAGAGTTCTCTATATATCCGCCCTTGGAGTTAATTGCAAAATCTATCCCTTGATAAAGGCTGGCAAACTTTCCCAAAATTTCGCCGCCGTCCGAAAAAACATTATATACCTTGGGGCGGTCGTCGATGGGCTTGAGAAAAAAGCCCGAGGGCGTCAAAAATGTGTTTTCCGTATGAGCGGTTTGAACGTCTATCGCCCGCCCCGGGGCGAAGACCATTATTATAAAAGCCAACAAAAAAGACAGCCTTTTCAAGAGTCGCTCCTAAAAACGCTTTTTTATTAATGTGGCTGTTTGGGCTAAAAAATATAAAGCATTAGAGTTTGTAAATATAGGATAAAAACCTATCCTATAATCTTTTTAAGGCTGTCTTGAACGTTCTTTTTAAAGTCGTCTATGAATTTTAAGACATATTCACAAATGTCCAGGGAGTCGTCTTGGATTAAGGGCGTTAGGTCCATAGCGAAGTTAACCCGCTCAAAGCGGTCGACGCTGTGGCTTTCAAAAAACGTAGCGTTGGCAAGCCTTCTGCCCTCTACCGCAAGGTCGTATCTTTTTCCGCCCATTATCTGAGAGTCAAACACGCCCAAAAGCGCCCGCTCTAGGTTGGGATGGGAGCTGCAATCTAGCAAAACTTTTTGGCCATCGTCCAGCCAATCTAAGCCTCTCCAAACTTCCACGCCAAAAAGTTTTTGGGGGCGGTCAGGTTTTTCCATAGCCCTTATAGCCTTAATTACCTTAGTCGCCACCCCTAGGTGCGTGGCGTGCTTGTCGGCAAGGTTGTGGGTGTATACTGTTTTGGGTTTTAGGCGGGTTAAGATGTCTATATAGTCGCTTATTATCTCATTGTCCGCGGAATCCTTTATTTGAGAGCTAGGGTAGTTTAATAGATACAGCTCTTGATATTGCCCTACTTCGGCGGCTTGCTTTTGCTCGTTGGCGCGAATTTTTATCATATCCTCGTTGGTAAAGTTTTTATAAATCCCTTCGCGCGCGCTGCCCGCTCCGTCCGCCGTTACCACCGCGGCGAAAGCCTCGCGGGGGTTGTTGTAGCACTCCAATATGCCGCTGTAGCCTATTATCTCGACATCGTCTTGGTGGGCGGCTATCGCTAGATGGGTTACGGGCGCGGGTTGTCTTTTGTTGGGCAAATATCTTTCTTGGTTTTGTTTCATTTTATCGCCTCTAATTTTTACTTAGTTATAGTAACTTTCTTTAATCCTCTGGGGGAATCGGGGTTTAAGCCTCTTGACAAGCTTATGCAGCAAGCGAGCATTTGGGCGATTGCCACATTGTAAAAAGGCGTTGCGTAATCCGAGCCGTTCAGGTCGTAAATCACGCTGTCAGCGGCGCCCTCGGCCAGTTCTTGTTTATTGGTGATAACCAAAACCTTAGCGCCGGCGTTTAAAAGCTTTTGCTTTAGCTCTGCCATATCTTTTTCGCTGTTGCCCGCGGGGGCGATCAAAAGCGCGGTGCTGTTTTCGTCCACTATGGCGAAAGGCCCGTGATGAAAATCGCTTGCCGCGTAGGCTCTAGCGTTTATATAAGAAGTTTCTTGAATTTTCAAAGCGGTCTCTAGAGCGATTGGATAGTTGATTCCGCGCGCTAAAATTATAAGGGAATCTAGGTCTTTATATTTTTGGGCAAACTCAAAAACGCGAGGCTTTAGCGCGAAAATCTTTTCTAGGTTGTCGGGGACTTGGATAAGCTCGGCGCAAACTTGGGCGTTTTGGCTGTAATACGCCGCGAAATACCCCAATAAAAACATTTGGGAAGTAAAGGTCTTGGTCGCCGCGACGCTTAGCTCTTTGCCCGCGTTGCAATACAGATGAAAGTCGACCATTTTGGCCATTTTGGAATCTAGGTTGTTGGTGACGCTTACGGTTACGGCGCCGCAGGCTTTGGCGTTTTCCAAAACCGCCATTACGTCCGCCGCCGCCCCGCTTTGAGACACGCCAATTACAAGGCTGTTGGATAAATCTAATTGACAGTTATATATCGTGTTGATGCCGGGCGCCGCTAAACTTACCGGAATTCCCGCTAAACTCTCAAAACAATATTTAAAGAAAGTGGAAGCGTTGTCGCTGCTGCCGCGAGCCGCTATTACCGCGTTGGTTATCTTTTTTTGCCTAACCGCGTCGGCAATTTTCTCAAATGTCTCTTTGTTATACTCAAAACAACTTTTCAAAACAACGCTTTGCTCTAAAATCTCTTGTTCCATCAAAGTCATAATCTTGCCCTCTTTTGTAAAGATATATCTCATTATATCGCATCGCCTTGTTTTTGGGAATTAAATCCCGGTTAAAAAATTTTTTTATTTAGTAAAAAAAATATGAATTAAAATTTTCTAATAATACTTTAATCGGTTTATAATCGTCTTTTAAGCGATTTCTATTAATAATTATATATAATGACCTTAGATAAAATTTAGAGGCTTTTTTTATGGACTTAAACGCAGACAAAGTCGCGCATATCGCCGAAAGATTTGGCTATGACGAGGACATTAAGAAAAATTATAAGAGCTTTATAAAATTGATTATTTTGTCAGCTTTGGCGGTTTTTGGAAGCTGGGCTGTAGGATTAATAACGCCTTATCAAGCGTCCATATCGCTGTCGGCGGTATTTTGGATTTTCGCTTTAGCGATTTTTCTCGCTCAAAAAGATAAACCCCTATCCCCTCTCAACCCCATTTTTAACTCGGCCGCTGTCGGTTTCGCGATAGCGGCTTTTTGCGTCTATAAAAAATACGACTTAAGCTTAAAAATCATAGGCGCGCTATCGGGCGGGTTTTTGGCGGTCAATGTTATCTACGCTTTGACCGTCCTGATATTGCCCTTTAAAAAGACGCTTAGCGCGGCTAATGTTTTATTATCTATAGGCTTGATTGTATTGGCAGGGGTGAGAATAGGCGCCAATCCCCAAATCTATGTTCCGACGCTGTTTTTGGCCGTGTTTTATTTTGGGATAGCGATAGCTTTGGCGGCTTACACTTTTAAGCCTTACATAAACTTCAAAAAGTGCGTCTGCGCTGGGTTTACTTTCGCGGCTGTGGCAGTGGCGCTGGCGGTTCTTATCCTAATCTCCGAAGGCGACGCCGCGGGCGACTTTTTGGACTTAGATTTTGGTTTTAGCGGCAGTAAAAAGAAAAAAAATAAATAAACGCAAACGCTTTAATAAAAAAACGGTCTGTTTTCGCGGACCGTTTTTTTATTAAAAATTAATTTTTTCGTCGACTATATACAGCGGGCGTCCTTTTACCTCGTCGTAAACCCTGCCTAGGTATATGCCTATTAAGCCTAATCCCGTTATAATCATTCCCGAGCATAGGGTAATTAAAGGAAAGAGCCAGAAAACGGGGTCAAAGTTTATTTTGGCAATTATTAAGGCTATCAAGGCAATAAAGCCCAAGACGGATAAAAAGCTTAAAACCAAACCTAGCCCGAACATTGCGGTAAGGGGGTAGTTGGTGTTGCTGATAATACCGTCGCCTGCCAGCTTGAACATCTTTTTTAGGGTGTATTTGGTTTCGCCCGCGGCGCGCGGATTGCGCTCGTAGCAAACCTCGGCTTGTTTAAATCCCACCCAAGCGTTAAGCCCTCGCAGGTAT
>DATCKE010000028.1:0-37464 GCA_036562445.1 Clostridia bacterium
AAACACCGACGAGCTTAACATAATGATTAAAACGGCTCAAGAAAACAACGCCTTACTTGCGGAGGCGCTTTGGACGGCTTTTTTGCCCGCAGTTCAGAAAGCTAAAGAATTAGTCGATAGCGGCGCTATAGGCAAGGTAAAACATATAGACAGCCGTTTTTGCATATACATCCCTAGGTCGTTTTCCAGATTGTATGACACAAACGGCGGCGGCGCTTTGCTAGACGTGGGCATTTATAATTTGTTTATGGCTAAACTTATCCTAGGCGAGTTTGACGAGATAAAGGCTTCCTTAAAGCGCGACAGCCTTGGCATAGACTTGACGGATAATATTTATATAAAATCTAAGGGCGCAACCGCCAGATTAGTCAGCAGCATTAGAAAAAAGCTGATTGTCATAAAAGCCAAAATCATAGGCGAAAAAGGAAAGATTATCATACCTTTCTTTATAGGCGCGAACAAGGTTGTCTTAAAAACCAAAGGCAAAAAGCAAACCTATGCCTATCCGCGCGAGTATATAGGCTACGAGCACGAGATAGAGTATTTTGAAAACCTGCACAAAACCAACCAAAAACAAAGCCCTATTTTTACCCTGCAAGACTCTTATCAGCTCTTAAAGACAATGCGGAAGATTTTAAACAACGAAGCATAATACCGCGTTAAAGAATAAATAGCGTTAACGCATAAAAAAGGATATCACTAATAAACAACAAATAATTTTATTAAGGAGTTAAATTATGGAAGACAAGGATATTAAACAAGAACAAAAATCTCAAAAGACAAAAGAAAGCTACGCCGCTTTAGGTATGAGCTTAGGTATGTGTTTTGGCGTAGCGTTAGGCTCGGTGTTTGGCTCGATTTTTGGCGGGCTGGGAACGGCTATCGCAATAGGTATGTGCCTAGGATTGGCGGCGGGGCTTTCCATTGGCTCATTAATAAAAAAAGGCGAAAGATAAAATGTCTAACTTTTACCAAAGAGTATACGAAGCGGTCAAAAAGATTCCCAAAGGCAAAGTTTGCACATACGGCGCCATAGCGCTTATGGCGGGCAATCCAAAAGCTAGCAGGGCGGTAGGATACGCTTTGCACCATAACCCCGACCCTCAAAACATCCCTTGCCACAGGGTGGTAAACAGGTTCGGCAAGCTTGCCCCCGGCTTTGTGTTTGGCGGAATGGAAGTTCAAAAAAAGCTATTGGAAAACGAAGGCGTTAAAGTGTCCGACGACGGTTATGTCGATTTAGATATTTATATGGATTGGCTTCGTCAATAATTTTCACATTTTTTATTTTATTGTCAATATAGTCTTTTGGTGTTATACTTTAAATGTTTTTATTATTTTTTAATATTATCACAGGGTAAATATGATACTTATAACAGGCGCGAGAGGACATATAGGAAATGTCCTTATATACGAATTATCTAAAATTTATCCAAAAGAACAATTAAGAATCTTAGTTCGAAGCGAAAAAGGCATTGATTACATAAAAGACTTAGTTTCAGAGGTCATAATAGGCGACATTAATAATTACGACGACGTCGACAAAGCGGTTCAAGGCTGCGAATATGTGTTCCACACGGCGGCGGTTATCTCTCTAGGGAAAAAGCTAACCCCCCAGCTCTACCAGACCAACGTTTTGGGCGTAAAAAACTTTATAGACGCTTGCATTAAGCACGGCGTAAAAAGGCTTATTTACACCAACAGTGTCGAGGCTCTCAAAATCCCCAAAAAAGGCAAAATCACCGAACAATTAGAGACGAATATAAATAACGTAAAAGGCGCTTACGCTAAGACCAAAGTTCTGGCCAGCCAAGAGATAGAAAAGGGCAGGCAGAGAGGGCTTGATATCATAAGCGTATACCCTTCGGCGGTTATAGGCCCTAGGGATTACAGGGGCTCGTATTCACGCAAGATTATCTCGTATTATAAATCAAAGTTCTTTTTAAAGTTTTATTTTAAGGGCAGTTATAACTTTGTGGACGTGCGGGACGTGGCGGCGGCTATGATAAGCGCTATGAACTCGCCTTATAAAAACCAAGACTATATCCTGGCCAACCAAAAGAAAGACATTAAGGAAATATCCAAGCTCATAGGAAGCGTTTCTAACAGCAAGGGCTTGTATATACGATTACCTCTGTTTTTAATTTACGCTTTCGCTTTTGTAGCCGACTGGGCGTTGAAATTAGTCGGCAAAAGCTGCGCCTTTAACCCTTACAGCGTTTCCATCTTAAGGCGCAACTGCGACTTTGACATCCAAAAAGCCATAAAAGAACTAGGCTATCAGCCTAGGGAACTTGCCCAAACCATACAAGATACCATAAACTGGCTTAACAATAACAAAGGATAAAAATCTTTGCAATACGCCCAATATATGATAGAATTATAAGAACTAAAATGGACAAACAAACCGCGCGTTTAATCACGCAAAAGCTAAAAGACAGCTACGGTGCGCCCACCACGGCGCTGCGTTATAATAACGAGTTTGAGCTGCTGGTGGCTGTGATTTTAAGCGCTCAGTGCACCGACGAGCGGGTAAACAAAATCACGCCCGCGGTGTTTAAAGAATACGGCTCGCCCGAAAAAATGGCAAACGCCGACATAGAGCGTCTAAAAAAACTCATATATTCGTGCGGTTTTTACAACGCGAAAGCCAACAACCTAATCAAAGCGGCCAAAGACATTGTAAATAGATTCGGCGGCAAAGTCCCCAAAACCCGCGAGGAATTGATGACTTTGGCGGGCGTGGGCAGAAAGACCGCTAATGTAGTCTATGCGGTCGCGTTCGGCGGACAGGCTATGCCTGTGGACACCCACGTGTTTAGAGTATCGCACAGATTAGGTTTATCCAAGGCGACCACGCCCGAGGCTACCGAAAAAGATTTGGTTGAGTTAATAGATAATGACCAGTTAACCCTATCGCACCATTTATTTATAACGCACGGCAGAAAGACTTGCGTGGCGAAAAAACCCAGGTGCGAAGAATGTTGTGTAAAGGAGTTGTGTGGGTATTATGAACAAAATTTTGTCCAAAAGACAACTGGCTGAAAACATTATAGAGTTTATCTTTGACGCGCCTAAAGTTGTCAAACACGCCAAACCCGGTCAGTTTATTATCCTAAGAGTGGACGAAAAGGGCGAAAGAGTGCCTTTTTCGATATGCGATGTCGATAAGCAAAAAGGAACGCTGACCTTGCTAATCCAAGTCCTAGGCGGCTCCACTTTAAAGCTGTCTAAATTAAACGAAGGCGACAGCGTAAGCGATATCGTAGGGCCTTTGGGCACGCCTTCGCACCTAGACGCTTATTCCAACCCTATATTAATAGGCGGCGGCATAGGCTGCGCGGACGTTTACCCCCAAGCCAAAATGTTCAAAGCGCTTGGCAAGCCTTGCGACGTTATAATAGGCGCGCGCAATAAGGATTTGGTTCTATACGAGCAAGAATTTAGAAGCGTGGCGAAAAACTTATACATAACCACGGACGACGGCAGCTACGGCAGGAAAGGTTTCGTAACCGACGTTCTAAAAGAATTGATAGAGCAGGGCAATAATTACGATCTAGCGTTCGCGGTAGGCCCTGTGCCTATGATGAAAGCCGTTTGCGAGGTCACCAAAGCCCATAACCTAAAGACGATAGTAAGCATGAACACCTTGATGGTGGACGGCACGGGTATGTGCGGCTGCTGCAGGGTAACGGTAGGCGGACAGACCAAATACGCGTGCGTGGACGGTCCCGAATTTGACGGGCATTTGGTGGATTGGAACGAGGCCGTTAACCGTTCCAGGACATATAGGGATTACGAGCAAGAGCATATCTGCCGCATTACCGGCGAAAAAAGATAATTTGGAGAGAGCAAAATGGTAAAACGCGAGCGACAAAAACAAATAGAAAGAGATCCTTTGGAGAGAATAAAGACTTTTGAGGAGGTCAGCTTTGCCTTTGACGACGAGACAGCCGTTTTGGAAGCCGAAAGATGTCTTCAATGCAAAAACGCGCCTTGTATCAAAGGCTGCCCTGTTAACATAAACATACCTGGGTTTATTAAAGAATTGACCTTAAGAAACCCCAAAGGCGCTATAGATATAATCAAGCAGTCTAACAACCTGCCCGGCGTTTGCGGCAGGGTTTGCCCGCAGGAAGAGCAATGCGAAAAAAACTGCCTAAGAAAAAGAGTGGACGGTCAAGCCGTGGCAATAGGCGCTTTGGAGCGTTACACGGCGGATTACGCCCTGGAGCATTTTGACGACGTCCCTAAAGTTCCCGAAGAAAAAATCGGCAAGGTCGCCATAATCGGCGCGGGCCCCGCCGGGCTAACCGCCGCCGCGGACTTGGCTATGGGCGGAGCCGATGTTACAATATACGAAGCCTTCCACAAAGCGGGCGGGGTATTGATTTACGGCATACCCGAGTTTAGACTGCCTAAAGTCTTAGTCCAAAAAGAGATAGACAAAGTCCTAAGTATGGGCGTTAAGCTTGAGCTTAACACCGTGGTAGGCAAGACCATAACGATGGAAGAAATCCTGCAAGAATACGACGCCGTGTTTATCGGCAGCGGCGCTGGGCTTCCTAAGTTTATGGGCATAGAGGGCGAAAACCTAAACGGCGTGTTTTCCGCCAACGAATACCTAACTAGAGTCAACCTAATGAAAGCCTACGACTCTGATTACGACACGCCCGTTTGGAGAGGCAATAAGGTCGTGGTTTTAGGCGGCGGCAACGTCGCTATGGACGCGGCGAGAACGGCTTTAAGACTAGGCGCGCAAGAAGTGTATATCGTATACCGTCGTTCTAGAGAAGAGATGCCTTGCAGAGTGGAAGAAGCCGAGCACGCCCTAGAAGAAGGCGTTAAGTTTGAGCTGTTGTCCCAGCCCATAAAGATTTTGGGCGAAAACGGCAAGGTAAAGGCCATTGAGTGCCTAAAATGCGAGCTGACCGAGCCGGACGAGTCAGGCAGAAGACGCCCTGTGGAAATTCCCGGCAGCAACTACATAATAGAATGCGATACGGTAATAGTGGCGATAGGCACAAGCCCTAACCCGCTGTTGACAAACAGCTTTAAGGATTTAAAGACCACCAATAAGGGAACTCTAATAGTAGACGAAAACAATATGACCACGGTGGAAAATGTCTACGCCGGCGGCGACGCCGTAACCGGCGCGGCTACGGTCATATTGGCTATGGGCGCGGGCAAAAAAGCCGCCGCTCAAATCCTAGAAAAACTTAGAGAAAAAGCGAAAAAAGACTAAGGAAGCGTTATGTTTATAGACCAAGCGACAATAACGATAAAAGCAGGCAACGGGGGAGACGGAAAGGTCTCCTTCTTTACCGCGCGCTTTGTGCCTAACGGCGGCCCTAACGGCGGCGACGGAGGAAAAGGCGGAGATATAGTTTTTGTCGCGGATAAAAACATAAACACCCTTTTGGATTTTAAATATAATAAATTTTTCCGCGCCCCGGACGGCGAAAGGGGCGAGACCAACAACAAGACAGGCAAAAGCGGCGAGGACCTTATAATCAAAGTGCCTATGGGCACGGTGATAAAAAACCAAGCCGGCAAAGTGGTCGCCGACCTTGTATACGACGGTCAAAGAGTAACCCTTTTAAAAGGCGGCAGGGGCGGCAAGGGCAACGCGAAATTCGCCTCATCCCGCCGTCAGGCGCCTAGGTTTGCCCAAAGCGGCGAGAAGACCAAAGAATACACGGTCACGCTTGAGCTAAAACTAATAGCCGACGTGGGCATAATAGGCTATCCTAATGTAGGAAAATCCACGCTTTTATCGGTAATATCCCAAGCTAAGCCCAAGATAGCCAACTATCCTTTTACCACTCTAAGCCCTTCTTTAGGCGTGGTAAAATACCAAGACTACTCTTTCGTGGCGGCGGATATCCCGGGCATTATAGAAGGCGCCGCGGAAGGCGCGGGCCTTGGACATCAGTTCCTAAGACACATCGAAAGAACAAGGCTTCTTCTCCACGTGGTGGATATATCCGAATACGAGGGCAGAAACGCGGTGGAGGACTATAATATAGTCAATAAAGAGCTAAAAAACTTTATGGACAAACTTGCGAATTTGCCCCAAATAGTCGTGTTAAACAAAGCGGATATCTTGCAAGACGCCAATAAAGTAGAAGGGTTTAAAAAAGCCACCAAAGCCCAAGACGTCGTGCTCATTTCGGCGGCGACAAGGCAGGGCATAGACAAGCTATTGGCGCTTACCGCCCAAAAACTCAAAGAACTGCCCATCCCCGACATTCAATTTGAGCCCGAAACAGTCTTAGACGAGTTGGAAGACAACACATACAATATAGAAGTCCTAGACAACGGTTATTATGTTGTAACGGGCAGGATGATAGAAAACATCGCCCGCAACGTGGTCTTAAGCGATCCCGATTCCTTGGCGTATTTCCAACGGTCGCTAAAGAATCTAGGAATATACCAAGCCCTAAAAGAAAAAGGCATCCAAGACGGCGACACCGTTTTGGTCTTGGACACCGAGTTCGAGTGGTATGACTAGTTTATAAAATATTTTCTTTCTCTTTCGCGATTTTAAAATCTTTCATAGCCACAAGCGCCATTATCATTAATATCGTCGCCGCGATTTTATAATAAATAGAATACCTTACAAAAAAGCTGGAAAACAACAACAAAAGCGACGCGAAAAAATACCCTTTAACTCTTTTTCGAGATAAGGCCGCGGCGGCTATTTCTTTTAGCTGCAGGTTTTTTGGGAACTTATTAATTTTGGTTTCTATTTCGGGATACATATCGTATTTTCTCATCAGCTCATACACGGCCTTGTCGTCTAAGATGGTTATATCAAAGCCGTCCACGCACGCGGCGAAGTTATAGGCGTTCGCGTTAGCGCCATTGCAAAGTATAAGAATTTTTCGAACGCCTAATTCCTTGCTATCCTTTACGACGTCGATTATGTTTCCGGGCGCAAGCTTAGAGGTCGAAAACTTCAAAAACACCCCGATTTTGTCCTCGCCTTTTTTTACGATAAGGCAGGATTTTTGATTTTGAACCTCGTAACGGCTTGAGAGCATTTTCTCAAAGAACTCTAGGTTTTGAGCCGAGGCGTTAAAGCATAACTGATTCATTATTTGCTCTTTTTTGGTCTTGTCTTTTTCGCCTTGGTCGGTCTTTTTTTTGAATATAATATCAAACAGGATAATCAAAACAGCCATAGTTATAGCGGTATAAAGCCCCGCGTAAACCCAGCTGTCCAAATAATATTTAATCCATATAAATATTATTAACGCCGCTAAAAATCTGGCGAATAAGTAATCCAAAAACCTTGATATCTTATAACTCATATAAAAATATCCCCTTGTGTCATAATTATTGACTAATTTTGGGATATTAAAACAAAAACGCCTTTTCAAAAACAAATAAAGATAGTATAATTTATTCAATGAGACTGATAATATTTGGCGGAACTTTTGACCCACCTCACAACGGGCATATCGAACTTTTAAAGTCATTAAACTTTTCTAGTGACGACAAAGTAGTTGTATTACCCAACTATATCCCGCCCCACAAGGACGCGCAGGCTTCTTCGGAAGACAGGCTCAATATGTGCAAGCTCGCCTTTCCCGAATGGGAAGTAAGCGACTACGAGATAAAAAAAGGCGGGCCTAGCTACACCTATCAGACATTAGAGTATTTTAGCCAAAAATACTCGCTGGACCGGGATAGTTTAATTTACATAATCGGCGCGGACAGTATGAGAGACCTAAAAACCTGGGGGCAGCCCGAAAAGCTAAGTCGGCTTGCCACCTATTTGGTTTTTAGACGCCCTAACTACGACGATGTCGAGCGATACATTGAGGAATTTAAGGCTCTATACGGCGGCAATTTTATTTTGTCCGATGTAACGGGCAGGGATATATCTTCCACCGAAATCAGGTTAAAAAACGCTTTTGACAAAGCGGGCGAGGACGTCCCGCCCGAGGTATATAAATACATCAAAGAAAAAGGCCTGTATAATAGATACCGCCCTATAGTGGCGGCGTATCCAAAATTCAATGTGTCCAAAAAGCGTATCAACCATATCCTTTCGGTAGCTTTGACGGCTTTAAAGCTTGGCTGCATATACAAAGTGAATTCCGAAAAGATAATTTTGGCGTCGCTGTTCCACGACATAGGCAAAAGCCTCAGCCTAAAACAAGCTTACGAAATGGGCTTAAAAATCGACAGCGACACCATAGCGCTTCCGGCTATTTGTCGCCACGCCGATTTCGGCTACGAGATAGCCAAAACTTATTTCGGAATACAAGACCAAGACGTTCTCAACGCCATAAAATACCACACTACCGGCAGGCCTAATATGTCCATTTTAGAAAAAATCATATTCTTAGCGGACTATTTTGAGCCTACCCGCCAAACGCCCGGCATAGAGGAAGTCGCCCAAACAGCCAAAACCGACATAGATAAAGCTATGGCTATGGCGTTGGGCAGAAACTTAAAATACCTAACCGAGAGCAATTTTGAGATAGCGCCCATAACGGTAAGCGCTTATAAATACTATCTAAAGGAGAACGCTATTGGAATCTAAGGATTTAGCAAAAGAGATTTGCCGAATTTTAAGCTCGAAAAAAGCAAAAGATATTACTATAATCGATGTCCACAATCTAACCATTATCGCAGATTATTTTGTGATAGCGTCCGCCACCTCGACTACCGCCGTAAGGGCGCTCGCGCACGAACTTGAGAACAAGCTCTTAGAGCTGCATAACCGCGCGCCTTTAAGAAGCGAAGGCGTTCGCGAGGGCAGATGGGTGGCTATGGACTATGGCGAAGTAATCGTCCATATCTTCTACGAGGAAACCCGCAAATTCTATCAGCTAGAAAGATTATGGACGGATGGCGAGAATGCGACCGTTTATGAAGACTGATTTAATCGGACTTTGCAATGACCTGGGAAATAGATTTAATAAAAACTCTTCAAAAAATTTCCAGCGCCTTTTTTGACGGCCTGTTTTTGGGCATTACAAAGCTTGGCGAGGAAATAGCCTTTATAGCCGTAATGGTCGTAATCTTATGGTGTTACGACAAAAGGTTCGGGCTTTTGATGGGGATGAACTTCTTGTTTGCCGCCTTTACGGTAAATATCCTAAAAAATGTCATCAAAAGACCGCGCCCGTTTGTAGCCGACTCTTCGCTTGGAATAGGCGAGGCTACTCACGGTTATTCTTTTCCCAGCGGACACACTCAAAGCGCAGCGTCTATATATAACACCCTAGGCATACGTTTCGGCTTAAGAAAAAAGCGCTATTGGCTTTACGCGCTAATGCTGGTCTTGATATTTTTAGTCGGGCTTTCGAGAATTTATCTAGGTCAGCATTATCTAACCGATGTCCTAGCGGGCTTTTTTATAGGAATGGTTTTTTCTTTTCTGATTTATTATCTGTTTTGTTTTATTAAGGACAAAGAAGAATATTGGGCGTTGATAATAATACCTATATCCATTGTCTTAATGTCCATATTCAATAGCCAAGAAGCGCACAAAGACATCTTTGTAGCGGGCGGCGTTTCGATATCGGTGGCGATAGGATATTTTTTGGAAAAAAAGTTTATCAAATACGATGTTCGTCAAGAATTATGGTGGGTTCAAATACTCAAAGTAATCTTTGGCGTAGCTATAGCCCTGCTGCTAAAAGAAGGTCTTAAGCCTGTGTTTGACGCCTGGGGGCTGGGATTGTTTTTAGGCTCGTTTATAAGATATTTCTTAGTGGGTTTATGGTGCAGCCTGGGCGCTATGGCTGTATTTAAATACGGCCTAGGCGGGCTTAAAAAAATGCTTTGCAAAAATCGGTATAATTGATTAGATAAAAAGAGTTAAAATAATTAAAAGGAGCGGGTATAATGACCGACACAAAAGAAATCTTAGAGATACTAGACTCTACCTTGCTGCGTCCCGATGTAACGGACGCGGATATCCAAAAGTTATGCGATGACGCCAAAAAATACGAGTTCGCGGCGGTAATAGTCAATCCTTTGCAGGTAAAAAAGGCCAAAAAACTTTTGCGCGGCAGTCCCGTCAAAGTGGGAACGGTTATAGCCTTCCCCTTGGGCGAGGAGTTTACGGCGATTAAGGTCAAGCAGATAAAAAAGGCTATAAAAGCTGGGGCGCAGGACTTGGACGTGGTCGCGCCTATTTCCCAGATAAAGCAAGGCAATTGGGAGTATGTCGAGAAAGAAATTAAAAAAATAAAGAGAGCGGCGTTTGGCAAGACCGTCAAGATTATTATAGAAACGGGCTTGTTGACCAAAGAAGAGATAATCCGCGCTACCGAAATCTGCGTGCGCGCGGGCGTTAGGTTTGTCAAGACCTGCACGGGATTTTTTGGACACGCCGATAAAGAATCGGTCAAGATTATTTTGGACACAATCAAGAGCGTGAAAAAGAGCGAAAGCGCTTTAGGCGTGGATAAAGACCAAAACATCGTGGAAGTAAAGGCAAGCGGCGGAATTAAGACGATCGAACAGGTCTACGAGTTTTACGAAATGGGCGTAAAAAGGATAGGCACATCTTCCGCGGCGTTAATAGCCGAGCAAGCGCTTAACTCCAAAGTCCAAGAAGAGCAAGCGGCGGATATATTGGACAAAGACGTTAAGGAATTAGCCGATCCTTCTTGCGAAACTCAAGAAAGCGCTCAAGAAATAATACTTGACGACAAAAACTTGGAAATTAGCGAATAATATATAGTAACCATTTGATTATATTAAGAATATATGATATTATTATAAAAAACTAAATAATGTGTCTTCGGGGCGGGGTGCAAGTCCCCACCGGCGGTGAAAGTCCGCTACAACAATCTAAATTAGATTGTTCCGAACAGGTGAAATTCCTGTACCGACGGTAACAGTCCGGATGGGAGAAGAACCATTATAAAATAATAATATATTTGATAATGGACGCCCTATTGTATAAATAGGGCGATTTTTTTACCCCGCCGCGATAATAAAGGAGTTAAAATGCAAAAAAACCGATTTTTTAACACCTACAACTTGGTCTTTATCGCCATAATGACAGGGATGAGCTTGGTCTTATCCGAGTTCCCCAAAATCCCTATTTTCTTCCTAAAAGTGGATTTTTCGGACGTGCCCATTATTTTTTCAGCGGTTTACATACATCCTACGGCGGGGGTGTTTATCGCGCTGGTTAAAAACCTAGTGGGCTTAGCTTCGTCTTCCACTATGTTTGTGGGCGAGCTTTCTAACTTTATTTTGTCCACGACTTACTGCCTTGTCGCTTCCTTAATGTTTTACAAAACCCGCACCAAGACAAAGCTAGTAATCTCCAGCGTAACGGCGATAATCGCGGTAACGGCAATGGCGCTTTTGACCAATTACTTTATGATGATACCGCTTTATATCAAATTATACGGCCTAGGCGCGCTTAGAGGTTATTCTATTACGGCGTTTTTGTTTACAATAATCTTGCCGTTTAACCTTGCTAAATTTAGTTTAGAAACCGCCGTATTCTTGGCTTTGTATTTAGCGCTTTATAAAGTCTTGTATAAATTTAAGCCTGAGTTTAGAAACGGCTCGACAAACATTAAAACGACTGTATAAGGAATAATAAAAAAACGAATAAAAAAGGTCTTTTAGATAAGACCTTTTTTTATCGTCAATTTTCTTTTATATCGTCAATACCCTCAAACTGCATATTGTAATATTTCGCGTAAAGCCCGTTTTGGCGCATTAATTCTTTGTGGTTGCCTTGTTCTTTTATTCGTCCGTCGGCTATTACATATATATAATCGGCGTTGCGTATAGTGGACAGCCTGTGCGCTATCACTATGGTCGTGCGGTTTTGAGCGAGTTTCTCAAGCGCTTCTTGGATGTGCTTTTCGCTCTCGTTGTCCAGCGCGCTTGTCGCCTCGTCCAAAATCAATATTTTAGGGTTTTTTAAGAATACTCGGGCTATAGATATGCGCTGTTTTTGACCGCCCGACAACCTAGCCCCGCGCTCGCCCACTTTGGTGTCATAGCCGTCCGGCAAGGACATTATAAAGTCGTGAATATTCGCTTTTTTGGCGGCCTCTATTATTCGTTCATCGCTCGCGTGAGGGTCGCCGTAAGCAATGTTTTCTTTTATAGTGCCGTTAAAGATATAAACATCCTGCTGGACTATGCCGATATTGCTTCTTAATGACTTGAGCGTAAAATCCTTTATATCTATATCGTCTATTGTTATCTTGCCGCTGTCTATATCGTAAAAGCGGGGCAAGAGCGAACAAATAGTGGTTTTGCCCCCGCCCGAAGGCCCTACGAACGCCACGGTCTTGCCTTGCGGTATCTCAAAAGTTATGTCTTTTAGCACTTGCTCGTTTTGGTTGTAAGAGAAATTGACATTCTGATACGAAATCTTGCCGTTTTGGATTATTATGTCTTTAGCGTTTTTTGAGTCCACGATATCGGGCGCGGTTTCGATTAACTCCACATAACGCTTAAAGCCCGAAATTCCGCGTTGAAACAATTCGGTAAAGTTAATCAACATCTCTATAGGGCTTATGAATATGCCTATGTATAGAAAATAAATAGCAAGGTCTGTAGCCTTAATAGAGCCGTTGTGAACAAAAAATCCGCCGCTGATGAGCGCCGCAATATACAGCATTCCTTGCAGGAAAGAGTTAAAGGCGTGATAAGTGCCCATAATTTTGTATGATTTTGCCTTGGTGTCAAAAAATTCTATATTGCGCGCGTCAAATTTTAGCTTTTCCAACTCCTCATTGGCAAACGACTTAATTACTTTTATTCCTAACAAGCTGTCTTGCACCTGAGCGTTTACGCTCGCTATTTTTTTGCGGTTTTGGGTAAAAACGGCGTCCATTTTTTTGTTTTCTATTAGGCTAAAGACAGTGATTATAACAGTAACCCCAAGCATTATCAATGTTATAGGGACATTGATAAGCATAAGCAGGGCAAACGAGCCTATGATTTTTAAGGTAGCTAGCAAAATGTTTTCAGGGCCGTGATGCGCAAGCTCGGCTATGTCGAACAAATCGTTTATAAGTTTAGAAATCATCTCGCCGGTATTGTTTTTGTCGTAATAAGAAAAGGACAGGCGCTGATAGTGGTAAAACAGGTTTTGACGCATATCTCTTTCGATTTTCGCGCCCATTATATGTCCCCAGGAAGTGACAAAATATTGCGCGCCAAACCTTATAACATAAAGCGCTAGCAACAATCCGCCTATTATCAAAAGATATTTGACAATATCAACGGCGGTGTCTGAGGTAAGGAGTTTGTTAACAAACCTTAAGATTTGCGGCAACGCTAAATCGATAGCCGCTATCACAAGCGCGCAAAACATATCAAAGAAAAATATCTTTTTGTAGGGCTTGTAGTAGCCTATGAATTTTTTTATCATTCAAAACCCCAGAAACTACTAGTATTATCTTTAAAATTATTGTTGGGGGATATTATAACATAGAAATATATTTTAAGCCAATTTAAAAAAATAAAGATTTAATAAAATTTAATATTATAATCAATCTCACGCCTAAAGCGTATAGAAAACTTCCCCATATGTGTTTTTTTGTTTTTAAATTGTAGAAATGTATGATAATATAATATGACAAAAAAAACATAAAGAGGTTTTAATGTGCTTAAGATAAAAGGCGTTTTATTCGATATGGATGGCGTTTTGGTAAACAGCGAGGACATTGGAAAAAGGGCGTTTTTGGAAGCTATCAAGGATTACGGCGTAATAGGTCATATGGAAGACTTTAAAGATTTCGTTGGCGGCGGAGCCGAGCCTGTCTTAAGGGGCATAATGGAAAAAAACGGCGGCACGTTCGTCCCTGAAGTCATTACCCACGCGTATGACATATACGAACAAAAGGCGCGGGTTGAGCTGAAAGCCTTTGACGCGACCAATAGAGTAATCAAGACTTTGCATGAAAAAGGCTATAAATTGGGCGTTTGCTCATCGGGCAACCGCAGGCGCGTAAATATAAATATTACATACGGCAAGATAGAAGCACAATATTTTAGCGCGATAGTTTCGGGCGAAGACGTGCCTAGAAAAAAACCCTTTCCCGACATTTACCTAAGGGGCGCCGAATTGCTTGGGCTTGAACCCAAAGACTGCATAGCTGTCGAAGACGCTATTAACGGAATAAAGGCTGCGCACGCCGCTGGCATGAAATGCATAGCGGTCTCAACCAGCTTTACCAAAGATGAACTCAAAGAGCACAATCCTGAATATATTATTAGTGATATATCCGAAGTTTTGGACATAATAGGATAAATAACTAAAAAAACAGTTATAATAAATATAAAAACGGCTGTAAAAAATCTAGAAGATTTAGGAATTTTGAAATTTTTTGATTAAAAAGTCTTGCATCTTTTATAAAAAATTGCTATATTATAATAGCTATTTAGGTTACATAATGTCTGGGTGTGGTGCAGCTGGTAGCACGCATGGTTAGGGACCATGAGGTCGTGAGTTCAAATCTCGCCACTCAGACCAAAAAAACCCACAAATTATTGTGGGTTTTTGTTTTTTGGGGCGAAGCCGTGTATTCTTAACGCCTGTATGTTTATTTTTTCTGCTTCATTAACGCCTTTAATGCTTGAATAAATTTTTTCTTTTTATCTTCATCCATTGTTTCTAGTATGTCTTCGGGCATACCAAACTCTTTTAATGTTTTTATCAGTTTCTCTTCTTGATAAGATTGGTAATAACTATCATCATAAACTAATTTTATAATATCTTCGGGCTTTTCCCCTAGAGCCTTGCAAATATCAATGAATATTTGCACATCAGCTTTCGCAAGCCCTCTTTTCATAATCCCAAATAAGGTAGTGTAAGGCATATCCATTAATTTGGATAAATCTTTAATTGTCATACCTCTCTCTTCTAATATTTCTTGGATAATATTGCTAATTATCATATTCGCTTTCCTCGCATTCAAATTTAAACTAACAAGATTATAACACGAAATTTCGTAATTTTCAGCATTTTATTGAGTTTTTTATTTATTGGAAATTGGTTAAGGGTATTAAAACGATGTCTAGAAACATAATGGCTGAAAACCGCTAAATTTTAGTGTTTTTTTATAGGCAGGCCGACATAAAGCAAAAAGCGTATTCTTTTAAGAATACGCTTTTTTTCACTTTCCCCGTTTTTGCCTTTTTGTATTAATTTTTTATATAAATTTTAATATTTTTTTAATTATAAATTATTATGTAACTTTATGGGCTTTGTAAGCGGGGTTGATTCTTTCAGACACATATTTGCCCAACGAAGGAGCGGACATTAATTCATTATAAACATACAACGGAACATTGTAATAGCGGTAGGTGCCTTTTGTATGGAATTCAATTTGCAATATACCGTTTTCATAACCGATTGCTCTGATACTGGACGATACGACACTCTTCATTTCCATAATATTTTACCTCCCTATCATTGACTTCATTATAGCATAATGGTAAAACTTTTTCAATATGTATCAAAAAAATCTGTAAAACTTTGACAATAACAACAATATTTTGTTCATTTTGCATAAAATCTGCCAATTAATTACATTATTTGTAATCTTTTACACAGAATAATTAATAAATCAAAAAAACCCCGAGGTGCGAGATGAATAGGATGAGAAAAAATATATTTATTATATTTACTATAGTCTTAATTATATTTTGTATGATTATTTTAAGCGGATATGAAAAGGCTTGGATGGCGGGAGCGTTGGAGCCGTCTTGCGAAATCTTTGACAGCGAAGAGGAATATTTGGCTTCTTGCGAAGAGGATTTTGATTTTCGCGCGGACTTTTCTATAAGTCAATTAAAGCCCAAAAAAGAAAATAACAGCCTAAAAGAATATAAATTTAGGCGCAATCGCAGGTTCGCCGTTAGCGATATATTAGCCTTAACGGGCAAGGCGGTTAAAGATTTTCCTTTAAAGCCGACAAAACCCGATTTAAAAAGGTCGGCTCTGCCCAAAAAGCGTGAGCCAGTAAAAACTTTGCCCGCGCCCAAAACAATCTCTCAAACTCTTGCCAAAAAAGAAATTGTCTTGCAGACCGCTTTTGGCAACGTGATTAAAAAGGACGAGGTCAATAAGCTCATAGTCAAGGGCGATTTGGTAGGCGGGCAATATTATGATAACATAACCATAGAGATATACGATTTAAACGGCGTCTTAATCAACACAATTCGCCCTAAAACCAATTCAGGCTACGGCCCTAATATAATGTTAGGCGACTTTGCGGGCAACGGCTTAAAGCAGATATTTTTAGGCATTAATTCGGGCGGCAGCGGCGGATTTGGATATTTTTATGTGTTCGACGCCCAAAACAACGAGATTAAGACATTGTTTGATTATCAAGAGTTCTCTCAAAACAACCGGTATACAGGCGAATATATAGACAACTACAAGGTCAAAGTAACCAAAAAAGGCTCAAAGGATAGTTATATAATAGACCTATCCTTGCGCCCTAAAGATTACCTGGATTTAATCTGGAAACCCGACGGAAAACTAATCGCCCCTATAAGCGTGGATATATCCGACGTCAACACCGTGTTTCCTTATTATAATTCGGCCACGGGAGTTTACGAGTTAATTGTCTATCAGCGGGTTACCGGTCTGTTTAACGCCGACAGCTTAGGTTACGTCATAACCCAACAGCGTTTGGAAAACGGCAAGTTTGTAACCTTTTACGACGGATTGATGGTATTCGCACAATAAGATGTTAAAAAGCGGTCAAATTGACCGCTTTTTTTAACTATTTATAGAGATAATTGAAGCATAAATTTATTTTTGGTTCGCATAATAAAATTATGAAAAAAACGGCTTGTTTTTTGGCGTTATTATCTATAATTCTATTCTTTTTTGGCGCGGGACTCGCCCCTGAGCGCGATATTATCAAATGGGTTGATTTTAAAGTTCCTTACGGCATTTTGCATCTAGCGTATAAATACGACGTCGACACCGCTTACGACAATATCCATTTGGATATGTGTGAAATGCTGGCGTATTTATCCGCCAAAAACGGCAATAGTTTTTCCAATAAAGACTATAAAGAGCTAAACAAACTGGCTCAAGCGCTCAAAACGGGCATAAAGACGGAAGACTTAATCAAAGGCGACAAAAGATATTACAAATACTATCTAGAATGCTATAGAGCTATTTTCGCGAGATTTTTGGACTATTACGTAACCGAAGACGGACAAACAGGCTACGGTTTGATAGCGTATTATCCCATAGCCAAAGGCTACGGCGTTACCTCGTATGACGACTTCGGCAACAGGCGCACTTACGGGTTTAAAAGGCGGCATACCGGCCACGATATGTTCGGCGCTACCGGCACGCCTATAATAGCGGTGGAAGGCGGCACGGTAACCGAATTTGGCTGGAACAGATACGGCGGCTGGCGCGTGGGGATACGCTCGGACGACGGCAAAAGGTTTTATTATTACGCACACTTGCGCAAAAACCGCCCCTACGCCCAAGGGCTGGAAAAAGGCGCTAAGGTAGCGGCGGGGCAGGTAATAGGCTATATGGGCGCGACAGGCTACAGCATTAAAGAAAACAAAAATATGAATGTCAATCCGCATTTGCACTTTGGGCTTCAGTTGATATTTGACGAAAGCCAAGTAAAAGGCAACAACGAAATCTGGATAGATGTAAACAACATCTGCAAGCTTTTAGAGCACAACCGCGCCGCCACGGTAAAAGACCCCGAAACCAAAGAGCACAAAAGCGTCAACCTAAGACGCCCTATATCTAAAAAACACTTTAAAGATAAACTATTTAAAAAATCAGCTTAAAAAAAGGCGACCAAGATGATAAGGATAAAACTTAAGATCTATAATGATGTTTTTGATTACATAGGCGGCCTTATCCAAGCCAAAGCCGCGGAATTTTTATTAAAAAGCCTGTTAAAATGATTATATATTGACTATTTCTTTTAAAAAATATAAGATTGTTTTATTATCGTTAGTCTTTAGGTTTCGTAATGTTATAGGCTTTTACTTTTTCATTTAAGGGACACTAAAGAAAAATTAAATTAAGGAAAACGCTAATGAAAAAATACGATTATTTGGTTGTAGGGGCGGGGCTTTTTGGCTCGGTTTTCGCTTATGAAGCGGTCAAAAAAGGCAAAAAATGCCTTGTGATAGACAAAAGAGACCACATCGGGGGAAATATCTACACTCAAGAAATCGAGGGCATAAACGTCCACGTCTACGGCGCCCATATCTTCCACACCAATGATAAAGAAATATGGGATTATATAAATTCTTTCGCGGATTTTAATCGTTTTACCAACAGCCCTGTCGCTCGCTATAAGGACGAGCTGTATAACCTGCCTTTTAATATGAACACTTTTTACGCTATGTGGGGCGTCAAAACCCCTAAAGAAGCTCAAGAGATTATAGCCCGCCAGGTTAAAGAAGCGGGGATTACCCAGCCCAAAAACTTAGAAGAGCAGGCGATATCTTTGGTAGGCACGGATATTTATTACAAACTTATAAAAGGCTACACCGAAAAGCAATGGGGCAAGGACGCGCGCGAACTGCCGCCCTTTATCATAAAACGCCTGCCCGTTAGATTTACCTTTGACAACAACTACTTTTCCGACTGTTATCAAGGCATCCCCATAGGGGGATATACCCAGATAATCAAAAAAATGCTGGCTGAGTGCGACATAAAGCTTAACGCCGATTATTTTGATGACAAGGCTTATTACGATAGCTTGGCGGAGAAAATTCTTTACACGGGGAGCATAGACAGATTTTTTGACTACCGCTTTGGCGAGCTGGAATACCGCTCGCTTAGGTTTGAGACCGAAGTGTTGGATACGGACAATTACCAAGGCAACGCGGTTGTCAATTACACCGAAAGAGAAATTCCTTACACACGGATTATAGAGCATAAACATTTTGAGTTCGGGACTCAACCTAAAACGGTAATCACCCGCGAATATCCCGCCGCCTGGTCAAAGGGCGAGGAAGCGTATTATCCCATAAACGATGAGAAAAACAACGCCCTATACGAAAAATATCGACAGTTAGCCTTAACCCGGCCCAAAGTGATTTTCGGCGGCAGACTGGGGCTGTATAAATATTTGGATATGCACCAAGTAATAAGACTAGCGCTCAACGCCGCAAGAGAAGAATTGTCGTAATTGGTTTATAATCTTAACCACTTAAAACTCTCTACGAGGAGAGTTTTATTTTTTGGCAGTTTACGCTGTGTAAAAGGCATTTTACGAAATTTTTGTTTAAAAAATTTATTAATATGGTATGTTTTAAAACGATATATTAAGGTTCTTTATATTAGTTTAATTTACAAATGAAAAACGCTGAGATTATAAGCAAAATGACTTTAGAAGAAAAGGCGTCGATGTTGTCCGGCAAGGACTTTTGGCGCACGCAAGACATACCAAAATTCGGCGTCAAAAGTATGTTTCTAGCCGACGGTCCGCACGGAGTAAGAAAGCAAATCGCCGCTGCCGACCATTTGGGGCTTAACCCTAGTTTCGCGGCCACCTGTTTTCCCACCGCCGCGGCAATGGCTAACAGCTGGAATCCTGAACTTTGCGAGCTTATGGCGTCCTTTCTTGGCAAAGAAGCGTTATCTCAGCGCGTCAATGTCTTGCTTGGCCCGGGTGTTAATATTAAGCGCAATCCCTTATGCGGTCGAAACTTCGAATATTTCAGCGAAGATCCTTATCTAGCGGGCAAACTGGCGGCGGCGTATATTAGAGGAATTCAGTCTAACGGAATAGCCGCGTGCGTAAAACACTTTGCCGCAAATAACCAAGAATATTTAAGAATGATTAGCGACTCTATTGTGGACGAGCGCGCGTTAAGAGAAATATATTTGCAGCCCTTTGAGATAGCGGTAAAAGAGGGCAAGCCCAAGACCATTATGTCCGCTTATAATAAGGTAAACGGCGTTTACGCCAACGAAAACCATAAACTTTTGCGCGAAATCTTGCGCGGAGAATGGGGCTTTGACGGGGCGGTCATAACGGATTGGGGCGGTTCGGACGACCGCGTAAAAGGTCTGCTTGCCGGCAGCGACCTTGAAATGCCGACCACCTCGGGTGAAACTGATAGAGAAATTATCGCGGCCGTCGAGGAGGGCAAGTTAGACGAAAGACTAGTGGATGAGGCGGTGGATAGACTGCTTACTTTGGCGTTTGAAACCAACGAAGCCTTAGAAAACAGCAAAAATATGAATATTGATTTGCGTCAACACCACGAAATGGCGCGCAGGGCTTGCGAAGAAGCTATAGTGTTGTTAAAAAACCAAAACAACGCTTTGCCCCTAAAGCCTAAAGAAAAAGTCGCCGTAATAGGGGACTTTGCCCAAAACCCCCGCTTTCAAGGGGCAGGCTCGTCCATAGTGAATCCGACCAAAGTGGACACCACGCTTGAAAAAATATGTGATTACGACCTTAAATACATCGGTTTTGAGAAAGGCTTTAACAGATACGGCCGCCGCAGCAAAAGGTTAATAGAAAAGGCGGTAAAACTTGCCCAAAAAGCTGACACAATTTTGTTATACCTAGGCCTAGACGAGGTCACCGAAACCGAGGGGATGGACAGAGCCAATATGCTCTTGCCCCAAAACCAATTAGAGCTGTTGGAAGAGCTACAGAAACTAGGAAAGAAGATAGTCATCGTCTTGTCTTGCGGCTCTGCGGTTGAGATGGATTTTGCCGACCGAGCGGACGCAGTGGTCCACGCTTATTTAGGCGGGCAGGCCGCGGCGAAAGCGGTGTTAAACGTCCTGACCGGCAAAGTCAACCCTTCGGGCAAGCTCGCCGAAACTTTGCCTTATAGATATTCGGACTGCCCTTCGGCAAACTTTTTTCCCGGCGAAAAAACGGCCGAATATCGCGAAAGCGTCTTTGTGGGGTATAGATACTTCGATACCGCCGGCATAGAAGTCAGATATCCTTTTGGTTTTGGTTTGAGTTATACCACTTTTGAGTATTCCGACTTAGAGATAACCCCTAACGGTGTTCGTTTTAAATTGACCAACACCGGCGAATATGACGGAGCGGAAGTCGCTCAATTATACATAGGGCTAGAAGACAGCAAGATATTTCGCCCTAAAAAAGAGTTAAAAGGCTTCACGAAAGTGTTTTTAAAAGCGGGAGAAACCAAGATTGTTAAAATCCCGTTTGATGACAAGACCTTTAGGTTTTTTAACATTGCCGACGGTAAGTGGGATATAGAAAAAGGCGAATACGAGATTTTAATCGGCGCGTCCTCTAAAGACATAAGGCTTAAAGGCGTTTTAAAGGTAGACGGAATAGACGCCCAAAATATCTACGACAAAAACCTATTTCCTTCATATTACGGCTGCGATGTCCAAAACATTTCGGACGCCGAGTTTGAGCGTCTTTTAGGACGCAAACTGCCCAACCCTCGTTTTGAGTTTTATAGGAAAAACAGTATGAGAGTGGACGCTTACACCCCTGTTTCTCAATTAAGATACGCGCCCGGCTGGGCGGGCAGGCTTTTTGGCTGCGCGATAGGTTTGGCTATAAAGTTCCTAAGATGCATCGGAAAAAAGAGCAAAGCCAATGTGCTTGTTATGGGGATTTATTACAACCCCTTAAGAGCGTTGTCAAGGTTGACCGGCGGGCGGATAAGCTGGGGGCAGCTGCAGGGGCTTATAGAGATGTTTAACGGAAGATTCTTTAAAGGATTGTTGATATTCTTAAAAGAAGGACGCAAAAAGAAAAGACAAGGCAAATTGAGATTTGATTAAGTTTAAAATCAAAAGAAAAAAAATAACAAACTTAAGGTATACATATGAAACTTATCACTTTTGGCGTGCCGTGTTATAATTCCGAAGCGTATATGAGAAAATGCGTAGACTCGCTTTTGGCAGGCGGGGACGAGATTGAAATCATAATTGTCAACGACGGCTCTATAGACAATACGGCGTCAATAGTTAATGAATACCAATCCAAATATCCTCAAATAGTCAAAGCAGTCCATAAAGAAAACGGCGGGCACGGCTCGGGCGTTAATAAATCTTTGGAATTAGCAAGCGGGTTATATTACAAGGTAGTCGATTCGGACGACTGGCTGGACGCTTCCGCGCTAAAAAGACTGATGGACGCTATTAAGGCTTGCTTAGAAAAAGGCGATTTGCCCGACCTGTTTATATGCGATTATGTCTATGAGCACGCGAGCGACAATACCCAAAAGAGAATTAACTACAGCCGCTTAATGCCCAAGGATAGGATTTTTACTTGGGAAGAAGTCAAAAAGTTCCCCATAGCCCGCATTTTAATGATGCATTCGCTAGTTTATAAAACCCAAACCTTAAGAGAAAGCGGGCTGGCATTGCCCGAGCGAACCTTTTATGTCGATAATATCTATGCTTACAAACCCTTGCCTTATGCGCGCAAGCTTTATTATTTGGAAACGGATTTATATCATTATTTTATCGGTCGAAGCGACCAATCTGTAAACATAAAAAACTTTGTCAACCGCTACGAACAGCAAATTCGGGTAATGAAAGAAATAGTGGACGCCTATAGCTATGATGACTTAACTAAACTCCCCAAGCCTTTAAGAAAATATATGCTGCATTATATAGGCACAATTTCTATGAATACCCTGCTGTTTACCGGAGCGGCGGACTCGCCTGAGCGGCGGAAAGCCTATAAAGATTTTTGGCGGTATTTTAAGCAAAGGGATTTTAAGTTATACCGCAAGATAAGGTATTTTTCCTATCCCGCGGTTACCAATCCGCTGCCTTGGAAAATAAGAGGCTGGGCAATGGTGCGCGGATACAATATTTTGTGCAGGGTAATGAAATTAGGGTAATTTATTCTCCTCCCGTTCTTTAAAAATAAGCCCAAGCTTTTGGGCTTATTTTTTTATGTATCTATATAATTTTAAATATGATGTTTTTTACTTGAAAAAATCTAAAAATCATATATAATACCGTATAAGATTGAAAAACGGTTTACATATTGTTTCCTTTAGTTTTTTATGTTAAAATAATATCACCAACTATTTATCTTTTTAAATCTTTTGATTTTTTTAGTTCTTTGATTTGTATTTTTTTAAATTCTTCTTTTGAGATACAAAAAGACTAAAAAATACATTGCATAAAGGAGTAGAAATGACCAGGGTAGAAGAGTTTAAAAAGGCTTTAGTCGAGGTATTGGCTTTAGTCGACGACGAACTAAAGAAAGTAGCTGCGGGACAGTCTATTTGGTCTCAAAAACAATTGGAGAACATAATCCAGCCAGAAATTACCGAGCTATTGGAGCACGCTAAACGGGGCGAAATTTTGATGAAAAGAAACAAAAAGTTAAGGTCAACCTACTTCTTGGTTGAAACCAACATCCCTTACGACCGCACCGATTTAGGCAAGAAAATTTTAGAGCTCCAAGGAATTTACCAGCAATTCTAAGCTCTAAAATTGATTAAAACGAACACCAAAAGTTAAGCAATGACGCTTAGCTAGAGTATAATAATCCAGAATATCTAGCTATGGCATACCAATTATCTTTTTAAGGCTTATATCCAAAATATAAGCCTTATTTTTTAAAGCGTAAAAAAAGCGCGCCGTGGTTTTGCCGCGCGCGTTTTAGTCGTATTTAGTCAACTTCCACTGTTTTTTCTCGGACTCAAAAGACTTCAAATACTCCAAAGGCGTCATATTCATCTTTTGCTTAAAGAACATAGAAAAATGCGAAGGCGACGCGAAGTGGCAGATTTTTGCGATTTCGGCTATAGTGTAATTGGTGTTTTGCATTAATTCTACGGCGTAGTTTAACTTCTCGTTCATTATATAATCTTTTATAGAAATGCCCATATTTTTTTGAAACAAATTTCTAAAATGGTCGTAGCTGTAATTAAAGTGTTTTGCGATATCGCGTATTGAGATATCGTTGCGCCACTCTTTTTTTATGTATTCGGTAATTTCTCTCATCAGCTGGTCGTTCTCGGGGGACTTTAAAGAGGCGATTTTTGGCCTTGAGAGTTTTATCAAAATTCTCTCCGTCAAAATATTAAGCATACGGTTGTAAAATTCTCTCTTTTCATCGGATTCTTGCTTAATCAAATACAAGTCTTCCAAAATATCAAAATCCGTGTTTTTATATAATCCGGTTTCAAGACGGACGTTTTTACTTAATACGTTAAATCCGATATACAACACTTCCACGCTGTTATTTCCAATCTCGCAATGCGGCTCTTCGGGGCATATCAAGCTAAAGGTGTCTTTCTCAAAAGGATACCTTTTTGTGTTGATAATAGTCTCCCCGCTGCCGCTTATATAATAAACCAGCTCGTAGCAATTATGCCTGTGCTGCTTTACGACGTATTTTTCCGGGTAATTGATGTTCATACAATATTTTAATTCGCTTTCATACATATCAATCTCTCTATAAAATCTCTGAAATTTTGTAGTTCAATTTCTTTTTTTTATAAAGGCGCTTGCCAGAAAATAACTATTTTTTGCAATTATACACCAAAAAAATATAAAAAACAAGAGAAAATATTCTAAAAGTTTATATATTTAAGCGTATTTTAAAAAATGATATTGCTTAATTTTGATATTCTATGGTAGCATTAGGGTGCGAACAAGAAACACATATGAAAAAATATGTAAAAAACAAGAGAAAAAGGAGAGGAAAGGATGAAGTTATTTAAAAAATTGTTCGTATTTATTTGCTTGCTGTGTTTGACCGCGGCGTTAGTTCAATTCGTTCCAAGCCAAAAATTTTACGCGGCCGGCCAAACCCAGACCATCAAATTTTCCACTTTAGCCAATGACACATATACTTCAGGATTTGACTTTACAGACAGCGATTTAGCTAGATATGTCCTAAAGCACGGCAGCGTCCAGTCTTTAAATGACTTTGACGCTGGCACGACAAACGATATTTACACCCAAGCCGCTGGAATAGACGGCGTGCGCGCTCAAAACTGGATATGGAAGGTAACTCGCGAATCCGGCATAGTAGCCGTGTTTGAGATGAAGACCGACGCCAAGATAACAATCAGCATTGAAGGCGAGGCGAAAGGTTATCTTGAGCACACCAAGGTTTCGATTTACATACAATCCAAATCCGAATTAAAGCTCGTGAAATCTTCCAAAATCACTCCCGAAAACAAATCCGATATAACCTTATACGGCGGCGAGTTCCACATTAAAGAAGGCGATATTTTATACTATGAGTTTACAGCGCCCGAAATCAATCCGGGACAGTTTAGAAATATGCAGACAAACCTGCCTACACTCTTTATCGACGAAGACGCGTTTGACCTTGTCGAATACGAAAAGACTTTCCCTTCCGAAATCACCACCCAAACCACCAACTTCTCGCAAATGGCCACGGCTACCTACGGGGCTAATTTTGGTATGGCTTCCGGTCCTCTATTCGACTACGGTTTAAAATACGGTCTTGTTGCCAACCTAAAAGACTTTGATATGGGCGGCGTCAACGACATTTACACCCAAGAAGAGGGCGAAGACGGCGTTCGCGCCAGAAACTGGATGTGGACCATCACTCCTACATCCGGCATTATAGCGGTGTTTGAGATAAAAGCCGACTCCAAAATCACAATTGTGCGCAACTATAGAGGCGGGTTTGAGGACAACACCATTATTACTATTTACATCTACTCTAACTCAAAACTCACCGCTCTTAAAAAATCCGAAATCACCGCTCAAAATAAAACAGACCTAAGCCTTTACGGCATAGAATGCTACGCCAAAGCGGGCGATATCATTTACTACGAATTCAAAGCTCCCACTATCAACGCCGGCACTACCCGCAATATGCAGACTCCTGCCAATCAAGACGACTCCTTGCCTATTATAACCGCTTCTACCGAAGACTTTGACCAAGAAGCTTACGAAGAAATGTTCCGCATCAAGCAAGAAAGCGCAGGACTAGTAGAAATGGTCGAAAAGGCGGTCATTGCCAACGGCGGAACTGTTAACTATTCTTTATTCGACGTCGACTTCTACGGCGGAATACTCGGCGAAGAGCTTTGGCGCTATACCGCGGAAAAAGTAACCAGAGAAGACGGCTCTTTCTTCTTCCAATTGGTAGACGAAGAAGGCAAACATTTTGACGACAGTATTTCCGCTTTCCAAACCTGGCGAATGAGAGCCTCTACCGAATCCCACGCTATAATTGCTGTTACCGCTAAGGAAAACATTTTCTTAAAACTTGAGCATCCTCAACTTGACGGCGGCTGGACCGATCCTAAGATGGGCATTTTCTTAGGCGTATATCAAAAGGCTGACGGCAAATATTATACCCTTCTCGAAGTAGAGCCTTCCAATTCCGCGCCCGCTAACGCTTACGCCGTTACAACGCATATGAAACAAGGCGATACATTGTATTTCGTTTACGGCACATTGATGCGTTCTTGCAACATCAATATCAGACCTCAATTTACCGCTTTGACCGAAGAATACAGCGAAGAGGGCAGACAAGCCGTAATAACTGCCAATACTAAAAAGCTTACATTAAAAGAAATGGTAAGCAACTTTATAGCCAACGAGCTAGAAGAAGTTACCACCCAATACTTCAAATACGCGTTCATAGTCGGCGACTTCTACGGCGACGACCTGCTCGCACCTAGCTATTACAGAGGAACAGGCGAAGGCTTGCCTACCGATTCCGTATGGGACAGCGCGTCTCTTTCGGCCGGCTTTGAAAGATCCCTTATCAAATTCGGCGGCACATACAACGCCATTATAAAGGTAACAGCGCTTGAAAATATGCTGCTAAAGATGACTCACCCGGCGATTTGGCCCGACGCTTTGGACGCGGCAATAATGATAGTCGCCGAGGACGCCAGAGGATATAAGTGGCCCGTATCTGATAAGCAGATAATCGCCAACAGCGAGGCTAATTACTATCTGACCGACGTTCATATGAAAGAGGGCGACTCTGTTTACATCGTGGTTTACGCGCTAACCTCTTCCGGCTTTAGGATTAACCTTATGCCTGAATTCGAGGCTGATATTGACGCGTACGACGAATCCCTGCGTCCCGACTTTGAGCGCGCTAAGGTCTTAGAAGATTACAGACAAAACATTATACAAGAGCTTGAAGACCATATGGAAGAATTGGGCGAGAGCAATTACTCCGCCGCTAGATGGTCCGAAATCTTGTTGATATTCGATAACGCGCGCAATCAACTAAAACGTGCCGGCGCCGAAGAAGATATGGACGAAATCAAAGCGGAAGCTATAACCGCTATGAACCAAGTCAAGACCTTGCAGCAAGATATGCAAGAGCTAAACGCATACAAGCAAGAAAAGATACAAGAACTAGAAGCCTACATCAACTCTTTGGGCAAGAAAAAATACACAAAAGACAATTGGGCTAAGGTTCAAGAAGAACTAGAAAACTTCAAGACCAAAATCGAGCCTTTGAAGAACAAGGCGGCTATTGATACGGCGTTTGTTCAATCCAAAGCTTGGATTGACAACATTCCTCAAAAGAATGGATGCTCCTCGGGCGATTCCGCGGTTAAGTTAGCGTTTGTTACCGTTGCCCTTGCAGGGTATTCGTTGATACGCAAAAGGAGGATTTTCTAAAGGATGATTAATAGAGGCGATAGCAGTGGCGTTCTCGCCACTGCTAAAAAGCCCAAAAAGAAAAACGGGCTGTTTCAATTCGTCCGCAGACGGTATATCTTATACCTGCTGCTTGTTCCAATGGTAATCTACTTCCTAGTCTTTAACTATTACCCTATGCTAGGTTTGCAAATCGCGTTTAAAGACTGGGTTATACCTATCGGGGGCAGGCCGGGCGGACAATGGGGAAGCCCGTGGGCTACCACAAACGGAAAACTAGATTTATTTAAGCATTTTAAAACTTTATTCCAAGACAAGGAATTTTTCACTAAATTTATTAACACCTTGCGTATAGCGGGGCTAAGGATGCTGTGTGGTTTCCCCGTGCCTATAATCTTGACTATTTTGATGAATGAATTGACAAGCAGTTTCTTCAAAAAAAGCGTCCAAACAATATCCTATCTGCCCCACTTTATATCCTGGGTAATAATCTCGGGCGTATTGATATCTATGACCGCGAGCAAATCGGCTTTTCAAAACTTTATGGTCGTTCTGTTTGGCAAAGAAATACACTTCTTCTCCAACAGCAATTTGTTTGTGGCTATGGTCATTATATCCAACATTTGGAAAAACGCGGGCTGGGGCACGATTATTTATCTAGCCGCGATAACCAATATAAACCCCGAGTTATACGAATCCGCTGCTATCGACGGAGCAAACCGCTGGCAAAAGATAAGGCATATAACGCTGCCCGGCATAGGCTCGGCTATAACCATTAATTTAATTTTGCAAATAGGCAACTTAGTGGACGGCGGATTTGACCAAATCTTTAATATGTATAACACCGCGGTATACGAAAAAGGCGATATACTGGAAACCTATTTGTTCCGAATAGGCGTTACGGGCGGCCGATACGACATAGCTACCGCTTTAGGACTGTTCAATTCGTTAATCGCGCTCATTCTTACTCTCGCTACCAATAAAATTGCTAAGAAGCTGGGAGGAGAGGGTATATGGTAAAAACGTCTTTTAAAAAGATAGTCAAGCGTTATTTAGGCGTAAACTGGAGAGATTATGTCTTCCATATATGCAACTATCTGTTCTTTGTCGTAATCGCCATAATAATGGCTTACCCTTTCTACTATGTTTTTAGCAAATCGTTGATTGTGATAGACGTAAGATTCGGCGCGCCCAGGGAGATTTTTGGTCTTGGGGCGTATAAAAGAATATTAACGGATTCGGGGTTGCCTAGAGCGTTCTTATTAACGGTGTTTGTTGCGGCGGTGCACATCGTAGTTCATATATTCGTTACGATGATATCGGCGTATCCGCTGTCTAGAAAATACCTAAAAGGGCGCAACTTTTTCTTGGTATTCTTGCTTATCACAATGCTGTTTTCGGGCGGTCTTATTCCGTTCTACATTTTGATACGCGATTTGGGCTTGAGGGATAACATTTTGGTTTACCTAATACCCGGAATGTTCAGCGCGTATGACATAATTATTTGCAAAAACTTTTTGCAGTCTATACCCGACAGCTTGGAAGAGGCGGCGAGAATAGACGGCGCCAACGACCTCGTGATATTGTTCAAGATATTTTATCCGTTGTCTTTGCCCATCATAGCGACCATCGCGCTTTGGGCGGGCGTTTATAAATGGAACAACTGGATGACCGGCGTTTTATATATAAAAGATAAAAATCTATGGCTTATCCAGAACTTCTTGCGCAATATCTTGATTACCACGACATCCTCTGGCGGCGCCGTAGTCGATCCCGAGATAATGAATATGACCGAAAGCGTAAAGATGGCCGCCATCGTAATAAGCATAATACCTATTCTTATCGTATACCCGTTTGTTCAAAAATACTTCATTAAAGGAATTATATTAGGATCGGTAAAAGGATGATGAAAGCTAGATTTATTATTGACACTGACATTGGCGACGACATTGACGACGTTTTAGCTTTGTTCTTGGCGTTTAAGCTTGAAATGAATGTTATAGGAATAACCACCGTCTTTAAAAACACGCATCTAAGAGCCAGAATGGCAAAAAAGTGCTTAAAACTGCTCAATAAAGACATACCCGTTTACGCCGGACGAGGATTGCCTCTAAGCGGCGACAGAAGAGTTTCAGATGAAACGGTATTTTGTCAATTCACGCCCGATTTATACGACGCGGAGTTTTCGCCTATAAACGACAGCGAAGGCTGCGCGGGCGACAGCGCGATAGACTTTATAATAAACAGCGCTCAAGAATACGGTCAAGACCTTACGATAATATGCATCGGACCTTTGACTAATCTCGCCTGCGCTATTCAAAAAAATCCCGAGGCTATGAGCAAGGTTGGCAGAATAGTGGCGATGGGCGGCGACTTTTGCAACCATTTCCGCGAATGGAATATATTATGCGACATAGACGCGGCAGACATAGTAATGAATTCTAACATCCCGCTGGAGTTTGTCAGCCACAACGTAACCACAAAAGTTGAGCTGTCGCAGCAACAATTCGACGAACTGCTAAACAGCTACGACGAGGGCGCAAAAGGCTATCTTTACGACCTAATAAGGCTTTACGCGCAGGCTTACGGCAGACCGCCTATTCTGCACGATCCGCTTGCCGTTTATTACGCGGTGTATCCGGACGCTTTGGAGATGGAAAGGATCCCCGCGTATTTGGAGACAGAGGGCAGGATAGGACGGGGAATGACATTTAATATGGAAACAGTGTTTCGTTTCGACAAAAAAGCCATAAACGGCTATAAATACATAAATTACTCAAAAGAGCTGTTAAAGAAAGACTTTGTGCAGACTTATCTTGATTTGATTTTTAAAAGCTAAAGTCAAGAAAACTAAAAAACATAGGAGGAGAAAATGAAGAAACTTAAACGGATTTCTTGGTTATTTGTAGTCATAATGCTGTTTACAGCGTTTTTTGGCTGCTTTGATCCCAAGAATAATACCGACAACCAAGAAAGAGTTACATTGCGTCTGTTTTTAAACAGCGGTCACTTATTTGACGGCGTTGAAAAAGACAGCGTGTGGAAAAAGATTGAGGAAGACCTGAACATCACTATACGCGTTGAGGGCGCTACCCACAACAGCGACTATTACACTACTCTAAACCCTATGCTTAACACAGGCGATTTTCCTGACATCATCTTCTCTGTTCCGAGCAACAACGGCACCGCCTTCCATAATTGGAGCAATCAGTCTACCGGCATTCTATGGAATCTAGATTTATTGATCGCTCAAAAACCCGGCGCTTATCCTTGGATAGAAAAGATTCTTAATTCCGACCAATACAAGAACATAAAATACGACGACGCTCATACATTATTGCCTTATGTTACCTCGCCTAACGGCTGGGGCATTTACTATAGAACGGACTGGCTTATAAACGTAGGCTTTGTTAACGAAGACGGCTCGGCCAAAATTCCTGCCACTATGGACGAGTTCGAAGAAGTTCTCAAGAGATTTACCTTAAACGATCCCGACCAAAACGGTCAAAACGACACCTGGGGACTTGCGCCTGGAAGCGGAGTTCACAATTGGGCGCCTCTATATCACGCGTTTGGCGTCCGTCCCGACTACGACATCTATAACGGCGAAGTCCAATATATGTATACCACCGAGGAGTTTAAAAACTTCTTGGCTTGGGCTAACCAAATGTATAAAAACGGCTATATCTACCCGCAGTTTAACACCAACATAAACAACCAAGACAGAGACTTCTTTATAGACGGCAAGACCGGAATACTTATCACCAACGCCGAACAGCACGTAACTTGGATTATGAATCCCCTTGAGGCAAAACACGGCAAGGGCAAAGTTCAATTCGGCGAGCCCCCTGTAGGAACGGCCAATATTGGCAAACCCGGCGCGGGCGGATTTTCGGATTGGGGCGGCTGGTGGGGCGGCTTCTCGATTACGCTAGCCTGCAAGAACCCTCACGCCGCTATGAAACTTCTCAACTACTTGTATTCGCCCGAAGGCAATATGCTGAGAATCTACGGCATAGAAGGCAAGCATTACACTTTGGACGAAAACGGCAAAGTCATTCCCAACCTAGAAGAGCGCGCTAAAGAGCCTTCCAATCGCTTTATGGAATCCAAAGACCAAGAAGGCAATATCAAACCTTTCGGCAAGTATAGATTAGGCGCTACTTTCGGCGAGTTTATCGATTGGAGCGAGTTTGACGAAAAAGGCGTTATCAAGGCCAAAATAGACCCCGCTACTTTGGACTATTACTATCAAGACCTAATCGCCGAAGGTATGGCGAAGAACAAAGTAGTCGCAAGCTCTCTAAAGAACATAACGGCTTGGCCTTATAGCATACTTCTTTCTATGAACCGCATCGAGGATATTTCTAGTTCCTTCGCCAATAACGCTATTTTGGGCACTAAAAACCTAACCACCGATTGGAACAAAATGATATCCGATTGCAACAACGCCGGATACGCCAATGTAAAACGCACGATTAAAGAAGTGGCCCAATCCTTGGGCGTTATATAGGAGGGAGAGCATGTTAAAAAAAATATTCGCGCTTTTTGCGGTAGTCTTATTATTGGGGGTTACGGTTATGACGGCGTTAGCTTGCAACAATACCAAGAATAAAACAGACGACGATTTATTAAAATACGGCCCTAATTATAGAAAGGAATTGGAAACCGCCGACCAACAATACCTATACGGTATGTGCCACGGCGCGTATTCCGATTACGCATGGCGGGGCATAGACTATGTGAAAGGAATGCAGTTAATAAAAAATATGGGCGCAAAATCCGTGCGCTTTTGGATGCACTGCAACTGGCTTATGAGCGATCCTGACACCTTTATTGAAGGAAGGATTGAGCTGTTTAAGGATATGATTCAAAAACTTCAAAGCCACGGCTTCCAAATAATCGCTATGAACCACTCCAACTTCCATAAGTCCGGACTGCCCAACAGCGATTCGTCCGTGGCTAAGCCCTCCAGAGACTTAAGCGAGGGAAGCTATTACCTGCAGTGGCTAGAGGACTATGAGCGCACTTGGTATAATATGGTAAAAGAGTTCCCCGAAATTACATATTGGGAAATCGACAACGAATCCAACATAGACACGTTCTTTAAAAAACTTGAAGGCGGCACGTTTACCCTAAAACAGCGCGCGGAAATATACACCGATATGCTGTTTTACGCTTCACGCGGCATCCACCGCGCCAACCCTAACGCTATTACCGTTTTGGGCGGACTTGTAAGCAGTTCTGCTGTTCAATTTTTGGAATACATCTATGAAAACATCAAGGCGCCCGACTCTTGGAGTCCGTATCCCGACGACTATTTCCAAGTAGCCGCTTGGCACCCTTATATGAACGACTTTACGGTGGATAAGTTTGTTCGCGTAAATCAAGAGATATACGACGTCATTGTCCGCAACGAGGGCAAGAACAAAAAAGTGTTCTTTACCGAGCTTGGCTGGAGCGAGCACAATGTAAAAGCTGACGTAATCGAGGAATTCATCGAGCAAGCTTATCAAGCGACCAAAGAGCATCTAAAGTTTGTCGAAAGCATACATTACTTTACCCTTACCGACCACCTAGGCTCAAGCTGGAGCACCGTTCAAGAAAAATACTTTGGAATGTTCTATGACCCCAATCCTAAACAAGCCGACTTGCAATGGGCGCAAGAGAACTTTGTCAAGGGCGGGCCTAAGCCTTACGCTTATAAATACCAAGAGTTAGCCGGCGGGCAAGGACCGTTGGATTTATTCCAAAAGTAACGGCGGCGTTTTGAGAGGCATAAGCTATGGAAATCACACTAGTTCACCGTGACTCTTTAAGCTGCGAACCCGCGGTAAGACGGATGCCTAACGGCGATTTGCTGATTTTAAGTATGTGCGAAGGCCTAAAAGAGCCTGAGCTTGCCAACAAAGCGTTTTTGTTTAGAAGCTCCGATAACGGAAAAACCTTTAAAAATCTGGGCAATATGCTCCCCGGCGACCGCCGGGGAGTAACCACGCCCGAGATTTGCGTGGTAGACGACAAGGTCTTAGTGTTTTTGGGAATGCACACGGGCAAACAGACCGACCTTGAGAACAAGCTTTTGGTCAGCGAAGACAGCGGCTTTACGTTTAAGGATATGGGCGCTTTTGAGCCTTTGCCCAATTTCGCCTCCATCAGGGGAATGATAAGAAAGCGCAACGGCGACTTGATGTTTTGCTATCAATATTTCCCCATAACTCCCGAGGAAAACCTAAGGCTTAACCAAAACGACTGCTATATCTTTGAGGCGGATATCGATTACATAGAAGCGGGAGTGCTGGTAAGCAAGGACAACGGCAAGACCTTTGAAAAATACCCCGCCAACAGGCAGCATATAGACAAATCTATCCCCAAAAGCCATTACCGCCGCTGGAATTGGCCCGAGCCTTCTATAGTCGAGCTTGAGGACGAACACATCGTAATGCTTATGAGAAGGAATAACACGGGATATTTATATAGATGCGACTCATACGATGGCGGCAAGACCTTTGGCGAGGCTTTCAAAACGGACATTCCCAACCCCGGCAACAGGTTTCAACTACTCAAGCTGTCCGACGGGCGGATAGTTTTAATAAACACGCCCAATAACGTCTATTCCTACGAGACAAGATATCCGCTGGAAATATGGATTAGCGACGACAATATGAACAGCTGGTATATAAAAGACAGGGTAAGCGATTTTCCGGGTTTATACGCCTATCCTAACGGCTTTGAGGATAAAGAAAATAAGGAGTTAATCTTTACCTTTGAGTTTAACCGCCACGATATTTATTTGGTAAGATACAAGCTGTAAGGGGAATAAAATGATTATTGCCGACAAAGAAGAGCTTAAGAAATTTTACTCTAACAATCGAAAATGGCAGGGTATTCCTTCCATAGAAAGAACTCAAAAAGGCCGACTTTTCGCCGCGTTTTACAGCGGCGGAGCGGGGGAACAGCTGGGCAATTTTATAGTTCTCTTAAAAAGCGATGACGACGGCTTAACCTGGAGCGAGCCCATAACGGCGGTTTACAGGGGCGAAGATTATCGCTGCTTTGACCAATGTCTATGGATAGATCCGTTAGGACGGCTTTGGCTTATTTGGGGAGTCCAGCCCGAGTATAAGCTTTACGCCTCTATCTGCGAAAATCCCGACCAAGACGAGCTTGAGTGGTCGGATTATTTTGTCATAGGCGGCGAAGTAATGATGAACAAACCTACGGTTTTATCTACGGGCGAATGGCTTTTTCCCATAGCGGTTTGGGCAAAAGGCGTCGAAAGCGTGCGGGGTTTAGCCTCCAATGAAGAAGACAGGAGAATCTTCGTATACGCCACCGAAGACTGCGGCAAGACTTTTGCCAAGCGGGGCGGAACGGATTGCGCCGACAGAATCTTTGACGAACATATGATACTGGAGCGCAAAGACGGCTCATTGCTTATGTATATAAGGACTAAGGGCAACATAGCCCAAAGCGTTTCATATGACAGAGGCTACACCTGGACATATGGGGAAGACAGTGGCATCAAATCCCCAAGCGCTAGATTTTGCCTAAAACGCTTAAAATCGGGAAATGTCTTGTTTATCAATCACTATAACTTTACGGGCAGAAACAACCTGACGGCTATGATATCCAAAGACGACTGCAAAACATTTGAAGGATTTTTGACAATAGACGAAAGGGACAATGTCTCATATCCGGACGCGGTCGAGGACGACGAAGGAAATATTTATATCATATATGATAGAGAACGCGGCAGAACTTATGTCAATAAGCCCGATCCCGCAAGAGAAATACTGCTTGCGAAAATCACCGAGCAAGACATCCTGGCGGGCAAACTCGTCGCCAAAACCAGCCGCCTAAAAAACATTGTAAGCAAACTGTAAAAAGATATTAAATCAAAAAACGGCTTTTATAGAGCCGTTTTTTTGGTTATATATAAATAATCCAATATAATTTCCAAAAATTATTTATTTTTTATCAACGCAAATGATTGAAATTAATCAAAAGATATGCTAATATATTTATGCTTCCTTGCCGAAGTGGTGAAATTGGCAGACGCGCGGGACTCAAAATCCCGTATCCGATAAGGATGTGTGGGTTCAAGTCCCACCTTCGGCACCAAAATCAAAAAGACCGCTGTATAAAAGCGGTCTTTTTTGTTATATTTAGCCAATTTTTAAATTTTTAAAATATCTATATTCCGAGCATAGCCAAAAAAGCGCGCAACGCTATTACAATCTTTCTATACTTTCTTAATGGATATTTTATAAACAAAAAACCGCCTCGGTTAACCGAGACGGTTTCTGGTAGGACTGAGTGGACTCGAACCACCGACCCCCACCTTATCAGGGTGGTGCTCTAACCTGCTGAGCTACAGTCCTATATCGTTCTGGTGGAGGTAAGCGGGGTCGAACCGCTGACCCCCTGCTTGCGAAGGTCGATTAAATCTGATTTAAGGGAGGATGTTACGAATGGAAGCTGTATCAAGGCTATATTGTATGAAGTGTAGGGAGTTTGTGCCTGTTAGAGACGAGCATGATTGCCCGTCAGAACATTTTGCCGCTGTGGATAGAGAAATGGTAGGAATTGTTGACAGGCTGTATAAGATGGGAATTACGCCTATGATAGCGGTCTGGTCTGCTATTGATATGGGCGATGTAAAAGACTGCGAGTATCTGTTGACGGTTAAAGTCGATATTGGAAGGCGAATATGTGAAGCTGTGCTGGGCGAATTACCCGCAGGCTGGCAGTACCATTGGGAAACAGTAACTCCCGATAAAACTGAGCTACATATGATTGCCTGTGTAGAAAGATGGTATAATTTCGGGTTCGAGGATGAGAGTGTTGAAAGCAGAATTGGTGAACTAATAAAAGGGTTTGAAGAGTTCCTTGATACAAGGGATTGTGAAGCAGTTAGGGCTTTGCTCCTGCTTATGGAGGTATAAATATGGAGGTTATAAGTGCGAACATAAAAGATATTTATTACCCTTACATTAAAGTCAGTCAACAGAAAGACTACTGCATGATTTGTCGTAAATGGGTCAATGACGGCGTTAATCATAAATGCCCGATAAGACATCGTGCACTTATTGATAATAATATGGTGGGGATTGTTGACAGACTCTATAATCTTGGGATAGTGCCAATGATAGCTATGTTTAATCTTGATAGCACAGGTAAAACTTCTGATTTCAATGTCAGTATCTTTATTGATATAAGAGAGCATTTAAGATGTGAAGTACTGGGGGATTTACCCGCAGGCTGGCTATATTGCTGGAAGGAAGGTGTAATACACGGATTGGAGTATACTGACTGTCGTGATAATCTGGATGCTGAGAGTGCTGAAGAACAGGTAAATGCCGTTGTAAAAGAGTTTGAAGTGTTTCTTGATAACAAAGATTCTGCGGCTACAAAAGCTCTGACATTACTAACGTCCTATTGATTTTATATCGTATCAACAGTATAATAAAGGGGTATATAAAAATATTCGCATACGAAAATGGAGGTAGACCCTATGCTAACAGTGAGTGATGTTGCTAAACACCTCAAAGTAACAGAGCAATACGTCAGGACTTTGCTACGCAAAGGTGAGTTACAGGCCGAAATGGTCGGCAAACAATGGATTATACAGCCCGAGGCTGTTGAAAAATACATTAAAGACAATAATATCATTATAGAGCCTGACGACCGTCCCAATAAAAGTGGCAAGCTGCCTGATATAATTGCCCTAAGTTTCTTTTCAGGAGCTATGGGACTTGATATAGGTTTATCAAAAGGCGGTATAGAGCCTATACTTGCCTGTGAAATCGACAAGTATTGTCGTATGACTATAGCAGCTAATAAGCCCGATATAGCACTCATAGGCGATATAAACCAATACTCTGCAGATAAAATCTTGGAGTATGCTGGTG
>DATCKE010000033.1:0-38073 GCA_036562445.1 Clostridia bacterium
AAGACAGCCTGCGTCCACTATCAAGCCTTTGGCGGTATACGCGCCCGCTATCGAAAACAGACTAATAACTCCCGCGACTTTGATTTTGGACGAGCCTATAAATTACGACGGTTACAGCCCTAAAAACTATAACGGCAAATACGAAGGCTGGATAAGCGTTAGAAAAGCCCTAAGCACTTCAAACAATATCGCCGCGGTGAAAACACTTAAGACTATAGGCGTGGATACCGCGGCCGAGTTTTTAAAACGGGTAAACTTAGATTTGAACGAGCAAGACAGCGGTTTGAGTTTGGCTTTGGGCGGTTTGCATAAAGGAGTTTCTTTATACGATTTAACCCAAGCGTATACCATTTTCGCTAACGGCGGGGTCTTTGACAAATGCTCTCTAGTCAAAAAAATAACTACTAAAGACGGCATAGTATTATATCAATCAAAACCCAATCCTCAAAAAGTCCTTCAGCAAGACACGGCGTATTTGATTACCGATATGCTTCAAACAGCCGCAAAAGAAGGAACGGCAAAACGGCTAAGAGATTTCCCCTATCAGGTCGCCGCTAAAACCGGCACAAACAGCTTCTTAAAAAGCGCGCTCAATAACGACGCTTACTGCATTTCTTACACCTCAAAACACACAATAGGCGTGTGGCTTGGTAATATATCCAACGACAAAAAAGGCGCGCTGCCCAGCAATGTCACAGGCGGCACATATCCTACTATGATAGCGAAAAACATTATCAAGTCGCTTTATAAAGACAATCCTCCGCCCAATTTTAAGAGACCTAACACGATTGTATACGCTGATATAGACCTAAAGGAATATCATAAAAACCAAACAATTGTCTTAGCCAACGCCTCGTCCGCGCCTCGATATAGAAAGACAGAGGTATTTTCTATTTACAATCTTCCGCCTAAGGCGGTTAACATCAAATGGGAAACAAGGCAAAAAAATATTATTGAAAATAAAAAACAATCATTCCTTGACAGAATGATTGAATTTATAACAAACAAAAAGAATCAGTTGAAAAAATCCAAAGCAAGCTGATTATAGCCTTATTAGTTCGGTATTATCGACCGCTTCTTGGACTAAGTCGTCGATACTTAATATTTTTTCTAATTTTTCTATTGAGCTTATACTAGGCTTAGTTACCGGATGTTTTGGAACAAATATGGTGCAGCAATCGTCGTAAGGCAAAATAGAAATATTATAGGCGTCAATCTTTTGGCTTATATTAATTATTTCGGATTTATCCATACCGATTAAAGGCCTAAACACAGGCAGATCGGATATTTTATTGGTAGCGTTTAGGCTGTCAATGGTTTGACTTGCCACCTGACCGAGACTTTCGCCCGTTATAATAGCCTTGCAGTCGTGTTTTTGAGCTAATAGATTGGCTATCCGCATCATATATCTGCGCATTAAAATTACGGTGTAAGTAGTATTGAGACTGCTTATTTTTTCTTGGATTTTGGTAAACGGAACGATGTATAAATCAAAGCCGTTGTTATATTCCGATAAAATTTTGGCTAGTTGAATGACTTTATCTTTCGCCAGTTCGCTGGTATACGGAAAACTGAAAAAGTGCGCGCCGCAGATTTTAAGGCCTCTTTTTGCCATCATATAGCCCGCCACAGGGCTGTCTATGCCTCCCGAAAGCATAAGCATTCCCTTGCCGCTGCAGCCTACGGGCAGCCCGCCTTGACCGTGTATTATATCAGAATAAATAAAAGCGCTGCCATCTTCCCTTAAATCAATAAACACAGTAAAATCGGGATTATGCAGGTCTACTTTTAAATCAGTATTGCTGTTTAAAATAAATCCGCCTACTTCGGCGCTTATTTGTTGAGAGTTCAGCGGGAATCTTTTATCCGCTCTGTTGGTTTCGACTTTAAATGTTTTGCTGTCTTTTATGACTTTTAACGCGGTTTGTTTTATATTATCTAAATCGGATGGAATCCTAAAGCCAACGCTAAAAGAGTGAATTCCAAAAACCTTAGACAGCTTGGTTATAATTCCGTTCTCATCGTCAAAATCGGTAATGATATAACGGCCTCTTAATATTTTTAGGTTGTATTTATATTCTCTTAAAGAATACTTAATATTTTCGGCCAAAAGTCTTTCAAAATAGCTCCTGTTGTCGCCTTTTAGGTATATCTCGCCGTATCTTATAATAATAACCTTTTCCATAGTCATCTTTATTAAAGCCTATCCTTATTTTCTAAAATCTAACACAGCCGCAGCTAAAGCGTTAGCGGCGGTTTTTATTTCTTCCAATGTATTATCGGGCGAAAAACTTATTCTTATCGAGCTTTCGGTCAAATTGCTTGAATATCCCAAAGCTTGCAAAACGCGGTTTGATTTGCTTCTTGAAGAGCAAGCCGAGCCCAAGCCGATTAAAATACCCTTGCTTTCCATAATATGAAGCAGCGTTTCGCCTTTAATCTTGGGTATAATCAAAGATATTATGTGTGGCATAGTATTATTTTCTTGTATGGTTAAGACAATATCCTGGACTTTTTCCTTTAAAATATTTAAAAAAGTCGTTTTATATTCCAGCATTTTGTTAAAATCATACTGCTTGGCGTATATTTTAGCGGCTTTAGCAAAAGCGATAATATTCGCGACATTTTCTGTGCCGCTTCTCAAATTATTTTCTTGGCCTCCCCCTGTGATAATGGGGTTTAGGCGCACGCCTTTTTTTATAAATAAACCGCCTATGCCTTTAGGACCTTTTATTTTATGCCCCGAAAAGCTGTATATGTCCACGCCTAAATTTTTAATGTCTATTTTCGCGAAAGCTTGAACGCCGTCGCTGTGGAACAATATTGCTGGGTTAATTTTTTTAACGTTTTGAACGAGTTCTTTAATATTATTAATAGCGCCCGTTTCGTTGCTTACGTGAATTACGGACACTAAGCGCGCGTCATTGTTTTGGGATATATAATTATAAAGCTTCTCGGCGTCAATTTGGCCGTCTTTTTTCAGAGGTATAATTTCGCATTCCACTCCGTTATTTTTTAAATCAAGAATGGTGTTATAAACGGACGGATGCTCGCCGGCGGAAATAACTAATTTAGAATTTTTCTTTAGCGAGCCTCTTATTGCCAAGTTATTGGCCTCGGTAGCGCTGCCGGTAAAGATTATATCCCCCGCCTGGCTGCCAAAAAACTCAAGCAGTTCGGCTTTGGCTTTTCTTATTTCCAGCGAGACGTCTAAAGCTTGCTTATATAACGAAGAGGGATTAAAAAACTTCTCGCATCCGTATTCCCTATAAATATCTACCAGCTCTTCATACATTTTGGTGGTGGCCGCGTTGTCTAGGTATATCATTTCTCTTCACTCTTTGATTTTAGTTTCTCGCTACTATATCTCGACCTAATGTTCGGCGGATATACATAAGACATTCCTCATTAGGCTCAAAGTGCAATAAAACCTTCTTTTCAGCGTCGCTGTATAACATATAATAAATATTTTCTTCGTTTTGCGGATTGGTTAGCGCGAAAACCTTTTTAATGTGTGGGTCTGAAGCGTATCTATTATAGCTGTCTAACGATATTTTGCCAATCGCAGACATTTGCGAGACATTGATTTTTAAAAACTTTTTTCTTTTAGCGTTGTCGTAAATTCTTAAGATGTAAAAATCTCTGCCGTTTAACACATAGTCATAAATAGGGTTTATGCTGTTGATAAGCTTTTTGGTAAAAAACGCGCCTATAAATAACGAAATAGGCATAATAAACCATAGCAAAACAAACACCAAAACTTGCTGCCAAGGGGTTTCCTTAGGAAAAATAGGCAGTGAAAAGATAACTATAATTAAGATAACCCCCAAGACAATCGAAAGATAATACACTATCTTTAAAAAGAGCTTTTTGACCTTGTTAGCGGTTGGGTTCTCCAACGTGTTGCATTGCTCAAAATAGGTTTCTATCATTAAAAACCACCCTCAAATTTTTTAATATTATATCACATTGATTTTAATGTAACAATCGTAACGCCGCTGCCGCCCTCGTTAGGCAAGCCCAATCTAAATCCCGCCACCGCCTTGTTTGTTTTTAGGTATTTATGCACGCCCGCCCTTAAAGCGCCCGTGCCTTTGCCGTGGACAATTTTTATCTCGGATAAGTTGCTCCTTAGAGCGTTGTCTATAAACACATCCAATTTTGCCTCTGCCTCATCCACGGTATTTCCTAGGATATTTATTTCATAAAACGCTTGCGGGATTGATACCGTTTGCTCGCTTGCGGGTTTAGGTTTTATTTTAGGTTGCTTTGTTTCTATCGGTTTTAGAGCGGTATCTTTTAGGATGGCTAAATCCTTAACTTTAACATTTAACTTCAAATTGCCCACGCTTACTTCGACTTCGTTTTTCTTGTCGGGCAAAGTTAAAATGACGCATTCTTTATTTAGATTTTTTAGATAAGCGCTCATACCGACTTTTATGTCTTCTATGGGCAGGTCTTGGATGTCTTGGTTTTGCTCTAATTCTATATCATATAATTGCTTTTCTATAGCGGTTCTAAACTGTTTGGCTTTAAGAAGCTGGCTTGAGTCCAGCTCGGCTTGTTTTAAAATTTGAGAAATTTGCTCTATATACTCATTAGCCTGCTCGGTCTTTCTTCTGATTATTTCTTTAACTTCTTGGTCGGCTCTTGATTGGATTTTTTCTTTTATTTTGGCAAGCTCTTCTTTTTCTTGGATGACTTCTTTTATTTTTTGGCGCAATTGCTCGCGCTCAATTTGAGCTTGCTCGTATTCTTTTTCTGCTTGGGTTTTTAGCGCTCTAGCCAGCCTTAAGACATTCTCATAATTATGTTTCTCTTGGTTAATCGCCTGTTGCGCCTCTTTTAAGATTTCTTTATTCAAACCTAAATGCCCAGCGATAGCAAGCGCGTTGCTGGTTCCAGGCATATCCATCAAAATCTTGTATGTCGGCAGCAAGGTGTTGTGGTCAAACTCCATAGAGGCGTTGCGAATGTTAGGATGCGTCAATGAAAACTCTTTTAGTTCGGAATAGTGCGTGGTGATTACCGCCAAGATATCAAATTTTAACAGATATTTTATTATACCTATCGCGAGCGCCGCGCCTTCGGTCGGGTCTGTGCCCGCACCTATCTCGTCAATTAACACTAAGCTGCCCTGCGCTATGTTGTCCGTTATGTTGACTAGGTTTTTTATATGCGACGAATAGGTGCTAAGAGAGTTTTCTATGCTTTGAAAATCTCCGATATCGCAAAAGACTTGGTTGAAAATAGGCAAAGACGCCTCTACTGCGGGTATCATAAAACCGCTTGCGGCCATTACCGAAAATAGACCTACGGTTTTTAAGGATACCGTTTTACCGCCTGTGTTAGGGCCTGAAATTATCAAAACTTTATGCTCTCGTCCGAGCTCTATGTCTATAGGCACGACTTTATCGGCGGGAATCAAAGGATGACGGCCTTTTCTAATGTTAATGTAATATTCTTTAATAATATTAGGCCTGTTGGATTTTGTGTGTTCGGCGTATCTAGCTTTCGCGAATATGACATCCAGCGTTATTAACGAGTTAAGGTTTTGCGTTAAAGCCTCGGCGTTGCCGTTAACCTCCAAAGTTAATTGAGTTAAAATTCTCTCAATCTCAAGCTGCTCGTCTATTAACAACGATTTTAAATGGTTGTTAAGCTCGACTACCTGCAAAGGCTCTATAAACGCCGTGGCTTTGCTGGAGGATTGGTCGTGCAGCAGTCCTTTTATCTCGTTTTTGTATTCCATTTTAACAGGTATTACAAAACGCTCGTTTCTGACAGTGATAATGCTGTCTTGCAGGTATTTGGAATAAGACGGCGACTTTATATAATCGTTGAGTTTTTCTTTTATATTGGCTTTGCAATTGGCTATCTTTCTTCTTATAGATGCTAATTTTTCAGAAGCTTGGTCGCTTACCTCGTTTTCGTCAAGAACGCAAAGCTGGATATTGTCTAATAACTTTTTCAACGGAATCATTCCGTTGATTATTTCTTGAAGTTTTTCGAATTCCGCTAGAGGTTTTATCTTAGCAATCGCTGTGTGCGCGCTCTTAATTAAACGGCCGATTTTTAACAGCTCTCCGCAAGTTAAAACCGCGTTTATGCGCGCTTTATTGACTAGAGGCTCTATATCGTCAAAATACTCGATTGGGTCGATTGATTTTTCATATAACACTCTAAAAGCCTCAAAAGTCAAATCAAGCTCGTAATTAGCTTGGTCAAAATTATCCGTCGGAACGGTTTTTAGAATTAACTCTTTGCCGATTTCGGATATCGCGTAACGAGAGACAATATTTAAAACTTTATCAAATTCTATAATATTTAAAACATCATTAGAAGTCATTTCTCACCAATTATTTAACTTTAGGAAAATATCTCTTCTGATTGTCAATATTATTAATTATATCAAAGATTTGATTTTTATTATAGTCCGTAAAGTCATACAAGACAAGACCGTTGATTTTTGATTGAGGCAGGTTTAGGGCTTCGTCATCTAAAAGTTGAAAATAGCACCTTGAGAGCTTTACCCGCCTGATTTTTAAGCATTTGTTATGGTCGTCTTTTAGATAGTATTTTTTATTGTAGGCGCAGCCCGAGCAATTAGATTTTATAGGGCAAACTTTAAGCGTCATTAAAGGAAATTTGCCGTAAGAATAGACAAAAGCGTTTTTTATGTTGTTATAATTTTCGGGCGAAGCTATATAGTATTTCGCACCTAAATCCAAGGAATAATTATTAAATATATTCAGCCCCGCGCCGGGGATAAAATCTAAATTTAGGCGCTTAGCCAATTCGACAGCGTAAACATTATTGGCGACTATGCCGTCGTAAGATTTTATAATATCTTGTTCTGCGAGCAATAATTCTAAATCCTCAAGGTTGGCTATATTGAATAGATTTAGAAAAACAGGTTTTAAAAAGTTCGGCTTTTTAGGCAATTGATTATAGTCGTCAGGGTTATATATAAAAACATCGCCAAGCTCGGCAATTTGGTCGTCAAACAGGCTTAAATCCGACAACACGATCATTTTTTGGGGCAAAATAGGTCGATTGTCATAAGAATAATTGTTTTTGCATAATACTATGTCGGACAAAATACTATTTTTGGGACTGTTTTTTGAGATTATCGCCTCTTTTAGCAGCCTAATCGCCTCTCGACGGCATTCATTTAGGATTGATTTAGGTATGAATACATTGTCGTCTAAGTCTATTGATATTTTATTTAACTCAAATTCGGTGTCGCTCAACCTTGAGGCGCTAAAGAATACGTCGTCTTTAGATATTCCCGCCGTTTTAGCGGGAGAAACAATGTATTCGGACGCATAGTCTATCGTTATATCTTCATTGCTCGCGGTAATCTTAATGGGCTTATTTTGCCTGATTTCGTATTTAAAATCAACCTTTAACTTTCTTTTAAAATTGTTTAAAGCCTCAATCAAGCTCGCGTTTGAGGTAATATTTACTTCATCGCCTACTTGGATATCTCCCCTAAATTTTAGCTGCCCGTTGCAGGCAAGCGCGTTGCCTACCTCCTCGCCCGCTCTGAATATTTTAAAGCCGTCCCCGTCTTTAAAATCATACCCGCTGTCGAGTTGTATGGTGTCTTTAATATTTTTCTTTACTTTGCCTACATTCAGTCCGATGTGCGCGGGATGTTTGGGATAAATTAAATTGCCGTAATTAGCGGTCTTTTTAAAATATCCCGTAGCATATCCGCCTCGGTTAAACATCATCCTTAAGTTACGCAAATCGTCAGCGTCAACCGCGTTGTTCTCCAAAGCTTTCTTTACTGTCTTTACGGCTTGAGCCACATATTCGGGGCGTTTTAGCCTGCCTTCAATTTTAAACGAGCTTACGCCCGCGTCTATAAGCTCGTTTAAATATTGCGTTAAGTTTTGGTCGGCGGGGCTTAAGAGATAGCCTTCGCTGACTAAATTTTTATCGTTAAACAGCGAATATTTTTTACGGCATAATTGCAGACACCTGCCCCGGTTGCCGCTTAAACCCGAAACCCTGGACGAATAATAACAGTTGCCCGAAAAACAAACGCACAACGCGCCCAAAATAAAATGCTCGATTTCTATATTGACATTTTGCGATATGGACTTGATGTCTTCCAATGAGCATTCTCTAGATAAAATAACTCGTTTTGCGCCGTTGTCCAAAGCCCATTTAGCGCCCAAATGGTTATGAATGCCCATTTGCGTGCTGCAATGAATTTTAATCTCGGGCGCGTAACTAGCCAACAGTCTCATTAGTCCAATATCTTGCACAATAACGGCATCAACGCCCATATTATGGGCGTTGATTATCGTTTTAAACGCTTCCTCGCATTCGAAGTCGTTTAATAAAATATTAACGGCAAGATAAACTTTGACGCCGAATAAGTGGGCGTAATCGAGCCACTTTGGCAGGTTCTCAAGCGTAAAGTTTTGAGCGGCGGCTCTAGCGTTATATTTATCTATTCCCAAGTAAACGGCGTCAGCGCCGTAATCAATCGCGGCTTTTAGGCTGTCTTCGTTGCCCGCGGGCGCTAAGATTTCCGCTTTATGCGCGTAATTCCGCATTGTATTTATACTTTAACGTTCTTATTATTTTATCTATATTTTTAGCAATATCTTGGTCTTTTAACGTGGTTTCCAAAGACCTAAATACCAAAGAGAAAGCCATACTCTTATAGCCTTTTTGGATTTGAGAGCCGGTGTATACGTCGAATAATTCTACCGACTCAAGATTAGGCCCGCCGCAATGCTGGATTTCATTAATTAAGTCTTTAGCGGGTATATCTTCTTTTACTAAGAAGGCTAAGTCTCTTTCGATAGCTTGGAACTTGGACAACGGCTTAAACGTAATTGTCTTGTTGTTCTGCCATACCTTATCGTAATCCAATTCCAAGATATACAAAGTCTTTTCAATATCGTAATTTTTCAAGACGCTGGGATGAACAGCTCCCAAGAAGCCTATTTTTTGATTATTGACAATCACATCCGCGCTTATGCCAGGATGCAAGAAAGGCTCATTCGACCTAATGTATTCCGCCTTTAGGCCAAAATCTTGCAAGACATTTTCGACTATGCCTTTTAAGGTAAAGAAGTTATCGTCCTTAGAGCAAATCACCGCGCCTAAATAATTAGGCTCGCTGGGCAGTTCGGCAAGCGGTAACTCCTTGGGCAAATAAACTCTTGAGAGCTCAAACAATCTAAACTCGTCGTTTTTATGGTTTAGGTTATAAGCCGCCACGCCCAACATATTAGGGACAAGCGTGGTTCTCATTACCTCGTATTCCTCGCTTAGAGGATTAAGAAGCTTAATAGTCTTTAACCTATAGTCGTTTTCGTCTAGATTAAGCTTTTTCAACCAATCCTTGTTTATAAACGAATAGGTCAAAGTTTCGTATAACCCAAGCCCAACCATTGTTTGTCTTGTTATTGCGGCGGCCTTGTAAAACTTGTTGCTGCCGATTTTGATATTAGGGCTTGTCTCAGGCAAGGTATAGCCGATTTTATCGTAGCCATAATATCTAATTACTTCCTCGGCGATATCGGCGTGATTCTCTAGGTCGGTTCTATATAAAGGAATCACGCAGGATAATGTATCGCCTTTTATCTGGCATTTTATTTCTAGACGCTCTAAAATTTCAACCATTTGCTCGGGAGCAATTTTTATGCCTAGCAAGTCGTTAACTCTATCGATAGATACATCTATTACCTTTTCTTTTTGCTCTTGTTGTTTTACGTCGACTATTTCTCCTACTATTTTGCCGCAGCCTAGCTCATAAACAAGAGCCAACGCTCTTTTCATACCTGTCTGGCACGACCAATAGTCAACGCCTCTTACAAATCTCGCGCTGGAATCCGAGGACAATCCTAATGTTCTAGATGTCGCTCTTACGCTTCCGCGGGCAAAAATTGCCGCCTCAAAAATGACTTCGTTAGTGTCCGGCAAAATTGAGCAATATTCTCCGCCCATAATGCCCGCTATAGCCACGGGTTTTTGTGAGTCAGCAATAACCAATTGGTCGGGTCTTAAAGAATAAGTCTTGCCGTCCAAAGCCGTTATACTCTCGCCCTCTTTAGCGGTTCTGACGTTAATCGTTCCGCCTAAAATGTGCTTATAATCGAAAGCGTGCATAGGTTGTCCGACTTCTATCAAGACATAATTGGTTATATCAGCGAAGTTATTAATCGCCCTTATGCCAACTTTTCTTAATCTGTCGCGCATCCATTTAGGAGAAGGCATAATTTTGGCGTCTTTTATTCGTCCCGCCATATACCTAGGGCATAAATCGTAGTTTAAGATGTTAACCTTAATGTCGTTTTTTATAGAAGCGTCAGCTTCGTATTTTAAGGAAGGCGGATTGACCTTTCTGCCTAATACAGCTCCTATCTCGCGAGCGATACCCCATATGCTGTTGCAGTCGGGCCTGTTGGGCGTTACGGAAATATCAAAGACATAATCGTCCAGCCCTAAAACAGTCTTTATATCTAAGCCGATTTTTGTTTCCGGGGGCAAAATTAGTATTCCGTCCACCTCGGCGCCTTCTATGACGCTGTCGTCAATGCATAGCTCCTCGCCCGAGCAAAGCATACCTTGCGATGCCACGCCTCTTAGAACGCTGTTTTTTATATTTTTGCCGCAAGGCAGCACGGCTCCGTCTGTCGCCACGGGCACTATGTCGCCCTCGTTTACGTTTGTAGCGCCTGTAACTATGGTCAAAATTTCGTTGCCCATATCAAGCGTGCAAACGACCAATTTATCGGCATTGGGGTGTTTCTCAATTTTAGTGATTTTGCCCGTATAGACCTTTTCTATATTTTGACCTAAATAAACAATTTCTTCTATCTCAAATCCGATATTTGTCAGTTTATCCGCCAAAACTTCGGGCGTTATATCGCTTATATCTACAAAGTCTTTCAGCCAACTTAAAGGAACTTTCATACCCATTCTCTCCTGTTATTTGAATTGCTTTAAGAATCTGATATCGTTTTCAAAAGGAATTCTTAAATCGGTAATTCCAAACAAAATATTGGTTATGCGGTCTATGCCTAATCCAAACGCGAAACCGGTATAAACTTCGGGATCTATTCCGCAGTTTTGCAACACTTTAGGGTTGACCATTCCCGCGCCTAAGATTTCTATCCAGCCTACGCCTTTGCATATCTTGCAGCCTTTTCCGTCGCAGAACGGGCAAGACGCGTCGGCCTCAACGCTGGGCTCGGTAAAAGGGAAGAACGAAGGGCGCAATCTTGTCCGAGTTTTTTCGCCGAACAGCTCTTTCACAAACGTGTTTAGAGTGCCGTTTAAATCGCACATACTGATTCCCTTATCCACTACCAAGCCTTCTATTTGATGAAACATAGGCGAATGCGTAGCGTCTATATCGTCGCAGCGGTATACCCTGCCGGGGTTTATCATCTTAATGGGCGGTTTAGTCTTTTCCATTACCCTGATTTGGGTGTTGGAAGTTTGCGACCTTAAAATTATATTATGCTTAAAGTTATTCGTAATAAAGAAAGTGTCCTGCATATCCTTTGCCGGATGGTCGTCAGGGATATTTAACGCCTCAAAGTTGTAATATTCTGTTTCGATTTCGGGACCGTCTTCCACCGAATAACCCATAGAAGTAAATATTTCTATTATCCTGTTTCTGACTATTGTTTGAGGATGAAGTCCGCCGCGCGCTAGTTTTGCGGCCGGAAGAGTTATGTCAATGCTTTCTTGCTCAAGCTTTTTCTTAAGCTCAAGCTCTACCAACGCGGCTTCTTTTTCATTGATTAATTTCTCGATTTTTTCTCTAGTTTCATTGATTAGTTTTCCTGCTTGCGGGCGTTCTTCGGCGGGTAAGTCTTTAAGTCCGCGCAAAAATTGGGTCAACTCGCCGTTTTTGCCTAAAACTTTGACCTTTAAAGAGTTTAGGTCGCTTAAATTTTGGCAATTTTGCAAGTTCGTTGCGCAAGTTCCTAACAATTGATTCAGCCTTTGCTCCATTTCTATTACAATCCTCCCAATTTGCTATAAAAAAATCCGTCCTAAACAAAGGACGGATATACCGTGGTACCACCTTAATTCTCCGCCAAAAATACTCGGGCGGACTCATTGCAATTTTAACGCTGTCTATTGCGTCCTGTTTTTAGCAGGAAACTCTCGCTTACGAAGTTCGTTATTGAAGTTTTAAACGGTCTCTCAGCCTATGAACCGTTCTCTCTGTAAAACCTTTACCAATAACTTAATATATAAGCGGTCATTGTTTTATATTAAGTTTTGTTTTATGATAGCATAAATTATTTTATTTATCAAATTTTTGACAACTATTTATGAATTTTTAGGGACCAAATCCAGCATAGAATGCATATTGTTTAAAGTTAAATACGTTTCGGGTACTTCGCCTATTATAACGCTTTCCGCCAACAAAGCTACAGTTGAGGCGGCTATTTTTTTGTCTTTTAGGCCTGGAATGACTACCGCCACGTCGGCGTATATAGACACATATATTTTGTGCTGGGTTTGGTTAATTCCAGCAGATGTAAAGCTTGATTTTAGCTCGCATTTTACCGAGCCTATGGGCAAGACCTCAAAGGTTGCTTGCGGACCTTTTTCGGTAAATATAGGAATACCCGTTAATGTTCCTAATTTTATCTTTATGCCGTTTTCCCCTAGCCGTTCTATGTATTCATAAGTCTTTTGGGCGATGTTTTGAGTTACCTGGTTGATTTTAGGGCTATTGGCCAAAATCATTTTTATATTGCCTTTATCGTCCCTTATTATGTTTACCAAGTCGGTATAAGTAACGCTTTGAGAATATATATCGTTTATGGCGTAAGATACCGCCTTATTGGTAAGCGCTTCAATTTGATTTTTAGACACGGATACGATAATCGGGTTGACGTTTTTTTGAAAAAAGATATAAATAGATAAAATAATCGTAAAGATTATTGAGAATATAATTAATCTTTTTTTAATTTTAGATTTTTTTTGCGGCGCGATATATACTTCAACCATCTATATTATATATGTTATTAATTCGCCGCCTGTTAATATGTAAAAAAAGACGCTTAGAGCGTCAAAATTTTTAATTTATTATTTTTTATAAATACTACTTGCTTTTAGGGCTGAATATCAACGCCGCTATATACGAAAACACGGTAACCGCGCCTAAACCCGCGGCAGTTCTTACAATTCCGCCGCTGAACACGCCTAAAAAGCCCTCGGTTTTTACCGCCTCGATAGCGCCTTTTGCAAGCGAGCTTCCAAAGCCTAAGATAGGAACGGTAACGCCCGCTCCGGCGAATTCTTTTAGATACTTAAACACCCCTACGGCTTCCAACACTACCCCGACGATTAAGAAAATCACCAAAATTCTCGCCGAGGTGAGTTTGGTTTTTATTATCAAAACTTGCGCCAAAACGCAGATAAGCCCGCCTATAGCGAAAACCTTTAAATAAAATAATAATGTTTCCATATCACTTCTCCAATAACACTAAATGCGCTATGCAAGGAATGCTTTCGCCTTGTTGGACGATTGTGGTGCTTAATAACGCGCCTGTTGCTACGAATAAAACTTTGTTATACTTTCCTTGTTCCATTTTGGGCAATATATACGCGTCTAAGACGCTTGCGCCGCAACCGCAGCCGCTTCCGCCCTCCGAACTGTATTGGTCGTGATGATATATAGCCGCGCCGCAATCCATATAATTTTGGCCCAAATGATAACCTTTTTCATTGAGCAAAACTCTTAACAAATCGCTTCCAAGCTTTCCTAAATCGCCGGTTGCTATCAAATCGTAATCTTCCGGCTTAGTGCCGGTGTCCTCAAAGAATTGCGCGAGCGTGCTCATCGCGGCGGGAGCCATAGCCGCTCCCATATTAGCCGAATCGGTAATGCCGTAATCCTCCACCTTGCCCACGCACGCCTTGGTTACCCTTATGCCTTGGCTTACCATTCCGACAATTAACGCCGCTGAGGCGGTAACTGTGTGTTGGGCGTATTTTTGTCTTTGCGCACCCAACTCAAGTGGACCTCTAAACTGCCGCTCGGCGGTAGCGAAATGACTGCCGGTTACGACGGCCGCGACATCTCCATATCCCCCGTCAATAAAAGTAGAAGCGAGCATAAGCCCTTCGGATACGGTCGAGCAAGCTCCGAAAATGCCTATGTATGGAATATCATATAATCTAGCGCAATAGCTGGACGAGATTAATTGGTTTAATAGGTCGCCGGCGAATAGTATATCTATGTCTTGGGGCAAGATTTCCGCTTTCGCTATAGCCTTATGCAAAGCGTGAATAAACATCTTGTTTTCGGCTTTTTCAAATGTTTTTTCGTTAAATTTTGTGTCGCTTATAACATCGTAAAAATACGCCCCCAAAGGCCCTTCTTTTTCTTTTTGAGAGACTATGGAATGACTGCTTAAAATTCTGGGTTCGTTCTCAAAGACTAAGGTTTGCTTTCCTATTTTTTTTGAATTTTTATTGTTTTTTCTTTTTATTGTCTTGACGCCTTTTTTGATATTCAAATCTATCTCTACGCCAAAATCAAACAGTCTCATTTTATCACCTAAATAATCCAATAATGTAATAAATTAAGCCTACAATAAACGAAGATATAATGCCGTTAACTATAACAGGACCTGCTACCGTATAGAACTTGCTGCTTAGACCGAATATTAGTCCCTCAGACTTAAACTCAATCGCCGCGCTTGAAATAGCGTTGGCAAAACCAGTTATTGGCAAAAACGAACCGCCTCCGCCGTAATAAGCTATTTTGTCAAACACGCCTATGCCCGTAAGCAAAGCGGTCATAAATATCAATGCCACCAAAGCAATTGTTTGCGCGGTGTCGTCTGGAACTTTAAATATCATTTTAGCCAAGTCAAAAAAGACTTGCCCAATTAGGCAAATAGTCCCGCCTATCAAAAACGCGTTAGGCAACGACTTCCACGCCGTTTGTTTGGGCGAAACAAGTTCAACATAGTCTATATATCTTTGATTTCTATCCTTATTTTTTTGCTTAAATTGATCCGCGCTTGGAATCTCCATAATTTTTTTCCTCTACGTAAGGGGTTTTTATTCTTGATTCGTTATCTTCGACATTAAAATAAAGTTTTTGTTTATCTTTATAAACCTTCATATAACCTACCTCGCTTTTGATATTAATATTTCTTAAAAATTGAGTTTATATGCACAGCGGATAGGTCTAAAAAGGATTAGAAAGGCTTGGCTGCCTAATAATTTTCCATATTTTGCAAAAAATATCTGTTAAAGGAGGACGAAATGAAAAAGCTTTTAATATTATGTTTGTCTATTGGGCTTGCGGCGGCGTTATTTTTAAACGCCAATAATACCGCGCTCGCCGATGGAGTGGAAGAAAGCGAATCAAATAATTACTATATTACTTATATTGAATATTCAGTCTATAGCGAAGACGGGAATATTATAAAAAGCGTAAAAAAAGGCAAGTTTTTTGTTACAAAGAATCAAGAAAACCAAAGACCTAAAGAAAACGAGGTTTTAACCCCCGACGAGGAAAACGAATATAGAATTTTGCCCATAAGAGAAACCAAAGACCAAAAACCCGTCACTAGAAAGCCTCGCCCTATAATACCTATTATTGAAACCCACCAGGGCTAATAAAAAAACGGCTAAGTCGCCTTAGCCGTTTGGTTCTATTTTTTCTTTCATTCCCATATAAACTCTCAAAGGCTTAGGTATTCTTACCGAGCCGTCGGCGTTTAGGTTATTTTCCAAGAAGGCGATTAGCATTCTAGGAGGCGCTACTACGGTATTGTTTAAGGTGTGAGGATAATAGTTGCCGTCTTTGCCTTTAACTCTTATGCCTAATCTCCTTGCTTGCGCTTCGCCTAAATTAGAGCAGCTTCCTACCTCAAAATATTTCTTTTGTCTAGGCGACCAAGCCTCTACGTCCACGCTTTTTACTTTCAAATCCGCCAAATCTCCCGAACAGCATTCTATTACTCTTACTGGAATATCCAAAGACCTAAAGAACTCTACGGTAAGGTTATATAGCGTCTTAAACCACTTCATACTCTCTTCGGGCTTGCAGACGATTATCATTTCTTGTTTTTCAAATTGGTGGATTCTATAAACGCCTCTTTCTTCTATACCGTGAGCGCCTACTTCTTTTCTAAAACAAGGCGAATAGCTGGTTAATTTATAAGGCAATTCGTCTTCGGACAGTATGGAATCTATGAATTTCCCAATCATAGAATGCTCGCTAGTGCCTATCAGATATAAGTCCTCGCCTTCAATCTTATACATCATATTTTCCATTTCTGTAAAGCTCATAACGCCGTTGACTACGGCGCTTCTAATCATAAAAGGCGGGATATAATAAGTAAAACCTTTGTCAATCATAAAATCGCGCGCGTAGGTCAAAATAGCCGAATGAAGTCTTGCTATGTCGCCGCACAAATAATAAAAGCCGTTGCCGCTGGTCTTTCTCGCGCTGTCTATGTCTATTCCTTTGAGTTTTTCCATAATCTCGACGTGATACGGAATCTCAAAATCAGGCACATAGGGCTCGCCAATTCTTTCAATCTCGACATTTTCGGAATCGTCCCTTCCGATAGGCACGCTCTCATCAATTATATTAGGAATGACGAGCATTATCTCGTTTATTCTCTTGGATAATTTGTCTTCAAGCTCTTTTAGACTCTCAAGCTCTTCAGCCATAGCCTCCACTTCCTTTTTGGCCTCTATAGCTTGGTCTTTTAAGCCTTTAGCCATAAGCGCGCCTATTTCTTTGCTTATGGAGTTGCGGCGGCTTCTTAAAAAGTCAGCGCGGGATTTTGCGTTCCTATATTCTTGGTCAAGACTTATTACTTCGTCTACCAAAGGTAGTTTCTCGTCCTGAAACTTTTTCCTAATATTTTCTTTGACTATTTCCGGATTAGCGCGCAATAGTTTAATGTCAATCATATCTCCATCGCTCCTATTCTTGTGGTATATAAAAAAACCTTCCAATCCCGAATATGGGACGGAAGGATTATCCGCGTTGCCACCCAAGTTGCCGATTACATCGGCCGCCTCGTCGGCGTTTATAAAGGACGCCACCCCTTAAGGCATTACCCTTAAAGCTCCAAAGTGGATAAGACCAAATACCTTTATCGATTCGCACCGACCATCGACTCTCTGAAAAAGATTATTTGGCCGCAGCTTTGTCATCGCTTATTGTTTATTGGTTATGTTTGAAATATATTATACACATTCTGATATGTGTTTACAAGCTCTTTTCCTGCTTTTCAGGGAAAAATTTACTTTTAATCTTTTGGATAATTTTGCTCTCCAGTCTTGAAACTTGGACTTGGCTTACCCCCAACATCGCCGCTATCTCGCTTTGGGTTTTGTCCCTGAAATATCTCATTATTATTATCTTCTTTTCTCTTTCGCTTAATTCGTTTATAATATCGGCTAATATTAACTTATCCAATACTTCGTCTGTGTTTTCTGTTTCGCTTGAGATTTTGTCTATTAAGCTTGTCGAATCAGAATCGTCGTTTTTCTCATAGAGCGACATAGGAAGTTTCGCCGAATCCATAGCGAAAACAATTTCTTGAGGCTCTAAGTTAAATTCTTTAGCCAACAGCTCTATGCTTGGATCGTTGGCGTGATTTTTTTTATACTCTTCTATAAATTGGTTTATTTTATTGGAAAGCATTTTTAAAGTTCTAGAAACTTTTATATATCCGTCGTCTCTCAAAAATCTCTTGACCTCGCCCGCTATCATCGGAACGGCGTAAGTGGAAAACTTAACGTTGTAAGAAGTATCGAAGTTTTTTATCGCTTTCAAAAAGCCCATTGAGCCAAGTTGATATAAGTCATCATAATCAACGCCCTTATTGACATAACGCCTAATTATGCTTTTTATCAACGGGGCGTTATGAATCAATAATTTGGTCTTGGCCTCTTCGTCGCCTTTTTGGGCTTTTTCTATTAATTCTATTGTCTCGTTATGCTCAAGCACCGATACTTCTCCATAATTTATTGAAAAAACTAGCCTTTGATAGTCTTAGTCATAATGATTCTGACGCCGCCGTTTTCGTTAGGCAAAACTTCCAAAGTATCCATAAATGTTTCCATTACGGTAAAGCCCATACCCGTTCTTTCTTCTTCGGGCTTGGTGGTAAAATAAGGCTGTCGAGCTTTTTCAATATCTTTAATGCCTACGCCGTTATCGCTTACTTCTATATGTAGGACTTTGCCCATAATCTTTGCCTTTATGGTGATATAGCCTTCTTTTTTGTCGTAGCCGTGGACTATGCTGTTTGTTACCGCTTCGCATACGGCGGTTTTTATGTCGTTGATTTCTTCTAAGCTGGGATCCATTTCCACCGCGAAAGCCGCTACGGCGCTGCGCGCGAAAGCTTCGTTTTTAGATAGAGCGGGAATTATAAGCGTCATTTCGTTATCAACTTTCATATTTTTTTGCTCCTTGAATTAACCTATTTTGGGCATAATCTCATACAGCCCTGTCATTGAAAAGATTTTATCTACCGTTTTGCTGGGATTTGCTATAAAAATCGGTATGTTTTTCGCTCTGAGTTTTTTAAACCGCCCAATCATAATTCCCACTCCCGTGCTGTCCATAAACGTAAGCTCGGATAAGTCTACCACTACCCTTTTCATCTCGTTTTGAGATAGTATCCTGTCAAGCTCGTTGCGAGTATAAACGGCTGTGTATTCGTCAAGTTCGCCGTAAATGGCAATGTAAAGCGTGTTGTTAAATAATTTGTTTTCGATTCTCATATTTCCGACTCCCTTATAAAAGTGTATAGACTTTGCCTTATAGAATTATTGAACTTTTTTTTGGTTTTTAAACTATTTTGTAGAAAAATATTTAGGCTGCAACTTTATAGTTTTAGACAATAAAAAAACCGCTCTTATTAAAGAGCGGTTTATGTTTTAAAAGCAATTAAATATTAATAATTTTCAGCTCTCAATTCGAAGTATGCTCTAGGATGAGCGCATACGGGGCATTTGTCCGGAACTTTCTTGCCCTTGAACACGTGTCCGCAATTGCGGCAAATCCAAACGACTTCCTCGTCTTTTTCAAACACTTTGTTGTTTTGAATGTTTTCAAGCAACTTTTTATAGCGTTCTTCGTGCTCTTTTTCAATCTTAGCAACCATTTCCATTTTAGCGGCGATTTCAGGGAAGCCTTCTTCTCTAGCGACTTTAGCGAAATTAGCGTACATAGTGGTCCATTCGTAGTTTTCGCCGGCAGCAGCGGAGATTAAGTTTTCAGCGGTATCGCCAACCAAGCCTAAAGCTTTATACCAAAGCTCCGCGTGTTCCTTTTCGTTGCGCGCTGTTTCCTCAAAAATAGCCGCTATTTGCTCATAGCCTTCTTTTTTAGCGACAGAAGCGAAGAATGTATACTTATTTCTAGCCATAGATTCGCCGGCAAAAGCTTCCATTAAGTTCTTTTCGGTTTGGGTTCCTTTCAATTCTTTCATACTGCTTATCTCCTTTATTTTTTATTTCAATATATTCATACTAAATTTATACAATAAGTAAAACTTCGCGCAATAAATTTTTAAAAATGTTAGGCATGCCTTACTTATTGCTTTTTGACTTATTTATTTCCGTATTTAATCTATCGATTAATTTAGGCTCTTCTCCGTTGCCGGATGGAATATAAAACTTAGCGTTTTTTAGGCTGTCGGGCAAATATTGCTGCGGGACATATCCCCCATAATCGTGAGGATACTTATATACAGAGTTATCGTCAATTATATGAGGATAACTTCTATCTCTTAAATAATGCGGAACATTGTCGTCTTTTGTCGATTTTACCGCTTCCTGCGCCGCGTCAAGAGCTCTTACTACCGAATTGGATTTAGGAGCAAGACAAACGTAAATTATAGCGTGCGTCAACGGGATATTTCCTTCGGGCAGGCCCAGTTTTTCCAAAGCTATATGAGCGTTTACCGCGATATTTAAAGCGTTGGAATCCGCCAATCCTACATCCTCGCTCGCGTGGACGATGAGCCTTCTTGCGATAATTAATGGGTCTACGCCAGCCTCGATTAATCTGTTAGCCCAATATAACGCTGCGTTAGGATCCGAGCCCCTTAGAGATTTGCAAAAAGCGCTTAAGATGTCATAATAAACCGATTGGTCTATTGATAAAGGCTTGGATTGAATGGATTGAGCGGCAATGGTTTTGTCTATTTTAATGCACCCGTCCGAATCGGGAGGCGTCGTCAATACCGCCAACTCCAGCGCGTTAAGAGCCGTTCTCAAATCGCCCGAGCTTGCCCAAGCCCAATGCTTGTAAGCTTCTTCGTCTATTTTGACGTTTAAGTTGCTTAAGCCTTTGGGATGTTTTACCGCGCGCTTTAAAAACTCTATTATGTCGTCTTGCCCAATCGGCAAAAATTCAAAAATGCGACATCTAGATACTATAGCTCGAGTCATTGAGACATAAGGGTTTTCGGTGGTGCTGCCGATAAATATTATTATCCCCTTTTCTATAGCCGCAAGCACGCTATCGGACTGAGCCTTGTTCCAGCGATGACATTCGTCAAGCAATAAATATGTCTTTTGGGAATAAAGCTTAAGACGTGTTTCGGCTTCCTCAATTACTCTTTTGGCGTCGGCCACTCCGCTAGAAACAGCGTTAAGTTTCTCAAAATATGCGTTTGAAGAATGAGCGATAATATTGGCAAGAGTGGTTTTGCCAGTGCCGGGCGGGCCGTAAAAGATACAGCTGCCCAGCTTGTCCGCAGCTATGGCGCGACGAAGCAAAGAATTAGGCCCTACGATATGCTTTTGCCCCACAAACTCATCCAGGGTTTCGGGTCGAACTCTTTCGTATAAAGGCGCCATCGTTCTGGCGGACATACTAAACAAATCCATAACCTGATTATAGCACAAATAATTTATACTTCAACAACTATTTCGCTTTGGCTTAAGGATTTATTAAGCGTCAAATAGTTGATGTTATGATACTTAATTCCGTCTATGCTTAAAACGGGTTCTTTTAGACCTTTATTTAAGATTGTGATTTTTATTTTGCTGCCCTCATAATCGTATTCTATCTCGCACTTTTCCCAAGCCGAGGGCAAATTAGGTTCTATAATTAATTTGCGGCCGCGGCGTTTTATGCCTAAGATATTCTCAATCACCACCTTATACATCCAAGCGGCCGAGCCGGTATAGTATGTCCAGCCCGCGCGACCGTAAAACAGCTCGTTGGAATAAACGTCCGCGGGCACTACGTAAGGCTCGCCTTTGTATCTTTCTACGGCTTCTTTGGTGAGACAATGGTTGATAGGATTTAAAAGTTCAAACACCCTAAAAGCTTTGTCTTTTTGGTTGTTTAATATTAATGCCCATACATACCACGCCGCGGCGTGCGTATATTGACCGCCGTTTTCTCTGACGCCTTTCGGATAGTCTTTTATATATCCCGCGGGCAAGCGCTTAATGGGCGGGTCCATCAATCTCACAATACGGTATTTATAGTCTATTAATCTGTCTTCGGCGGATTGCAAGGCTAATTTTGCCCTGTTTTCATCGCAAATGTCGGATATTACGGCCCAAGCTTGGCTTAATATGTCTATTTTGCATTCTTTGCTTTGAACGCTGCCCAAAGGATAGCCGTTGTCAAAGTAAGCCCGCCTAAACCATTCGCCATCCCAGCCGTATTCGTTTATGACTTTCTTTAGCTCGATTATTTCGTTCTTATATTCCGCTGCCAACTGCGGCGAGCGCACAAGGGGCAAAAATTCGTTAAGGATATAACACAAGAACATACTAAGCCAAACGCTCTCGCCTTCGCCCATATGCCCTACTTTATCCAAAGCGTCGTTCCAATCTCCGCCGCCTATTAAAGATAAGCCTCTATGACTGCGCCTTATAATGGCGGTCTCAAGCGCTTTGACGCAATGGGTGTAAATGTTGTCAGTTATGGGCGAAACTTCGGGGTTTTCATACCTGCTGTGCTCGTCCTTTTTTAAAACGGGCGAGCGCAGATAAGGAACTTTTTCGTCTAATATTCCAAAATCGCCGGTAAATTTTATATATTCCGTTACCAATAAAGGCAAGAACAATAAGTCGTCGGTAATATTGGTTCTCGTGCCCATCCTTTCGGGATGCCACCAATGCTGGACGTCGCCTTCCTCGTATTGGTGCGCGGCGCAAAGCAAGATATGCTCTTTTACCAATTGAGGATTGATATAAATTACCGCCAAGCAGTCTTGCAATTGGTCTCTAAACCCATACGCTCCGCCCGCTTGGTAGTATCCGCATCGACCGAAAAACCTTGAGCATAGCACTTGATAAGGCAGTCTATTAATAAGCTTATCCAGCTCTTTAGAAGGCGTGGCAATTTTTACTTTGGATAAGGATTTGTAATACGCTAAGCACTTATCCCTGATTGTCTTTATGTCGCCCAGCTCGTATTTTTTGTCTGACAACCAGAAATTAATTTCTTTGCTCTCGTTGGGCAAAAGCTTAATTTTTACCTTAATCGCAAGGCTTGGCCTTGAGCGGCTTAAATTAATCCATTCTCCGCCGTTTTTCCAATACTCAAAATCGCGCGAGGATATCAACCAATCAAAATTAGGTTGGTCTGTTCCTAAATACGCGCTGATTTTATTTGAAGGATTAAAAGCGAATACCCAATCGTTTTCTTTTTTGAAATATATTTTATCCCCGCGCTCAAAAATATTTACGCCCAATATTATATCTAGATTTATAGCAAGGCTCAGTTTCCTTTCAAATTTTGAAGCGTTCTTTAAAGTGACATTAAAGATTTTAGCGTCTTTTTCTATATCTAAAAATTGAGAGCATTTAGATATGACGCCGTTATACGATGTCTCAAACGCCGTTTCTCCTAAGTCGTGCGTAACCGAATAATGAGCGTCTTTATTGTTAATATCTTTAAAAATACTCCAAGATAATTTTGAATGCTCGTCCCTTAAAACTATATCTTCCGACCGCTTGTCAAAGATTACGTCGTTTTGCCAAGCCGTAAGCTTATATTCTCTAGAGTTTTTTGCCCAAGTATAACCTCCGCCTTTTTCTGTAATCAACGAACCGAAGTTTTTTGTCGCAATAATATTGCTCCAAGGCAAAGGCGTGTTGTCTTTGGTAAGGTTGATATAATACGCGTCGTTTATAAATCCCCCTAAGCCTAATTCCATATCTAGGTCTTGCTCTTTTAAAGGCTTAGCGGGCGCGACAACAGTTTTTTTAGGTCTGGCTATAGGATAATAAGCCGAGTCGGTACTATCAACCTTAAAGAAACTATCAAAATAATATTGAGAAACTCTCTTTAGAATATCAACTAAATTTTGGTCGGTTCTGGTCAGATTGATAATTTTGATTCTGTTTTCATTTACAAAATGACGCAAAGATAATCTATCAATAGCGTTATTTATGTCGTCCAGCAAAGGATTAATATACATTTCGGGCTCGGAATAAAGCAATATTAAATTAACCTTAAGCCCAAAGGACGACAGATATTTGTATATTTCAATCGTCTTTAACAATTCGCTTAAGTTGTTTCTATAGAAAAAGGTTATTATAGGTCTTGCGGCGTTTATGCCATTTTTATATAAGATTGATATATCGTCCCGCAAATCTGTGTGGCTGTCGCTGTAATTTATAGGACAGGTTTTTAAGCGGCTATACATAGCCGCAATGATTTCCATAAGATTTCTCTGAGGCGTAAAAGTCGTCCAAAGCTGTTTTAGATAAATAGTCGACGTGTCTATAGCCTTATTAATAGCGTCTTCGCAAGAGTAAGAGCATACGGCGTCTTTGATGATGTCTAAGTTTTTGCTTGCTGTTAGTATGAAATTCATAGTGGTTAGGCTTGAGGGATTCAAAGTAACGTCTTTAACCGCGCCCAAAACGGGCTCTAAGATTTCGCCGAAACTGTCCGCCCTTTCGCCGTTAAGTCTTGTCCAGCCGAGGCCATCCCTTGAATGGAAGTTAAACCTATTTGTTTCATATAAAGCGTTTCCTTCGCATATCGAAGCGGCTAAATATATGGGATTATTATCGTTGTTTCGATAAGCGTATATTATATTATCGGTAAGCTTATCCGTTTTGACGACCATATTATTGAATACGGGATGAGCGTAATAGTTTTCCGCATAAGTTAAGACGGGCTCTATAAAGAACGCCGCTTTGCAGGATAAACTTTCTTCGGTGTCGTTGATAATTGTCAAACTCCTTATCTCGCAGTCGTAATCCTGAGTTACGGCTATCTTTAACTCAAGCTCAATATCTTTATTTTTATATCTATACAGGCTGTAAGAATTATTTTGAATTATTGTCTGCGCGTCGGACATAAGGTTTATGACTTCGCCGTTAATATAGATTTTAACGCCGTGGTTATAGTTAAACTCTTTATACAGCGTTATTCCGTTTAGCGTTGCGCAGCCGCTGCCTTCGTCGTCCAAAGCTAGATTGTATCTACCGTTGGATAAAAGATTATAGGAAGGCAATGCGGGTTTTTGTGTAATTACCTTGGTGAGAGGCTCTAAGCCGTAAGCCTTTAGAGGCTTATGCATCTTTTTCTTTTTCGCGTAATCGATTAAAGGCTCAAACAGCATTATCTCAAAAGCCTTTATCTTTTGCATCGACATAAATCTTTGAATGATTATGTCGTTGTTTAAGAAATTATTTATTGCGCACAAAATCATTCCGTGATGATGCGCCATATAGGTTTTGTTTATGTGGGCGTTTTCGGTTAGGTCTATAGCCTCGTATAATCCATAATCGCCCATAAGCCCTTGGGCGATAAGCCTGTTGATGTTGTTTAGGGCTTGTTTGGGGGCGAATTTTAAGGCAAGAGCGGTCGAATACGGCGACACGATAAAACTGTCGTTCATATTTTTTAAAGCCAAATAAGGCACGCCGAACGCCTTGTATTGATAGTTCTTAAGGCTGTCTATAGCGTAATATTGAGATTCCGAAATGCCCCAAATATCATAACCCTGCTCGCGCGCATAAGCGATTTGGGAATAAACGCAACTTTGGCAGGATTGATACAGCATAGAGCCTTCGTAAACACGCAAGAACAAGAACGGCATTAGATACTCAAACATACCGCCGCTCCAGGAAAACAGCGCGTATCCGTCGTATTTTACGGGCGCGCGGGATAAGTGATGCCAATGCTCCTTGGGCACTTTATTTAAAGCCACGGCTATAAAGCTGGTAAGCATAGCCTCGCTTGCCATAAGGTCGTAATGAATCTTGTCAAAAGTCTTTGTGTCAGTTCCGATATAAAACAGCTTTTTGCTATAGTCGTATAATCTAGACAAATCCATTTTTTCTATTAGGTTTTTAATTCTAAAATATAAGACATCTTGCTTTTTTAATGTTTGCAGGGCGACAATCAACGCCGCAAGCAGATTTCCGTTGTCAACGGTAGAAACATAACATCTTAATACCTTAAGGCTTTGGGTGTCATACCAGTTATATAAATTCCCGTGCCATTTTTTCAGTTTTCTGACCGTATCTATTATGCCTGATAGAATACTATATAGCTCTGAATAATCAATAAATTTTAGGTCGTAAGCGCAAATCGCGCTTAAAATTTGGTACCCTATGTTGGTTGGCGAAGTGCGCTTAGCGCTGTCTTTAATGAAGTTTTCTTGGTAGTTATCGCACACAATGCTGTTTGGGGCGTTGTGCCCAAAGTCCGCGAAATATTGATATGTCCTCTTGGCGATATCCAATAATAATTGCTTGTTGTCGGCGTTTATATTAACTTCCTCGCGCCTAGAAATTGACGATAAATACGCCAAAGGCATAGAAGACAAAAAGAGCAAAGAAAACAAGCTATATAAAAACGCGTTTAAGCCCGATATAAGATAGTTTAACCCTGAAAATATAAATATCGCAGCTAGGCTAGGCAGCAAAAGCTCCCTTAGCCAAAAGTCCATAGAGTTTTCGGACTTTTGGAAAGAATGCGCGAAAGTATTCCATTTGAGCAAGTTCTTCTTGGATATTGTCATCCTATATATTGATTGACATATCGCCTTAAACAAGCAAAAAGCCACATAAGGCAAACTAACGGCAAAAAGAACAGCTCTCAGTAAAGCTTGTCGGGACTCTCTTATAATGGCGTAGGTAAACCTATTCCTAAAAGAATTGAAAAGTAGCGAATACAATACAAGCGCGAAGTCAAAGCCTAAGATAACGCCGAATGTTATTAATGGTATCAAGCCCAAAAAGACTGATGAAAATAATAACAACAGCGCGCTGATGTAGATAAGGCTGAAATTAATATTATTAAAGATACGCCATTTTGTTAACGAGTTTATAGGATTTTTATATTTTTGCCCATACTCGTTTTTTATTTTTCTTTTTAAGAATATAACGTTTTGCCAATCTCCCCTAGTCCATCTAGCCGAACGAGAGATGTAGGTCTTTAGATTGTCGGGCGCGTTTTCGTATAAGACGGCGTCGCTGTCTATCGTGTTTAAGAAAGCGCCTTCAATGATGTCGTGGCTTAAAATCCAGTTTTTGGGTAGTTTATTCTTAAGTTTTTGATATAATCTTTCAACGTTAATAATGCCTTTTCCGCAGAATAAACCTTGATTAAATAAGTCCGAACCTAAATTTTTGCCTTGAATAGAATATACGTCATAACCTCGCCCGTCGGCAAAAGCGTATGAAAAAGGAGTTTGGACGCCGGAGATAGGGTTAGTCCTAATGGAAAAACTCATTAAATCGTATTTTTGGTTTTGCGGGTGCGCTATCGTTTCTATAATCTCGCGGCATTGGAAAGTAAACGAGTCGCTGTCAAGAGCGATTAAGTATTTTACTGGTTGGGACGTTTGGCCTAAGATAAGGCAAAATTGGTCGTGGACCTCTTCGCCGCACAAAAACTCGACAAGCTTATTAAAAGCGCCTCGCTTTCTCTCGTCGCCCATATATTTTTTCTCATATATGTTATAACTTCTCTTTCGCCAGAACAAATTATAGTCCCGCTCGCCTAGTTTTAAATAAAATAATTTTTTGGCATATTTAATTAATTTTTCGTCTTCTTCGGAAAAGACCTGGTCTGACGCCATAAAATCAATTAATAGACAAAACCTTATATTATCGTAATTGTTGGCGGCTTTTAGCATCGCAAGATTTTCAACGGCCTTTTCTAACTCTTCTTTATCGCTGATTAATTGCGAGACCACCACCATAGTAAGGCATTCTTGAGGGACGCCCTGCGAAAAATCAAGCCTTAGCAGAGGCTTGTGTCTAACGGTCATTATTAATAACTTGTTGATTAAAGAAGACGATATATATATAAATATCGGCAATGAAATTATCCAATAAAGTATTCCCTGCCACAGTCTATCAAAGCCAAAAAAGCTTATTAATGTATTGGCGGCAAGCGCTAATAATGTTACGCTGAAAATATATAATAACGCTTTGGAATTTTTATACTCTCTTTTAAACAACGCAGGCGCGATATGACTTTTTTGCGCGTTGCATAACGCCACGATGTGGCGGGCTAAAAATAGCTCGCTTAGGTTTTTCTTTTGAGCCAATCTAGACAAGCTTTCTATATAATGCAGCTTGCTGATATCCGCGCTCTTATGATATACCCTTGCCTCTTCTTTTAAGAAGATATGATGAATCGGACTAATATCTAATATAAACTTAGCGTTAATATATTCGTTATATACCCTTAGTGAATTAATAACATTGGAAATCAAAATATTATATTTGATTATTTGACGATTGAAGCTGTCTAATCTGTCTGAAAAGCTAAAGCCAAGCTTGTCGCAAAGCTTTGTTATCTCCTCTATCTTGCGCCTGTCTTGGCAGAGGTTTATTCCGTATATAAAGCTGTTAGAATTTAGGCTTTTTTGTAAATTTCTATTATACCTGTTTGAGCAAGCTTTGAATATATTTTTGTTAATAGTAATGCTTTTCATTGAGATTATCGCCGCGAATTCCAAAAGGCAATAATCTAAAAACAGCTTAATATTAACGCACTCATCGTATGTTAAAGGACACTCGTATTGATAAATCTTTAAAAGCTCGCTTAAATTTTGCCAAGATATATAGCCGTTGCTGTGCCTTAGAATAAAATGCGTTATTTCGTAAATTCTAGGCCTGTCTTGGACAAAAGGCAGCTTGGGAAGACGCTGCAGTTTAGGCGCTACTTCGTCCAAAACGCTTTCCAATAAATAATTATTCTCATAAAGCCATTTCTCGAATTCTAATAATTGATAACCTTTGTGAGCCTTTTTGCTTACAAGCTTATACGCCTTTCGTATTTTAGAGGCGATAACGGTTATATCCATTCCGCCTGTTTTTAATTTGACGTTTTTATGATAAATAGAAAGGCTTTTTACTCTTTCTTTGAGCTCATCGAAATTGACATTAACCCCTATCTCAAAATAAGGGTCTCCCCGCCAGGTTAGTATCTTAACAATTAAGCCCGAAACAATAGCTAAAATTATCGCCCAAATTAAGAAGTAATTCATATTGAATTATTATATCCTAAGAGAATATATCTTAAACGACTTGCCGATTTGGACAGGCAATTTTCGACAAAAAATTTCATATATATTTATAGCCCGTTTTTTTAGGAACTTTTAATATATCGGCGGTCGTATGATAGTAGAAAATCTTTTTACTTTTTTAAGCAAAATCTTTTTTTTCACCTCTTATGTCAACAATAAAGGCACTTTCCCTAAGCCTTTGACTCCCGAAGAAGAGAAAAAATATCTTATGCTGTGCAAAAACGGGGACCCCGAAGCCAAGGACATCTTAATCAGGCACAATTTAAGGCTTGTCGCCCACATAGTCAAAAAATTTAATAACGCCGCCGAAGTGGACGATATGATATCAGTGGGCAGCATCGGGCTTATAAAAGCGATTAATACATATTCTCACGACAAAGGAACACAGCTTGCCACATACGCGGCAAAATGCATAGAAAACGAAATCCTGATGTATATCCGCGCCAATAAAAAGCACCGGACCAATCTTTCCTTGGCCGACACCGTAGGAATGGATAGAGAAGGCAACGAAATAACCTTAATGGATTTGTTGTTTGTTAAAGAAGACAGCGTGGTGGATAAGGTTGAAACCAATATATTGTTAGATAAAATAATGGAAATTATAAAAAAAGTTTTAGACGAAAGAGAGTATAAAATAATAAAAATGCGCTACTCCTTGGGCGAGCAAAGAAGCCTCACCCAACGCGAAGTAGCCGCTGTTTTGGGAATCTCGCGCTCGTATATCTCAAGAATAGAAAAAAAGGCGCTTGCCAAAATCAGAAACGAATTGGCTAAATGCAGTTTTAATTAAACGTTTTTATACGCCTTTACGATTTCTCCAATAAATACTTTGTGGTAATCTTTTAAGGGATAAAGTTTTTCTATTTCGGGCGCTAAGAACATCTTAGAGTCGAGTTCTGTTTTGTATATCTTTTTGCAAATCAGCGCCATCTCGCTTTCTTTAAAATACACAGTTCCGTCGGCGAAAACGGGCGTTAAGTTGCACGCTTTGGTCTTATCAATATCCCGCCCCGACTTGCTGCCGCAGATATTATGCACTTTTTTGTCTAATGGAAAGTTTAGTGAGAAATAGTCGTGTTTTTCAATAAACTCGCAGGTGTATCTAGTAGGCCTTACAAACACTATCGCGACGTTTTTATTCCACAAAACGCCCAATGTCCCCCAGCTTGCCGTCATCATATTATGTTTATTTTGGTCGCCCGCCGCGATAAGCATCCATTGATTGCCTATTAAATCAAAAGGGTTTTTATTAAATTCTTTTAACCTAAACTCTTTTAACATAGTTACCTCCCGCTTATGATATTATATCACATTGAAAATTAAAATAGACTATTTAAATTTTTATATTGTTTTATGTGATTTATACACTTGGAAAAAACATTTTATTAATATATAATTTAAATTAATAATATGGGAGGTAAAATAAATGAAGAAATATCAATGTGTTTGCGGATACATTTACGACGAGGCTGTAGGCGATCCCGATAACGGCATCCTACCCGGAACCAAGTTTGAAGATCTTCCCGACGATTGGACTTGCCCTCAATGCGGTTTAGATAAATCCGCGTTTATCTTACTAGAAGAATAATCTTGTCAAAAAAAATAATCTTTAAATTAAAGGCGGTTTAAAATAAAAACCGCTTTTAAATTTTAATATATTTTTAGGAGTTTGTGTAGATGAAAGAAGTAACCAAAGATATTTATTATGTAGGGGTTAGCAATCCGACATTGAGAATTTTTGATATTATAATGGAGACCAAATACGGCACGACTTATAACGCTTATTTGATTAAGGACTCTAACAGCGCTTTAGTGGATGCCGTTCACGAAAGGTTTGCGGATAATTATATCCAAAATATAGAAGAAATCCTCCCGGTGTCTTCAATAAAATACCTTATATGCAATCATACCGAACCCGATCACACCGGAAGCATCGCTAAATTATTGCGGCTTAATCCCGACATTACAATAGTTGCCACCGCGGCGGGAATAAAAAACATCACTCAGATAGTTAACGCTCCGTTTAAGTTTATATCAGTAAAAGATGGGGACGAATTGGATTTGGGCAACACCAAGCTTAAATTCATATTCTCGCCTAACCTTCACTGGCCTGACACAATGTTTACATATATCCAAGAAAAAAGGATAGTTTTTACTTGCGACTTTTTAGGCACGCATTACGCCGAAATGGACATCTTTGACAAGGATTTAAAATATCCCGAAAAATATAAATCCGTCATCAAAGATTATTATGATGCCGTTATGGGCCCGTTTAAGCCCTGGATACTTAAAGGGCTAGACAGGCTTAGCGAGCTGGAATTTGACATTGTCGCCACCTCGCACGGCCCTATATTGACCGAATACATAGGCTATGTGATGGATTTATATAGATCCTGGGCTCAAGAAAGCGTTGACTCTAAATCAGCGGTAATCGCGTATGTCTCCGCTTATGGATACACCAAAAAAATGGCAGAGGCTTTTGAAAAAGAGTTAAACGCTTTGGGCATAAAAACACGGTCTTTTGATATAATTTACTCTTCTATGCAAGATATTGTCTCGGCGATTGAACGTTCTAAATTAATTTTAATCGGCTCTCCTACTATCAATAGGGACGCCTTAAAACCCGTGTGGGACGTTTTGTCAAACTTAAGCCCGCTGATTACAAAAGGCAAAATCGCTTTCGCGTTCGGCTCTTACGGCTGGAGCGGCGAAGCCTGCCCTAACATTGAGTCAAGACTTAAAAGTCTGGGATTCGCGATAGGCAGCCCTTATCTAAGAGTCTTGTTCTCGCCCAGCCAAAACGATTACGAAACAATATCCCATACCGCTAAGATGTTGGTTAATTCTTTATAAAGCAATAATCAAATAAATAAAAGGCGGTTAATAACCGCCTTTTTTATTAAACTTCAATTCTTTCATACAACGCGTTTACGCTGCCATATAGTCGATTTTTGGATATTACCGCGAAGGCAAACGCGCCTATTGTCAACACTAACCATACTCCAATTTTAATTAATAAAACCGCGTAACTAGGCAGCGTTATTTCCAAATTATTCGCGCCCAACAATCCATACATAGTGGCAAGCCCGCCCATTATCACAAAGCAAACAGCCATATTTATTAGAGTGGGTATAACCACGCGCTGGTTGTTTTTGACCGCTTCGTTGGGAGTGGTCCAATTAAGTTTGGGATCTTTTAAGTCGAATCTGATTGTCGAGTAAGCGTATCCATAACCATATAGCGCCAGCACTATAGGGAAAAAGATTATCTCAATCACGCCTAGTTTGTATACAAAGATTGAGATAATATAGCACAAAAAGACAGTGATATAGTTGATTATCAAAGACAAATAAACTTTGGCGTTTATTTGAGTGGTATAATCAACAGGAATGATTTTTGAGATATAGAAGTTTTTGCCTTCTCGGCTAATAGCGGTCGACGAAGCTACATTCATACCGCTGCCCAGCATTAACAAAAAGCCAAAAGATATTCCGTAATAAATGTTTCTAATTAATTCTTGCGAACCTTGGATATCTCCGGATGAAAATAAATTGAAATTCATTCCAATCAATAGAAGGGGCAATATTACTATTCCCGCGAAGCATTGGAAACCAAAAGCGGACGTCCTTGAGATTTCCTTAAACTCTTTTATCATTAAGGCTTTTATTTGAGACCTGAATTCGCTTTTCTCATTCTTGATATTTGCGGATTTTACGCCCTGGCCTTGCTTTATCGAGCTTTGATGATAAACGGCGTTGGAAATCAGATAAGCAATAAATAATAACGCCAATAAGGAGAATACAGCTATCGCCAAGTTGACCAAACCGCTTAACGGAACGCTTAACCCATATAAAGCCGTTCCCGTAGCAAGACAAGCGATCGCAAAGACAGGATAAAAGACTTTAGACACAATATCGGAGATCTTTGAGAGATTAGCTATTATCGCGTTATAATTCTCGCCGATTTGGCTTGCGCCCAACTGCAATGACATTACCCCGTAGAAATAAAGCCCGAAAATCACGCCGTAAATTACCAACAACAAGACCGTGGTAAACGCGCCTTTGTTGCTAAAGAACGATACAACATACATTATGGGAATAGCTATAACGCTCGCGATCGCCAAGGGAAACGCGGGAACTAAAATTACCCCTAAAATAGAAGTAAGATAGAACACAACGCCTAATTTAGCGATTATTCCTACGGTTATTAAAAGCGGCGCTACGGCTATAGCGAAGATGACGAATTCGTATAAATAAACTATCATTAATTTCGCCAAAAACACTTTGCCGGGTTTAATAGGAAGCGACGCCATAAACTCAGCGTCTTTGTTGAAATAGACATAGGTTAATAAGGACACAATGCCAAATACAACCACAAGCGCCGCGCCCGCAAGATACAGCATTGTTATAAACTCAGCCAAAAGGTTGCTCTCTACAATAGACGGCGTTAGGAAAACAATGGTTGTTATCCCAAAACCCATAAAAGTGATATAAATAAACACAAGAGCTATATACACTGCGATTATGCTGCGGTCTTTCTTTTTGCCTTTGCTCTGACGCAGACCGTTTTTCAGCATAACTTTTATTAATAACAAAATTTCTTTCATAATCCAGCACCCCTTTAAATTTGAACGTTATTGGGGTTAGTGATTTTAAGGAAGATTTGCTCAAGGGATTCGTCCTTGCCGCCCATCGCTTTAATTTCTTCCATTGTGCCTTCTAGGATTAGCTTGCCTTTATTTATAATGCCAATACGGTCGCAGAGTTTTTCGGCGACTTCCAAGACGTGAGTAGAGAAAAACACCGTATTGCCCTGCTTTGTGTGCTCGCGCATTAGGTTTTTTAGCTCGTAAGAAGATTGAGGGTCAAGCCCGGTCAAAGGTTCGTCCAAAACCCACAAAGGCGGATTATGGATCAAGGCGCCGATTACGCATATCTTTTGTTTCATACCGTGAGAATACGAAGAAATCTGGTTGTCGACGTCTTTGGTCAAGTTAAACATCTCAAGATATCTTTCGGCGCGTCTTTTTCTTTCGGCCAAATCAACTTTATATATATCGGCCATAAAGTTTATATATTCCCTGCCGGTTAGTTTTTCATATATTACGTGGTTGTCGGGCACGAAACCTATGCTTCTTTTCGCGTTGATAGGATCGCGCTTTATATCGTATCCGTTTATCTCAATGTTACCTTCGTCAAAAGGCAGAATTCCCGTTAACATTTTAATAGTAGTTGTTTTGCCAGCGCCGTTGGGGCCTATAAAACCGTAAATAACGCCTTTTTCAACGCGCAAATTTAGGTTATCAACCGCTTTGAATGTGCTTTTTGCATAAGACTTGCTTACAGAAAAAATATTGAGCATGTTTTCCTCCAATACTATAATGCCTTATTTATGATAACATTTAATTAAAAACTTTACAATTGAATACTATTATTGGAAAATTAAAAAATCATTAAAAAAATAAAAGGCCTTTGAAAACAAAGACCTTTTATTTTTTTGTTTTATCATTAGTTAAAACTATAAACTTTTGTAAATTACTTTTTAAAAGCTTCGTTATATAATTTGCTTACTTCGCCCCAGTCAAGAACATTAAAGAATTCTTTGATGTAATCGCCTCTTAGGTTTTTATACTTTAGATAATAAGCGTGTTCCCAAACGTCCAGCGCTACGATTGGTCTCCATTGACCTTTGGACTCGGTGATGGGGTTGTCTTGGTTAGGAGTAGAGCTTACCTTTAGGTTGCCTTGAGCGTCGACCGAAAGCCACGCCCAGCCCGAGCCGAATCTAGTAGCGGCGGCTTGAGAAAGCTGTTCTTTTAGCGCTTCAAAGCTGCCAAATGTAGCCTCAATCTTCTCTTTTAGCGCGCCTTCGGGTTCTTTTTTAGGATTGGGCGAAAGGATTGAGAAGTATAGGTTATGGTTATAGTATCCTCCGCCGTTGTTTAGCAATTGAGTTCTCAATGCGGCGTCTTGAACTTGGTCTAGATTAGCCAAAATCTCTTCGGCGGTTTTTCCGGTCAAGCCCGCCTTTTCTACCGCGTCGTTAAAATTTTTGGTATACGCGGCGTGGTGTTTGCTGTAGTGGGTAAACATTGTCAATTCGTCTATATAGGGTTCTAACGCGTTGTAATCATATTTGAGTTTAACTTGCTCAAACATTTTTTAACGTCTCCTTTATTCGTTTTTTGGTAATTGTATTCTAACACCAAAATATACCTCAATCAAGAAAAATATTCTTTATTAAGTGACTATTGCACATAAGCCATATATAGATTGACCTAGCGGCTTTAACAATTGCGCCATTTGAAATATTATAAGCAACTTTAAGCGGGAATATCATTTAAGAAAGCAAAAAAAATGCGGTTTGAAATTATAGTATTCGCCAATTAAAATTAATTAATAAACTCTGATATATCCTGGGATATTTTTTCAGGGGTTAAGCCCAATTTTTCATAAACTTCTTCAATCGAGCCTATTATCGCAACCTTGTCGGGCATAGCGATATTTTTTATTTTAATGGACTTGTTTTTGCCTAATAAATAACTTGAAACCGCCTGCCCTAGCCCGCCGTGTAGAACATTGTCCTCCATTGTAATGACATATGAATTTTCGGGCAAGTTGTCTAAAAACTCGCTATCAAGGGGTTTAATAAATCGCGCGTTGATGATGTTAATTTTGGTTTTATTGATTAATTTTTCCGCGTCAAGCGCCAATTTTATCATTCGTCCGCCGGCGGCTATAACGTAAATATTAGATTGATATGATTTAATTACTTCCCATTTTCCGTATTCAATGGGCGTGTGAATATCGGTTTCTAAGACGCTGTCTTTAGGGTATCTGATAGCCAAAGGCGCGTTAAAATTTAAAGACCACTCTAACAGCATTTCAAATTCTTTTATGTCTTTAGGCGCTGTTATGGTCATATCGGGCATTAAAGACAGGTAGGACAAATCATATATGCCTTGGTGCGTAACCCCGTCGGCGCCGACAACTCCCGCCCTGTCGATACAAAACCTAACGGGTAATCTCATCAGGCACACATCGTGCAATATCTGGTCAAAACTTCTTTGCAAAAAGGTAGAATATATAGCCGCATAAGGTTTTAAGCCTGAAGCGGCTAATCCCGCCGCCATTGTCACAGCGTGAGCCTCGCAAATAGCCACGTCAAAAAATCTATCTTTATGCTTATTCTTAAAAATATCAAGCCCAGTGCCTTCCGCCATAGCTGCTGTAATCGCCACAACAGATTTATCTTCGTCAGCCAATCGGCTTAGTGTTTTTCCTAACGCTTTTGAGAAAGAATGCCCGTTGCCGTTATTATTGGGCGAGTTTAAGCCGTGGTATTCAGTAGGGTTTTTTTCGGCGCAGGGCAATCCCTTGCCCTTTTGAGTTACCACGTGAAGCAATACAGGCTCGTTGATATTTTTTACGTGCGTTAAAAACTCTATTAATTCTTCCAAATTATGCCCGTCTATAGGGCCTATATATTTTAGCCCGAATTGCTCAAACATCTTGCCGTTTATAAGCGCGAATTTTAGGTTGTCCCTAATTATTTCCAGCGATAATTTTAACGGCTTTCCGACGAGGGGCAACTGGTCGATTATTTTAAAAATCTTTAACTTTAGGGCGGCGTATTTTTTGCTGACTCTTATTTTGGATAAATAATTATTAACTCCGCCAATATTGGGCGAGATAGACATATTGTTGTCGTTTAAAATAATAATCATTTTGGTTCTTGAAACGCCTAAATCGTTAAGCGCCTCAAAAGCCATTCCGCCCGTCAGCGCGCCGTCGCCGATTATTGAAATTATGTTATAGTCTTCGCCTTTTAAGTCACGAGCGCGCGCCATTCCCAGCCCCGCCGATATCGAGGTGCTGGCGTGGCCGGTGTTAAATATATCGTATTCGCTTTCTTCTATATTGGGAAATCCGCTGATGCCGTCTAATGACCGAATGCTGGTTAGGCGTTCTTTGCGGCCTGTAAGTATTTTATGGATATAAGATTGATGTCCTACGTCCCAGATGAATTTATCTATTGGGGGGTTAAAAACTTGATATAACGCTAAAGTCAGCTCCACGACGCCTAAATTGGACGCGAGATGCCCGCCGGTAATAGATATAGTGTCTATTAGGTATTTTCTAATCTCTTCGCTCAACTGTTTTAATTGAGCGATAGATAGCGATTTTAAATCTTCCGGGGCGTTAATTGTATCCAATATAGACATAGCGCTTTTTCCATTTTATCGGCGAGAAAAAATCGATAACGCCTTACCTACCGCCGATACTATCTTAGTGCTGTTATTAACTGCTATTTTTTTAAACACGGCTTTCAATCCCACGGTCACGGCCGCCAATAGAGCCGTCACCGCGATTGATATAACCGACGACCATAAATCGTCGTAAACTCTCATAGTGATAATTAACACTAAAGACGCGCTCGCCGCGCCGCTTATAATATTGCAGATATCGCCGATAATGTCTGAACAAATACTTCCGACGATATCGCTGTTTTTTATCAGCTTTAGGGCGACTTTTGCTCCCTTAACCTTTTTGGCCGCCATAGCGTAAAAAGGCTTTTCGTCGCAAGAAGCCACCGCCATTCCTACCATATCGAAAATAACGCCTATGACTATTAAAACAACAATTACCGATATTATAACAATAATACCGGCGTTAGTCATAGCGATTGATGATAAGATATTAAATAATACTGATAATAAAATTGTTATAAAAAACGCTTTTAACGGCCATACTTTAGGGCCGTTTTTATTTTTCTTTTTCTGTTTGTGTTCGGAATCGTTAGGTTTTTTTGGAGTTTTGTTATTGTTGCCGTTACCGTTGATATTGTTATTAACGCCGTTGTTTAAATGACTGCCGTCGCCTTCCACGTTTATTAGCCTTTTTTGTTTATTATTAGTATTTGGACGGCGAAATATATGCAGCTTCGTTAATTAGCCAAAGATTCATATATCCCGCCGTCCAATAGAATTGATTATCGTATTCGGGTTTTAGAGGCGGCATATTAAGTAAACCTTGCGACTTAAGGTTCAGTAGGATTTCCCTACGCAGTACCTCCCGTTGCCGAAGAGGCAGTTTACTTTTAAACCGCGCATTCCGTTGTTGCCATACGGAAAACTGAATCGCCTATGAGTTCACACTATAATCCTTAATATGCCTGGACTACAGCCTAGAAGCTTTCCTTCAACATTCACTGTCAATCTTATCCTCTTTTGCATCACGGGTTTCATTAGGCGATCGCTTGATTAAGTTGGCCGACTTAGATCAAGCGTTGTTCCTTAATCCGCCCGTAACACTCAAGGCTGGCTACACTGTACACAGCATTTCTACCGCATAGCAGGTTTAATTCACAAAAAGTAACAAAATCCAACTTTGTTACCTTAAGTGACCTCAACGGATATTGGGTCGGACTCCGTATGCCGTTACGGAACGCCCACTATCCTATCTTCCAGCAACAGCCCCCGTTTGGGCAACGAAAGCCATCACAAGAAGCTTCATCGATATGCCACTGACGATCTTTTAACTTCGTCTTCGAT
>DATCKE010000034.1:0-124966 GCA_036562445.1 Clostridia bacterium
ATGCAGTCCATACCTTATTACGACGACGTGGTCAAGTTTATAGAAAGCAAAAAATAAGTTATAATCTTCTTCAAAAACCAAAGGCCGTTTTAGACGGCCTTTTTTGTTGTAAAAATGAGATTATCAAAGATTTAAACATATTACAATTATTTCTTTAGGCATTGTTTTGATGATATAATGATTATATAAAATTTTAATAAAAGGAAAAAAGCGATGAGAGGTTATTGGTTTTTATTGCTATCGCCGTATTTTTTGGCGGTGTTAATAATACTGGTCGTCAGCGCGCTGGAAGCTAAAGACAAAATCAATCTAAAGGGCAAAAATTTTTTTAAGATTTTTTTATTCTTTTTGCCCGTTTGGATTTTGGCGGCGGTATCGACCGGCGTAGTTCCCAATAGCCTAGATAAGGCTGCGCTGGCAGTCAAGATAATAGCATTTTTCTTGCCGATTATTTGGTCGTTGATATTTTTATTCGTTTTCAAAAAAGACCACAACCTAAAATGGAAAAACGCGTTTTTTGTCTTTTGCTTTGCTGTCGGAGTCATAACTATTTTGGCGTATTCTATCTTAAAAATAGGGACGGGCTTTTCTTGGGAATGGGCGTTAATGCAAACGCTCTTATTGGCCGCAGCTTTTTTTGAGGCGGTAGAAGTTATAAATTCTTTGGACAGCCAATCTAAGAAAAAGATATTATTTTGGACTATCTTAACTGGACATTTATTGCTGTTAGGCCTTGGAATCTGGCTTTCGGCTATGAAGTCCTTTAATTTAGCGTTTTGGATAGTGTTCGGCGTCTTTGCGCTTTTGGCGATAGCGGTGGCAATCCTAATGGGTTTGATATTAAAATTCCAGAAGAAAGAAGGGCAAGAAGATAAAGAAAATTAAAAAAGAGAAATTTTGTGTTTTGCCGCTTTAAAAACGCAATACCTTATTTAATATGAAGCAAATAAAAATAAGACCGCAAAATTTTGCGGTCTTATTGGAGCTGATGACGGGACTCGAACCCGTGACCTCCTCCTTACCAAGGAGGTGCTCTACCTGCTGAGCTACATCAGCAAATTGATAATAGATTAAAAACTCTTATCAATTATAATATATCGTTATCCTGTTGGCAAGTATAAATCAAGAATTTTTAAGCTGAAAAATTATGGTTTATTATTTTCGGCTGTCTAGCCTTATGTCTTTGCCGGTAAAGGATAAGAACAAAGAATTGGCTTTATTATTTAGCCTAGAGAAAATTCTCTCTCCATAGCGGTCGAAGATATCCTCTAAGCCTAGGTTGGTGGAAATTAAGGTGTGTTTTCTTTTTAGCAGTCTTTCGTTAACAATAGTGTATAAATATTCTTCGGTAACATTGCGATAGATAGGCTCTGTTCCAAGGTCGTCTATTATCAACAAATCGCAATTAATGAGCGGTTCCAAATATTGGATTTTTTCTTGCACATAAGCGGTATGGCTTTTTAAGAATATATTATTAAGCCCAAAAGCGGTAGTAAAGAACACGTCGTATCCGCGGTAAGTAAGTTCGGTCGCGATACAGCTTATAAGATGCGTTTTGCCCGTTCCCGTGCTACCGCTGAAAATAATAGTATTATAATTAGTATTAGGGAACTTGGCGCAGTATTGTTTCATTTTCTCATAGGTTTGAATCATTAATTCTTTTTGCTTGGGCTCTTTAAACACCTCAAAATCGCATTCGTCGAAATTGCAAGAGATGTTGCCATAAATACCGCACATAGCGGCGACTCGTTGGGAAACTTCTCTTTTTGCGCAAACGCAAAGCTCTTTTCCTATATATCCAGTGTCCTGGCATTTAGGGCAAGAATATCGCGGGTATATATCAAGCCCTAATTTGTCCAAAATTTTTTGACGCTCGGCTTCAATCTTTTTTAATTCGTCCGCCAGTTCTTTGGAATCAGGTTTTTGCCCGCAAAGAAAGCTATATTCGCGGTATTTTTTTTCTATTTTATAAAAGTTGTCGTCCTCAAGCGCCTTTCTATAATTATATTCCGCTATTGTTAACGCCTTGCTTTGACGGTCTTTCAATTCTTCTAAAACTTCTTTCAAAACCATATCCTAAAAATCCACCTTTGAAACGTCATCGATTAACGCGTTGAGCTCTTGCAGCGTGTAGGCTCTCTTTGCCGCGGGCTGTTGGATAGGCGCGCTTGCGGCCTGGGGCGCTGTTAGCTGTTTTGCTTGCTCTACCGTGGCAATCTTTTGGTCATACCACGACGCCAAAACTTTATTCATATACGCGATAGGGGAAGCCGTTCCTTTGGCCAGTTCGGCGCAATACAAAATTAGCTCGTCGCTAAGCCCCCACGAATAAGTCCAAGTCCTGTAGCTGTCCCTGTCCCAGCTGGTGATATTTTTGTCTATATTTAAAGTCTCAAAAATCCGCTTAATCTTTTTGTCGGTTTCGCTCAATCTCTCTATATGCCCGCTTATGCTGTCGGCGGTGACTAGGCCTTGTTTGTAGAACTTGTTGACAAGGTCGTTCATTCCTTCCAAAGTTCTTATATTGCGCTTAAAGCAAGCGTCCGCTATCATTAAAAGCGCGTCTTCCTCGTAACCCTTTCTTATCCAATCGTTTATATATGTCTCTATTATATAATCCAGCTGTTCGTAATAAACGCCTATGGTTCGGTTTATATTTCTCGCCAAAGCGTATAACTTTTCGCGGTTGTTCTCAAACTCCTCGATTTCTTGGATGGTCGTCATCCTGTTTTCGTAATATTTGGTCAAGGCGCTGTCAAGCTTGGCAAAACCGCCCTTTTTTATCCTTTTTGCCACCGCGATTATGGTGTCTAAATCGAATAAAAACTCTTCTTTCCACTTTAGATACATCGAACGCTCGTCGATATCCGCCTTTTTGCGGCTGCCTAGCGCCTTCATAACTTGGGCAAGCTCTTCGGAGACCTTGTCGTATTCCAATATCTTTTGCTCCACTCTTTCGCAGGTGGTTATGCCGGCGTTTGCCCAGTTTCTAGCCACCGCCGAAATGTATTTGTAATTAATATTCGCGCCCTTAAGCTCCACGCAATAGCGGACTATGAGCAAAAACGCTTCGGGCTCTATATGGTAGGTCTCGATTAAGCTGTAGTATTCGTTAAACTCGTTGGGAAGTATCTCGCGGTCGAGCATCGCCTCAAGCTTTAAGTTAAACTCAGCGTATTTTGCCGCGCTGTATTTTTTGATGTTGAGAGCGTTTTTGGGCGGCAGATATCTTACCGAAAAAGGGTTATGGCTCACTATGGACACAAGCCCAAGCTCCGCCCAATAAGTATAAGCGTCGATTATCTCGGACGGCTGCATAGCCAAAGCGCGCGCCATCTTTTCCAAATCGTTGTCGGGGGTATGCGGATGCGCGCACAAAAACAGCCCGTAGATATAAACCTTAACGCACATATCGGGCGCTTGCGGAAGGTATTCGGAGATAAACAGGTTGTCTATCCCCGTGTAGCTTTCCATCAAATATTCGCCCGAAAAACTGACCAACATGTATATACCCTAAAAACAAATAAATATATGGAACTAAATGATATCATTTTTTGGGGCAAACTTCAAGTTTTATTCCCAAACCGCGCGGGGGCAAAAAACTATGTTTTTAAAATCTTTTTAGACCGCGCGAAAATCAATATATTGTTCAAAAAGATTTTATGTGTTAATATAAAATGGTAAATAACTATGAGAATATTGCACACAGCCGACTTGCATTTAGGCAAAAAACTCTTTAACGCCGACCGCTTGGAAGAGCAAACAGCCGTAATGCAAGAAATTATCAATATAGCGCGCGAAAACAAGGTGGATTTGGCGCTAATCGCGGGCGATGTCTTCGACACCGCTATGCCTTCGGCCGCCGCCGAGACGCTGTTTTTTGAGAGCGTGGTGGAGCTGGGGCGGATTTGCACGGTAATAGTTATAGCGGGCAACCACGACGACCCGGCGAGATTGTCCGCCGCAAAAGAAATGGCGCTTGCTTGCAACATAGTCTTGGCGGGCGAGCATAACATAACATACTCAAAGAAATTCTTAGGCGGCAAGGGTTATGTAAAGACCGAGATAAACGGTCAAAAGGTTTGCGTCAATATACTGCCTTATCCGTCCGACTCTAGACTGCGAGAGGCGATAGACGAAAACACGACTTACATAGACAGAGTAAAAAGCAAATTGTTCGAGGGGGCTCAAGGCTTTGAGCAAGACAGCGTCAACATAAATATTAGCCACCTGTTTTGCGTAGGCGGGGTAAAAGAAGGCGACGAGCGAGAGATAGAATTGGGCGGCGCAAGGCTCATACCTATAGACGCGTTCCCCCCGGCGCACTATACGGCGCTAGGACACATCCACAAGCCTCAGACCATCTCAAAATCTAGAAACATTCATTACAGCGGCTCGATAATGCCTTACGCCTTCGACGAAACTTCCCAAAAATCGGTTATTGTCGCCGACATACACCTAAAAGAAACCATAGTCAATAGAGTTCCCTTAACAAAATACAAGCCCGCGATAATTTTGAAAGCGAAAAGCGTTGCTCAAGCGTTGGAGATGTTGGACGCTAATCAAGACAAATGGGTTTGGCTTGAGCTTGATATACAAGAAAGCCTTAAAGACAGCGACGTAAAAAGACTGAAAGCTTTTCCCAATATGCTAAGGTTTTCGCTTAACCTGCCCGAAAGAGAAAAAACGGTCGTAAAAGACAGACGCCAAAAATCGGATAGAGAAATATTCATTGAGTATTACAAAAGCCAATACAGCAGCGAGCCAAGCGCTGAATTGGTCAATTTGTTCTTGGAGATTATGAACGAGTTATGAAACCCGTCAGTTTAAGGATAAAAGGCATAAAAAACTACCAAACCGAGCAGTTTATAGATTTTGAAAGCCTCTCCAGCGAGGGCGTTTTTGGCATTTGCGGCAAAACCGGCTCGGGCAAGTCGGCTATTGTGGAGAGCATAATAATAGCATTGTTTGGCGACCTGCCCAGTGGAAGGTTGGACAACTACGCCGTAGTAAACCTTATAGACAAGCAGGCTTATATAGAATTTGTGTTTACTCTTAACAAAGACGGCTCCACAAAAAAATACCTAATAACCCGAAAATTAAAAACTCTCAACGGCAACAAGATGGACGCCGAGATATTCGACATCACTCAAGAAAAAATCAGCTTGGCGTCGGGCGCTAGAGACGTTAAAAATTTTGTGATAGATTTATTGAAAATCGACGAAAAGGACTTTACCCAATGCGTCATCTTAGAGCAGGGTCAATACGATAAGTTCGTAAAAGCCGACGCTTCCGAGCGCAAAAAGATGATAGGCAACATCTTTTCGCTCAACAAATACGGCGAGGAACTGCACAACAAAGTTTTAGAATATAGGCAAAAGTATGCCGCCCAAGTCCAAACGCTTCAAAGCCTGTTAAGCGGTATGGGCGAGATAGACAAAAAAGCGATAGATAACAAGAAAAAAGAATTACTCGACTGCCAATCCGATTTAGATAAAGCTACCCTTTTAAAAGACCAAGCCGATTTAAGATTAAAGGAACTAGAAAAACAATACGATGAATACATTAGATATTTAGACTTGCGAGAAAAAATCAAAAAAGCACAGCAAGACAAAGCCGAGTTGGAAATCAAAATTAAAAAGCTTGAAGAGGACTATAATCTAAAATCCGAGCAAGCAAAAGAGATTAAGGCTTTAACGCGACAAAAGGAAGAAATAAAGTCATACATAGATTCGCTGAACAACAATAAATCAAGCGTAGACAAAATTAAAACCTTAACCGAGGAAAAAAACAAAAAAGCCCAAGAATATAAGCAAACAAGAGGCGAAATAAATCAAATAAAAGAAAGCTTGCAAAACGCAAGAATTGAGCAAGAAAAACGAATTTCGCTTATAAACGACGATTTAACGGGTATTAAAAATTTAACGCAGATAAGCTTAACCTTTGACGACAACCTCGCCGTGGCTTTGACCGAAAAGTTTAAGGAATACGACTCAAGCGTCCAAAGTTATCTTAAATTATCCAGCGACTTAAAAGAACACCAAGAGACAGTCAATAATAATACCCGGGAGCTTGAAGGATATTACGTTCTTCAAGGCGAGTTATTGCAAAAAGCTAACGAATATAAAAAGACCTTGGAAGAGCTAAAAGGCCAAAAAGAGCGCCTTGCAATACACAACGCGAGGGTGGTTTTGCGCTCTCAGATTAAATTGGGAGACAACTGCCCCGTATGCGGCAATATAGTTAAAGAACTGCCCCAAGATTTAGAAATCGTCAATCTCGACGATATAAACAATAAAATCAATTATTGGGAGAAGATTTATTACGATCTTTCCGCGGCTCAAGCGGCGCAGGCCGAAAAAATATCCAACTTAGAAAAAGATATTAAAGAAAGAAAGGAAAAGATAAAAAACATTCAAGACGAAATATTGAGCCTTGGATTAAACGAAGACTGCCAAAAAACCAAAGAGCAATTTCAAAAGAAAAAAGATAATTGCTTAAATTTAATCCAGCAACACGACAAAACCCAAAAATATATTCAGGACCAAACCGCTCAGTTAGAGAAAAAAGAGACGCTCTTGGGACAGATTGAAGAGCGGGGCAAGGATTTAGCCCGCCAAATCGAGGAGCACCAAGAAAACTTAAATAAGGTCTTGCGCGGCTACGCCAACTTTGACGACGCTATCAAAGACAGCCAAGAAAGATATCTCGCGTTGGACGCAAAAATCCAAGCTCTTGAGAACGCCGAAAAGGCGGCGGACAAGGCTTTGAGCCAAGCTAGACAAGACCTTATCAAGATTATGTCCGACCTTGACAACTATCAAAATAATATATCGGGATTAAACTCTAAAGAAGTCTCCCAAGACCAGCTGGACCAAGCCCGAGCGCAAAAAACCCAATACGAAGAGCTTCAAAGCCAGCTTTCCCAAAAGTTAGGGGAGTTAAAAAGCGACTTAGAGCGGTTAGAGCAGGATTTGGAGTTATACCAAAAGAGAAAAAAAGAGCTGGACGAGGCTCAAAAGAAATTGGATTTAATCAGCCAGCTTCATAAGCTGACCGTGTCAAACAAATTAATGGAATTTATGGCCGAAGAGTATATAGAGGAGTTTACCTATACGGCCAGCGAATACCTTAATATGCTGACAATGGGGCAGTTTGAGCTGGTTTACCAAAACGGGTTTTTCATAAAAGACCATTTTTGCGGCGGGGAAATCCGCAAGGTAAACACGGTTTCGGGCGGGGAGATGTTTTTGGTGTCGCTCTCGCTAGCGGTGGCTATCTCACGCGCGCTGTCTAGAAGAAGCGGAGCCGCGGCGGTGGAATTTTTGTTCATAGACGAAGGATTTGGCACTTTGGATTCGGACTTAATCGACACCGTGATGGACGCGCTTGAGAAACTAAAAGACAGCTTTGTTATAGGGCTTATATCCCACAGAACCGAGCTTCAACAGCGCCTGCCCAAAAAACTTTATGTCGAAAGGACCTCGTCGGGAAGCGTAATTAAATATTAAAAAAACGCGCCGTTTTAGCGCGTTTGCTAATTTTAAGCGTAATAATCTATCTGAGCGTTTACGCTTGAGAGTTTTCCCACTATATCTTGATATCCGCGGCTTATATAATTATCCCCGCTTATTATGGACACGCCCTTGGCTTTTAGCGCGGCGCCGACTAGGGCGGCCCCGCCTCTTAGGTCGCTTGCCGCCACCTTGGAAGGGTTAAGCGTTTCCACGCCTTCTATTACCGCCGTGTTGCCTTGGACGTTTATTTTGGCGCCCATATGGTTTAACTCTTCCACTTGCTGAAACCTGTTCTCAAACACCGTTTCGGTAATGGTGCTGACGCCGTCGCACACCGCCATAAGGCTGAGCATTAGCTGCTGCAAGTCTGTGGGAAACTCGGGATGCGGGCCTGTGGTTATGTGCGCCGCTTTTAGCCTTTTGTCCACCGAAATTTTTATCGTGTCGCCCTCGCTTTCTATTTTAGCGCCCATCTTTCTTAATACCATAATAACCTTTTGCAAATCCTTAGGGCGGGTGTTTCTCAAGGTCAATTCTCCCCCCGCTATGCAGCAATATATCATAAACGTTCCCGCCTCGATGTGGTCGGGCGAAATAATGTAAGGCTCGGATTGGGCCAACCTTTCCACTCCGTTGATTTCAATTATCGGAGTGCCTATGCCTTTTATGTCAGCCCCTAAAGAGACCAAAAATTTAGCGGCGTCCACAACGTTAGGCTCTCTAGCGGCGTTTTTTATTATTGTTTTGCCCTTGGCAAGCGCCGCCGCTATCATTAGGTTAACGGTCGCTCCTACCGAAGGGTAGGGCAGGTCTATCTCTCCGCCCGTTATGTCCCCGCGGGCGCTTAGGAAAATTTTATCTTCCACTATCCTGCTCTGTATGCCTAGGACTTTAAACCCGTCCAAGTGGTAGTTAATCGGTCTTGAGCCGATTTTGCATCCTCCCGGCATACTCACGCACGCCGTTTTAAACTTGCCAATCAGCGCTCCCATAAAATAGCTTGCCGCCCTTATGCTTCTCATCTTAGGGTGGACGGCAAAGCAGCTGTTTATAGTTTGAGGCTCTATTACCATCTCTCCGCGCGCGTCTATGTGGGTGCGGCATCCCAAGGAGTGCAGGATTTCTCGCATATCGAAGATGTCTTCAATCAAAGGCACGTTTCTTAAAATCACGGGAGTGTCGCTTAAACACGCCGCGGCGATAATCGCGAGTGTCGCGTTTTTGCTGCCGCTGACAATAATTTCGCCCGATAATTTTTGTCCGCCGTTTACCATTATCATACGCCTTTAGTATGAATAGAGCGCCGAATAATTATTCTTTTTTTGCGCTTTTAAAAAAATTTGAATTTTTGACTGTATTTTTATGCGCTCAAAATTTTTTTGTATAGACGCTTTTTTTAGGGGCATAATCTTTATATTAAAAAATCTTGGGGTTGGAGTGTTTTTTATGATGGAAGAACTTACGGGCAGCATCACTCTCAAAAAAGGCGACGAGGTGTTTTTGGATAACGCGAGCCTAAGATTGAATACCGGCGAGGCTATGGCGCTATACGGACAAAATGTCGCCCTAAAGCGGTTGTTTTTAAAGATTATAGCCTCCCAAAAGAAAGATTTGGTTTTGCTCATTGAAGACGACACTATCTTAGCCGATATAATCTCAAGCAATTCCGAGCGGTATATCTTGCGCACCAGCATTTTGTTCGGCACTTTTGACGTGACCGAATATCTTGAGTATAAATTCTCGCACCTAGAAATGCCCCGAGCCCAACGCCTTAACGTGATAAAAGACCGCTTGGTCAGGTTCAATCTCGAACGCCACAGCAGAACCAAGCTAAAAAATCTCTCCAGCGCCGAAGCCGCGCTTTTGAATATCGCCGCGCAGTCCACCACCAAAAAGCGAGTAATAATCATCGACGCCGACAGCTTTACCGACGCGTCCATTAAGCCTATGCTGGAAAGAGCCATAACCGCCCTAAAGAGCTTAGGCTATAGCGTGTTGTTAAGCGTTTGTCTAAAAGAGCTAAGCGAGTGCGCCGGTATAGACAGGATAGGCGTTATCGAAAACGGCAAGATTATAGAGCTTGCCCCGCCTATTAGATCCAACAAGCCCTTTAAAGCGTCTTTTTTATCAAAAATCAAGGCGTTTTTTGGGAAAATCAAAAAGCCTAAAAAAACAAAAAGGTCTATAGGCGTCGAGCTAATTTCGCGTGAAAAAGAATTTTAATGTAATTTTAATCTTTTTTTAATATGTTGTTAATGCTTTTTTTTGCGCGATATAGTATATTTATAGTGTAAATAAAGGCAGGTAACAACATGAGATTCATAAAATGGGTAATTAGATCAATATTAGGACTTGTGGCGTTCTTTGGCGTAGCGGTCGCTGTGAGCGTCCCCCTTGTCCCTTTGACTATATTCGCGACCAGGTGGGTAGGTTGGAAGATAGCTTTCTTGAGCAATTTGCCTTGGTGGACGGCTTATATCTTGGCGGGCTTAGGCGGGCTTGCTGTAACCGCGCTTATTAAGTCCTTGCCTGTAATCCGCAACTTTAGAAAGTTTATTCTTGAAGCTTTGTTGTTTGGCGGCATTTATGGCGGCTTGTTCTACGTGTCGCAGACATATTTCGCTTACTATAAGATAGTCCCCACGGACATTATGCTCAAAGCGTATTATATGACCAAGTTCGGCTTTATACCCACCGTGTTCTCCAATAACCTCTACACAATGCTGTTTGGCGCCGGCGCATTGGTCTTGTTCTTGCTGGTGTTCGTTTTGGCAAGAGCGCTAAGAAACAAGAAAAAAATCCAAGCTAAGCTCGCTATGAGCGGTGTTAAAGGCCACCACACCACCGCTCCGACCAATGTGGTAAGCTCGGCCGACGGCAGGATAGCCGATTACAAGGTAAAAAAATACGTAAGGGACATCTGGGGCAACTATATCGAGGAAGACGACTACAACGCGCGCATAAACGAAATCAAAAACAGAAAACTCTAATAATCCTTGGGCCATAGAAATATAACAAAAAACCCGTTTCCCCCAAACGGGTTTTTTGTCTTTTTAAGCGCATTTAAACTATTGACAAAACATCGAATATTAATTTATTATATATGAAATAAATTTTTGTGTCAGAGGTATATATGCCCGTTAACGTATCAGGCAATCTTCCCGCTGTAAAAGCTTTGGAGAAAGAAAATATCTTCGTTATGACTCAAGAGCGAGCCACATCGCAAGATATCCGCCCGCTTAGATTGGTCATACTTAACCTGATGCCCATAAAAGAAGTCACCGAAAACCAATTATTAAGGCTTATATCCAACACGCCCCTTCAAGTGGACGTGGTGCTGCTAAGAACGGAAACATACGAAGGCACGCACACGCCCAAAGAACACCTAAAGGAGTTTTATAAGACCTTCAGCCAAATAAAAAACGAAAAATTCGACGGCTTGGTCATTACGGGCGCGCCTGTGGAAACTATGGATTTCCCCAACGTCTTGTATTGGGACGAATTGACCGAGATAATCAAATGGGCTGACACCAACGTTTACTCAACATTATATATTTGCTGGGCGGCGCAAGCGGGGCTGTATCTGCACTACGGCATTCCTAAATACCGCTTGCCCAAAAAGATAAGCGGCGTGTTTGAGCATAGGCTCTGCTCTAAGCTAAATCCTATCGTCAGGGGCTTTGACGATATTTTCCTCGCTCCGCACTCTAGATACACCGAGGTAAGGCGCGAAGACATCGAAAAACACCCTTCTTTGGAAATTTTGTCCGAATCGGACGAGGCGGGCGTTTATATAGTCGCCACCAAAAACTTGCGCCACGTGTATGTAACCGGTCACAGCGAATACGACGCTGACACATTACATAAGGAATATATGAGAGACCTTCAAAAAGGCTTAGAAATAGACATACCCAAGCACTATTATGTCAACGACGAGGTGGGCAGAATCCCGCCTATGACCTGGCGAAGCCATTCGATGCTGTTGTTTAACAACTGGCTCAACTACGCGGTATATCAAGAAACTCCTTACGACTTATCCAAGCTTCCTAAATCCGAACACAATGACTAAACAAAAAAACAGTATCTTCAATCGAAGATACTGTTTTTTATTTAGGCAAGTTTTATTGAGTTATTATACAGTTCTCGTATAAGAAATCCTTAAACGGCTTACTCTTGCTGGTGTTGTAATAGTATAGCGATTTTAGGTTAAAGTCCACCAAGTCTTTGTCTTGTATCAGCAAAAGCCCGGCGCCGTTTTTTATCAATATGCTGTTAGTCCCTATCAAGACCGTTCTCTTATTGCCTTTGGGGAACAATTGATATTTGCAGCCGTATAGGAAGTATTCTAGGGCTTTTTCTATAGTGTCTTCTATCTTGAGTATAGTATCTAGGTCTTGCTTGACTGTCTCGGGGTTGGGCGGCGGCAAATTTTTCTCGTTAGGCTGCGCTCTTAACTTGCCCGCTTGCTCGTCGATGCCTTCTAGGATAATAGAGTTTATCTTGCTCAAGAATTCAAGATTGGTTTCTTTGTCTAAGTTGTCTAAGGCGTATTGCCAAGCTTTTTGGAGATTCTTTATTATTCTTTTATGTTCGTCCGAGATTCTAGACACGTCGATATCTTCCAAGACCGCTTGGATTTCATAGGGGGTGATGTTGATGTTGGCAAGTTTGGCGCAAGAGTAAATGCCTTTGGTCAGGTATTTTTGGGCAAGCTCCAAATTGTCTTGTCTGGAAAGACAAATATCCATAAACACCTCCTATTACAATATATTCTATTTAGGCGGTTGTTTAGTATTTGTTTTGGAGTCTTAGAGAATTTTCTTCAACGCTGACCAAAACAAAGCCGTTGGAAGTTTTGCGGTAATACTCAAGTCTATCGGGATATTCAGCTATGAACAAAGACGGATCTTTGCGCGTGCGGTATAATTTCGCCGGGGACTCAAAAGCCACGTCGTAATTGTTGCTGTAATAGTTGGAATTGCTATAAGCCTTTAGGTCTGGAATATTAGGCGCAGGCTTGACTTCGGGCACGACCTCGTAAGTGGCGTTAAACCACTCGGCGTTACGCTTTTGCAGTAGCGACCTTTTTATGTCCTCAGGGCCTACATATTGCTCTTGGTAATTCCAAGCCTGGGGCGGATAGTTTTGGTTTTGGTTGTATTGGATAGGCTCGGGATTGTTGTCGATAGCGCGTTTTTTCTTAAAAAATCCAAATCTCGCTTTTTCTTTTTTGGGCAAGATATCGGGCTCAGGCTCGGGCTTTTTCGCTCGCTTTAGGCCTAGAAGCTTTCTAACAAACAAAAGCATGCTCAAAACCAGGCCGCTAGAGACGATTACTATAAAGTGCGGCATGTATTTAAGGAAAGAAAAAGGCACTGCCGCCGAGCATATCGCGAATATTGCCGCGAAGCCCAATGGAATCCACAAATAAAGCTTGACTATCAAAAATCCTAAGATTTTTGATGCCAGCTTAAACACAAATTTGGTGAATTTCCATAAAAGCGAGAGCACTATCATACTTTAATTATAACACGCAAAAATTACCAATTCAATATGCCTTTTTATGCGATTTTTGCGTAGCTACTTAGCATCTTTGTCTCTAAATTTATGCCTATACTGCAGCGGCGAGATTTTGTTATATTTGATAAATATCTTGGTAAACTGGCTGGAATACTTAAACCCGCAGCTTTCGCTGATTTGAGCCACTGACAAAGAAGTGCTTTGCAATAGACGCTTGGCTAAGTCCAATCTTTTATTAATAATGTATCTTTTTACGCTTAAGCCCGTCTTGTTCTTAAACAGCACCGAAAAATGGTCCGCGCTGTAGCCGGTGTTTTTTGCAAGCTGCGGTATGCTGATGTCGTCCATAAAATACTCGTCTATATAGGCTATGCAGTTGTCTATAGGCTCTTTGGACGAGTAGTTGTCCGAATACATTCTCTTTATGTAAATCAATAACTCGGTTATTATGCAATTGATTTTTATATCGTAAGCGAATTGTTTTTTGTTGTATTCTTCTAAAATTCTATTGATATAAGACTTAACCCCCGGGGCGTTTTTTATGAAGATATTGGTCTCCACGGGCAATTGGCTGTCCATAGTAAAGCCCAAAGTTATAATAGACGCTTCGGAAAAGTGTTGTTCGGAATGCAATACGCTGGGCTGGATAAGGGTAAAAGAATCGTTCTCAAACTCGTATATGTCCGAGTCCGACATATCCGCGTCGTAAAAATATAAAAAACCGTCGTTTATGCTGACTTTTTGGCGGCTGTGTTTGGATACGCCTTTCGCGCTTACATAGTATACGATTTCATACAAATTATGCCCGTGGGGCGGGATTACGCGCCCGGCTTGATATTTTTTGGTGGTTATGTATTTTATGTTTACCATCTTTTATCCTTTGTAAATTTTAGCCTAAGATAAGCGCGATCTCGGAAAAGCATAAAAACTTAAAGACTTAGGCTATTGACTGCATTATAATATAAACCCATAATTAAAACAAGACTGAATTCTAAAAATTTTTTTGACATATTTTTGGAGAAGTTAATGCAATATAAAAATACAATGCGACAAAAACTTAAAAAACGCTGGACAAATTCGGATATACAAATATTTTGTATGGCGATGTTGAGCGTGGCGTTCTTGCTGGTGTTTTCTTACGCGCCTATGGCGGGAATTTTGCTTGCTTTTAAGGACGGCGATAGAAAGCTTAACATTATTAATTCTTTGCTGTATTCCGATTGGGTGGGATTTAAGAATTTTAAGTCGTTTTTGACGGACCCCGATTTTAAAGGCGTGTTTTTTAACACTCTCGGCATCAATCTCTTGATGTTGTTGTTTAACTTTCCCGCGCCTATAATATTCGCTCTATTGATTAACGAAGTTCGTCATTCCAGATACAAAAGGGCGATTCAGTCCATCACCGCCTTCCCGCACTTTATATCCTGGATAGTATTTGGCGGCATAATCATAGCTTTGACGGATATGACGACGGGTATCGTAAACCCTATACTTTACTTTTTGGGAGTGTCGTCTAAGACAAATCCGATAAACTTAGGCAACGCTGAATATTTTTGGGCGGAGATAATCATTTGCTCTTTGATAAAAAGCGTGGGCTGGAGCTCCATAGTTTATACCGCCGCTATTACCGCGATAGAGCAGTCTATGTATGAGGCCGCCACCATCGACGGCGCCAATAGATTTCAAAAAGCGATTTATATTACTCTGCCTTCAATAACGCCCACGATAATAGTTTTCTTGCTGCTAAACATAAGCAGGCTTTTGGGCAACTCTTTCGAGCAGTTCTATACTCTTCAAAACAGGCTGAATATTTCAAGAAGCGAGGTCTTGGCGACTTATATGTATAAAGTCGGCATAGCCCAAAGAAAATACAGCTATGCCGTCGCTATGGGCTTGTTTGAGTCGGCTATATCGGTGTTCTTACTTACGGCAAGTAACAGCCTAAGCAAAAAGTTCTTGGGCAGGGGGTTGTTTGTATGAAAGCCAAGGTTCGCACCTTTAACAGAATGAAAGTCGCAGATTACATAATTTACGCTATGTTGGCTATATTTGCCCTTATAACCTTTTACCCGATTTGGTATGTCATAATCAACTCTTTTAACAACGGCACGGACTACGCAAGCGGCGGAATATGGCTATTTACCCGTCAGTTTACCTCCGCTAACTACCAAGTAATCTTTATGGACAACAGGCTTTGGACGGGCTTCAAAAACACCATATTAAGAACGGTTATAGGCACCGCCGCAAGCTTGTTATACACTTCCATAGTAGCCTACGCTTTTGGAAGGCCTAACCTAAAATTCAAAAAGTTCTTCCAAAGCTTCAACTTGTTTACTATGTTCTTTAGCGGCGGGCTTATCCCCTTCTTCTTGCTGGTTAATATTATAGGGCTGTATGACAACTTCCTGGTCTATATCTTGCCGACCATGTATTCCGTTTACAATATGATAGTCATATCGTCCTTTTTTAGGGGAATATCCAACGAAATCCACGAGTCGGCTAGAATCGACGGCGCGGACGAGTTTACGATTTGGCGCAAGATCTATATGCCGCTTTCTTCGCCCATATTGCTAACCGTGGGAATGTGGGTGGCTTTGGGACACTGGAACGCCTATATGGCGACAATGCTTTATACCAAGAGCGAAAACCTGATAACGCTGCAATATTTCCTAATGCGCTTGATAAAAGACGCCAATATCCCCGAAGGTCTAGACGGCAGACTTTACGAGCAGATATCGGCTACGACTTTGTCGTTTGCCGCGATAATAGTTTCGCTTCTACCCATCGCCGCGATATATCCTTTGATTTTAAAGGGATATGTCAAAGGCAGCTTTGAAGGCTCAGTAAAAGGCTGATTTTTTTACGAAAGCTTAAAAAGGAAACACACAGGAGAAAAAATATGAAAAAACTAAAGATATTTCTATTGATATTGGTCGTCCTTGTGTCGTTTACCGGCTGTTTTGGCAAAGGCCCGGGACCTAAGACGGATTATCCCGACTATCCGCTGGCCTCTAAAGACAAAGACAGCTGGCTTCAAATTGATCCCGACGACGAGGACGTGGAAATCGACTGGTATATAGACTCTTCAAGCTATTATATCAGTCCTTCTATGACCGAAAAGATATACCAAACCACTGGCGTTAAGATTAACTGGATTAAGCCCGTTACCGACGACGGCACAAAACTAGGAACATACCTAGCCAATAATACTTTGCCCGACGTCATCACGGTAAACGATTACGCTATAAGAGTGCAGCTAGCCGAAGAAGGCTATTGCTGGCCTTTAGACGGGCTGGCGGAAAGATGGGCGCCCACGATGCTTGACCGCATAGACAAGAATTTGTTTGATTACTACAAGGCGTCCGACGGTCAATTGTATTGCTTGCCCGCCAACGGCTATAAAGACAAAGATATAGCCGAATTCGAGAATATGGGAGGATATCTGATTTCTAACGGCGCGATAATTGTTAGAAAAGATTATCTGGAAGCTTACCTAGATTACAAATACTCCCAAAATCCCTCCTTTAATCCCGACACTTATGTAACCACCAAGCAAGGCTTTATCGAGATGTGCCAATGGGTGCAAAGCCATTATAACCTGCCGCTTTACACTAACCCTACGGTAGCCTTGGCGCCCTTTACCGCGCAGGGAAGCTTGGCTATATCCCAGCTTGCCGAATACTTCTGCGTGCCGCCCGAGGATTCCGAAGGAAATCTTATATATCAGCCCGCGCACCCTAAATATAAAGAAATGCTTTTGTTCCTAAACGAGCTGTATAACAAAGGGCTTATCACCCAAGGCAACCTCAGCGCTACGCCCGCCGCCATCGGCGGATATATCCAAAACGGATACGTGTTTGCCTTTATCGGTTCGCCTCAGGATTTTGCCACATACATAAAGACAGTTAACATCCAAAAAAATGTCGAGTATGTGCCCATCGTGATTACCAACGACGCTAAGGAAGCTCCGCTTTTGACCAACCTAGCCGGCTATGGCAACAGGTTTACAATGATAACCAAAAACTGCAAACGCGTTGACAGGGTTATCAAGGTGTTTGATTGGCTGTTGTCCGAGCAAGGTCACGTGTCCTTATACTACGGTCAAGAAGGCGTTACCTTTAATTATGTGGTAAGACCTGGCGAAACCCGCGAAATAGAAGTCAACGGGCAAAAGAAAAACCACACTTACACATACGGCCAAATCGAGTTTACCGATTACGCTTGGGACTACATCCAAAGCGGAAGACAGACCGTGTTAGGGCTTAGAGCTACCAGTCTGCTTTGGAATCCTATGTATGTAAGGTTGACAAGCGTAAGAGGCGACGAATTGGACATTTATCAATATTATCTCCAATACAACTCTAAGGCCGCGCTAACCCCTTACACCTATGACAAACGCGGTTTAAGGTTTGTGCTTGATCCCAACGACAAAGATTACAACGAAATGGTCGAGATAGAGGCGGACTTGATAACCTTATGGGCAAACAAGATTCCCCAAATAATCATAGCCGCCAACGCGCAAAAAGCGACAGAATTATATAATTCGACTTTAAACACCGCCAAAGTTTACGGCTACGAGGATTTGCTAAAGTTCCAAAACAAGTGCTTTAAAAAGCATAAGCAAACCTTAGGCATACAGTTCGCTTGGCCTAAGAACAGACCGGACTATCAAGCCCCGGCCGTAAAACTGTTAGGCTATCCCGAATACAACAAAGAAGTTCCAGCTAATATCACAAGACGATAAGAAGAGGCATTATGTTGAAGATAGTAATTGACACGGATATAGGCGACGATATCGACGACGCCTACGCTATAAGTTTGGCTTTAAACACAAATGAATTAGAAATACTAGGCATAACCACCGTTTACAGAAACTGTCACCAACGAGCATTGATAACTAAATCTTTGCTAAACGATTTAGGCAGGCAGGACATCGAGGTTTACGCGGGCGAGGATTTCCCAGCCAAAGAGCCCATATTTTTCTGGTCCTACGACACTGTAAACCCGGACGGCAGGCCAAATCTGGCGCACTACAAACCCGAAATGAGTCGCTTTAAGTATTCAGACAAACACGCCGTAGAGTTTTACAGGGAAGCGGTAAACAAACACCCCGGCGAGATAACCTTGGTGTGTTTGGGGCCGCTGACCAATCTAGGAATGTTCGCGCAAAAATACCCTGAGGACTATAAAAAGCTAAAAGCTATCGTGCTTATGGGCGGGTGTTTTGATTCGGATGATCCCGAATGGAATATTAAATGCGATCCGGAGGGCGCTCAAAACGCGCTTAACCGCCAAGTGCCGGTCAAGATGATAACACACGACGTTACCAAAGAGACATATCTAGAAAAACCTCATCTTGATATTTTTGACGCTTGCCAAAAGCCGTTTATGAAGACGCTTATGGAAGTTACCAAGCTGTGGATGACGCAAAGGAACTTTAAAAAGCCGCCCTTTATGCACGACGCCTTGGCGATATCCGAACTGACCAAAAACTTTTGCGACTACAAAAGAGAATACGTAAGGGTGGAAACCCAAGGCAGCAAGAGAGGAATGACCATAGCCGACGAGCAAAACTATGCGTTTGTGGCTGATATCTCTCTTGCCCTAAAAAGAGAAGAGTTTATAGAATACCTTATCCAAAAACTCGCGGGAGATGATTATGTTCAAAAAGATAAAGAGATTTGCGGCGTTGGTAGCGGCCGTGACGCTGATAGCGTCGTTTGACGCTAAGCCTATGCTGACCAAAGCGTCGTCGTTTAGCGACGACTTTACCACTGACATAACGATAGTGGGCGAAAACACCGATTTAAACACGCCCATAGTCGGCGGCGCTGAAGAAACCTATCAGCCTATGGACAGGATATGGCAAGGCTGTCCTAATATCATCGTTACCCAAAAGCGCATTTGGGCGGCGTGGTATACGGGCGGACCTACCGAGCCGCATCAGCGCAACTATTGCGTTATCGCCTATAGCGAAGACGGCGGCAAGACCTGGGTGGATCCTTATATGATAATCGACCCGGCGGTCGAGTCCGAGTCCACCGTTTTGCCCTTGTTTTTCTTATATGAAAACGAGCTATGGATTATATATTTCCATTACAAAACGACCAACTCGGGCACTTACGCTATAAAGAGCTCAAACTTTGACGCGGACGATATAAATGATGTTACCTGGTCAGAGCCTGCGTATTTGTTCGCCAGAATGATTCACCATCGCCCTACGGTGCTTTCGGACGGAAGCTTAGTGGTCGGCGCGCAAGGCTCGGATAAGACTATTACCAATGTGTATAAGTCCACCAACAAAGGCATTACTTGGTTTCAATCGGGCACGGCAGCAAGCGACCTAAACAGCTATCACAAAGCCAAGATAGTGCAGAAAAAAGACGGCAGTCTTTGGATGCTGTCCCAGCTTGAGCGCGGAACGGGCGGCGGAATGCAGCAGTCATTTTCTTACGACGGCGGCTATACCTGGACGCGTTACGAATACGACCTTGACCCGCCTCTCATAAGCCCGGGAGCTAGGTTTGAGATTACAAGACTTATTTCAGGCAACCTAGCCTTGGTTAGCTACGCCACCACCAATTCTCGCACCGATTTGACCATATACTTATCCGAAGACGACGGGGCGACTTGGAAGCACTCTATATTGCTAGACAGCCGCACCGAAGTGTCCTATCCCGATTTAGCCCAAGACGAGCAGGGAAATATTTATGTCATCTGGGATATGGGAAGATACGAGCAAAAGGAAATCAGAATGTCCATAATGACCGAGCAGGACATAAAAAACGGTAAATTAGCGTTTGAGAAAGAGATGATAGTAATAAGCAAGCTGTCCGATTATAAGGACATCGTGGGCGCAAGCGGGCTAGATAGAACCATAACCGTAAAAAAAGGCACGCTTTCTAAAGATATTATTCAAAATCTGCCTTCGCCTTTGACCGTTATTGACGAAGACGGCAAAGCGTATCAACTCAACGGCAGATGGGTAAGCAAAGGATATAAGGCCGATGTCGAAGGAAAGTATGTCTTTACCTTTTTGCCCGAAGGCCTAGGGCTTTTGCAAGACGTTCATAACTTGCTAAAGGTGGAAATCATCGTCAAAGCCGAAAAATCGGGCGCAAATGTTTGGTTAATAGTGGGCATCGCAGCGGCTGTCGTTGTATTAGCCGGCGCAGGTTTAAGCGCGCTGTTAATCAAAAGAAAAAGAGGCTAAACGCGATTAGGACGCCTAATCGGTAAAAATAAAAAAACCAAAGAAAATCTAATAAAAAAACGAAGGAGAATAAAATGATGAGGAAATTTTTAACCTTATTATTCGCGCTTGCGCTGTCTGTGGCTGTATTCGCAGGCGGCCCCGCCGAAGCGGTTAAAGCCCGCGGCGAATATGTTCCCACGGGAACCAGCTATGAGACCGACGGCGTGTATTTTAGAGACACCCAAAGCCAAAGAATAGGCTTGGTGATTTCAAACTTTGAGGGCATGGCGATTCAGAGCAAACTGACCAAAAAAGACGACGCGCCTGCCACCGCCACGACAGATATATTCGGAATGAAACTCAACGTGGATTACCAAAGCCAAAACCTTGCGGACAAGGCATTGGTGTTTGATTACGAGACCTTTGTAAACGCCGCGCTGTATTTTACCATCATCATAAACGACAATCAGAACAATGAGTTTACCATCAAGGCAAAATCGGTCGCTTATAGGATGAACGACCAAGGCGTTATAACCAACGACGGACTAAACACAATTGAATACAAAATCAACAACGTAAACGCCGGCTGGATGGGACAACAAAATCCCGTTGTACGCTTTAGAACGGTTTACATAGTCCCGTTTACCAGCTTTGTTTGCAACGCTAATCCCGAAGCGACTCTTGAGCATATTAAGTCTATCAGATTTGTTTACAGCTTTGGCGCCGCTTCTACCTATCAGTTAAAAGCGGTTATCGGAACGCTCAAAGTAGCCGATTTTACCGTTGACGGAACTAATTATACCTTGTCCAATCAACAAGAGACGATATTCGACCCCGTAAGAGAAGATGGAAGAGCTGCTGAAGGCGCGGATTTTGAGTATTACACGAGCGTCAATAACGCCGAGCCCAAGCAATATTTCGATATCGCGCCTTTGGCTGAAAACGAATGGGAGTTTAGAAACATAACCGTTCACGAAAGCAGCGCGGTAGACGTATTGTTCCCTGCCGAGCTAAAAAACGAAAACGGCTTTATTGACATAAGCGGTCTGGACGGAATGCTTATTACCGTAAACAACCTAACTGCTCAAAACGTAGGCTTTAGGCTAGCTATTTGGGACGGCGACGAAGTAAAATGGTCCGCTCTAAGAACGGGCGCTTCGCTGGCTATACCCGATGGCGCTTCTCCTGAAAACAACTACTCCGACATTTACTGGAGAAGAACGGGCAACATCCCCGCCAACTTCAAAGGCAAGATTTTGATTCCTTTTTCCGCCACTCAGCAAAACCCCGTATTCTCCGGCGGAACTACCCAATTCCCCAACTTGTGCTCTAAGACCTACAACGCCGTAAGAATGTATTTCACTAACGAAGAAAACGCCAATGCTAGATTGGCGGTAGACAAAATCGAGTTCATTACCAACCTAAGAGACTATGTGAGCACCGTTTATATCACAGCCGAAAACGGCGAGGTAACCACAGACAAAATCTCTTACGAAGGTATGATAGCGGTAAAAACCGGCGAGCAAATCTCCTTGCAGCTTGCTCCCGAGCTTGGCTATGAGTTAAAGAGCATCACAATCAACGATGAGGAACAAGATGTCGCCAACACCAACTTTACCTACACCGTTAACGAGGATATCCACATCGTAGCGTTGTTTGACTTAAAGCAATACAGGATAACCTACCACCTAAACGGCGGAACCAACGATCCCGACAACCCTGACACTTATACCATTGTTACCAAGACAATCACCCTAAACGACCCCGTAAAAGAGGGCGACACGTTCTTGGGCTGGTATCTAAACAGCGACTTTAGCGGCGAGGAAGTAACCAGCATTCCTAGAGGCTCTACCGGCGACATCGAGCTTTACGCTAAGTGGAAATCTATGGAAAAGGCAGGCGCTAAAAAAGGCTGCAAAGGCGCAGCAAGCGTCGCAAGCGTGGTGGCTTTGCTTGTTCCCGCGTTGTTTATCTTTAAAAAGAAATAATAATGTATGACTAAGATAAGGTTTGTTCACAGAAACACTTTGGCCTGTGAGCCGTTCTTAAGGGCTTTGCCTAACGGGGATTTGATAATAATCTGCCAGTGCGAAGACACTTGGGAGCCGGCTCCGGGTAACCGGGTGTTGATATTTAGAAGCAAAGACGGCGGGGCTACCTGGTCGGACGGCGCGGATATCTGCCCCGATATAAAAAAAGCGGTCTACTGCACCGAAGTGTTCGTGGACGGGGATAAGATAAAGGCGTATCTGACCTTTCACAACGGCAAGTTTTTGGACTATGAGCATTGCGTGTATATAAGCGAAGACGGCGGCTATACTTTTTGCCGCGAGGAGGCTTTTGACCTAGGGGGCTTTACCTTTTATCGAGGCGCGTTTTGGTCGTCCGGCGGAACGCTTGTCCAGGCCTTTCAAAACTATCCTATAAGCCAAGACGGGGCCAAAAGGCTTTTAGAAAACGACGAGTATATCTGGCAAGCCCAAATACCTTATGTCCAAAACGGCGTGATTATTTACGCCCCCGACGGTGTTAAGGTCAGCCAAACGGTGGATATTCCTATGATCATAGACAATGTTAGGGCTTGGAAGTGGACTGAGCCTACCGTGGTTGAGCTTGAGAAAGACCATTTCGCGATGCTCTTAAGGGTGCAAAACACAGGGTTTTTGTGGCGAAGCGACTCTTTTGACGGCGGCTTGACGTGGTCAAGCCCCTATAAAACGGATATTCCCAATCCCGGCAATAAGCCTAAGCTGTTAAAGGCTGGCAACGCCGTGATACTTCTAAACACCCCCAACTCGGGCAATAAATTTATTGACAGAAGCCCGCTGTCGGTCTGGGTAAGCTATGACAATATGCGAACTTGGGCGTATAAAAAAGACGTCGTGGACTATGTAGGGTGGCTGTCCTATCCGGACGGAATAGTTCTAGGCGACAATAAGGTAATGTTCGCCTTTGAGCTAAACCGGCACGACATCTACTTTGTGGAACATACCATAGAGAAATGAGACAGGATTTAAAAAAATGAGGGTTAGATACTAAGAAAAAAGATAAGCCCAATTAAATTCGCGCTTAAGAAGCGCTAAACAAAAGACAAAAAGGCGGTCTAATCGACCGCCTTTAAGTTTTTTTATAGCGCAAAGAGATTAGTCTTCTTTATAAGATAAATCCGTCGGATAATGTTATATCAAAATACGCATCAGCGGAATAATTTGTATTGATAATTAAGAATCATTTTTTCGTTTTTTTCATTCTATTAATCAAAAATTTAAACTGTTCCACCAGTAACTTTTACTTCGTAACTGCTTATATTAAAAATCTCTGTAAAGCTGAAATCGGGTAATTTTAAGGTTATTTTATATCTTGTTTCTTTTTGAACATTACCTACTTGCTTAATTTTTGTTGCAACAACATTTTTTTATCATAAAAAGTAAAAGTAAGCTCTAAATCTTTTATGTCGGAATTAGGGGTTATATAACAATTAATGCTTAATGAAAAGTCATTATCTTGTTCTATTAGTAAATCGTTTATATTTGCGTTTCTAGTTAATGAAATTAATGAACCATCAGGATTATCAGGATTCTTTTTTTATAAATTAAAAATGTTGCGACAAGACAAAATTTTATAACGCTTAATAAGCTTGATAATATCGGTGAAGACTTTTTATTTTCCATATTATCATTAATTCTTAATTTATAAATTTTTTATATAATTATATCATAACACATTTTACAATTAAAGATTTATGCCGTTTCGTATTTTCATTATAAGCTTTATAAAAAAGCCGTTTCTACTATCTCTAGTAAAAACGGCTTTATTTTGGAGCTGATGAAGGGACTCGAACCCTTGACCTATTGATTACGAATCAATTGCTCTACCGGCTGAGCTACATCAGCGGATATGAAAAAGGCAAAATATATTATACAATCAGATATAAAAAAACACAACTAAAAAGTTTTGCTAATTTTTTGATATTGGGTTTAATCGTTTTTTTGACGCCCAAACAACAATGCTTTTTAATTGCTATATTAAGGTTGTCATAATATAATAATAATGCTATGAATCAAATCGAAGACCAAAACTCAAAAACTGAATCACCCGAGCATACGGCCGCGGAGAATAACGCGAAACCTAAAAAGAAACTAGGCGCGTATCAGATTATAAGCATTATAGTTTTAGCCATAATTTTGGCGTTAAGTGTTCTCGCTATAGTTTATCTAATAAAAGAATTAGGCTGGAAAACTTTCTTTAACGCCGAAGGCGGCAGAGAAAAAGTCCAAGCGTATATAGAGCAATTCGGCTCTTGGTCTAAGCTAGTTTACGTCCTAATAGTCTTTGTTTCCATAATCTTGGCGGTAATCCCAAACAACATAGTAGCCATAGCCGGCGGTTATTTATACGGCATTTGGCCAAGCGTAGGGCTTACTTTACTAGGCGCTATTTTGGGAAGCTTGGCCGCATTTGGGCTGGCTAGAGCCTTTGGACGCCCGCTTATATACCAAGTGGTAAAACCCGAAACAATGCAAAAGATAGAGAATAAACTCGAGGGCAAAAACTCGCTATTGTTTATACTCTTTATGCTCATTCCTTTTATCCCCGGCGACGCTGTTTGCTACGCTGCGGGGCTTACCAAAATGAGCTTTAGGCAGTATCTAATACTCGTCAGCATTACCCGTATCCCGGGAACCACCGTTTCGGCCTATATGGGCGGCAGCAGCATAGCTTGGTGGGTGTGGGCGGTATTCTTTGTCGCGCTGTTTATTATAATCGCTCTCGCGGCAAAGTTCGGCCGCAAGATAGGCGCTTGGCTTAGAACCAAAAAAGGCATGGACGCGCTGGCGGAATCCTTTGAGGGCCTGCACGACGTGTTCACGCTGGACTTTTTTAGAAAGAAAAAAGCGGCAAAAGCCGAAATCAATCCCGAAGACAACACGGCGGCGTAAAAAGACATCTGACCGCCTTATTTCGCCCTTAAAATTAAAAAAGGCTTATGTCTAGCAAGACATAAGCCTTTGATATTTATTGTCTCTTATTTACTTTTCTTCGTTCCAGCTATACATCTTTCTTAATTCTTTGCCGACTTTTTCGAGCAGGTGTTCTTTCTCTAGCCTTCTGCAAGCGTTAAAGTGCGCTCTGTTGTTTGCGTTGTTTTCGGCTATCCATTTTGCGGCGAAAGTGCCGTCTTGGATTTCTTTTAGCACCTTTTTCATTTCTTTCTTGGTTTCTTCGGTGATTATTCTCTTGCCGGTCTCATAGTCGCCAAATTCAGCGGTGTCCGAAATTGACTGGCGCATCATAGAGAAACCGCCCTTATAAATCAGGTCGACTATTAGTTTCATTTCGTGAACGCACTCAAAGTAAGCGTTCTCGGGCGCGTATCCGGCTTCTACCAAGGTCTCAAATCCCGCTTTCATTAGCGCGGTTACGCCGCCGCATAATACGCATTGCTCGCCGAACAAGTCCGTTTCGGTCTCGTCCTTAAACGTGGTCTCCAAAACGCCCGCGCGCGCGCCGCCGATGCCCGCCGCGTAAGCCAAGGCGATATCCAGAGCTTTTCCGGTAGCGTTTTGGTGGATTGCCACCAAGCAAGGCACGCCCTTGCCTTCTACGTATTCGCTTCTAACGGTGTGGCCGGGGCCTTTGGGCGCTATCATAAACACGTCCACGTCTTCGGGCGGGACGATTTGGTTATAGTGTATGTTAAAACCGTGGGCAAACGCCAAAGCTTTGCCGCTTTTTAAGTTGGGGAGAATGCTTTGTTTATATAATTTCGCTTGCAGCTCGTCGTTGACCAAAATCATAATGACGTCGGCTACCTTGGAAGCATCTTCGGTGGTCATAACGGTCAAGCCTTGCTCTTCGGCCTTTTTCCAAGACTTAGAGCCCTCGTAAAGTCCTACTACTACCTTTACTCCGCTGTCGCGCAAGTTTAGAGCGTGAGCGTGTCCTTGAGAACCGAATCCGATTACAGCGACCGTTTTGTCTTTTAAGACGTTTATATCGCAATCGGCTTGATAATAAATTTTGGACATTATCTATAACTCCTTATAATTATTTTGCAAAGTTTATAATTATTAATGTTTATTATATAACTCTCATATTTAATAGTCAAACCAATTTCCAACAAAAAAATAGAGTGGTAATTTAAAGGTTTGTCGCGCTAGAAGCGTTCGAAAAAGTTTATGAATTTAATAACCAAAATATGGAAAAAATAATATTTGGGAAAATCTGCCAAAAACCAAAAAAAATATTAGAATTTTTTAAAAAGGCATTAAAAAAGGGCGTGCGAATCATTGACAGCCCTTTACTTGCTATGGTAATATAATAAAATGCATTATTATCTCAATTTGCGCCTTAAGGCTTTTTTCTGCACTATAAAAACAATTAAAGCGCTGGGAATGAGTTTAGGTATGTTGGTTTACCAATCAAGTAGTTAGATAATATCCACATTATATTATAAATATTACAAAATTTCAATAGTTTTTTCTAAAATTAGTTTCCAAAAGAAAATCAAAATTTTTTCTACATATAAAGGAGATAGTTGATGTCAGAGCAAGTTAAAATTCCTGTGAAAAAGGTCAAATACGGCAACAGGGAGCGCTATAGCTTTTCTAAAATCAAAGAAGTTCTCCAAATGCCTTATTTGATAGAAGTTCAAAAAAACTCTTATAAGAATTTTTTGGAACACGGAATACGGGAAGTTTTAGCTGACTATTCTCCCATAATAGATTTTTCCGGCAAGATTGAGCTGCATTTCTTGGATTACTCTTTGGAAGGCGAGCCTAAATATTCCGTAAAGGAATGCAAAGACCGCGACGCCACTTACGCGTGTCCTCTAAAGGTCAAGGTCCGCCTTATCAATAAAGAAATCGGTGAGATTATCGACCAGGAAGTATTTATGGGTGACTTCCCTATAATGACTCCTTCGGGCTCGTTTATAATCAACGGCGCTGAAAGAGTTGTTGTAAGTCAGCTCGTGCGCAGCCCGGGCGTGTATTGCGACAAGAGCAAAGACAAGTCCGGTAACGATATATTCAACGCCACAATTATTCCGTCCCGAGGCGCTTGGCTTGAGTTTGAGGAAGACAGCAACGGCGTATTGTGGGTGCACGTAGACCGCACCAGAAAGGTGCCCGTGACCGTATTGCTAAAATCCTTAAGTATGACTCAATCGCAGTTATACGACTTATACGAAAAAGTCGGTTCTAAAGATTTCTTTAGAGGCATAAACGACAAAGAGCAGCTGGAAAAACTGTTCTTAAACAGCGGTCATAGATATTTCTTTAACGGCATAGGCACTTCCGAGCAAATCCTCGAAGTGTTCCACAACGAGGCTATAATCAAAAACACCTGCGAAAAAGACTCGTCCAAAAAAGACCAAAGCGTCCTAACCAGCGACGAGGCATTGCTAGAGTTAAATAAGAAACTGCGCCAAGGCGACAACGTCATCGCCGAAAGCGTTAGAATTTATTTGTTTAACTTGCTGTATGACTCTAAGAGATATGATTTGTCCCGAGTCGGCAGATATAAATTCAATAAAAAATTGGATTTATATCAAAGAATCAAAGACCGCGTAGCCGCGGCCGACGTAATTTCGCCCGACGGAAAACTGCTCGCGGCAAAGGGCGAGTTAATCGACAAAGAAACCGCCATTAAGATTCAAAACTCGGGCGTAAACGAAGTAAGCGTTATGGTGGAGGACGATAAGGTGTTTACCGTAATGGGCAACTACTTTATCGACCTGGACGCTTATATCGACTGCAACCCTAAAGAGCTTGGCGTGCTTGAAAAAGTTCACTATCCTACTTTGGTGGCTTTGACCAAGGGACTAAAGACCAAGGAAGAAAAGCTTGAGGTTATCAAAGCCAACGCGGACAGACTATCTCCTAAGCACATTATCTTGGACGATATTATCGCCACCATCAACTATATCATCGGCTTGCACCACGGCATCGGCACTATAGATAATATCGACCACTTGGGCAACCGCCGCGTTCGCTCCGTAGGCGAATTGCTCCAAAACCAATTCAGAATCGGTATAGCAAGACTGGAGAGAGTAATCCGCGAGAGAATGCAAACCCAAGACAACAAAGAGATTACTCCTCAGTCGTTGATTAATATAAGGCCCGTAAGCAGCGCGATAAAAGAGTTCTTCGGCTCTTCGCAATTGTCGCAGTTTATGGACCAATCCAACCCTATCGCGGAGCTAACCCATAAGAGAAAGCTCTCAGCTCTAGGCCCCGGCGGTCTAAACAGAGAAAGAGCGAGCTTTGACGTGCGCGACGTTCACTACTCGCACTACGGCCGTTTGTGCCCTATAGAGACTCCCGAAGGCCAAAACATCGGTTTGATAAGCTCATTGAGCACTTACGCTAAGATTAACGAATACGGCTTTATCGAAACGCCTTATAGAAAGGTTGACCAAGTCAATAAGCGCGTAACGGACGAAATCTGTTATATGGCGGCGGACGACGAGGACAACTATATAATCGCGCAGGCAAACGAACCTTTGGACGAAAATCAATGGTTCGTGCGCTCCCGCGTTATGGCTAGATATAAGGACGAGATAGCCGAAATCGACCGCAACAAGATAGAATATATGGACGTTTCTCCCAGCCAGTTGGTATCCGTGGCTACCTCGCTCATTCCGTTCTTGGAAAACGACGATACCAACCGCGCGCTGATGGGCTCCAACATGCAGCGCCAGGCCGTTCCGCTGTTAAAGACCGAAGCGCCTTTAATCGGCACGGGTATGGAACACAAGGTCGCTTACGACAGCGGCGTTATGGTCATTGCCGAAAGAGAAGGCGTGGTCGAGTATGTTTCGGCGGACGAGATTATTGTTAGAACGCCCGACGGACAAAAAGACGTATATAGACTTCAGAAGTTCCAAAGATCCAACCAAGGCACCTGCATTAACCAAAAGCCTATCGTTCATAAGGGCGACAAGGTTAAGGCGGGCGACATCTTGGCCGACGGACCTTCCACGGACAACGGCGAGCTTGCTCTTGGCAGAAACGTTAGAGTAGCGTTTATGTCCTGGGGCGGATACAACTACGAAGACGCTATTTTGATAAGCGAAGAGTTGGTTCAAGACGACATCTTTACCTCAATTCATATAGAAGAATACGAGCTCGAGGCTAGAGACACCAAGCTCGGCCCCGAAGAAATTACCAGAGACATCCCCAACGTCGGCGAGGATATGCTCAAAGACTTGGACGAAAACGGTATCGTCCGCATCGGCGCCGAGGTTCGCTCGGGCGATATCTTGGTAGGTAAAGTGACGCCTAAAGGCGAGACCGACCCTACTCCCGAAGAAAGGCTGTTAAGAGCTATATTCGGCGAAAAGGCGCGCGACGTTAGAGACACTTCTTTAAGAGTGCCTCACGGCGAAGGCGGTATCGTAGTGGATGTCAAAATCTTTACCCGCGCAAACAAAGACGAGCTCAATCCCGGCGTTCACAAGCTGGTAAGAGTGTATGTCGCTCAAAAGAGAAAGATAAGCGTGGGCGACAAGATGGCGGGACGCCACGGCAATAAGGGCGTTATTTCCAGAATATTGCCCAAAGAAGATATGCCGTTTATGGCGGACGGTACGCCTATTCAAATCGTGCTCAACCCCTTGGGCGTTCCCAGCCGTATGAACATCGGTCAGGTGCTTGAGGTTCATCTAGGTTTGGTGGCCAAATACCTAGGCTGGCATATAGCCTCCCCTGTTTTCGACGGCGCAAGCGAAAAAGATATAGAAGCTATGTTAAGAGAAAACAACATTGTCGCGCCCGACGGCTCCGTAGACGGCAAGATAGAACTGTTTGACGGACGCACCGGCGAGCCGTTTGAAAACCGCGTAACAGTCGGCTATATGTATATGCTCAAGCTGGTTCACTTGGTTGACGATAAGATTCACGCAAGAAGCACAGGTCCTTATTCGCTGGTAACTCAACAGCCTCTAGGCGGCAAAGCCCAATTCGGCGGACAGAGATTTGGCGAGATGGAAGTTTGGGCGCTTTACGCTTACGGCGCCGCCAATATTTTGCAAGAGATTATGACCATCAAGTCCGACGACGTGGTAGGCCGCGTAAAAGCTTACGAGGCTATCGTAAAAGGCAACGCTATCCCCGAACCCGGCGTGCCCGAATCCTTCAAAGTCTTGATAAAAGAATTGCAGTCTTTGGCATTGGATGTCAAGGTATTGACCGAGGACAAAGAGGAGATAGGCATAAAAGAGATTATCGAGGACGACAGAGACTTGCTAGATATGGACTTGGACAACTTCAAGACTTACGAGGATATGAGCCTAAGCTTGGACGAAGGCGACTTGGGCTTGTCGTTAGACGAGCTGGGCGAAGTCGAAGAGCAAGCCGAAGAAGAAGGCTTGAGCGCGCTGCTTGAGGAAGACGACGACTTCGACTTCCTGAACGCGCCCGAAGACGTCCAAGGCGGCGAAGAAGGCGACGACGAGTCGGATTTCCTAGACGAGGACGACGAATTAGACTTGTTTGACGAAGATACCGCATACGACGACCAAGACGACAAAGAGGGTGATGAATAATGTTTGAACTAAACAACTTTGATTCAATTCAAATAAGCCTGGCTGGTCCAGAGAAGATAAGAGAATGGTCTTACGGCGAGGTTACCAAGCCCGAGACTATCAACTACAGAACCCAAAAGCCCGAAAGAGACGGCTTGTTCTGCGAAAAGATTTTTGGCCCCACAAAAGACTGGGAATGCCATTGCGGAAAGTATAAGCGCATAAAGTATAAAGGCGTCATCTGCGATAAGTGCGGCGTAGAGGTTACCCGTTCTAAGGTTAGACGCGAGAGAATGGGACATATAGAGCTGGCCGCGCCCGTTTCGCACATTTGGTATTTTAGAGGCGTGCCTTCCAGAATGGGCTTGCTGCTCGATATGTCGCCCAAGGCGCTTGAGCAGGTGTTGTATTTTGTAAGCTACGTGGTTATCGACCCGGGCGACACTAACCTAGTTTACAAACAAATCCTATCCGAAAAAGAAAAGAACGACGCGGCCGAGCTGTTTGGGCCTAAGTCGTTTAGGGTAGGTATGGGCGCCGAAGCCATAAAAGAGCTTTTGGCAAAAATCGACCTAGAAAAAGAGCTTGCCGAAATCAAAGAGACCATTAAGAACGCGCCCGGACAAAAGAAAAAGAGAGCTATAAGAAGGCTAGAAATCGTCAACGCCTTCATAAAGAGCGGCAGCAACCCCACTTGGATGATTTTGGACGTGCTGCCCGTTATCCCGCCCGAGCTTAGACCTATGGTTCAGCTCGACGGCGGCAGATTCGCCACCAGCGACTTAAACGACTTATACCGCAGAGTTATTAATAGAAACAACCGCCTAAAGAAGCTAAAAGAGCTTGGCGCGCCCGAAATAATCATCCGCAACGAAAAGCGTATGCTTCAAGAAGCGGTGGACGCGCTGATAGACAACGGCAGACGCGGCAAGGCGGTAACAGGCCCTGGCAACCGCGACCTAAAATCCCTAAGCAGTATGCTGCGAGGCAAGCAAGGCCGATTCAGACAAAACCTGCTTGGAAAGCGCGTAGACTACAGCGGACGCTCGGTTATAGTCGTAGGTCCTGAGCTGAAGATTTATCAATGCGGTTTGCCTAAAGAAATGGCGCTTGAGCTGTTCAAGCCCTTCGTAATGAAAAAACTAGTTGACAAGCACGCAAACTATAACATAAAAACCGCTAAGCGTATGGTAGAACGCGCAAAAAGCGAGGTATGGGACGTCCTAGAAGAAGTCATAAAAGACCATCCCGTATTGCTAAACCGCGCGCCTACGCTTCACAGATTGGGCATTCAGGCGTTTGAGCCTGTGTTGGTAGAAGGCAGAGCCATAAAGCTTCATCCGTTAGTCTGCACGGCGTTTAACGCGGACTTCGACGGCGACCAGATGGCGGTTCACGTTCCGTTGTCTTTGGAGGCTCAAGCCGAGGCAAGGTTCTTGATGCTTTCGACCAACAACATACTTAAGCTGTCCGACGGCAAGCCCGTTATGACGCCTACCCAAGACATGGTTATAGGCTGCTATTACCTGACCATAGTCAAGGAAGGCGCTAAAGGCGAAGGTCGTTACTTTACCGATCCCGACGAAGCCGTAATGGCTTACGAAACCAAGCAAATCGAATTGCAGGCTAAAATCAACGTAAGAATCCACAAAGTAATCGACGGCAAGAAAATGTCGCGCATTATCCAGACCACGGTCGGACGCATAATCTTTAACAACGCGATACCTCAAGACCTAGGCTTTGTGGACAGATCCAAGATAGACAACCTATTCGAGCTTGAAGTCAACTTCTTGGTAACCAAGAAGCACTTGCAAGAAATTGTTTACCGCACCTTTAAGCTAAAGGGCGCAACCGAAACCTCTAAGGTTTTGGATAAGATTAAGGACTTAGGCTTTAAATACTCAACCATAAGCGGTCTGACCGCAAGCATATTCGATATGCACATACCGGCTAAAAAGCAAGAGATTATTAACCAAGCCGAAGAAGCCGTTATCAAGAAAGAAAGAGAATACGAGCGCGGCATAATCACCAGCGAGGAAAAGTCCAAGCACGTCATAGATATTTGGAACAAGGCGACCAACGATGTCACCGATGAATTGATGAAGACCTTGGACGCGTTTAACCCGATATTTATGATGGCTAACTCCGGCGCGCGCGGCAATAAGAACCAGATAAGACAGCTTTGCGGTATGAGAGGTCTAATGACCAACCCTAACGGTAAGATTATCGAAACGCCGGTTAGAAGCAGCTTTAGAGAAGGCCTAAGCGTCTTGGAATACTTCATTTCCTCCCACGGCGGACGCAAAGGTCTAGCCGACACTGCGTTAAAGACCGCGGACTCCGGTTACCTGACCAGAAGGTTGGTCGACGTTTCTCAAGACGTTATCGTAAGAGAAGACGACTGCTTCGCCGCTTTGGGCGAAAAGCCTAAGGGAATGGTCGTTCGCGAAATCGAGGGCATCGAGACATTAAAAGACAGAATCGTCGGCAGATACACCGTAGATCCCGTCAAGACTGCAGACGGCAAGGTTATCATCGGCGCGGACGAGTTTATAACCGAAGAAATCGCAGACAAGATAATAGAAGCCGGCATTAAGGAAGTCAATATCAGAACGGTATTGACCTGCCGTTCCAGATACGGCGTATGCGCTAAGTGCTACGGCAAGGATATGGCCGGCAGCGAAAAAGTCAAGATTGGCGAGGCCGTAGGTATCATAGCCGCTCAAAGTATCGGCGAGCCCGGCACGCAGTTGACGATGAGAACGTTCCACACCGGCGGCGTCGCGGCCGCGGAAGACATTACCCAAGGTCTGCCTAGGGTAGAAGAGCTGTTTGAGGCGCGCGTTCCTAAGGGAGCGGCCGTTATGTCCGAAATCGGCGGCAAGATTTCTATAATCAAGACCGCCAATAAGACCGAGGTATTGGTCAAGTCCCCGGACGGCGAGCAAGCTGTTTACGAAATACCTTACGACGCCAAACTCAGACCCGAGATTGTTCAAATCGCCGAAGAAGGCGGCTCGATTCAACCCGGCGACGCCTTGACCGAAGGTCCTATCAATCCTAGCACATTGCTAAGGACCAAGGGCGTAAAAGGCGTTCAAGAATACTTGCTAAACGAAGTTCAATCTGTTTACAGAATGCAGGGCGTTGAGATTAACGACAAGCACATAGAAATCATCATTAGACAGATGATGAGAAAGGTGCGCATAGAGACTTCGGGAAGCACCGAGCTAATGCCCGGCGAGCTTGTGGATATATTCGCCTTTGAGGAGGCTAACAAAAAAGCCCTTATGGAAGGCGGCGAGCCCGCGAGCGCTAAGAGAGTATTGCTGGGCGTAACCAAGGCGGCATTGGCTACCGATTCGTTCTTGTCCGCGGCTTCCTTCCAAGAAACGGCTAGAGTCCTAACCGACGCCGCTATCAAGAAGAAGGTCGACCCGTTAATCGGCTTGAAAGAAAACGTAATTATTGGCAAGCTAATCCCTGCCGGAACGGGTATGAAGATGTATAGGACGGTAACCCCCGAAGAAACCGCCCCTAAGACCTAATGAAATAACTTAAAAAATATACAACGGGCTTTAAGAATATAAAGCCCGTTTTTTATTGGGAACTAAAATTGGAAACGATTAATAAAATATAATATGAAAGATAAAGCAAGGTTCGTAATTTTAACCGAGGACGATAGAGTTATCGCCAACGCCGAGATAGGCTGCGGCGGCGTATGCGTGATTGAAGGACTGCCGCTAGGCAGATACAAATTGATTCAATACGACGCCCCTTGCGGATATACCTGCTGCGGCCCGGTGTATTTTGAGTTAGACAGGCTGGGTTGCACCCGTATTTTAGACGTGCCGATAGGCGTAAAAGATTGCGCTTGCGAGCCGGAATTTAAAGAAATCGATTATACTACCTGTTCAAACGTCGCGATTAGAATTAATTGCGAAAAAGGCGGCTAGATTAGCCGCCTGCATTTTTATTTCGCTAGGTTTATAATCGCCTCTTTGTATATTCGTATCAGCTTATAAAAATTTTCTATCGATATAGACTCGTCCGTGTTGTGAATTCTGGTTTCTTCGCCCTCAAAAGTAGGGCCAAACGCCACGCCGTTTGTTAAAAATCTAGCGTAAGTGCCGCCGCCGGTTATAATGCCTTTTGAGTTGGTCTTGCCGGTTACTTTTTCGTAAGCGCCCAGCAAGGTCTTGACCAAAAAGCTTTCGGGGTCGGCGTATAAATAAGGCATATGGTATACGACCTCGATTTTGCCGTTGCTGAACAAGTCGGAAAGGCGGTTGATGATGTTTTGAATCTTTTGGTTTATGGGGCATCTAAAGTCTAGGTTGAATTCTATTGTATTGTTCTCTTTATCGTAATGCGCCGTGCCCACGTTAAGGGTTTGCTCGCCGCTTCTTTCGCCGTCGTCGATATAAACGCCCATATTCTTGCAGGCGTTTTCGTTTAGCAGGTAATGCCGTATAGTCTTGGTTACTCCCCAAGCCCCGATATCTATTAAGAAGTCAAACACTTTCCATATAGCGTTTTGTCCAAGGTTCGGCGTGCTGCCGTGCGCGGACACGCCAAAAAACCTCAAAGCGACGGCGTCTTGGTCTTGTTCAATCTCGGCTTTGTATTTTTCCACAAGCTCTTTATAATAAGGCGGCAGGGCGGATTTTTTGATTTTTAATCGCGCTTTAGCGGGCACCATATTAGGTCTTAATCCCGCGTCAAACTCCAAAATATTTTCTTTCCAGAAATTATCCAAAGGCAAAGCGGCCCTTAGGTGCAATATGGTTTTTTCGCATATTATCAGCGGGAAATCCGAGTCAGGCGAAAAGCCCATTTTAGGCATTCTGCCTTGTTTTTTGTAGTATTCCATACACTTGCAGCCGCTTTCTTCGTCGCAGCCTATTATAAGCCTTACGGTCTTGTTTAGCTTTATGCCTTCGTCCTTAATTTCCTTTAGCGCGTATAAGACCGCAACGGTCGGGCCTTTGTCGTCCACCGTTCCTCGGCCGTAAAGCCTGCCCTCGTAAATTTCGCCTTGAGCGCGCGTCCAGCCCTCGCCTAAAGGCACCACGTCAAGGTGGGTTAGAACGCCTATTACCTCGTCGCCAGCGCCATATTCTATCTCGCCCGCGTAGCCGTCTATGTCGCGGGTTGTAAACCCAAAAGATTTACCCTTTTCCAAAATAAAATCAAGCGCCTGTCTTACCTTAGAACCGAAAGGCGCGTTTTCTTGGGGTTCTCCTTTTACGCTTTCTATTTTCACAAAGTCAATTAAAGTTTGCAATGCGTCGTCCATTTTTTATGTCCTTTATTAATATTTTTTGGCCTCTTTAGCGTCTTGACAATAAAACATATTAATATTAATATAAATTAAATTGTGCGTTTAATGACTTTTTTCTAATTTACATATTCTGTAAAAAACATTATACTATAACAGCGAATAGGGGGGCAAGGATTTTTGAAAAAGGGCCATCTGCACGGCGGACACCGGCAACGGATGAGAGAAAGGCTAAAAAGCCTCGGGGCAGGCGGCTTTTTTGAGCACGAGCTGCTCGAGATGCTTTTGTATCCCGTTATCCCGATGAAAGACACCAACGAACTCGCGCACAGGCTTTTGGATGCTTTTGGCTCGTTAAAGAACGTGATTTACGCTGACTGGAAAGAGCTTCAAAAGGTAAAAGGGATGACCGAGATAGCCGCCCTTAACATATTGCTTTTGCCCGAGATTTTTAAGAGAATTAACTATCAATTTGAGCTGGCCGCCGAGCGAATAGACAACTTTGAGCAGGCCAAAAGAATAGCTTGCGCCGCGCTCAACAACAAGACCAAAGAAGAGGTTTTGATTATCTGCCTAGACAGCGCGGGCAGGATTGTAAGAAAGCGAATGGTTTCGCAAGGCGGGCTTAAAGAGGCTTACGTAAACACGCGCAGCATCGCCGAGGAAGCTTTTAGGTTTTCGGCGGACAGGATTTTGGTGGCGCACAACCACCCTTCGGGCAATCTAGAGCCTTCGCCTAACGACCTAAAATTTACCCAAAACTTGGCGTTGGCGCTTGCGTATTTGGATATACTTTTGTTAGACCACATAATAGTTTCGGGCAACAACGCTTACAGCTTAAAAAAATCGGGAATAATAAACACTATTTTTGAGGAACATAGAGAGCAATTGCCCCAAAAGGTAGCAGATACACTTAAGGAGAACGATATATGGTAAGAACGAGATTCGCGCCCAGCCCTACCGGCTATATGCACATAGGAAACTTGCGCACGGCGTTATACGCTTATCTATTCGCGCGCGCGAATAACGGCAAGTTTATATTAAGAATAGAAGACACCGACACCGAAAGAACGGTGGAAGGCGCGATTGACGTCATATATAAAACGCTAAAGCAGGCGGGTATAGAATACGACGAAGGTCCCGACATCGGCGGAGCTTACGGACCTTATATCCAATCCCAAAGAAAGGATATTTATAACTATTACGCTCATAAGCTGGTCGAGACGGGCGCGGCGTATTATTGCTTTTGCTCAAAAGAAAGGCTGGCAAAACTCCAAGAAAGCGGAGCCACCAAATACGACAAATACTGCCTGCGCAATGTTTCGCTGGAGGAAGCCAAAGCGAGAATCGCCGCCGGCGAGCCCTTTGTCGTTAGACAAAACATTCCCGAGCAAGGCGTGTCATCGTATACGGACTTAGTGTTTGGCGAAATAACGGTAGATTATAAGGACTTAGAGGATAATATTTTATTAAAGTCCGACGGTATGCCTACTTATAACTTCGCCAACGTAATCGACGACCATTTGATGGGCATTAATTACGTCATAAGAGGCGTTGAGTATCTTACCTCGACCAATAAGTATAACTTAATATACGACGCTTTTGGCTGGGAGCGCCCTAATTATATACACTTACAGCCTATTATGAAAGACAGCGCTCACAAGCTCTCCAAGCGCACGGGCGACGCTAGCTTTGAGGATTTTATAGCCAAAGGCTACTTAAGCCAAGCCATAGTCAATTATATAGCCTTATTGGGCTGGAGCCCCAAGGACAATAGAGAAAAAATGTCTATGCAAGAGCTGGTCGAGGCGTTCTCTATAGAAGGCCTATCAAAATCGCCCTCTATCTTTGACGAAGTCAAGATGCGCTGGCTTAACTCTTTATATATAAAAGAACTTCCTCAAGAAGAGTTCGCTAAGCTATCCAAGCCCTATTACGACAAAATGGGCTTGGGCGGAAAATACGACTACGCCGTTTTGGACAAACTCTTGCAGTCTAGAGTAGAGATAATGTCCGATATACCTGAAAAGCTAAAGTTCTTAGACCAGTTTGACAACTTTGACTTAAACCTGTTTGAGAACAAAAAGTTAAAGATAGACAAAACCACGGCGAAAGAAGTTTTGCCTAAGCTGTTAAAGCGCTTAGAGGATATAAAATCTTTTGACAACTCCACGCTGTTTGAGAACCTAAAAGAGTTCTCCAACGAAATCAACCTCAAAAGCGCGGCGCTGTTTTGGATAATGCGCGTAGCTTTAACCGGCGCTGAAGTTACCCCCGGCGGAGCGACCGAAATGGCGGAGCTGTTTGGCAAAGAGCGCTCGCTGGAGAGAATAAAAACCGCGCTGAATAGGTTAGGTTAGCTTTTTCGCGTTGGAAGGACGCCTTAAAGCGTCCGTAAAAAATATTTAATTGCATAATATTGCTATATCATACTTCTTGACAAAAAGGCCTCTTGAGCATATACTTAAATAATGCTTGAGCACCCATAGCTCAATTGGATAGAGCGTTTGGCTACGGACCAAAAGGCTGGGGGTTCGAGTCCCTCTGGGTGTGCCAAAAAAGTATTAAAACAGCGGCAATTATCCGCTGTTTTTTGTTTTTGGGTTGATATCGCTTAAATTATGCAAGACAACAACCGCCTAAGTTTGGGTGGTTTTTTATTTGTTTACATACAAATTTTAACAATAATCCTTATATTGACTTCCTATATTTATAGGGCTTATAATTTTATCAGACTAATGATAAGGGATTTATATGATTAATATCGCGATAATCGAAGACGACGATATTTCAGCCAAAACTTTGCAGGATTATTTGGCTTATTACCAAAAACAAAACAACGTCCAATTTAACATAAAAAGATTTTGTGACGCGGTAAGCTTTTTGTCCGAATACCGCTCTCTCTACGATATTATCTTTATGGACATAGAATTGCCCAATCTAAACGGTATGGACGCCGCGCTCAAACTTAGAGAGTTTGACAAGGAGTCCGTGCTAATTTTTGTTACCAATATGGCTCAGTTCGCGGTAAAGGGATACGAGGCGGGCGCTTTGGATTTTATGGTAAAGCCTATTAATTATCAAGACTTTTCCCTTAAGATGAGCAAGGCTATAAACATCGTCAAAACCAACGCCGAAATAGAGCTGGTCATAGCAAGACTGGACGGTTTTATAAGATTATCCACCAAAAAGATAATGTACATAGAGGTAACCGGGCATAAGCTGTGTTACCATACTTCAGAGGGCGATTTTATAGCCTCGGGCTCTTTATCTAAACTGGAAGAAAAATTAAAGCCGTATAATTTTATGAGATGCAACAGCTGCTATTTGGTCAATCCAAAGTATATAAAATCAGTCCAAAACTATGACTTATTGATGATAAATGGCGACGTATTAAAAATCAGCCGACCCAAAAAGAAACAATTTATGACCGATTTAGCCAATTGGCTTGGGCAGGGGAATTTCATATGAGTCAATTTTGGCAGCAATTCATCGAGTTTTTTAACAAAAACGGCTTCGCCTTTGAGATGTTGATATGCAACATTATGTTTACTCGCACGCTCGCTAGGCGAAAAAATTTTATCTGGAGGGCTGTCGGCGGGTTTTTGGTTTATTTGGGCGTTTGCATAGCGTGGAGTTTTTTTAATACCCGTTACACTTTCTGGGATATCCCCAAATACACGATGCTGGTGGCCTTGGCGACAGTCATTGTTTATTTTTGTTTTAATGTCAAAATGCGCACGGCTTTGTTTTGCGAAATAGGGGCGTTTGCCGTTCAACACCTGGCGTTTAAGGTGGGCGAGGTTATAAATAGCGCGTTGATAGTAAACTTCGCTGTGCAGGAAAATCATTGGCTTTATGTGGCTACATTGCCCGCGATGTATACGTTGTGCTACTTCTTATTCGCGCGTCATTTTGAGGAAAACGAGCTCACCCGCTTTAACAATTACGAAGTTATATTGCTCTCTATGGCGTTGACGCTGATTTCTATAGTTTTAGGTCAATACGAATACACCAGGGATTATTCGATATACCTAATGCTTGCCTGTTACGACATAATAAGCTGCGTTTTGACCTTAAGTATTTTATACATTATGCTCAAGCGCTCAAGTATGATGCAGGAAATGCAGATACTTGAGCATATGCTGCACCTTCAAAAACAGCAGCTTCAAACTAGCAAAGAGACCATAGATATAATTAATATCAAATACCACGACCTTAAGCACCAGTTATCGCAGCTGGAAGGAAGGTTTAGCGAAGCCGAGCTAAAAGAATTAAAAGACGCTATATCTATTTACGACCTATCCATAAAGACGGGAAACGATATTTTAGACGTTATATTGGCGGAAAAAAGCTTAAAATGCTGGAAAAAATCCATAAAGCTAAATTGCATAGCGGACGGCCAAAGTCTAGAGTTTATGCGCTCGTCCGATATTTATTCGCTGTTTGGAAACGCTCTGGACAACGCCATCGAGGCCGCCCAAGAGCTTGAGGATCCGGATAAGCGGGTGATAAGCTTGTCGGTAAAGCGCGCTATGGATATGGTGGCGATACACATTGAGAACCACTATAAAGGCGTTTTAAGCTTTGAAAACGACCTGCCTAAGACCACAAAAGCTGACACCAGATACCACGGCTTCGGTCTAAAGAGCATAAAAATGATTGCCCAAAAATATAACGGCTTTTTGTCCTTTGACGGGACTAATAACATTTTTAAGCTCAATATTCTGCTCCCTATAAGCAAGGACTAGCGGAATAAAGCTTATCGCAAACACTTTATATAAAACGCCGCTATCTAAAACGCGGCGTTTTTTCAATTTATGCCAAAATAACGACATTATATGAATTCCATATTGAATAGAATTTTCAGTCTTATATGATATTAACAGATTATGTATATAAACCAACCCTACATGAAAAAATAGTTTTTACAAGGTTGCGATAATAATAAAGACCTTTATCGCGGCTTTTTGCCTTTATAGTCGCTAACTATGGTAGAAATACCATTTTATAAAACAAAAGCTCATAAAAAACAAAGGAGGAAATGAAGACCGTGTTTAAAAAACCTTGGTTGTGGCGCGGAATAGCTCACATAGCCGCTTTTTGCTTGGCTATAGTTATTACGCTTGCTGTGGTTTTGGAAGCATACCGCGCTCCCGTTGACGCTTTCTTTGGGACCAAGAGTCAAAAAATCGTCACCGAAAAAACGGACGACGAAGAAGACATTTGGAACTACAAGGCTGCCTTTAAGACAGCTAAGGAAGCGTATGAAGGATATAAAGAATTCGCTATACGCGAATCCGTTGAGACCTTCGTTTTGTTGAAAAACGATAATAAGGCGCTTCCTTTGTCCAAAACGGCAAAAGTTACGCTTTTGGGCATTAGAAGCTACGCGCCTGTTTACGGCAACTCTATGGCTAGCATACCTGACGCAAAATCCACCGAAGGGCACGAGATATTTGACGCGTTTAAAGCCGAAGGTTTCCAAGTAAACCCTTCGATGCTCGCGGCTTACGCTAAATACTTTGAAGGAAAATCTTGGGCTAGCAGCTGGGGCGCTCGTAAACCTGAATACGCAGATATAACCAAATACAACGACGTAGTCGAACTAACCCCCGCCGAACTAGAGGCTCTAAAATCCGACTACAATAAGGACAACGCTCAATACAGCGACGCCGCTATAGTAGTAATCGGCCGTCCCGGCAGCGAGAACCAAGTCGCTTATAAGCCCGGCGCCGAAGGTATGGTAGCTGGCCTTGAGACCACCACCGGTAACATTTTAGGCTTGACCACTAAGGAAATGGAAGTTATCAATTACGCTAAGGCTAACTTTGATAAAGTTATCGTGCTAATCAACGCTACCAACCCTATGGAAATTAAGAACCTTAAAGAAGATAACGGCATTGACGCTATAATGTGGATTGGCTTCCCCGGCAGCTATGGTTTCCACGGCGTAGCGCAAGTATTAAACGGCACTGTAGCTCCTTCCGCTCGCTTAGGCGACATATTGGAAGCCAACACCAACACCAACCCCGCGATGAAGAACTACGGCGATATTCCTTGGGCTAACAAGAGCTCTTTTAACTCCGCTGACAACGTTAACGGCTATATAATTCACGCCGAAGGAATTTACAACGGTTATCGTTATTACGAAACCCGTTACGCCGATATCGTTATGAACAGAGGCAACGCAAAACAAGCAAAAGCCGGAACATACGCCGACGCTAACGCAAAAGTAGCTACCGTTGACGGAACTTGGAACTATAACGACCAAGTAGTTTATCCTTTCGGTTACGGCTTGTCTTATACAACATTTGAGCAAACCTTAGACAATGTAAACATCCTAGGCAACAAAAAGACAGCTTATGTCACCGTTACCGTTAAGAATACCGGCAATGTAGCGGGCAAATCTGTCGTTCAATTATACGCTCAAGTCCCTTACACTCAATACGACATCCAAAACGGCATTGAAAAATCGGCTATACAATTAATTGACTTTGAGAAAACTCGCACGCTTCAACCCGGCGAAACTCAAACCATTACTATGAAAGTCGATATGGCAAATTTAGCTAGCTACGACTACAAGAACGCTAAGACTTTCGTAGTAACCCCTGGCGATTATTATTTCGCTATCGGCGATGACGCTCACAACGCTTTAAACAACATTTTAACCGTTCAAGGTTACACTACCGCTAACGGCATGACCGAAAACATTTCCAAGACCGAAGCTCAAAAGAAGACATATAAATGGACTTGGACGGGCGAGGTCGACGCTATAACCTTCTCCGTATCCAAAGCCGGCGTAGAAATCACCAACCGTCTATCTGACGGCGACTACTCTATGGATATAAACTCCTTCTTGCCCGGCACAGTTAACTATCTGACCAGAAACGATTGGAACGGAACATATCCTCAAACCATTTCCGGTTTGACCGCTAACGCTCAATTGAGCAAACTTCTAAAGAATGACTTTATACCTCTTAAGACCAACGACGATGTCTCTGACATCATCTTCGGCGACGACAGCATTGAATTGACATTGTTAGACCTAAAAGGCGCCGCGTTTGACGATCCTCGTTGGGAAGAATTGCTCAAAAAATTGACAATTCAAGACTTCTTAAACCACGCAGCTAAAGCCTTCCACAACATTGAGAAGATGGAATCCGTAGGCTATATCGGACACTTAGCCGACGACGGCCCTGGCGGTTCTGACTCTCATTACTTGCAAGAAGGCACTTATCAAGGCGAGGCTTTCCCTGACGCTCAAGACTACAACGGATTCGGCACAAGAGTAGCTCCCGCTCCTATCAACCTAGCTTACGCTTGGAACAAAGAGCTTGCTTTTGAAAACGGACAAATCATAATGGGCGAAACCGCTTTGATGTTCCAGCTTCCTATAATAATTGGTCCTGGTATGAACCTACACCGCCACGCTTACAACGCTAGAGGCGCTGAATACTACTCCGAAGATCCTATTCTTTCGGGTTATATCGGCAGCGCGGTTACACAAGGCGCTCAAAGCAAGGGCTGCATTGTAAACGTTAAGCACGTAGCGTTCAACGACCAAGAAATCAACCGTTCGGGCGTAGCCGTATTTATGACCGAACAAAAAGCTAGAGAAATGGAATTAAGAAACTTCCAGCAAGCGTTTGAGGCTAACGGCAAACCCGCTTCGTTTGAAGGCAAAGAAGAATACGCAAATCTTTACACCGTAGGCGCTCTCGGTATGATGTCCTCCTTCAACCGTATCGGCGCGGTAGCTCCCAGCGCTAACAAAGGCGTAATGGTTGACATCATCCGCAACGAATGGGGCTTTAGAGGATACAACGTAACCGACTTTACAGGCGTAACGATGAAAGCCGCTCCTAAGGAATCCTTGTTGTTTGGCACAACGGCATTCTGCGGTATGGGCTCGCCTAACCTCAACGACTCCTATTCTCACGGCTGGTCCGCCGACACCTTCAAGGGCGATAGAGATATGCTGCTCGCTATTAAGCAAAACGCTCATTACACCTTATACGCATTGGCTAACAGCCTTGCGATGAACGGCATTAACTCTACTTCCCGCATTGTTCAATTGATGACTTGGTGGAGAGCCGCATACATCAGCTTAATCACTATCTTCGCTGTGGTAACGCTGACTAGCTTGGCATTCTACGCGGTATGCCAGATTAAGCGCGCGAAGGAGGTAAAATAATATGTTAAATTGGATTAAAAAACAAACCGTAGCCTCCTGGGCTGTTTTAGCAAGCGCGGTTTTAGGTTTGGCAGGAGTAATAATATACCTTGTTACTTCTACCACAGGCTACCTAAAAGGCTTGCCTATGAATTCAGTCCCCGTAATATGCACATTTGTGGCTATAGCCATCGCAGCCGCGGTATTGGTTTTCGCGGGCAAAATCGACGATAGACTAATCGACCTAGCTGTTTTGGTAATCGACGGTCTATTAATAGCTAGCTTAATGTTGTTCGTTTTAGAGCGTATTACTCTTATAGCGGATGTTTACTTCATTCCCGTAAACTATCCGCCCGCCGAAGAAGTTTCGCTGAATATCTCTATAGTCGGCTTTGTGTTCTACGCTCTATCGATAGTCGCGGCGATAGTAAGCGCTTTCGGCCGCAAATTCGTAAAAGACTAATCTAAAGCGGCATTTTAGAAAGTCCATAGTAACAGCTTCCTTTTTGGAAGCTGTTACTAACAGGACTTTGAATTAAGATTTTATATGTTTTGTTGTCATAGGCAAAAACATTGCTTACCGATTGGATGTAATTTTTCTATTATGAAATTAGACCGGTGAAAATATGCTGAAAATCAATTTTAACGATAATTGGTCGGTATACAAAAAAGACCAACCCGAGACAATTAAGAATGTTACGCTTCCGCACGACGCTATGATTTACGAGGAACGCTCGCAAGACAGTCTAGGCGGCAAGCATATAGCTTGGCATCGCGGAGGCGATTATGTATATGAAAAAACCTTTTTCGCGTCCCAAGAGCTTGAAAATCAAATAGTTGTGTTTGAGTTTGAGGGCGTTTATAAGGACGCGGAAGTTTATATAAACGATATCAAAGTTGCGTATAGACCTTACGGCTATACTAATTTTTATGTGGACGCCACTAATTACTTAAAAATTAACCAGGACAATATTCTAAAAGTCGATGTCAAAAACAGCGACCAGCCCAACAGCCGTTGGTATTCGGGCTCGGGCATTTACCGTCCCGTCTATATGTATGTTTTGCCGCAAAAACACATTAAGCTAAACGGGGTAAAAATTAAAACGCTTGATTACAAAATGCCCAAGATAGAGATAGCGGTGGAAACCAACGCCCCGGGCAAGGTGGAAACCCAAGTCTTAGACGGCGAAACGGTTATTTTCTCAAGCGTTCAAAATTCGGACGGATATAATCCTGTAAAAATAACAGCCGAGCTTCCCAACGCCAGTTTGTGGGATGTAGACAATGCTAAATTATATATATGCAGGGTGGATTTTGAGGGGGATGTTTATCAAACTAGGTTTGGCATTAGAACTATTGAATGGGACAGCCGAAACGGTTTGTTAATTAACGGCAAGCGGACTTTATTATTAGGCGCTTGTATCCACCACGACAACGGATTGCTAGGCGCGGCGGCTCATCCTTTTGCTGAATACCGCAAGATAAAATTATTAAAAGAAGCGGGCTATAACGCCATAAGGTCGGCTCACAACCCTTGCTCAAAGGCTTTGTTGGACGCTTGCGACGAGCTGGGGATGATGGTTTTAGACGAATATGTGGATATGTGGTACATTCATAAAAACAAATTCGATTACGCCGACAAGATGCTGGATTGGTGGAAGCACGACTTAAAGGACATGGTTGACAAAGACTACAACCATCCAAGCGTGATAATGTATTCTATCGGCAACGAGGTGGCCGAAACAAGCCAAAAGCAAGGTATAGAGCTTTGCGAAAATATGACCAAATATCTAAAGAGCTTGGATTACCGTCCAGTAACTTGCGGAATCAATATATTTTTTAATTATTTATATTCTTTGGGCTTTGGCGTTTACAGCGACAAAAAGGCTGAAAAAGCCCTAAAACAAAAAAAGCACAAAGCGGTAGGCAGCGAGTTCTTTAACAACCTAGCCGGAAAACTAGGCGACAAGACTATGAAGCTGGGCGCAACCTTAAAGGGCAGCGACCGCAAAACCCGAGACGCCTTTAAACGGCTGGATATAGCCGGATACAATTACGGCATTTTAAGGTATAAAAAGGACTTCAAAAAATATCCCGACAGAATAATTTTGGGCACCGAGACTTTTTGCAAGGACGCAGGATTGTTTTATGATTTGGCAAAAAAGCACCCCGCGTTGATAGGCGATTTCGTCTGGGCGGGTATGGACTATTTGGGCGAAGTGGGCGTGGGCGCTTGGGTTCACTCTAGCCACGCCAATAACGACTTCTCTTACGGCGTCGGCTGGATGACCGCTGGTTCAGGCAGGCTGGATATTACAGGCAAGCCTAACGCCGAAAGCGCTTATACCAAGGTCGCGTTTGAGCAAGAGAAGATACGCCTTGCCGCCCTTCCCGTGCATTGCTGCGACCAAAAGACTTCGCCTTCGGCTTGGAAGATGAGCGGCGCTATAGAGAGTTGGAACTATCCGGGCTTTGAGGGCAAAAAGACCGTGGTGGAAGTTTATACCCGGGCGCCTAAGGTAGCGTTGTATTTAAACGACAAAAAGATAGGCCAAAAAAAGCGCGGCAAAAATTATGTCACATATTTTAAAACCAAATACTTCTCAGGAGTATTGACGGCGATAGGTTTAGATAAAGACGGAAAAGAGCTTTACCGAGCAAGTCTCAATACCGGCGACGACAAAACTGTTTTGCGCCTAGAACCTGAAATCAACGAAATAGACCAAAACGGTTTGGCTTATGTGAGAGTTAGGTTTACCGATAGCGAAGGGTTGTTAAAGCCGTATATTCACTCCACGGTCAAGCTGTCCGTAGACAACGGCGAGATTTTAGGCTATGGCAACGGCTGTCCTTACAGCAAGCGCAGTTATATAACGAACACAGCGGAAACATATTTTGGCGAGGCGCTGGCGATTATTAAGCCTAAAGAAAAAGGTTCTATTATAATAACCGCTCAAAGCGAATACGGCTTGGCAAGCGCTGAAGTCAAGGTGATTTAAGCTTGGTTTTAACAAAAGACAAAAATCAAGATACACAAAAGAAAAAACTAAAGGCGATTATAGCATAATGACTGATAACCAAAAAAAGCTAGAACTAGAACAAAAGAAAAGGCTAAAAAGGGAAAAGGCCGAAAGAATTAGAGAGGAAGCCAAGAACTATGTGTTAAAAAAGACTTGGCATACTGACTGGATGCCGGCGTTGACCAATATTTTTGGCTTTCTCTCTATACTATTCGGCGTCGCTATGTTGTTTTTGCCCTACGCTAATAAAGGCGGGGCAGGACTAACTATAACTTCTGATTTTTCGATTGTTTTATTGCTAGCTGTAGTTTTGCCGATTGTATCGCTTGCTGTTTCTTTTTTACAGCTTAAATATAACTCTATTGGGTTATTGGTTTTCGGGGCGTTCTCGCTGTTTAGCTTGGCGGCGTTTGTTTGCGTTCCGTTATTAAAAGGCAGTATATCTATTTATTCGATTATAGCGGCGTTTTTATTTGCGCTCTCTGCCGGCTTTGCTTTGACCTCCTCTATTAGGTCTATAATTGTAGATATAAAAAATGAGCGGAATTATATCGTTTCGTATAAAAACTTTATCAAGTCTTACAAAAACTTCGGCAAGGGCGTGTATTATTGGTGGCACCGACATTATAAAATAGCCGAGTTTATAAGCTATTTTATGGTGGGCAATTTTATTACCATTATTCAATTTATCGTTTTGCCGCTTTTGCAGTTGATTTTTAAAAACACTAATTTGATTAACATCGACTTTCACTTTATCGGGCCTATAGGCGGAGCCCAAAGGGTAGCCAAGGTCTTGCCCGACGGCGTTAAAATTTACGACCCGTATTATGTGTTTAACTTTACCGGCGGCAAAGTGGGCGAATATGTCTATCGCGAGATTAACGGCGTGGCTGGGATGTATTTAGGCCACGGCGGGCTTGCGTATTTTTTGGCGATGTTTATAACCTTGATTATCGCCCAGGTTTTGACATTTATAATGCAGCGAAACGTTACCTTTAAGTCCGATGGCAATATCCCGCGCGCGGTGTTTTGGTTTGTAATCGCCACCATTGTAATCACCATAGGACAAAACGTTCTTTACGCGTTTTATCAGCCTTGGATTTACGGTTTATTGGGCGACTCTTTGGGCGGAGTATTCGCCTCGTTCTTGCAAGCGTTGATATCGTTCTGGGTATTCTTCCCTATTTTCAAGGTTATCTTCCCGCGTTCGCAAGACAAAAAGAAAAAAAATAACGCGGCAAACGTTTAATAAGATAAAAGGCGTTATATTTTGCGTTTAAAAGAAAGGGCGGTTTGATTTTATTTCTTTTGAGATAAATTAATTTATAAAAAAATCGCGGCGCGCTCAAAGATATTTTAAGCGCGCCGCGATTTATTTAATTTTAAAAGCAACTAACTTCTAGCAGCTTTATTCTTCGGCCTTGTTCTTGCTTTGAGTCTTATTTTTGTTTTGAGTTCTGTTCTTTGCGCAATTTCTGTTTTTGTCAGGCATTGTTTTTTCTCCTTTTGTTTTTTTCGCAAGAATTTTTTCTTGCGTTATTAGTGTTTGTCGGCGTAGGACAGCGTAAACCTAGTAATATTAACCAAAACTCGCGAAAAATATTTATTTCGCCGCTTTTCTAATTTATTTTTAATCTAATTTAAATAATATTTTAATTGTGTTATGTTATACTTAAATCATTCTTAATTAGGAGAATTTTATGAAAAAAGCCAGATGTTGTTTAACGTCGCTGATACTTATCGTGGCGTTGTTAGTGGGAATTTTCGCCGCAGGCTATTTTGGCGGAAATTTTTTGTTAAAAAAATACTTCGGCGCCGAAGGCGAGATTTTGAAACTTAATATCAACAATTGGGAAGATTTATTCAAGTTTTTATCCAACGCTAAGAATCTTATATCCGGCAAGCCCGAGATAAGCGACGCCGACAAACCCAGCGAACAGAATTTAAATCAGGCCAAGGACGGCCTTCAAAACTCCATAATAGGTTACGACCAACAGACCGGCATCTTTGATATGAACAACATAGTATTTAAGGCGCCGTTAAAGCTTACGGGCGGTCAGCTTGCCGCGCTGATAGACGAACAAATAACTTCTCAACAAAATCAAGCAATGTTTTCTGTGGGCCAGGTAAAACTGGATGTCGATCCTGACACCGAAACAAGCTGCGTCATCACTTTTACTATAATAATAAAGAAAGAAAGCATTGTTCAGCCCCTAAAACAGCAATTGGGCGTTTTGGGAAGCATTATAGCCGATAGTATGTCCGACGTTTATCTGACCAGCGTTAACAAGGTTGTTTTAGATTTCGAAACAGGCAAGGCAATAATTGACGAAAATTACGCCGAAAAAGATTTATATCTAGGCGAGAAAAACGAGTCCTCCTCGGCAAACGACCAAGTTCTGAATGTTTTGGTAATGCTGTTTGGCGCGCAGGATAAAGACGCCTTAAACGCTCAGGTAAGCAATGTTTTTGTAGAAGCCATTAACAAAATCGGCAAAGCGTCCTTTGATTACGACAACGGCGTAAGCTATCTAGTGTTTGAGAACGCCAACAACAACGAGCTAATTTACGAACTGGTAGAAATAGCTGAACTAAATGTGGATAATTTCAACGATTTGGCGGAAGATGATAAACAAAAACTAGCAAGCGTCAAGACCGATGTTAACGACCTGTTAGGCAGATTGGCTTCGACCGCCTTAAGCGATGAAACCGCTCCTACAAAAGCCGACGTTGAAAGCGCGGTATACAGCGTCAAAGCCGAATACGAGACCTTTGTCCAAGCGTTCGAAGCGGAGCCCGCTTCGGCGGATTTGACAGGCTTGCAAAACGCTGTGGAAGCGCTAAAGGCTCTCTTTAATTCTTGATTGCTTCTAATCCTCACCATAAAAAATCAATCACCTGTAAAAACCGCTAAATTTAATTTAGCGGTTTTTACATTAATCGACAAAAAGTAATAATCAATTCGACCAAGCTCATAAAATATTAAACAGCCTTTTTTATTGGGCAATAAATTTTTTGGGATGGTCGAATGAAAAGGTCTAATCCTATAATCAAAAAAATCGCGCTTTTATTGGTAATAATACTAGCCTTTTTGGCGTCGTCCTGCGGAACCGAGGTTCAAAGAGCGGCTAAATCCCTATCCACTTACACAATAAAGGCCGTTTACGACGAATATAACCATACGGTAACTGCTCACCAAAAAATAAAATATATAAACAATTACGATGTTCCTCTAAAAGAGTTAAAACTCCACCTATACCCCAACGCCTTTAGAGAAGGCGCCAAAATAAAACCCGTCAGAGACGAAGATTTTTCCAGGGCGTATCCATCGGGAGCGTCTTATGGGGATATAATTATCAACGAGGTTTATGTGGCGGGCAAAAAGGCCGATTTTAAAATAGGCGGCGAAGACAGAAATGTTTTGACCATAAAATTTCCCGCAGCACTGTATCCGAGCGCTAGTTTTACTATCGAGTTTGATTTTATCCTAAGACTTGCCAATACCTCGCATAGACTAGGGTATACCGATAAATGCGTAAACCTAGGAAATTGGTTTCCCATAGCCTGCGTCTATGAAGACGGCGGATATACCACTTACGCTTATTACCCTAACGGGGACCCGTTTTACTCAGAGGCGGCAAATTTTTATATAGAACTCACCTTAAACAGCGACTTTTTCGTGGCGGCGACAGGCAGAAACACCGGCACAAAACTCCAAGGCAAGACCAAGACCTTAAATTTTGAGGCGCTGGCCGTTAGAGATTTTGCCTTTGTGCTTAGCAAAGAGTTTTTGTCCACCAGCGCGACCGCGGGCGACGTGGTGGTTACATATTTTTATTACGACGACTCTAACCCCGAGATATTCCTAAAAGCCGCGGTGGACGCGGTAAACACTTACTCTAAATTATTCGGACAATATCCGTATCCGCATCTAAACGTGATCAAGACGCCCTTTATCCACGGCGGAATGGAATATCCTTGTTTGGTATATATTTCCGACAGCATTACCAATCCCGAAGCTTTTATAGAAGTCATCGCCCACGAAGTGGCTCATCAATGGTGGTATGGCGTGGTGGGCAACGACCAGGTCAAACACGCCTGGATGGACGAAGGTCTGACCGAATACGCCACCTCGCTGTTTTACGAGAAAAACCCTTCCTATAACCAAGACATTTCGACCAGGATAATGCACGCTTTGCAGTCTTATCTTGTTTATGTGGAAATGCACAAGAACGTCCACGGCGAAGTGGACACCAGTATGAACCGCCCGACATACTCTTACAAAACCGAGCAAGAGTATGTTTATATGACCTATGTAAAAGGCGCGCTAATGTTTTATAACATCCGCAACATCATAGGCGACAAGGCGTTTTTTGACTCGCTGAAAAAATATTACGACCGCAATAAATTTAAGCTCGCCGCCCCCGAGGATTTGATAGGCGCTTTTGAGGACGCGAGCAAAAAAGACCTAGAAGGCGTCTTTAACGCTTGGCTGGAGGGCAAGGTTTATTTAGGCGATTGGTAAAAAGTATGGTTTAGAGTATAAAAGTCAATAATTATAGCGTCTATATCGACAAAGACCAAAGTTTTTTTGCAAGGCAAAGCGTTATAATAGATTGCGCTTAACCTTAGCGAAATTAAGAAAAACTATGATAGATATCGGCAATATAGACGCTGTAAATATTGAAAGCTTTCTAAATAGCGAAATAGCCTTGGGTTCAAGGCAGGCTAGACTATTGGCGAAGGACATAATAATAGACCAAGAGCCTATTGCCCGCTTTTGCGACTCTGTTTGCCAACACATCGGGCAAAACCTAAAGATTTTGTTTATTTACGACCAAGAGTTTGAGGGCGTAGTAAAAAAGCTAAAAGAAAATTTTATATCCAGAGGCTTTTTAGATACCGAATATATAATAGAAGATTGGCGCGTAGAATTAAAAACCGCCAAAAAAATCGCGTCCAGTCTCCAAGACGACGCGCGAGTAATAATCGCGGCGGGCGGGGATATAGCCGCCCAGACCGCCAAAATTACAAGCCTTTTGTCGGGGCTGCCGCTTGCTGTGTATTACGCCGTCCCTGAGTGCGACGGCGCGTTTGCGGGCTATTCTTGGGCTTTTCATAATAATATAAAGGATATTTATAAGTCCGCCGTTCCTTCTATAATTTGCGTTGATTTGGAGCAAGTTTACCAATGCGGGCAAAAGTATTTAGGGGCGGGGATAGGGATAACGGCCTCCAAATATTGTGCGCTGTTTGATTGGTATTTTTCTCATCTTTTTAACTTAAAAGAATTTGATTATCAGATAAGCGATGCGGCGTTTAGGACGCTTGAGAGATTATTAACGCTTTCCGATGAAATTATAAAAAAAGACAAGAAGGCTTATCAAGAGCTAATTCAAACACAGCTTAAGCTATCCGCTCTAACGCATCTTTCACAATCAACCTGTTTAATGGGCGGGGCCGAGACGGGCGCGCTTAATGTTTTGGAGATGTTTTTTCATAAAGAAAACAGGCCTACTAGGCAAAGAGGCGAGAATTTGTTCTTGTGCGCTAAGATAATTTTGCGGGCTTATAAAAATTGGCTTACCAAATTAAGATTAACCGAAGGCTATTTTTATATGCCGGATAACTCATTGAGGCTGGAAAAGCTTACGGATTATTTGGGGCTAGGCGAACTAGAGGCGTTAAACAGGGTTTTGGTTATAGATGACTATGAGCAATGGGAGATAATGCAATATAAATGGGGGGAATACAACGAGGATTTAGTTCAAAAATTAGAGGAGATTTGCGGGTATTTTGATAAATACGAGCGGATATTCAAACGCGTTTACGACGACGCGGGATTTTGGACTACCAAATATTTGACAGATACCGACATAATGCTTATGATTGGATTAGCGCCCGACGCTATAAAGAATTTTACTTTGATATCTTTCGTAAAACTTACCGGGCAGCTGGATAGGTATTTGGAAGGAGTCTAAAATCTTTTTATGAACCAAAGATTGACGCAAACCGAGCTGTTTTTGCTAGATATGGACGGGACTATATACTTGAGCGACAAAGCGATAGACGGCGCGGTCGAGGCTGTAGAAAAATTAAAACGCCTTAACAAAAAAATATGCTACCTAACCAACAACAGCTCAAAAAGCGCCGAGCAATACTTAGTCAAGCTAAAAAGACTAGGCTTTGACGCCCAAAAGGAAGAGGTGGTAACAAGCGGGATAGTCGCCGCGGATTACATATCAAGATATTATAAAAATCAATCCGTTTATCTTTTTGGCACGGACGAGCTAAAGAAAGAGTTTTTGTCATACGGAATAAATCTTGTCCAAAACAACCCCGACATAGTGGTAATCGGTTTTCACACCAATATGACTTATTCCGAGCTTGACCTAGCCTGCGCGTATATAAGGCAAGGCAAGACTTTTTTCGCCACCCACCCCGACAAAAATTGCCCCACCCGCGATGGCTTTATGCCCGACGTGGGCTCTTTTTTGAGCCTTATTTATACCAGCGCCAATAGACGGCCTTCCAAAATTTTCGGCAAGCCTTATAAATATATGGTTAATTATATTAATAAAAAGTTTAGGGTAAAAGCCCAAAATATAGCAATGGTGGGCGATAGGCTTAGCACGGATATAAAATTCGCCAATAAATTCGGTATGACCAGCGTGTTAGTCTTAAGCGGGGAGACGGATCAAAAGATGCTGGAAGCTTCTATAGTTAAGCCCGCTTTGGTATTTAGTTCCATCAAAGAAATGGCAGATATGATATAAAAATAGTGTTACGTTATGTTAAAATTATTATAGATATTTAAATAATAGCTATACCAATCTCTAAAACATTAATATTGACAGCGGGCGGCTTCTTAATTATAATAAATTACCTGTTAGAATTTTGCACCCGTAGTTCAGCTGGATAGAATGCTTGTTTCCGATGCAAGAGGTCAGGGGTTCGAATCCCTTCGGGTGCGCCAAAACCACAAGAACGCTTATACCGTGTATATAAGCGTTCTTTATATTTTCTATTAAAAATACTCATATTCTTTTAATAGCCAAAATATAAATTATATGATATCAATTAATAGGGTTGGAAATTATTCGAACAAAAGTTTAAATCAATTTTTCACAATTAATATGTTTGACATACGTATAAAATAAAAGTTATTATGTTAACGGACTTGAAAAAGAACTAAATTTGTAAAAGATTTTGAAAACAAACTAAAATAATTATAAATATAAAAATTGTTTTAAGGAGAGATTAGAATTTATGAGACTGGGTAAAAAATTAAGAATCGCGACAATCTTGATGTCGATGGCTATGGCCGCAACTACTTTGATTTTCGCTACATTCGCGATTACTCAAAACAACGCTGACGCTGATTACGACGGTATTTTGAGAGTTATTGGTAACGCTGATATTGATGTTGAAATCGAATTTATCGAAGTCAAATCCGGTGATGTTTTATATAAAATAACCGCCGACGAAAACGGCATAATCGAAGAGAAAGGCGGAAAAGTTGTTAACAGAGTAACCGATGTCGCTGACTTAACTACATACGGCATAGTAACCAAGCCCGAACTAGCTCTTGGAAAAGATTATAAGTTTATAGTAACCATTAGAAACCGCGGCAAAAACAGCGATGGAACCGGTTACGCTAGCGCGGTTGTAAACGACGTAAGCTTTAGACCTGAAAACGGTTTTGACAACTACTTTATAGTCCATAATCCCATAATTAACGACGAGAATAACAAAGTTGACATCAACACTACCAAGAAGTTTGAGATATATCTAGACACTAATCCTTCGGCTGAGTTGAAAAACGGAGACATTGACTTTTCGTATACGCTTAACATTGAAGCCCACAAAGCTTAATTCTAATCAAACTCGCTAAAACAACTAAATAAAACTTGTTAATGGCAGCCGGATAAATGTCATATTTATTCGGCTGTTATGGTAAATATAGGTATGCGCAAAAAAATTATCGTAAAATATTGTATAATAATTTTTAGCCTCGCGCTATTAGGCACCATAAGTTTTACCACTTTTGCCTTAACTAGCGATAGTTTTGGCGCGCTGTTTAACGGGTATGTTAATGTCGTTTCCCCCGACCTAAAAAAGCCCGATATGCCCCAAAGACAGACTGTAATTATAACCAAAGACTCGACGGACATAGTCATTCAATCGGGTTATAATTACATATTCGAGGGAAATCAGGACTGGGGCTCAAAGGATAACCCCATCGATTTGAATAATTATACCGTAATAAAAGGCACTTTGGATAAGCCTTTGGACGCCTATATAGACGGCGGCGGTTATTATTTTAAGCTTAACCTTAATTACTTACAAGCCCCTAACGGTTTGCTTGGAGTATTTTCGGGCGCTATATCCAACTTTAATTTATACGCGGGTCAAATCGAGCCTTCCTCCGAAGCAGTTGTTTTTGCCTCGACCTTAACTAAGGACGGCGTAATATTTAATTGCGAGAATTATGTCAACGCTTCGGCTTATCAAGGCGCTGCGGCGGGATTTGTCAAGGTCGCCGAAGGATTGATATCCAAGAGCGTTAACTATGGAAAAATAGACGCAAACAGCTTCGCGGCGGGCATAGCTTACAGCGTAAAAGGCAAACTGGTAAATTGCGAAAATTACGGCGAGATTGAGTCAAAAAACGAGCAAGCCGCCGGCATAGCTTGGACCGTTCATGGCGCGCTGAATAATTGTCAAAACTTTGGAAACATATTAGGCAATAAGGGCGCGGCGGGCATAGCGGTAAAAGCCGACGGCGCGGCAATCAATAATTGCAAAAACGGCCTTAATAATGAAAAAGATAAAATAAAAATTAAGGCTAATTCCGGCCCCGCGGCGGGAATAGTTTTTGAGGCGTTTAACGGCAGCGCGATTATAAATTGCGCGAACTACGCTAGCATAAACGGCCGGGGCGCGTTCGGCGTTTGCTACAGCGTTATAGGCAATATTATAGACACCCAAAACTACGGCGATATGACAAGCTATCAATCAAGCGCGGGCATAGCCGACACGGTTCAAGGCGAGTTGACCAGGGTTTATAACTACGGTAACATAATCGCCGACAACACAAAAGCCTCGGGCCTAGCCCACAGCGTTATTGGAAACATTAACGAGTCTCATAACTTAGGCCAAGTATCGACTATTGGCGGCTCGGCAGTCGGCTTGGTATATGAAATAAAAGGCAATATAACCGACAGCTCTAACTCCGGAATCGTTCAAAAAACGGGCTGGGGCAACGCTAATGTCGCGGGAATAGCCTGCCTAGCCGAAGGCAAGATAGAAAGCGTCAAAAATCTTGGCAGAATAGTAGTGGAAAATACGGCTCAATATGTAGGCGGAATCGCCGCTGTAATGAAAGGCCAGATTTTAAATTCCAGCAGCGAAGGCAAGATTGCTCAAAACAACGAATATCAATTCGCCATAATAGGCGGAATTACCGCCGTTTTGGAAAATGTCCAAGGCGCGCTGATTAAAGACAGCAGGTTCATAGGCGGCTTTGAGATTAAATCTAAATCCGCTAATTACCATCCTATAGCTTGCAATTATCCTAAAGGCTCTATAGTCAACTGTTCCGGTATGGGAATAATATACGATTTATAAACTCTGTATAACTTAATGATATAAATAAAAACCGCATTCTTAATGCGGTTTTTTTGTTTTTTTTAATTATTTCTGCAATTCATATTTCGGCGCGCGCAATTGTAATTGGACACTCCCGCCACGTCGCTGTCGTCGCGCCTATGGTGGCAGAAAGAGTCGCCGCTTAGGGCGAATAAAATCAGCATTAATATTATTAAATCGTTTATATTGCAAAACCTGTTCTCATCCGCGATATCGCCGAATTCGTCATCGCCGCGGTCGCAACAGATATTTTGATTAGCCAAAAAGAGCACCATAAGCAACAAAATAAAAATATCTTGCGAATCGGTCATATAAATTCCTCTTTTTTATGAAAATTAACTCTTTTTTAGACAAAATAAGTCTTATTACATCCTTAAAAGGCGATAAATTGGGTTATATAATATGTATATAAACACGCGTCAAAATTATGCATTAATATTTTTTAGGCGGGAGATTATTATGCTTATAGACAAGCGTTTGCAAAACCACATTATCAATTTTATGCCCCCCGAAGACGTTATGGAAGGGCTGGCGGAATTCTTTAGCGTTTTCGCCGATATTACGCGCATCAAAATGATTTCGGCGCTCGCTATAGCGGAAATGTGCGTAAGCGACTTGTCTAAATTATTAAAAATAAACCAAACCACAGTCTCGCATCAGCTTAAAAACCTAAAAAAGAACGGAATAGTCCGAAGCCGCCGCCAAGGCAGAGTGGTGTTTTACAGCCTGGCAAGCGACTGCGTAAACGAGGTAATGCTAAGCGGAGTGGAGCACTTGGGTTATTAGATTTTGGCGGGCTTTGATTTAAAGAGCTTTTTAAGATTTATCGCAAAAAAGCCTAGCATTAATGGGCTTTTTTTATTTTTAGGTCTTTATGGACGCAGGCGATTTATAATTCAAAGCAAAATAACCTTTAAGAAAATTCTTAGGTAAAATCGTTACATTTTTCATAGTTGTCAATTTTCAGGTTGTCTTGTATAATTAATTACTATGAAAAATTTAGAAGAGAAACTAAAACTCCTGCCCGAAAAGCCGGGCGTTTATATAATGTATGATTCCAATATGCAGATTTTGTATATTGGAAAGGCTAAAGTCCTAAAAAACAGGGTAAGGCAATATTTTTATCACAGCGGAAACCAGACCGAAAAGGTTATGAATATGGTTTCCAAAATCGCCGATTTTTCTTACATTATCGCCACCAGCGAGCTGGACGCTTTGGCGCTTGAGGCGAATTTAATAAGAAAACACAAGCCCCCGTATAATATCCTTTTAAAAGACGACAAATCCAGACCTTATATAAGAATAGACACTAGACAAGAGTATCCCACTATAGAGATAACCCGCAAGCTAAAGGCGGACGGAGCGAAATATTTTGGGCCGTATTACGGCGTGGCGATTAGGGAAATGGTGGAGCTGATAAGCGGAGCGTATTTGGTTAAGGCTTGCAACTATAAGCGTTTTGGTCAAAACCACCGCGAATGTCTCAACTACCACATAGGGCTTTGCAGCGCCCCGTGCACTCGCAGGATAAGTCCCGAGGAATACCGCCGCCAGGTGGACAAGGTCATAAACTTTTTGTCGGGCAAGGACAACCACATAGAGGAGATTTTGCGCGAGAGGATGCTAAAAGCCGCGAGCGAGCAAAAATTCGAGGCGGCTATTTCGTATCGGAACAAGCTTGAGATGCTCAATAAGATGAAACAGCGCATTATTACGTCTTTGCCTAAGACCACCAATCTGGATGTGTTCAACTTCTCGTCCAATCCTTCGCTATGCGTCATAAGCGCTTTGATAGTGCGCGCGGGCAAGATGTCGGGCGCTGAAAACTTCCCGGTAATCGACGTGTCTTTAAACCCCGCCGAAATGCTTTCGTCTTTCTTGCTGCAATACTACGACGGCACAAGAAATCCCGCCGAGGAGATAATCGTGCCGTGTATGCCGGACAACGCCGCCGCATTAAAAGAGTGGATATGGTCCAAGCACAAGATTAACGTGGAGTTTTTAACACCCAAGCAAGGCGTTAGAAAACAATTGTTGGACAACGCTTTTATAAACGCGGACGATTATTTGCAAAACTACGCAGGCAGAGAGAAAATCAAGCAGGATATGACAGTAGGGGCGGTGGAAAATCTGCAAAAGATTTTAAACCTAAAGCGCAAGCCCCATATTATGGAGTGTTACGACATAAGCAATATAAGCGGAACGGACAAGGTCGCCTCTATGGTAGTGTTTGTGGGTGGAGAGCCGGATAAATCCAGATATAGACGGTTTAAGATAAAGACGGTGGAAGGCGCGGACGACTTTGAGTCTATGCGGGAGACATTGACCAGGCGTTTTGAGAGGCTGAAAAACAACGACGAGAATTTCGCCTCAAGACCGGATTTGATTGTGATAGACGGCGGCAAGGGACAGCTTTCTTCCGCATACGAGGCAATGAAAAACGCCGGGCTGGATATAGACTTGATTTCGCTCGCCAAAAGGGAAGAAGAGATTTTCCTGGTAGGCAAGTCCGAGCCGGTTAGACTGGATAAAAACAGCTGGGAATTAAAGCTTTTGCAAAGGATAAGGGACGAAGCGCATAGATTCGCTTTGACCTACCACAGGACTTTGAGAGAAAAGCATATTATAAGCGAGCTTTTGAATATCGAAGGGGTAGGCCAAAAAACCGCCCAAAACTTGTTTAAGCATTTCTTAAGCATAGAGAACATAAAAAACGCGGATATAGAGAGCCTTGCCGAGGTAAAAGGCGTATCCGCCGCTACAGCTAAAAAAATCTACGACTATTTTCATAGCTAATAATAAGGCTATGTGATATAATTAGCATTGATATGGAACTAAAATATCCCGTAGTGGCTTCTGACTTTGACGGAACGCTTTTAAGAACAGACAATAAAATCAGCCCGCATACAAAAGATATTATTAGAGAGTTTGTGTCCTTAGGCGGCGTGTTTTTGGTGGCTACCGGCAGGATGCACAGGGCCATAGTGGGCAGGCTTGCCGAGGCGGGCTTAGGCGACTTAGACTTGCCCGTTATAAGCTATCAAGGCGCTTTGGTTAAGACAGCCATATCCAATAAGACCTTGATAGACAATTCCCTGGACATAGACATCGTAACCGATGTAATCAACGAGGCTCGCGCGCGAAATATTTATATCCACGGATATGTGGACGACACATTGTATGTCGAGAAAATAATGCCGTGGACAACGGGTTATGTTAATTATTTAGGCATTACCTTTGAGAAAGTAGACGACTTGTTGGAATTTATAACCCAAAAGATTAGACAAGGGCATTCCTGCCACAAGCTTTTAATGATGATGGAAGCCGACGAAATAGAAAGCCAGATGCGGCACTTTTTGGATAAATTCGGCGGCGGAATAGATTACAGCGATCCTTCTCAAGAGTTTAAAACCACGCCTAGGGCTATTTTTAACACCTCGAGCGAGCATTTGCTAGAATGCGTTTCCTTAAACGCCGGCAAAGACAAGGCGATAGAGCAGGTCATAAAAGCTCAAGGCTATACAATGGAAGATGTTTTGGCTGTGGGCGACAGCCTTAACGACTACACGATGGTAAAAAGAGCGGGTATGGGCGTGGCCGTCCAAAACGCCGACTCTAGGTTAAAATCGGTAGCCAAGTTTATTTCGCCTTCAAACGACGACGACGGCGTGGCGAAGGCTATAGAGAAACTAATTTTGTCGAGGTAGGGATATGAAATTTCAAAGAATAATCGAAAGGGTTAAGACCACCGAGTTCGCCAAGGTTTTGGACTTAGAGATACTTAATCTTGGCAAAGATTACATAACCCTAAGCACCGTCAACATAAACCGTCCAGGCATACAGCTTACAGGGTTTTACACGCACTTTGGCGCGGACAGAGTGCAGATAATGGGCGAAATGGAGTTCGCCTATTTAAGAAGCCTAACGGACGAACAGCGCTATGAAAGCCTTAACAAATACTTTTCGTATCCGCTGCCTTGCTTGATAATAAGCACCAACCTAGAGCCTATGAGCGAGATGCTGGAGCTTGCCCAAAAATATCAAATCCCGCTTTTAAGGTCCGCTCAGCGCACCACCTATATAGTCAACGACCTTATTGCCTATCTTAACGAAGTCCTGGCGCCCACTATCACAATGCACGGAGTTTTGATAGATATGTACGGCGTGGGCGTGTTGATAACGGGCAACAGCGGCATAGGCAAGTCCGAAAACGCGCTTGAGTTAGTCCAAAGAGGACATAGATTGGTGGCCGATGACGCTGTCATTATAAAACGCGTTCACGATAGATTAATCGGCAGAGCGCCCGAGAATATAAAATTCTTGATGGAAGTAAGAGGCATAGGAATTATTGACGTGCGCAATATGTACGGCGTGGGCGCGGTCAAAAACTCTAAAGTCATAGATATGGTGGTAGAGCTTGAAAAATGGGACGACAACAAAGAATACGACCGCTTAGGCGTAACTCAATCCATAGAAATATTGGGCTATAGCCTGCCTAAAATTGTCGTGCCCGTAAAACCCGGCCGAAATCTTGCCGTCATCTTGGAAGTAGCGGCAAGAGACCACCGCTTAAAGTCTATGGGCTACTCTGCGCTTGACGAGCTTAACAAAAGGCTGATGAAAGGCGACAATTAATATCATTTAAGGCATTATTCGTCAAATTTTATCATTTTTATCGGCGCTGCCTAATATTAATATAATATTATGTTAATATAATGGAGGCAGACCGATGTCCGAAAACAACGTCGCTCAAGAAACCCAAACTCCTGCGCCTAAAAAATCGTTTTCCGAGGCGGTCATAAACTTTTTTTACGCCATAACCTGCGCCAATAATCTCAAAGTAATGGTTTTAAGGCTGATATTATATGTCAGCTTGCTGGTAGGCGTAATAATTACCATTGTGTCCGCGGCTGTATTTGGCTCTGCTTTGGTGTTCTTTGACGACCTGGTTCGTTACGCGCTTTGGGGCGTAAGTATCTTCGCGATTACCGAGATTTTCAACAAAAGATAAATAATCCGAAATAAAACTTTTATCAAAGTCGATTTTTTTCGGCTTGTTTTTTCGCCGATGAAAAACCAACTCACAAATAAAAGACCAAAGATAACTTATATAGATTTTTGCCACAAAGCGATACCATATAGCTTTGAAGGTTTTAAAGTCTTGCATCTGTCCGACTTGCATAATAAGGAATTCGGGCTTAATCAATCTATTTTAATAGAGATGACCAAAGAGTTAAAGCCCGATATTATCGCGTTTACGGGCGATATGGTTTACGACGGGCGGATTGACAAGACTTTAATATATTTTGAGCAAGCGATAAGAATTTGCCCGGTTTACGCCGTATCAGGCAACCACGAGTATTACCATAGAAGATATTTTGATAATTTTAAAGAGCGATTGACCAATCTAGGCGTTAATTTATTGGAAAATCGAGCAGTCGAGATAAACCGCGAAGGCGAAATTATAAATATTATCGGCGTCAACGATGTAAATTTTTTTAAAAATAAAAAGGATTTTGCTAAGACTATTAATTTTTTGACTTCGCAAGCCCAAGGTTTTAAAATTTTGCTCTCACATATGCCCCATTTTGTAAGCGCTTACCAAAACAGCGGCGCGGATTTAGTCTTAAGCGGGCACGCGCACGGCGGCCAAATAAGACTGCCTTTAATAGGCGGATTGTTTGCTCCCGGTCAAGGCCCTTTTCCTAGATATACCTCCGGGTTATACCGCCTAAAAAACGATGTTTCGCTCATAGTCAACAGAGGCTTAGGCGATTCGCTCTTTCCTTGGCGGATTAACAACCCGCCCCATATGATTTTGATAACGTTAAGAACATAAAATAAAAAAGCGGCTTTTTTAAGCCGCTTTTTTTATATGACTATATTTACTATTCTGCCAGGTATTACTATTACCTTTTTGGGAGTCGCGCCTTGGATATATTTAGCCACTTGCTCGTTTTCAAAGACAATTTTCTTAATCTGTTCTTGGTCGGCTTTGGAAGGCACCATTACCGCCGCCCTTACCTTGCCGTTTACTTGAACGGCTATCTCGATTTCGTCTTTGACAAGTTTAGCCTCGTCGTATTCGGGGAAAGGCTCGCCGAATATCGAGGGCTTGTTGCCCAGCATCACGTTCCATTCCTCGCAGGCGTGAGGCGCTAAGGGCGCGAGCAGTTTTATCATAGTAACTATTACTTTTTTCGCGAAGCCTTGGTCAGCCTCGGGCAAAGAGTCGTATTTATATACGGCGTTTAATAACTCCATAATCCTAGCCACGGCGGTGTTAAACGAGAAGGTCTCATAGTCCGCTCTGACTTCTTTGATAGCGTTGTGGAGAGCGTAATCCAGCTCTTTTTCGTTAGTGCCGTAAGTTTTGGGCTCTAATTTAATATCGGCGTATTTTTGGACAATCCTGTCCACTCTGTCGGCGAACCTTACCATAGCCTTTATGCCTTCGTCGTTCCAAGGGCCGCCGTCTATATAGTTAAAGCCAAACGCTAGATAGAGCCTTAGGATATCCGAGCCGTAGTTTTTGATATAGTCGTCGGGGTTTATGGTGTTGCCGCGGCTTTTGGACATACGATATCCGTCCGGGCCTAAAATTACGCCTTGATGGACTAGGGATTTAAAAGGCTCGTCAAAGTCCAGATATCCCATATCGCGCAAAGCCTTGACTATAAATCTAGAATACAGCAAGTGTCCTACTGCGTGTTCGGCTCCGCCTACGTATTTGTCCACGGGCATTATTTTATTGGTGTATTCTTTATTGAAAGGCTCTTTGTCGTTGTTTGCGTTAGGATAGCGCAAGAAATACCACGAAGAGCAGATAAAGGTGTCCAATGTGTCGGGATCGCGTTTTGCGTCCGCGCCGCAAACAGGGCATTTTACATTGATATAGCCCTCGTGTTTTTTTAGCGGGGATTGACCGTCCGGCGTAAAATTAACGTCGTAAGGCAATTCTACGGGCAGCTGGTCTTCGGGCACGGGCACTATTCCGCACTTAGGGCAGTGGATGATAGGAATAGGGCAGCCCCAGAACCTTTGACGGCTCACCGACCAATCTCGCAGGCGATAGTTTATTCTTTGCTCGCCTTTGTTTATGCTTTGGAGATATTCGACTATTTTCTTTTGGCCTTCTTGGCTGGTCAATCCATCAAACCTGCCGCTGTTGACCATAATGCCGTATTGGGTAAAAGGCAGGTCGTCGGGCGAGCCGTCCGCGCTCTTAATAACTCTAGTGATTGGCAGGTTGTATTTTTGAGCGAAAACAAAGTCTCTTTCGTCGTGCGCGGGCACGCCCATTACAGCGCCTGTGCCGTAGGTGTATAATACATAGTCCGCGATAAATATCGGGACTTTTTTGTTGTCAAGCGGGCTTATGGCGTAAGCGCCGGTAAACACGCCCGTCTTTTCTTTTGCGGTGGAGAGTCTGTCTATTTCGCTTGTTAGCATAGTTTGTTTTTGATATTCTTCCACCGCTTGTCTTTGCTCGGGCGCAGTGATTTTATTGACCAAAGGATGTTCGGGCGCAAGCACCACAAAGCTAATGCCGGGCAGGGTGTCCGGGCGGGTGGTGAACACTCTAAATGCGTGACCGCTTTCGGTGGCAAACTCTATCTCCGCGCCCACGCTCTTGCCTATCCAGTTGGTCTGCATAAGCTTGGTCTTTTCGGGCCAATCAAGCTTGTCTAAGTCGGCCAAAAGCTCCTCGGCGTATTTGGTTATCCTAAAGAACCACTGCGTCATATAGCGCCTTTCGACCAATGAATGGCATCTTTCGCACTCGCCGTTTTGGACTTGCTCGTTAGCAATAACGGTATTGCAGGAAGGACACCAGTTTACGGGCGCTTCTTTTTGGTAAGCTAATCCGTGTTTATATAACTGCAAAAACAGCCATTGAGTCCATTTGTAATACGACGGATCCGAAGTCTTTATTTCGGCCGACCAGTCTATCATAAGCCCCATTTCTTTTATCTGGCGCTCCATCGTGGCGATGTTTTGATAGGTGCTGTCCTTGGGATGGATGCCGGTCTTTATCGCGTAGTTTTCCGCGGGCAAGCCGAAAGAGTCAAAGCCCATAGGCTGAAAGACTTCGTAACCTTGCATTTTCTTAAAGCGGGCGAAAGTGTCCGCCAAGCCAAAGTTATACCAATGGCCTATGTGCAGGTTGGCTCCGGACGGATAAGAAAACATCTCAAGAACATAGTATTTTTTGTCGATGTTCTCGGGGTTGAATTTGTGCAGGTTGTTTTCTTCCCAATACTTTTGCCACTTTCTTTCTATCTCTCTGTGATTCATACCAAGACTCCATCTGTTAGATTTAAGCGATAGACAAGGATACTATATCGTAAGACATACTAAATCTTTTTTCGGTAGTGGATACGTCAAAAATGTTTTGGACGCTCTTAATCATTAATCTGGTCGCGTAGCTAGAGTCGGCTTTAGCGTCCATCTGCGCGTAATATGCCATTAGAGCGGGACCGGCTTCATAGCTTGAGCTTTTGGAAATCTTAACTTCGTAAACTTTAAGTCTGGTTTCGCCCTCGACGGTTTCTACCTTTTCAACAAAGGGTAAAAACTCGTCTTTGATAGGAATGGTTTTTGCGTCGTTGCTGACTTTGAAGTTAACGGGATAAGCCGACATAACGCCGCCGCGGTCGACCGCGTCCGTCCAGTTATAAACCCTGCTTATGCTTGCGCCGTATCCTTCTATGAAAGAGGTTTTGTCAACCGAGCGTATCAAGAGCAATAACAGCTCGTTGTCATAGCCGGCTTTTAGCTTTTTGGCTTTGTAGGTTACCTTGGATTCTTCGTCGTTAAACTTATAAGTCAAAACGCGGGTTTTGTAGTCGAAGTTGTATTCCAAATTAATTTCGGACGAAGGCATATTAAACGTTTTTTGAACGGCCAAGGGCTTGAATAATTGTCCCGTCGCCATGCTAAAGGTTACCGAGGATGTCATAATGTCGGTCTCGCCCAGTTTTTTGACGCCGGTAAGAGTAAGCGCCTTTTCAAATTCCTCGTATTCGCCGCCCAAAATAGCTTGTAGCTCTTCTTTGGATAAATACTTAATGTTGAGCGTGGAAGTAAGCTTCCAGGTGTTGGCCTGAGCGTCCACCTGCTCGATTTTATACTCCAGCTCGCCATCGGCTATTTCGATTCGAGCCTTTTCGTCAAGCGAGTCTTTAATTATCTTATCCTTGTGCGCCGAAGGGATTTTGGCTTCTTCTTTTAGATAATAATAAAACGACGCGTCGTAAACCGAAGTCTCGGTGGCTTTATGCCAAGACTGCGTCCAGTTTATATAAGCGGCTTGGGGGGTGCAGCCCCAGAGCAAAATCATAACCAAAACTATTGATATTGCGGCGTAAAGTTTTTTCATATGCTACCCTTTTTTTGATTTATCAACTAATTATAACACGAAATTATTATTTATTAAAAGCGATGGATGGCTTCTACAAAATAATTTAAGCGTGAAATTAATTATAGTTGTTATTTTGGCCCAATCTGTTAAAATTAAGGTATGGATATAAAAATATTTCCCAATTATATACGCGCGTATAACTATCTGGTAAATATCTTAAAAAACCGTCCGCGCAGGCGAGCGTGTTTGGATAACAGGCACATAATCCTAACCCCCGACCGATACACCCTTCAATTAGAAAGAGAGCTGATGAAGGATTTGGGCGAAAACGGGGCTTTTGATATCTCGATAACCACCTTTGACAGGCTTTTATATAGCGAGGGGGCGCCGACAAAATACCTCTCTCAATACGGCGGCGCGATGTTAATTAGAAAGATAATAGACGAAAACAACGATAAAGAGCGGTTTTTGTGCTTTAACCGCGCGCTTTTAAAAGGCGATTTCCCCGCCGATATGTATAAAACCATAATGCAGCTAAAAAGCTGCCTAGTTTCTCCCCAGCTTAAGGTCGACACAGAAAACCCCCATCTCAACAACAAACTAAACGACATAGGGTATATCTACCAAAAATACGAAGAATTTTTAAAAGAAAACGGGCTTGAGGATGCCGGCACTAAGCTTAATATTCTAAAAAAGCGCGCGCCGAACTCCGAATACATAAACAACGCTCATTTTTATTTGTTTGGGTTTGACAGCCTAACACCCCAAGCATTGGACTTATTAAGGACTTTGGACAAATGCTCAAAGGGCGTTGTGTTAACCGTAATCAGCGACGGGCTTAGTCTGTATCCTTATATAGATATAGAAGAAAAGGACGCCGATATTAGGGATTTAAACGATTTTGAGAAACATATCTATCTGCATTTAGCCAAGAGACATTATGCCCAATACCTAGACCGCGCGCCTATAAGCGTTTTTAGGGCTTTCAGCCCCGCCTCTATGATAAGGCACGCTTGCAGAATAATTAGGGAGCATATAAGGGAAGGTGGAAAATTTAGCGAGATAGCCCTAATAGGCGAGGTTTCCCCAAAAGATTTGGCGTTATTGGACGAAGCCGAGATAGCCTACAACTACGACCATAAAGTATTATTGACAGCGCACCCTTTTGTCAGGTTTATAAAAGACTGCATCGACGCCGCGCGCACGCATTATAACGACGGCGTCGCGCGTATCGCCAAAAACTTCTTTAGCGGGATTGATTATTCCGAGGCGTGCGCTTTTGAGAACTATTGCCTAAAGTTTAATGTCACCCAAAACATATTTGAGCCTTTTGTCTTAGGCGACGAAGACGAGATACACACCGCCGAGAAAGTCAGAAAAAAACTAGTCTCAATCTTGCAGCCTTTGGAAACGGCGTTAAAGAGCGCCAAAACCGCGGATGAGTTTGTTCGCGCGATAAGGCAGTTTGCGGCGGACAACAAGCTGGAAGAAAAGATTTCGGTCTACAACAGCCGTTACGCCGCCATAGATTTTCAACCCTTTGCCGAGCAATGCTGGGACAAGTTCCAAGCCGTATTAAAAGAGCTTGACATATTGTCCCAATACAAAATGGATTTAGAGGACTTTAGGGCGGTGTTTTTCGCCGGACTAGAGGCGGTGGAGATTTCGGTCATACCGCCTAAAATAGACGCCGTAACCATTACGGACATCGAGGGCATTAGATGCGGCAAGTTTAAAAAGATAATATATCTAAACTGCTTGGATGGTCATTTCCCGCCTTTAGACAAGGATTTAGGCTTGTTGTCCGATGATGACTTGGATTCCTTGGGCGGATACGAGATAAAGATAGAGCCTAAGATAAAGCAAATAAACAAAAGGCGCAAGTTTAGCTTAATTCAGACTTTTTACCACGCCGAGAAGCTGTATTTCTTGTATCCAAAAACCCAAGACGGCGAGGAGCGCGAGGCGAGCCTTTTGACCGCTTTAAAGGCGCTGTTTCCCGTCCGCGAGGAATACGCCGAGGACGGTTACGATGTTTTGCTAAGCCTAAGTTCTATTCCTAAATCCGATTATGATAAGGCGGCGGAGTATTTTTATAGCCCAGCCTCGGCAAAAAAGCAAGTCTTAAGGCTGTATAAAAACGCCGTAACAGAAAGACAAAAGGTTTTAGGCTTGGGCGCGTCCGCGGCCGCGAGAGCGCTTAATGTGGACTTTAGCTCGTCCGATAACGCGCCCGAAATCAAAGCAAACTTGGGCGACACTTTTTACGCTACGCATTTGGAGAATTACTTTAGCTGCCCTTATTCGTTCTTATTGCGTCACGTTTTAAGATTGACCGAGCGCCCTGTGGGCGACATCAATTCTTTGGATATAGGAAATATCCTGCACGAGATTTTAGAGAAATTCGTGGCGTTTAAACCTGCCTCGATTGACGAGTGCGATAAAATAACTATCGACATAGTGGACGAGATAATCTCCCAAAACATTAAGCTTCAAAAGAACCCGCACTTTGCCGAATTCTTAAAAAAAGAGGCGGTAAACACCGCTAGAGCTGTGTTCGAGCAAAACCAAAACTCTGACTTTGTGGTGTTATACACCGAAAAGAAGTTCGGCAAGGGCGAGGAATTGCCGCCATTTGAGATAGATTTAGGGGGCAGAAAGGTTTACATAGGCGGCAAGGTCGACCGAATAGACCACTACGACGGATACATAAAGATAATCGATTATAAGAGCGGCAAGATAAACTACAACCCTAAGGATATCTACTCGGGCGCGAACCTTCAATTAATGCTGTATATGAAAGCGTGCTGCCAGGGCCTTGGCAAAAAGCCCTTCGCTTCGTTGTATTTCCCTATCAACAACGATTTTTTGGACGAAAACCAAAAAAGATACCGCAACATAGGCGTTATTACGGGCGAGCCAAAACTAGTGTTCGCGGCGGACAAGGCTTTAACCCAAGCCGCATCCTTAAATAAAGCCTTAGAAAGCGAGATATTGCCCATAAAGGTAAAGGCTTTAACCAAAGATGATATCGAGATAAAAGAACAGGACAACGTCTTAACCGGCGAGGAATTTGAGAGCGTCTTAAACTACACGGTAGAGCTGACCAAAACCGCCATAGAGGAGATTTTCGGCGGGTATTTTGAGCCCCGCCCGCACGAGAACGCCTGCGACTGGTGCGACTATAAGGGCATATGCCGCAAGCCCGGTCAAAACATACGAACCTTTGACCAGGCGGATGTGTCTAATAAGATTTTAGCTAAAATCGGAAGGGGAGAGTTATGAGGAATTGGACGCCTGCCCAGCTCAGGGCAATAAAATCCAATAGCGACAAAATCTTGGTTTCGGCCTCTAGCGGCAGCGGCAAAACCAGCGTAATGATAGCGCGAATTGTCTACCTTATTGTCAACAAAAAAGCAAGCGTTGATAATATCTTGGTAACCACTTTTACCAACGCCGCCGCCCAAGATATGAAGGCCAAGTTAATAGAAGAGTTATCCACGGCTTTGCAAAACTGCCAGGACAAGGAATATTTGCTCGACCAGCTTCAAAGCGCTGAGACCGCCCAAATCTGCACTTTGCATTCTTTTTGTGGCGACTTGATAAGAAAGTATTATTACGCGGCGGGCGTGGACTCGGCTTTTTCGGTTATTCAAGACTTAGAGGCGTCTTTAAAAAAATCCAAAGCTATAAAAAAAGTGTTCCAAGAATATCTCGACAGCGGCGACCAGATTTTTTTGAGGCTGTATGATATCTTCACAAGGCGCAGAAAGGACAAAAACCTCGCCAAGATAATCAACCAAATCTACGATTTTTATCGCACCTTGCCCAAAAACCCCGATTGGCTTTGCGTTCCGGCGGACTTGCAAGCCGCGGAGGAATATATCCAAGACTACAAAAAATTGGCCGACGGCTATTACATAAAACAACTGGAAAAGATTATCGACCACGCGGAGGCGATAGGCTACGAGCCGGCTAAAAAGGCCGCCCAATGCGTTTTGGAGGGAATCTTTACCGGAGTGTTCCCGCCTAGACTTCCCAGTCAAAACAAGCCCGAAGATTGCGATGAGCAAATGGACGCCTTCATAGAAAAGAGCAAAGACATATGCAAAAAGGCAAGGGATTTTTACGTTAAGTTTAACAACAGGCTGTCCCAAGAATCTTTTGACCAAGAGCTTGCCGCTAAATTATTGGAAATTACCGGAAAGTTTGCCCAAAAATACGACGAGCTAAAAAAAGAGGATTTTGAGCTGGACTTTGCGGACTTAGAGCATTACGCCTATGAAATATTAAACAACGAGCAAGTAAGAGAGGAGATTAAGCAAAAATATAAATACATCTTCGTGGACGAATTCCAAGACATCAACCCTATGCAGGAAGCGATAATAAGTCTGTTTGAGGGCTCTAAGATGTTTTTCGTGGGCGACGTAAAACAGAGCATCTACCGCTTTAGGCTGTGCGACCCCGATATATTTATAAAAAAATACAAAGACTTTAAAAGCTCTTTTGGTTCTTCTTGCGAAGCGATAGACCTAAACGACAACTTTAGGTCGGCAAAATCCATTTTGGCATTCAACAACGAGATATTCTCCCGCGTTATGACGGCTGATATAGGCGGGGTGGACTACGATAATGACGCTCGCTTTGTGGCCAACAACCCCGATTTAGAATCCGAATATCCCACGGTAAACATAGTAATAGGCAGGATCCCCCAAAAAGAAAAAATCGAGCCTAATAGCGTCTACAGCGTAAAAAACCATATCAATCATTCTATCGTCACGTCCAAAAAAGCCGAGGCTGATATTATCATTAATGAAATAGGCAAGATTTTAGAAACGGGCAGGGTGAAAAAAGACGGCAAGCCCTGCAAGCCCGAGTTTAGTGATATAGTGATTTTGTTTAGGTCTTTAAGCAACTCGCTGGAAATAATCAACGAGATATCCAAGGTCTACCCCGTCTCAAGCGGGCTTGAGACCGAGCTTTTAGCCCGCCCCGAAATCTTGATGTTGATAGACTATATTAAAGTCTTGGACAATTATTATCAAGATATAAGCCTAACGGGCGCGCTTAAGAGCGTTTTTGGGCGGCTTGACGATAACGAGCTGATAAGGATAAGAGAAAGATACCCTAAGACAGATTTTTACTACCAGGCTGTTTTGGAATACCGCCAAACCGAAAAAGACGAGATTTCCCAAAAACTTAACGAGTTTTTTGCCAACATAGAACAGGATAAAAAATACGCCTCCTGCCACAGCTTAAACGAGCTTTTGCTCTACATTATTACTAAATATAATTACGAGGAATATTTGCTGGAAAATTTTGAGCAAGCTGATTACGAGTATGTCGAGCTGTTTTTGGAATTGGCGGCGCAATACAAGACCGTCCAAGAATTTTTGGATTATATAGACAACGGAGAGATTTCGCCCTCTATAGAAATGCCCGCCAAATCCGCCAAGGCGATAAGAATTATGACCATTCACCAGTCCAAAGGCTTGGAGTTCCCTATCGTGTTCGTGTGCGGGCTGGGGGCTAGGTTTAAGCATTCGACGGACGAAATATTAATAGACCAAAGGGTGAAATTAGGACTTAAACACTACGATTACCAAAACCGAGTAAAAGCCGAATCCAAGACAAGGGCGGCCGTGAGCTTGTTAAACAAAAGAAAAGAAATCGAGGAAGAGATGCGGGTGTTATACGTGGCGATGACAAGAGCCAAATACCACCTTACGCTTACGGGAACTATTAGGGAAAACTATAAGCCCATAGGGCTTGAGCCTTTTGAGATACTTAACGCCCAAAGTTTTTTGGATTGGATATTGGCGGTGCTGGCTAGAGACAAAGACGATAAACGGTTTAACTTGCCCAAGAGCGAAAGAATTAAAATCGAGCCTTGCTATAATTTAGAGTTAATCGACGTTTTAATCGTTCAAGACCGCGCGCAAGCCCAAAAGCCTATACTCTCCGCAAGCGACGCCGAGTTAGAGGAGAAGATAAAACAAAACATAGAGTTTAAGTATTTGCCCAACGGCCTAAACCAAAAATACACGGTAACCGAGCTAAACGCGCCCCAAGAGCCCGCTCAAAGCGCGTATATATTTAAAGACCAAGACAACGGCGGCATAGACCGAGGCAACGCCTACCATACTCTTATGAAGTATATAGACTTTAATCGCGAATCAATAGAAGATATCAATGACCAAATACGACTTCTAAAAGCCCAAGGGCTATTGTCCGACGAGTATATAAGCTTGATTGAGATTGAAAAAATACAAAAAGCCCTAAAGTCCGACATTCTAAATTGCGCAAAACAAAATAAATATTATAGAGAACGAGAATTTTTATACTACGCGGACGCCCAAAAATTAGGGCTGGAAGGCGGCGGCAAGGTTTTAGTCCAAGGCGTGATCGACTTAATGATATTTACCGACGAGGGAGTAATCATTGTGGACTATAAGACCACAAAGGGCGGACAGGAGCATTTGATAAACCTATACAAAAACCAGCTTGAGATTTACGCTCAAGCCGCCGAAGATATCTTGGGAGAAAATGTCGTAAAAAAGGTTATATACTCGTTTGATGAAGATAAAGAGATAATTATAATTTAACAAAAAAACAAATTCAAAAGTTTTTATTTGACAAAAACAGCCATATAATTAATAATAGTTTATAATATTGATTCGCAATTAGGTATAGAATTATGGAGTGGGTAGATAAGTTCTATAAATGGTTAGAGGGGTTTTTAGGCGCGAGCGCGATTACCAAGCTGTTTCTTATCTTAGCTGACATCCTTGTGCTTATTTTTTTCTTTGCGATAATTTTGTATTTTGCGAGCAACAACTCGTTGGCGTATAGAGCCGCCGCAAAGGAAGTTTTGCGCGCTATAAAAAAAGGCGCTAATGAGACGGCTATAAACGAGAAAATGAAAAATATGCCTTACATAGCTAGGTCATTGTGGCACCGCTTTAGAAAAGAAAGAAAAGGCAAGCCCAGCGACTACCTTACTATTACTCAATGCTTGACCATTCCCAATAAAACATCTTGGACTAATTGTCTAGCGGCGGTTTTGGTGATTACCAGCGTGGTGTTTGCCTCAATTATGTACGCCTTTTCTCAAAGCGCGAGCGCCATAAGGCACGCCGCTACTTTGGTTTTTATAGGCGGAATTTTGGCTATTATATTGCTGGTCGTCGAAAAAGCCTCATATAACTCCACATTATATATCCACGAAAAACTAGTGTGGGCTTTGAACAAAAAATCCAAAGAGTTCGCCATTCCCGCGGGGGTAACCGTTCCGGACGACAAGAGAATCGTGGAAGAACCTTCGTATATTACCCAATCCGATTACGCGGTAACGCCCATAATAGTCGAAGGCCCTAAAATTTCCAAGCCTTTGCTCAACGCGCCCAAGGTAATGGACGCCGAAACCCAAAATATATTGCTCAAAATCGACTCGGCGATAAAATCAAAGGCGCCCGTGGCCACGCTAAGGCAGTTAGCGTCGGCCTTGCAGCGGATAAAAAACAAGCCGGAAAATATGTTCCCCGAGCACCAGCAAAAAATAAACAAAGCTATGTCGCTTTTGTTAAAGGCGATTTCCGAATCTTATAAATAAATCTCCTAAGCCTTGAGCGGCGCAGTCTTTTTTGATGTATAAATAACTTTTTGCTAAGCATTTTTTTAAGCCTTCGAATATTTTGTTAAATCCAACAGCCTGCCGTGGTGGAAGGCTTTTAACACAACTTCGGCGGTTACCAATGTGTTTTTTGGGATAAGCACGTTGCCGTTAAAATCGGTAATCGCCTTGGTGGTCAGCCTTCCAAGCAAGAATATGTAATCCGCTATAATCTTAGAATACGTCTTTGGCGTTTCTTTTGCTTGGCGCGCTTGCGCCCTGTTTATTTTTTGACCTAAGACGCTGTTGTCGCCAAAACTTATGGGCAGCTCAAAAAAGGATTTCTCAATACTTGATTGATTATCAGGGCTTTGAGCATTTAAAGTATCTGTCTCGTTTTTTTCGTTGAGGCTTTCATTATAATTATTGACAGGTTCTTGAAAATTATCTTCGTAATCTTGGTCTAAATCAACATCTTGCCCCAAAGACTTGCGTTCATCCATATCTTGAACGCCTTCGGCCTCTTGAGATAAAATTGAATCTAACAAATCGTCGTCGATTAAATCGTTTTGCCGCGCAAATTGATTTTGTTCCAAGGCAATTTCTTGACCGAACTTTGCTGTATCTTGGTTTTGACTGTCGGCATTGTCTTGAATTTCAACTGTTTTATTTTGATTATTTTCTTCAGTCGCGGCGTTTTCCGCGATTACTTGATTTTCTTGTTCGGGCGGAATGTTTTCTATAATAATTTGATTTTGCTCGGATTCTTCTTGATTTTCGGTCTTTGAGGCGTCTAACGATTTTTGAGCCTCGCTGGCGCTTTCAATATCCAAATTGGATATTGCTTGTTCGGACTGTTCTGTTAAAAGCTGATTATCGTTAGCTTGTTTTCTTTCAATAACTCCTTTCGCGTCCTCGACCAGCGCGCCGTTTTGAGCGGGCGTCTCGATATTTGATTGAGTTATGTCCACGCTTGATTGAGAATAAACAGTCTCGTTTTTAATTGATATGTCTACGACCGAGATTTTTTCTTCTTTTATATGGTGGGTAATGTTTTGGGAACTAGATGACCGAGGGCTGTCGAGAGCCTTTGTTTCCAAATTTTCGTTATTTTGCTTAACGGTTTTTTTAGACTTGCGCGGTATTAGTTTTTTTTTACCTGCAATTTTTGGGCTATGTCGGTAATCAAAAGCCTATTGCCCGAGGAAATGATATTGCTGGGGTATATCATTTCGCTTTCATTCATTAAGATATACGAAACCTTAAAGTTATCCATCATTATATCTTTCAAGACGCCCAGCTTTACGCCTTCTTCGTTATAGATATCCGCGCCTAAAAGTTGATATATATAGCTTTGATAGTTTTCGCTCTCCAATACCGGGCCGTCGCCGACTACGGCGTCCGGGCCTATCGCTTTTATGTCCGTTACCTTTATTACATATTCCTTAGAAGTCGCGAATTTATCCGCCAAGACCAGCATCTGAACGTGGGTTAAAGAGGAATTAAAAACAGCGTTTTTAATATAATGTATCTTTCCGTTGCGGATGTTGATTAAAGGTTTATTGATAATGCTGCGTAGGCTTTCCATATCTACCTCTTAGCGCGATTAATCAGTATATTTAATTATAAATATAGTTTTAAAGCAGATATATTATGACTTTTGTAGTTTAATTGAATATTTTGACGATAAAAATATATACTAGCGTTTAAGTTATAATTGACTTTATGGTGTTGTAATTATATTATTATGGTAACCGCTATGATACTTATAGAAACGCATTTACATAACAGCGAAGTAAGCCCGTGCGGGCTAATGCGCGCTGAAGAGATACCAAAGATTTATAAAGACGCCGGATATCAAGGAATAGTGGTAACAAACCACTTTTCCGCCTATGTTATGGGCATAATAGAAGGGGACACCAGGCAGGACAGAGTAAGGGCGTTTTTAAACGGCTCTAAGCTTTTGGTGGACGCCGCCAAAAGATTGGGTTTAAAGGCCTTTTTGGGCGCGGAAGTGACTTTGGCGCGCTATCAATGGCAAGATTATTTGATTTACGGCGATATAGAAGAAGGTTTTTTAAAGCATCCGATGCTTCACACATATACCCAAGCGCAATTGTTTGAAGTCGCGCAAGAATTCGGTTGGGCCGTGTTTCAGGCGCATCCTTTTAGAATGGGCTGCACCGTGGGCGACCCAAAATATATGCACGGCATAGAGGTGTATAACGGCAACCATAACTCAAAAGAAGTCTTTGACCGCTCGATTAACTTTTGCCAAAACAACGATTTAAAAATGATAGCGGGCGGGGATTTTCATAATATAGGCCAAGAAGGCAGGGCGGGGATTTATATTCCGGAAGATATAGAGGACGAAAGACAGCTTGCCCAGTATCTTCTAAATAACCAGCCCGAGCTTTTTATGATAAATAAATATTGATTTTTTCGCGCTTTCCCAATTTATAAATGTCTAAAGGAGGAAAAAGGCTTATTTTTTATTGAGCCTTTAAAAAGCCTGTCTTGTTTTTTGAAGTTTTGCTGATAATGGCGTCTTTGGCGGCGCTTATGCTGCCCGGGTATATTTTAAGAAAGGCTAAGATTTTAAAAGACGGCGCTGTCGACGCGTTGGTCTCCATACTCTTGTATGGATGTATGCCTATGATTTTGTTAAGCTCGTTTTTGGACCAAACCGAAGCGCCTACGGCCCAAACCGCCGCTCAAATGGGGCTTTGTTTTCTGTTTGCCTTGACGGCGCACTTTTTGGTGTTTTTTATAGCCAAACTAATTTTTATTAAATGGAAAAACCAAGAAAACGCTTCCGCTTATGTAATCGCCGCGACATTTACTAACTGCGGATACTTGGGGATACCTTTTGTAAAAATGTTAATTCCCAACCCCCAAGCGGTTTTATTCGCGGTAGTCAACAATGTGGCGTTTAATATGCTGATTTGGACCTTGGGTATATATTCTTTGACGGGCGATAAGTCCGCTATAAGCCTAAAAAAGGCTTTTATAAACCCTTCGATTTTGCCGTTGTTTATAGCTCTTCCTTTGTATTTTATCCCGTCTATTAATGTAATAAGCGGCACGGCGATAGCCACCGCTATGAGGCTGCTTGCCGATATGTCCGCGCCTTTGTCTATGATAATAGTAGGAATAAGGTTCGCGGATATGGGCGCGCGCGAAGCGTTTAAGGGCGCGGGCAATTATTTGGCTTGCTTTGTGAGGTTGTTTGTCGCGCCTTGCGTCGTTTTGGCGGCGGCGTTTGCCTTAAAACAAATACCTTATATCGGCCAAAGCGGTTATTTGTTCTTATCAGTGCCTCTAATTCAAATGTGCATGCCCGCCGGCGCCACTTTGGTGGTGTTTGCCGAAAAGACCAACCGCGCGAAAGTGGAAGCCACTCGGGTGTTTTTGACGACGACTATATTTTCTATAATATCCATACCTATTATGGTTTTAATCATTAAGGCGGCGGGATTGATATAGATAACACAATTTATATTTATATTTTTGATAATATTTTAATAAAAGCGTTAATAGATTAGAAATATTAAGACTTAATTAAAATTTGATAATAATATTGTTTTGCTATTTTTGATATGCTATACTTTTATTGTGTTTAATAAAGGATTAGGAGATTAAGAATGGGATTTTTCAAGAATCAATTACTCAAAGTTATAGAATGGGCTGACGACTCTAACGACATAATGGCGTATAAATATCCTATGCCGCCCAAAACCCAAATAATGATGGGCTCTCAACTTATTGTTAGAGAATCGCAGGTCGCTATTTTGGTCTCCAGCGGCAAGATTGCCGACGTGTTCGAGCCCGGCAGATATAAACTCGACACGGGCAATATGCCGATATTAACCCAGCTTAGATCTTGGAAATACGGTTTTAACTCGCCCTTTGTTTGCGATGTTTATTTTATAAATACCAAGCAATTTATTAACCAAAAATGGGGCACGGGCAGTCCTGTAATGATGCGCGACCAAGACTTTGGCGTCGTGCAGTTTAGGGGCTACGGTATTTTCTCGTTTAAGGTAACCGATCCCGTGGTGTTCTTAAGAGAGCTTTTGGGCTCAAACGCCCTGTTTAAGACGGACGCGCTCTTAGAGCATCTAAAGCGCTCTATAGTAAGCGGCATTTCCGAAGCGGTCGCAGCGTCCAATATTCCGGCTTTGGACCTAGCGATGAAATACACCGCTATCGGCGACAAAGCGGAAGAAATAGTCAAAGAAAGCTTTAGCAAGATGGGCATTTCTTTGGTCAACTTGGTTGTCGAAAACTTGTCCTTGACCGAAGAAAGCAAGAAGGCGCTCGAAGAAAGAACAAGAATGAATATCTTGGGCAACGCTCAAGAATACACTCAATACGCGGCAGCCGACGCTATGAAAACCTTGGCTGAAAACGCGCATAAAGGCAGCGGAATGAATATGGCGGGCGCGGCTATGCAGATGGGCGCGGGCTGGACTATAGGCAATACCTTTGGCGCGGCGATAAGCGGCGCGGGCGCGAAAAGCGCGGCAGGTCCTTTCCCCGCGGGCGCCGTTGGCCCTACTATGCCTTGCCCTCAATGCGGCGCGATTATAAACGCCAACGCTAAATTCTGCTCGGAATGCGGAGCGAAATTAGCTCCCGTTAACGCGGGCAAAGTCTGTCCCGCTTGCGGAAAGCAAAACAAGCCCCAAGCTAAATTCTGCGCGGAGTGCGGCACAAAATTATAAGAGATGAAAAAATTTTCCAATCTTATAGATGAAATCTTAAAGGCCCGCGAGCAGCAGGGCAACCATTCGCAATCCCAAAGAGTCGTGGAATACCAAGACCAGCCCACCCAAAAGGTGTATGATACCTACGGCGGGGAGGTCAAATTGGTATTGGACGTCGAGCAGGACAAATGCCCCAATTGCGGGGCGTCTTTGGTATTTGATCCAAAAATCCAAAAACTCCGCTGCGATTATTGCAACAACTCGTTTGAGATCGCCGCAAGGAAAAGCAGCGAGATAGTCTTGGATTTTTCTTTGGATAAGCAAAAAAAGTGGAACGACGAAACCAAGGTCAGCCACTGCGACAGCTGCGGCGCGGAATTTGTGTTTGACAAAGACGAGTTCGCTAAAATCTGCCCTTTTTGCGGCTCGCCCAGCGTTACCAGAATTGAGGACCTTGAGGGCATCAGGCCTAACGCGGTTTTGCCTTTTAGAATCACCCAAGCCCAAGCCAAAGAATGCTACCAAAAATGGATAAAGCGCAAGTTTTTTGCGCCCTCGGCGTTTAGAAAACAGCACACCGCGGAGTATTTTAAGGGCGTGTATTCGCCTAGCTGGACCTTTGACGCCAAGACCTTTTCAAAATATAAGGGCGTGGTTGGCGATTATTACTATGTAACGGTAGGCACGGGTAAAAACCGCAGGGTTGAGCGCAGGGTAAGGTATAGAAATGTCAGCGGCACTTATGAAGCGTTTTTTGACGACATCAATATCAACTCCAGCCGCCAAATAAGCGATAGGGATTTTAATAAACTTAAGCCCTTTAACACCAACGACAGCGTGGAATATAAGCGGCATTTCTTGTCGGGATATACAGCCGAGCACTATCACAAGCCGTTAACCCAAGGCTGGGCGGAAGCGCTTAATGTTATCAATAATAAAATAAGGTCGGGAATTATAGCCACTTTGCATTGCGACGTGGTAAGCCATCTCGACATCGCCACCCAATACCTAAACAAGACCTTTAAGTATGTGCTTTTGCCCATTTATGTGGCTCATCACTTATACAAGCAAAAGCAGTATTACACATACATAAACGGAAGCACGGGCAAAACGGTAGGAAAAGCGCCCGTATCCGCTCCCAAAATTGTAAGCTTTATATTAGGTTTGCTAGGCGGGCTTGCCTTGATAGCATTTTTGCTGCAGTTTTTGCAGATAATATAAAAGCTTGTTTTAAGCGTAACTTCTACACAAAAAGCCATTATATTTTTCTTTACAATTATTAAAATCGTGTTATAATTTAGTAAATTTAAATTAAAGGAGCATACTTATGACCATAACTAAGGATATGACCATATACGAAGTATTAAAAATAGACAGCGGGGTAGCGCCTATCTTTTACGGATTTGGAATGCACTGCCTAGGCTGCCCTATCTCAAGCGGCGAGACTTTGGAACAAGCTTGCGCGTCCCACGGCATAGACGTGGATTTGTTGGTGGAAGAACTCAACAATTACTTTGAGGACAAAGAATTAGAAGAAGACGAATAAAATATGTAAGGCCCGGTTTTAAAAAACCGGGCTTTTTAAGCGTTACCTAAAGAAGCGGCAGAGATTAAAGCAGCATCTGTTTTGGCAGCAGCAATTGTCTTTGTGGTCGAATTTCTCGCACTTGTTGCATTTATCGCATTTATCGCATTTGTCGTGATCTTCTTGCTTCTTAAAGCACCAGCATTCTAATTTTTCAGGCTTAGGAGGGCAGGGCCTCGGCTTGCAAGGATCAAATTTCTCATATTCATAGCCGCCTTTAAAATCTACGCTGTCATAACCGCCTTTGAACGCGCCGTCATAGCCTTTGCCGTCTTTTTTATCATAACTATCAAAGCATTTGCAGTCTTTGTAGTCATAATTGTAATCGTAACTCATATTTTTTACCTCCTGATGGTTTGGTGATGTTATGTAAGTAAAAAATATGAGTTATCGTATTAAATCTAGGTTTGGTCTTCGTCTTGAGGACTTTGGAATGTGTCGGTATTTAAAAGCTCGTTATATGTATTTATTATAGGCTGCTGGTTTATGTTGTTGATTATTTGGGTGTTGGCGAGGGGCTGCTGGTTTATCGCGTTTGCGCCCAGCATTCTAGCCGGGAACAACAAATCCGCTTCGCAGCAGCACGGGCAAAGAGCCACGCGGTAGTCTTCGGTAGAGGGCGATAAAAATATAGGCACGCATTCGCATCTAAACAGATAGTCTCCGTCCGGCAGATTAAACACAGCCGTTCCAAATACATCCGTCCGCCTAAAAAACGTTTGTCCTGTGTCGCAGTTTGCGCAGGAAACTATCGCGCCTCTGACGGGAACGTTAGTGCTGGAGATAAACACATAACATCTTACTTGGTTGCGCCTTGAGCGGTTTTTTCGCGAGCGACAACAGCGGCAATTACTCATATTTCATAAATATGCGGATTTGCTTGTTTGTGTGTTTGATTTTTTCGCCAAAATGTTTATAATTAATTAAGCGAGCCCTAGCAGCAACAATAAAAAATTTCTTGACATAGCTTTATGTATGTGCTAAAGTATATAGAGCACCCTTGGGGTGTTATTTTTAACATTGGGCAAATACCAAAAATTTTAATAAAAGAGTAGGACTATTATGCAGGACAAAGTTACATTGGCTTGCACGGAATGCAAGCAGCGCAATTACGACACATACAAGAACAAGAAAAACAACCCTAATCGTCTGGAGCTAAAAAAATATTGCAGATTTTGCCGCAAGCATACCCTGCATAGAGAAACAAAATAATTTAAGGGGTTAATAATGGCAGACGAAAAGAAAAAAGGCAGAATAGGCAGATGGTTTAAAGAATTGGGCAGCGAGCTCAAAAAAGTTGTTTGGGCTAAACCCGCTTCCGTTATTAAACAAACCGGAGTCGTGTTTGCCGTTGTCGGATTCTTTATTGTCACTGTCTTTCTTATCGACCGCGGTTTGTATGAACTTTACAAATTGTTGATAAGCAACTTGGTATAAGATATGAATGAAGATATAACCCAAATGGAGCCGAAGTGGTATATTGTTTACACATATACCGGCTACGAAAACATAGTTAAAGACAGCTTGGAGAAGTTGATTGAGAAAAACAATCTCCAAGACCGCATTTTGGATATCCAAATACCGATGGAAGATGTCATAGAGGAGAAAAACGGCAAGCGCAAAATCGTTTCCCGCAAGAAGTTCCCCTGCTATGTAATGCTCAAAATGCGCTATACCAACGATATGTGGCATCTTATCACCGGAACGCGCGGCGTTATCAGCTTTGTAGGGCCTCAAGGCAGACCTATGCCCTTAAGCGAAGAAGAAATTCGCCGTATGCGTTTGGAAAAGGTCACTGTCAATGTCGACTTTAAGGTCGGCGACAAGATTAAGATTGTGGAAGGCCCTTTGGCGGATTTTATCGGCGATATTGTAGAAATCGACTTGAACAACTCTAAGTGCAGAGTAAACGTCAATATGTTTGAGAGAATCACGCCGGTAGAATTGGATATAAGCCAAATCGCCAAACTTGACTAGCGATATATATATTTTTAATTGGGAGGCTAATGTATTTTAGCCGTTAGCACCACGATTAAAAAATATATATAAATATATTTTTTAAGGAGTAATTATGGCAAAGAAAGTCACAGCAGTTGTCAAGCTGCAGCTGCCGGCGGGAAAAGCCACCCCCGGACCTCCTGTAGGTTCTTCGTTAGGCCCGCACGGTATCAACATCCCCGCGTTTACCAAGGAATTTAACGAAAAAACGGCTAACCAAGCAGGAATGATTATTCCTGTAGTCATTACTATTTACGCTGACCGTTCTTTCTCGTTCATTATCAAGACGCCCCCTGTCGCTGTTTTGATTAAGAAATACGCCAAAATCGAGAGCGGTTCCGCCGTTCCTAACCGCGACAAAGTCGCGAAACTAACCAAAGACCAAGTAATCGAAATCGCCAAGCTCAAAATGCCCGACCTTAACGCCGGTTCTTTGGAAGCGGCAGTAAGCATGGTAAAAGGCACCGCTAGAAGCATGGGCGTAACGGTGGAAGAATAAGGAGGGCGTTATGAAAAGAGGCAAGAGATATATTGAAAGCGCTAAGCTCATCGATAAAACCAAAGCTTACGACATCCAAGAAGGCTTCCAAACCGTGCTTCAAAGCGCGACCGCTAAGTTTGATGAATCTATCGAACTTCACGTAAAGCTTGGCGTAGATCCTAAACAAGCAGACCAACAAGTTCGCGGAATAACCAGCCTTCCCAATGGAACGGGCAGAAAGGTTAAAATTTTGGTAATCGCTAAGGGCGACAAGGCTACCGAAGCCGAAAAGGCGGGCGCAGACTATGTAGGCGCCGAAGAAATGATAGCCAAAATCCAAGGCGGATGGCTTGATTTTGACGTGTGTATCGCTACTCCCGATATGATGGGACAAATGGGCCGCGTGGCTAAGATTCTAGGTCCTAAAGGCTTGATGCCTAACCCTAAGTCCGGCACCGTAACCCAAGACATTGAGAGAGTAGTAAAAGAAACCAAGCTCGGCCGTATGGTCGAATACCGCATTGATAAGACCGCTAACATCCACTGCATTATAGGCAAAAAGTCCTTTGGCGCGGAAAAGCTTATTGAAAACTTTAACACCCTTATGGACGCTATCGTAAAAGCTAAACCCGCTGCCGCAAAAGGCACTTATATCAAATCGGTTTACGTCGCGTCCACTATGGGCCCGGCTGTAAAGCTAAACTATAGAGTATAATTTTAACAACCGAATAAAAACAGCTTTAGTCTTAAGACAGCAAGCGAATATTTTTAATAAATATTCTTAAATCTGTTTGTCAGGGCTTGCCGAGGGCGATGAAGCTAAAGTTAGAGATTGATTTTTGACCTCAACTAACAGCTCTTTCGCTTTTGGCAAAGAGCTGTTTTTAATTAATAGAAAGGAGGTAAATAATGGCAAAAGCTCTAGAAGCAAAACAGGCCAAGGTCGCCGAGATAAAAGAGCTTATCAGCAACGCTAAGTCGGTCGTTTTGGTCGATTACAAAGGCCTGACTGTCGCTCAAGACACCGAAATGCGCAAAGAGATGAGAGAAGCCGGCGTTGTTTATAAGGTTCTTAAAAACACTCTTACTCTAAGAGCGTTTCAAGAATTAGGCGTAAGCGGGCTTGAAAAGGTTTTTGAAGGTCCTACCGCCGTAGCGTTCGCTAAAGACGAGGTGACGGCCGCCAAATTAGTCCGCCAAAACATCGACAAGTTTAAGAAAATGGAAATCAAAGGCGGATATTTAAACGGCAAAGTGCTGACCGCCGAAGAAGTCAAGGCGTTGTCCTACATCCCTACAAGAGAAGAACTTGTCGCGAAATTGCTTGGCGTGTTGACCGCGCCTTTGAAGAAACTGGCTATTGTGCTTGACCAGGCTGCAAAGCAAAAAGCATAAAAATCGAAAAAAATTAATAAGGAGAATATATTATGGCAGATTTGAATAAAATTGTAGAATTAGTAAAAGAACTAACAGTCGTTGAGCTAAACGAGCTCGTTAAAATGTTAGAAGCTGAGTTTGGCGTATCCGCAGCAGCTTTCGCAGCAGCTCCCGTAGCAGGCGCAGCCGTAGCGGCTCCCGCTGAAGAAGAAAAGACCGAATTCAACGTTGAATTGAAAGACGTAGGCGCTAACAAAATCGCCGTTATCAAGGTTGTTCGCGAAATCACCGGACTTGGTCTTGCTGAAGCTAAAGCTTTAGTTGACAAAGCTCCCAGCGTCATCAAAGAAGGCGTTGCTAAAGACGCTGCTGAAGAAATGGTTAAGAAGTTCAAGGAAGCAGGCGCTACTGTCGAACTCAAATAATCAAAATTATGATAATAAAAAAACCGACGGTAAAATCCGTCGGTTTTTTATTATACTTCGATTTCGATTTTAAACTTGAATTTTATATCGATATCATGCAAAAGGTCCTTCATGGTTCTGCCGCCCGTCATATACGAATTGTATTGCTTGGTATGGAATTTATAAAAATGCGGGACCAAATTAAATATATCAGCGCCTTTTTCCGCGGCGGTATAATACGCGTCCAATACCCTGTCTTTTATGTATTTTTGGACTTCGTCGACCAGCTTTTTAGAAAGCGCGCCGGTGTCGTCTTTGCCGACTATTAAGGGGATTTGGTCTCTCATTACCTCGGCAAGAGCCATTTTGGAGCTAATATTAAACGTAATTTCAGGTTTGTTGTCAAATTTGCTTTTTATTTTGCATTTTTTATTTGTTACCTGGATTGTGAGCTTCGCGTCCCCGAAGTAGTATCCGCCCAGGCCCTCTATCATAAAGTGGTGGTATTGAGCTTTATTGTCTATCCAATTGTAACCTTCGGTTTGCTCTTTGTTTAATTCCAGCACTTGTTTGCCTTTTACAAACACCGCGGTCTTGCCGTTCATTTTTATTTGGGGGGCTTGGCCTTTTAAGGATTTTTTGTCGGCGGAGGCTGTTCCGCTTGATTCGGGCTCTTTATTGCCGCCGCCTGATTGAGTGTATACGCTGTCAAAACCGTTTAATTTGGCGGTTTGCGAGCTTTGCTCTTCTTCGCCGCCTTGTCCGCCTCCGCTGCCGCTTTGACCGCCGCTATTTTGAGATTGTTCGTCCTCGGTCTCTTCTATTCCGATGACTACCGTATGCGCGGTGTTGGTCAGTCCGTAAATGCCTTTGGCAAAATGCCTTAAATCCAACGGCGCCCGGTCAAAGCCCTTTTCGCTTATGCTCAAAAAGTCCGACCAATCGATTGGGGATCTTTCCTCAAGCTTATTAAGGCCTTTTAAGGTTTCAAGCGCGCTTTTTTCTCCTATGGCTACCACCGCGCTCCAGCTTATGATGTTTTTTCGCAAAAAATAGTCAATTGTTTCCATCACATTGTCTTTGGCAAGCTCAGGGCCAAAGATTATTAGCGCGCAGGTGTTTTCTATGCCCAGACGGCCTGTTTTTATAATGAGCGCTTCCATTATAGAGCCTACGGTTGGACCGCGCTCGGAAATTATGTCTTTTTTTGAGGTAGGCTGTCTGGACGGAGTAAAAATTTGGGCGCTCACTTCGTATCCTTGCTCGATTTTGTCAACGCCTATCGCCGTAATTAACGCCCTTAAGCCTACTTGGCCTTCGCTGTAGACTTGTTCCGGAAACAACAAAGCTATTAAAATCATCGCAAATATTAGCATTCGCTGTTTAAGCATCTTAAAAGATAGCTTAATGTTTTTCATACCTTGTTATCCTCGGCGAGAACTTTATTTAGGTCGTTATATTTTTGCTGTTTTTTTTCTTTTTTTGTGGCGATATAAGTCAATATAGGCACCGCAACAGGCAGCACAAAATGCAACGGAATAAACACAAAATATTTAAAATCGCTGGTAATTAAATTCTCAAACGCCAATGTGTTTTTGTTAATAAAGTTATATACCAAACCCATTGTGATTACGAGCGTTATGGCGACTATATATTTATGGGCAACGGATTCGCCTAAGCCAAAGGTATTTTTTATGTAATTGGAGTAAACCCAAATGTTGACAAGTATTCGCAAAAGAATCGCTATCATCCACATAGCCGAAAACACAAAGTCAAATCTCGCGATGGATTCCGTGCCCAGCAAGAACAGGGCTATATCGCTTAGAGCGTGGCCTTGTTTTTGGAACACGGCTATGTCTTCGTAAAAGCTAAAATACGCCATAGCGAACATTATCGACAAAATAGAAGCGACTATTACTGGGATAGCGATGTTTAAGCCGACATGTTTTTCCACCTTTATTCTGCCAAGGAAACACATCACGCAAAAATAATCGCCCGCTAAAAACATATGCTGCGTAAAGCCTTTAAAAGGCAAACTAAAGCCTGATTCCATTATAGGCAGGATATTGGTAAAATCGGAAGAAACGGCGACTAATATCATAGTGGTTATTATGGCAAAGCCCACTCCAGTGCCTAAAAGCTCTAACACACGCATTATGCTTCTTAAACCTCTATAGACGCAAAAAGCCGCGACAACAATTATAGGCAGAGCGGTAGGCTGCCAAGAAACGGGATACAACACGTCGGCGGCGTAGAGATTGTAATTTGATATCATTGTCACTACTCTTAGAAGCAAATATATAACCAAAATAGCCGAAAAAATTTTTGCGGCGACCTTGCCCAAAGATTTTTCTATTATTTCATATAAGGTCAGGTCGGGATTGATTTTTATGGCTATGTAATACATTAAAATGTGTATAATATCCAAAGCCACAAACAAAGCCACCGATATCCAGACGTCTCTAAACGCGATTTTTACTATTCGGCTGGGGATAAATAGCACCTTTTGAACAATGGACGAAAAGAATAATACGTATATCAGTTGGTGCATCGACACGTCTTTAGTTGTTTTCTTCATTTATTTTTAATCTCCTTTTGTTTTTGTTAGGGAAAGAATACGGCCGCATCGTGTTGCGAGTAATGTCGGTCATAACTAGAGCGTCGCCCAAGTCGTTGTAAACTTTAGGCGCGTAAGGCGCTAGATAAGGCGTTCCATAGCTGTCTAACGACGCCATATACGCAAGCAGCACGAATTCTAGGAGTATAATTCCCAAAAAACCGCCGATACCGCCCGCTATGGTAAACATAAGCCTAAACAAATGGAAAATGCCTACCTGGTTGGGTATCATATACAAAGATATAGCGCTTATGGAAACAAACATAACCGTGGGCGAGCTTAAAAGCCCGGCTTTAACCGCCGTGTCGCCTAAAACGAGCGCGCCCACAATGCTCATCGCCATACCTACGTATCTTGGCATTCTAAGGCTTGCCTCGTGAATAATCTCAAACAAGAGTATGACAAACAGCATCTCATACATTGGCGAAAACGGCACGCCTTGGCTAGAATCTAAGATGGTAGTCAGATAGTCTATGGGCATAGCCATATAGTGATAGATTCTAAGCGCGACATATATGCCCGGAAGCTGAACTCCTAAGAGTATGCCCAGAAGTCTTAAAAATCTCAAAAAAGTGGCGCGCGCGGGCTTTATATAATAATCGCCGCCTTCTTGTATATCCTCAAAAAATAAAAAGGGAATGGTCAATACGATAGGCGAGCCGTTGACTATTATGGCAACCCTGCCTTCCAAGATTTTGGACATAATTATGTCGGGTTTTTCGGCCACGCCCACCGTTCTGAATAACGAGTTAGGCTTTTCGCTCAAAAACTGCGCTATGTAATACGAATCGACTATTCCGTCTATGTCTATTTGTTTTAATCTTTGGCTTATTTTTTGGACGATATTGTCGTCGGCCACCCCTTTTATGTAACATACCGCGACCTCGGTGTTGGAATACCTGCCCACGGTATGCTTTTCATACACAAAATTGGGCGAGTGCAATCTGCGTCTTAGCAAGGATATATTGGTTTTTATGTCCTCGGTAAAGCCTTCGCGGGGGCCTAGCAGCAGCGCTGAAGTAGGCGGCTCGGTGATAGCGCGAGTGTTCCATTGCGCGCATCCTATTGTCAACGCCTCGTCAAATCCGTCCACCAGTAAAACGCCGTTGCCGTCCAAAATCGACCTGATGGCTTCCTCGGTGTTTTTTACTTCGTCTACTCCGAAGGTGTTGATTACGTTGAGTTTTAGGTATTTGGGGATGTCTTTGGTAACGCGGTCGGCGTCCATTAATCTTTTTAGAATGTCGCGCACGCAGTCGGGCTCCACCGCGTTCTCTAAGAAAATAAAAGTGCACATTACCCCCGATTTTAGGGAAATATCGCGGTGCTTTATGTCTTCGTTATTGTTAAACAGCTTTAGCAATTCGTCTTTATTTGTTTTTAAGTCCTTGATAAAATCCATAAAACGCCCTATATGTTTATTCAAGAGTTATGGTTTGCAAATAAATACCAATTATTCTAAATATAGGCTCTTAATGTAAAAAATCCCTGTCGGCTTTAATAATTTATAGATGTATCGCTAAGGTATCTAATTGACTTTTTTGGTTTTACTGTTATAATAATTTTGTTATTTATAACCCATATGTTCCCGTAGCTCAGCTGGATAGAGCACCGCCCTCCTAAGGCGGGTGTCGGACGTTCAAATCGTCTCGGGAACGCCAATATAAAAAACCTGCCAATGGCAGGTTTTTTTATCTCGTGAAAAGCCCCAAGCATTTTTATTAAGAATATTGGTATAACCAGCTTGTTTTTATAATTTAATCCGATATAATAGAGCTGTATAAACTTAAAGAGGAGAGTATGATGAGAAACTTTTTATGGGGCGTTTCCACCGCCGCTTACCAAATCGAAGGCGCTTTTGACGAGGACGGCAAGGGCTTGTCCATATGGGATGTGTTCACAAAACAGCCGGGCAAGATTTACCACGACCACAACGGCGACAGAGCCTGCGGGCATTATTATCATTTAGAAAGCGATATAGAGCTAATCAAAGAGCTTGGCGTAAACGCTTACAGGTTTTCGATAAGCTGGCCTAGAGTTTTGCCCGAAGGCATAGGAAAAGCAAACCAAAAAGGCCTTGATTTTTATAAAAAGTTGGTTGACTTATTGCTAAAAGCCGATATTACCCCTTTTGTAACCCTTTACCACTGGGATATGCCGTATGAGCTGCACCTAAAAGGCGGATTGTTAAACAACGACTTTTCCAATTGGTTTAGCGAATACGCTGAAACAATATTAAAGACCTTTAAAGGCAAGGTGAAGTTTTTCTCCACCTTCAACGAGCCTCAATGCGTTATAGGTTTAGGCTACGGCGCGGGACTTTTTGCCCCTGGGTATAAATTGCCCAAAAGCGAAATATCTAGATGCGTTCATAACTTGCTATTATCCCACGGCAAGGCGGTTAAGATTATAAAAGATTACGACTCCAGCGCGCAAGCGGGAATAGTCACTTGCGGCGCGGCGTTTTATCCTGTGGATAACGCTCAAAGCAATATAGACATCGTTCCTTTGGCTTACCAAAGCCAATACGACGAGAATTCTATTTTGCTCTATACCGACCCTATAATGTTTGGAAAATATCCCGCCCAATGCTATAAAGAAAACCCTGATTTATATGACAATATCAATCCCGACGACCTAAAAATAATTTCTACGCCTATAGATTATTTGGGAATTAACAACTACGAAGGCGTTCCTGTGGAGGCGGACGGGGATGGCTTTAAGGTTGCCCAAAGACCTTGGGGCTACCCTAAGACGGATTTTGACTGGGCGGTGGAAGAAGAGTCTATTTATTGGATAAGCAAGTATTTATACGAAAGATATAAAAAGCCTATTTACATAACCGAAAACGGCATCGCCAACAACGATTGGATTCATCTGGACGGGCGCGTTCACGACGCCCAGCGCATTGATTATTTAGAGCGGTATATAGGCAAGGTTAAGCAGGCAATATCCGACGGCGTGGATATAAGGGGATATTTTGTTTGGAGTCTAATGGATAACTTCGAGTGGGCAAACGGCTATTCTAAACGCTTTGGGCTGGTGCATATAGATTATACTACCCTAAAACGCACGCCTAAGGATTCGTATTATTGGTATAAAGAGTATATAAAGAGCAACCTTTAACTTATTCTGGCAAAATCCACAAAATTAAGAAAACAACTTTTTTTATTCATGTATTTTTGATATAATGATTTATGTTTATTGTATAAAACAATGACGTTTTAGGATAAGGTGGAATGAAAAAGTTAGACAGACAAGATTTGCTAGATAAAGAAATCTTTGCGGAAGGTTTATGTTTTTATAAGGTCTTTTTGATTTTCGTTTTTGGCTGCCTTTTTGGGACATATTACGAGCAAGTGTTAAAATTAATAGCCGAGGGAGTATGGGTTACCCAGCAGGGCGTCTTATACGGCCCTTTTAACCCGGTATACGGGTTCGGCGCGGCCGGACTTATAGTCTTAGTAAAGAGCAAAAAGAGAAAATGGTATTGGTCGTTTTTGCTTTCGGCGGCGGTGGCGGGCTTTTTTGAATACCTGCTGCACGAGCTGGAGTATGTCTTTACCGGCAACGTGTCTTGGGATTATACATATCTTAAGTTGTATATTCCGTCGATAGCGACCAAAGGCAAAACAGCCGGCACCAGCATTTTGCATATGGCTATTTGGGGCGGACTGGGATTGTTCTTGGAATATGTCGTTTATCCCGTATTGTCCAAGCTTATAGAAAAAATCCCGCCTTTGCAGGGCAAGATGTTGACCAACGCTTTAGCGGTGTTTTTGGCAATAAATATCGCTTTAACCGGGTTGGTCTTTGTGCGCTTGGGCGAACGCCAAAAAGGCAAAGAGCCTTTGACCTTTGTGGGACAATGGATAGACGAAAATTACCCCGACGAATATATCTACGAAATATTCCCCGACAAAGCACCTAAAGAAAAAGACCAAGGGAACAAATGATGGAAGATAACGCGCTTAGTTTTGAGGAAAAAATTTATCAAGAGCTATACAACCGCCAAAACATTTACGCCAAAAAATTAGCCTTGATTATTTTGGGCGGCGTAGGCGGCGTGTTTTTGGTTTTGGGAATTGTGTTTTTATTTTTGGGCGACGTATTGACTATATTGGGGATTGTATACGCCTGCGTAGGATTGATATTAACTTTGTCAGGGCTTATAATCTACGCGGTCGTGTCTAAAACCAAGCCGATTGGATACCAAAGCCTGTTGGATAAACTTGAAAAATACGGCATTCTAAACACATTTGATATGACGGCAATGATTATAATTCAACAGGCTAAAATTAGGCAGTTGGAAAAAGAAATATTGGAATTAAAACAGAAATTAAATAAATAATGCGTTTTTTTGGTTAAGTTTGACGGCAATAAAAAAAGAGATGCTCTGGCATCTCTTTTAATTTTTTATTTTCTTCTTCCTCTAAATAGAAATATAATCGCGAAAAATCTCAGCAGGCTTAGAAGCGCAGTCACTAGCGACGCTATATATGTCCAAGCGGCGGCGTCTAGCACTTCTTTAGCCTGGGCGGTTTCGGCTTGGGTAAGAATTCCGCTTTCGTTTAGCAAGGCGGTAGCCCTCCTAGAAGCGTTAAACTCGGTAGGCAGGGTAATTAGGCTTAAAAGTATAGAAGAGCCGTAGAAAATCAAGCCGGCATAGATGACTATGTCGCCGATAGGGTTGCCCGGCACAGCCAAGCCGAATATTATTCCCAAAAACACCAAAGGCCACATCAGCCTAGCCGTAAAGTTTACCACGGGCACTAGGGCGCTGCGCGCCTTGACGGGGATATAGTTTTCGGCGTATTGCAGGGCGTGTCCTGTCTCGTGCGCCGCGATGCCTAAAGCCGCCACGCTGGAAGAGTCAAATACCCCGCTGGACAGCCTTATTGCTTTGCTTTGCGGGTCGTAGTGGTCGGTTAGAGTTCCGGAGATTTTTTGGATTTGGACGTCGTAAAGCCCCGCGCGGTTTAAAATCGCCCGAACCATTTCGTAAGCGGTAACGCCTGAAGACGCGCGAACCTTAGAATATTTCGAATACACCGAAGTAACTTTGGACTGGGCGTAGATAGCCAGCAATATTCCCGGCAACAAAATAATGCCTGTTATATAATAAATCATATTTAAGCACCTCTTTTGTTTTTATTATATCATACCATAAAAAACATATACTTAGCGGGAATTTTACAATTTAATAACATTATTTGAACTCGACTTCAAAGAAGTTATCGATTTTATTATTGCGATAAACAGCCTTAAATAAGGACGCTTTATTGTTTTTATCTATTAACAAAAAGCTGTGCGGATATTGGGCGTAATAATTATTGGGCATTATGTCTATATAATCGGCGAAAAATTCTTCCAGCTTTTCCTCGGTCAAAATCGCGTTTAAGGAGTCTGTTAGATAATATTTCGCCTCGGCGAAGTCTTTGCACTTTACCGCCTCGAAAACGGCTATGGGCATAAGCCTTATGTCGTCGGTGCGGTTAGGCTCTTTGTTGACATACACGTAATATTCGTCCACCTTTTCCAGGCTTTGACCGTCAAACACGCTCACCTTGCCCCTTAGCGCAATGTCACGGTTTAGCGTAAGCGCGCTTATCTTTTTTCCCTCTTGGTGAATTAGGTCGAAGAAGCCTTCTATCTTGGCCTCGTAACTGCCCGCTCTGCCTTTTAAGACCAGCAAATACTTTTCTTTGTATACGTCCTCTTGCTTTTCGCCCATTACGGCGGCGACTAGGTAATTGTTGAGAAGCTCGGCTTTTAACGTAAGGTTTTTTAAATTTGGGGGCAGGTCGTAATAAAAAGCGTTTTTGCCGTATTCGACGCACAACCTGTCCGCGCCGTCGTTAATAATGCTGACGATATAAGTTTTATTGGCGGCGGTAGAATTGCCGGCGTGTTTAGTTTTGCCTTTTAAGTTAAGCTCAGGAGCGGGCGGAATTTCTATGGGTTGTTCCGACGTTTTATCTTGGTCTGTTAAATCGCCCTTTCCGATTTTTTGGCTGATTTTAGCGTAGTCTAGATTGTTATGCTCTATGATTTTAAAGTTGTTTTGGCTGGAGACCGAAACCTTAACTCTTTGCAAAATTTTTTTTACGGGCGGACAAAAATTTTCTTTATATTTAGGCGCGCGCAGTCTTAGCTCGTATCTATGCGCGGGCAAAAACACTATATGTCCGTATTCGTCCGGCAAAGTCATCTGCGGATTGACTCTAAGCGAAAAGGCAAAGGGCTTAAATTCGGGCTTTAGCGGCATTACGGAGAAATATAACAACGCGTTTTCTTCGGTGGAAAAAATAATGGGCGACGCCGCGTTGCCCAAAAATACGCCGTTTACCGTTACCAGCATATTATCGTTTCCAATTATATACAGATGACTATTCATATTGTAATTTTATGCCTATGTAAGACTTAATTATGTATAACTGTTTGGTTTTGTGTCCATAATTTAAACAACAAATTTATATTGGAGTGGTGTTTATATGGAATGGACCGTAGAAGAAACCAAAAGGTTGTTTGAGTTATGCGCTCAAGCGCGCAAAGAGGGCAAGGGTTTGAAGACCGCGTTTGAGACCGTGGCTAAAGAGGTCGGACGCAAGCCCAACAGCGTGCGCAATTATTATTACGCCCACCTAAAGACGCTTAACCTAATGCCCGAAATGTCACAAAAGCTAGGCATCAAGGTCTTGCCTTCCAAGACCACCTCTTTTAAGACCTTTACCGAAGAAGAAATCGTGGAATTGGTAAGACATATCTTAATCGAGCAGGGCAAGGGCAAGAGCGTCAGAAGCATTACCACCGAAATGGCAAAGGGCGATAAAAGCTTGATGCTCAGGCTTCAAAACAAATACAGAAGCGTGGTCTTTAGACAAAGGAAGAAGACCGAGAGCATTATGAAGCAGCTGCGCGCTCAAAAGATAACTTTCTTTAACCCCTACACTAAGAGCATAGTAACCGACGGGGTGGAAGAGCCTATGGACGATTACGCGCTCTTTAGCAATCTCAAGACCATTACGGCGTCTTTAGATGACGACCAAGTCAAGGATTTGTTTAAGGGCTTGGCAAGATTAGTTCAAATGGCTACATCCAACGCAAGCGACGACCAAGCCGTCGACATTAAGCTATTAGAGCTAAAGAAAAAAGAAGAAGAGGTCAAAAAGCTAGCCGAAGAGAACGCCGAGCTAAAGAAGACCATAGAACAGCTAAAACTAGAGCTGACCGAGCGCAAGCTAGACAGCAACCTTGAGCAATTAAGAGAAATCAACAGGACGTTCTTGACCAAGGCGGACAACGACAAGATAAAAAGCCTTGGAGAGTATGTGTCAGAATTAGGCAAAATTCTTGCCAAGACCAAATAAAAAAGACAGTTTTATAAACTGTCTTTTTTTTATGCTTATTTATTTTTTCTTAAATGACGAGACAAACTCGGTTACGGCGAAAGACGCGGGCACGTCTTTTAACACCGCAAGCCCGATTCCTCTAGAGGGCAGGGGCGGATCGGTTTTGATTTCCAGCAAAACGCCCTCTTCTAATTCTTTTTGGATATATTCTTTTACGACGCAGGCTATGCCTAGGCCGTTTATGGCGAATTCCTTTAATAAGTCTAGGTTGCCAAGCTCTATGTCGGGCGTAACGTTTACGCCGTGTTCTTTTAGGAAGTTTAGGACATTCTTTCTAGAGTTGCTGTTTTTGTCCAGCATCATCAGCGTGTGGTCGGTCAAAACGGATAGGTTTTGAACGCTCTCGGCAAGGGATTTATGTTTTTGGTTGGTAACAAAGCAGTCGGTAACCCTGCCTATCTCGGTGATTTCCAGCGCGGAATCGTTTACCGGCATATTCACAAACGCCACGTCGATTAGTCCGGTCTTTAATAAGTCTATAGCGCCCGTAGTGGTGCAGTTTGTGAGCTGGATTTTTATTTGCGGGTGCTTTTCGTGGAACTCGTTTATTTTATCCATTAGGTGGTATTTTATAAGGCTGTCGCCCGCGCCTATGTGCAACACGCCGACGGCTAGGTTTTTCATCTGCCTAAATTTGTTTTCGGCGGACCTTATCAGGTCTATCGCCTTTTCCACATACCCAAACATCATCTCGCCCTCGTTTTCGGTGAGCTTCATTCCTTTGGGCGTGCGAACAAAAAGCCTTCCCCCCAATAGATTCTCAAGCTGTTTTATGGATTGGCTTACGGCGGGCTGGGTTATGTAGAGCTCTTTAGCCGCCTTTGTCAAGTTGCCGGTCTTGCCGACAGTGTAAAACACTTTGTATAATTCTAAGTCAATTGTCATAATTATTCCTTATAAAGCCTATACTTAAGTTAACTTATTTTTATATTATTATAACTCAAAAAATATGAGTTATCAATGCTTAAATTAAAAAAATAATGGGGCATTTAACGCTTTAGCACATTAAAAAGCATATATTTTTATTGACTAACCTTGTCAAAATTGCTAATATTTCGTTAAATATAATTTTATTTTGGGGATTTTTAAATTAAATGAAATACGACATAGAACTTGTGGGCAAAATTGGCTCGATGGCTCTAATCAACGAGGAAAAAAACGACCTAGATTACAACAAATTCGCTAGAATAGGCAGGGAACTAAAACCGGGAATAATTTGGATATCCAGCGGCGCGACCGAAATAGGCAGGCTAGATTATATAAAGCGCATGGGCAAAGAGCTGGACGGCAACGACGAGGACAACAAGACCGACTACGCCGCTCAAGGCCAGGCGATATTAATGCAGACTTATAGGATGTTTGTCGATCCTAATTATAACTTAAGGCAGGTTTTGGTAGAACACCAGCACTTTAACAACGAGGAAAAAAGAGAGCATATAAGAAATTTATTATACAGATGCGTCGCCCAAAAGGCTATCCCTATAATCAACTATAACGACGCGGTGTCTTGCGAAGAAAACAGGCGTATGGAAATAGCCGCTCTAAGAAAAAACGGCAACCACGTGGTCGAGCTTGTGGACAACGACGAGACGGCAAGCCTGATAGCCTGCTTGGTTAAGACCAAAATATTGCTGATTTTGACCAGCGTGGACGGAATTTATAGAGACCCCAAAGACCCCTCGACTTTAATAGAGGAAATCAGCGGAAAAGACATATACGAAGTATTGGACAATATCGAGGAATGCAAAAAACTTTGCCACGGCACGAGCAGAAAGGGCTCGGGGGGCGCCGCCACCAAGCTGGAATATATAAAAGAGCCTGTCAAAATCGGCACACAAGTGTATATCGCCAACGCCAAATACTCTATAAAAGACATCCTAGAAGGCAAGGCAAGGCGCACGTTTATAGGCGTTAGATAAAATTTAAATAAAAGAACGCGATTTTAGACACCCTAGAATTAGGGTGTTTTTTATGCCCAAAACCAAGGTCTAATTGTTTGACGAAAATTCCAATGAGTTATATAATAAAACTCTACCAATATGGTAGGGTATTTAATTTTTGCGGGAGAGTTATGAAAAAGACTATTATAACTATAGAAGACCTGCACGTCAGGATAAAAGACAAAGAGATTCTAAAAGGCGTCAACCTTGAGATAAAAGGCGGCGAAATCCACGCGCTTATGGGCCCTAACGGCAATGGCAAGTCCACTTTGGCGGCCGTTATTATGGGCAGCCCGAATTTTGAGGTTACCAAGGGCAAGATTACGTTTGACGGCGTGGACATAACCAATATGCCGACCGACGAGCGGGCAAGATTGGGCGTGTTTTTAGGGATGCAGTATCCCAGCGAGATAAGCGGGGTTACCAATATGCAGTTTTTATACACGGCGTATAACTCCATAAACCCCGATAAAAAAATGTCGCTAGGCTCGCTAAGAAAGAGCGTAATGGCGGCGGCGTCCAAGCTTGAGATGGGCAAAGATATGCCAAACCGCTATTTAAACGTGGGATTTTCGGGCGGCGAAAAGAAGCGCAATGAGATACTCCAAATGCTCTTGCTTCGCCCCCGCTTTGTGGTCTTGGACGAAATCGACTCCGGCCTAGACATAGACGCTTTGCAAACGGTGGGCAAGAACATTATGGATTACGCTCAGGAAATGGCCGAAAACGCCGGATTTTTGGTGATAACCCACTACCAAAGACTGCTTAACTACGTCAAGCCTGACTTTGTGCATATTTTATACGACGGCAAAATCGCCGCTACCGGCGGAGCCGAACTTTCTTTGAAACTTGAGAGCGAAGGTTACGAATGGCTAAGACAAAGCAATTAATTTACGCTAAGGATTATAGAACCATAAAGGTCAACCAAGACGGCGTTTATAGGATTCACTTTAGGGGCGCAAAAGACAAAGTTAATATAGTGGTAGCAAAAGGCGTAAACGCGTATATCTCGCATAGGTTTTGCCCCAAAACCCCTTTCGCCGACATCAATTACACGCTGGAAGAGAACGCGAAGGTAGTCTTGAGCGCTTTTTCGGATTGCAAAACGCTCAAAGCCGAGCATAACGTAACTTTGGCGCAAGACAGCTCGTTTGAGGCGTATTACGGCTTTATAGGAAAGGACATAACTGACCGTTGGAATATAGACTTATATAAAGGCGCGTTCGCTAGGCTGACCGAGGTAAGTTTCGCGCTGGATTCCGACAAGCACGAGCATAACATCGCCACCCGCCAGCTAGAGGGCAATAGCCAAGTTAAGTTTAGAGGGCGTGGCGTGGCCGTTATGGACGCGATGTGCAAGTTTACCACAAAAGGAATAATCGAAAAAGGCAGCTCGGGGGCGGACTGCTCGCATAAGAGCAAGATTTTAACCCTTTCGGACATCGCCAAAGCCCAAGTAGACCCGAGCCTTATAATAGACGAATACGACGTTCAGGCGTCGCACTCGGGAAGCGTAGGCAGGATAGGCAAAGACGAAATGTTTTATATGATGTCTAGAGGCCTAAGCGAGCGGGAAGTAATCAACCTAATAGCATACGGCTTTTTGGTGTCCAGGATAGAGGGCTTTTTGGTAAGGCCGGATAGAAACAGATTTTATAAGGCGATAAACAAACAGGTTATACTATGAAAGACTATAGAAAAGATTTCGCGCTTTTGCAAAAAGGCGAATGGGTTTATCTAAACAACGCGGCGCAGACCTTGACGCCCAAGCCCGTCATTGAGGAGATGGCAAGATATTATATGGAAAACGGCGCCAATATCCATCGTGGCGTGGATTCTTTGGGCTTTGAGGCGACCAGATTATACGACCAAGCCCGCGAAAAGGTGGCTAAGCTTTTGGGCGCGTATTCTAAAGGCGCGGTAATATTTACCCGAGGAGCGACTTCGGCAATTAACCTTGTCGCCCGCTCTTTTGGGCAGACCTTAAAGGAAGGCGACGAGATAGCGGTATCGGTAGCCGAGCATCACTCCAACTTTGTGCCTTACCAGCAATTAGCCAAGGAAAGGAATCTAAAGCTTGTCTTTGTTCCTTTGGACGAATACGGTTGCGTAACCCCCGAAAACCTAAAAAGCGTAATAACCTCCAAAACCAAGTTAGTGGCCGTGTCGCATATGACCAATGTTTTAGGCTCGCTTAACGATTTGAAAGCTCTCGCGGAAGTAGCCCATTCGGTAGGCGCGGTTATAGCGGTAGACGGCGCGCAAGGCGTCGCTCATAATCCGCCCGAAGTGGATAAAAACGATATAGATTTTTACTCTTTGGGCGCGCACAAGATATTAGGCCCTACCGGCATAGGCGCGCTTTACGCTAAAAGAGAGTTGTTGGACATAATGCCCCCTATAGAGTTCGGCGGGGATATGGTGGATATAGTAACCCAAGAATACACCACCTATCTGGATATCCCCAATAAGTTTGAGGCGGGCACGCCTATGATAGCCGAGGCTATAGGCTGGGGCAAGGCCGTGGATTATTTTATGGAAGTCGGCTATAAGACCATAAACGAGCGGGTAAAATACTTGCGGGATGTTATGGTGCAAAGGATGAAAAACGAAGTGCCGGGCGTAAAAATCTATAACGAGAAAAACGAGCATTCGCCTATGGTAACTTTTAATATAGAAGGCGTGCATTCGCACGACACCGCGAGCGTGCTTGACAAGGAAAAGGTTTGCGTCCGCGCCGGACACCACTGCGCCCAATTAATCCATAATTGGCTGGGCGTGCCTTCGTCCGTAAGAGCGAGCTTGATGTTTTATAACAACGAGGAAGATATAGATAGATTTATAAAAGCCCTAAAAAAAGCGAAGGATTTTATAAATGTCCTATTTTGACGAGAACTTATCTAGAGAAATAATATTAGACCATTACCAAAACCCCCGCGGCAAGAGCATTCCCGAGGGGTATAAGACTGTTACCCTAAAAAACGTCTCTTGCGGCGATATAGTCAGCGTAGGCGCGCTTCAAGACCAAGACGTCATAAAAGACATAAGGCACGAAGGAACGGGTTGCTCTATTTGCTGCGCAAGCGCCTCTATGATGTGCGAGCTGTTAAAAGAAAAAACCGTTCCCGAGGCGTTGGATATCGCCCAAGAGTTTAGCAAGATGATGACAAGGCAAGAGTTTGACTGCGATAAGTTGGGGGACGCCTGCGCGTTGGAAGGAATAAATAAATTACTGCCGAGAATAAAATGCGCGACGCTAGCCTGGAACGCGGTCAAAGAATTATTAACGGGAGAGCAGAAAATCGATGGATGACTATAAATACGGGTTTAACGACGGTCAGGTAGGCGTGTTTTCGCTAGAGCGCGGATTGGACGAAAAAAGAGTCCGCGAGATAAGCGCCATAAAAGGCGAGCCCGAATGGATGACCGAGTTTAGGGTAAAAAGCTATTATCAATATATCAATTCCAAGCTTCCCGCTTGGGCTAACCACCTAATCAAGCTCGAGGAAGACCAGCTGACTTATTATATAAAGCCCAGCGACAAGGTGGCCAACAGCTGGGACCAAGTCCCCGAAAAGATAAAAAAGACATTTGACGTTTTGGGCTTGCCCGAGGCTGAGAAAAAGTATTTGGCGGGCGTGGCGACTCAATACGAGTCCGAGATGGTGTATCACTCCATCCAGCAAGAATTAGAGCAAAAAGGCGTAATATTCCTTGACACCGACACCGCTCTAAAACGCTACCCCGATTTGTTTAAGGAATATTTTGGGAAGCTTGTTCCTTTTGACGACAACAAATACGCGAGCCTAAACAGCGCGGTTTGGTCGGGCGGCTCATTTATCTATGTGCCCAAGGGCGTAAAACTAGAACAGCCCTTGCAGTCCTATTTCAGAATGAACGCCGAACAGATGGGGCAATTTGAGAGAACTTTGATAATAGTCGACGAAGGCGCGTATGTCCATTATGTGGAAGGCTGCACCGCTCCTAAATACAGCAAGGATTCCCTGCACGCGGCGGTCGTGGAAATTTTTGTGGCGAACGGGGCTAGATGCCGTTATTCGACTATCCAAAACTGGTCGGATAATGTGTATAACCTTGTAACCAAGAGAGCGGTTTGCGGAAAAGACGCCGTTATGGAATGGATTGACGGCAACCTAGGCTCTAAGCTTACTATGAAATACCCCGCCGTAATACTAAAAGGCGAGGGCGCGGTAGGCACGACGATATCCATAGCGGTAGCGGGCAAAGGCCAGATTCAGGACGCCGGCTCAAGGATGATTCACCTAGCGCCGCACACTTCGTCCACCGTTATATCCAAGTCCATCTCCAAAAACGGCGGCAACGCTACATACAGGGGCGAAATCGTTCACGCCGAAGGCGCGCATCACTCTTACAGCCACGTAGAGTGCGACACGCTTATAATGGACGAATTATCCAAGTCCGACACCATACCTTTTAACAAGATTTTAAACGGAACGTCTATCCTAGAGCACGAGGCTAGAGTTTCCAAGGTGTCTCAAGACCAGTTGTTTTATCTAATGAGCAGGGGACTAACCCAAGAGCAAGCCACCGAGATGATAGTCTTGGGCTTTATAGAGCCGTTCTCAAGAGAACTGCCTATGGAATACGCCATAGAGCTCAACCAATTATTAAAAATGGATATGACCGGTTCGGTAGGTTAATAAAAAAATCGGCTGGATAACAGCCGATTTTTTATTCTATAGCAACCGGTATGAGCTGTCTGTTTTTTACCACGGTAAAATACTTAAATCCTATATCTTTCAAAATTCCGCTTACCGTTTCGAATTTGTCGCCAAGTCTAACCAAGCTATGGGCGTCCGAGCCGAAGGTTACCAATCTGCCGCCTAAGTCATAATATCTCTTTATAATTTCACGGCAGGGGATGGTGGGCTCGGCTAAGCCTTCCGCGCTGGAGTTGATTTCCAGGATTTTTTGCTTTTCTATGATTTTTTTCAGGATTTTGTCTAGAACATCTTGGAACTCGGCGTATTTAAACTCTTTAGGGCTAAAGGGCGCTTTTCTTGCCACATATCCTAAATGCCCTAACGCGCTGTAATAATAAGGCGCGTCCACGCTTTCTAAGACTTTCTCAAAATAGGCGTTATAGCTTGTAAACCTGTCCTTGCCCTCGTGGTATTCGGGGAAGTAGCAGTCCTTGCCGTCCACTTCGTGCAGGCTGTTTAAAACATAATCAAAAGGATATTCTTGGATAATCCGAGCGTTCTCGTCGTTCTTTTGAGGCATATAGCCCATTTCAATGCCTATCAATAACTCCACGCCCCGCTCTTTGGCGGTTTCTTTGTAAGAACTGAGAGTTTTGCAATATTCCGAGATATCCAGCTGCTGCGCGGCGTATTTTGAGCCGTTGTCAAAGTGGTCGGTTATGGCTAGATATTTGAGCCCCAGCTCTTTAGCCTTTTCTATTAAGCCTAATATATCTTGGTTGGAGTCAAAAGAAAAATTGGTGTGCGTGTGCAAATCAAACTTAATCATAGCAATTATTATAGTATAAATTATAAACTTAACAAAACCATATAAGCCCTGTAAATAAAAAAAGCCCGAATTCGGGCTTTTGGTTATTGCTTGCCATCGTTGAAATACAAGATTCCCAAAGTGCCTTTGCCGCAATGCGCTGTTACCGTCGCGCCGGCGGTGGTTTCTAGAATTTCTTCAAAGGCGTAATTTTCTTTTAGGATGTCTTTTACTTCCCGCACGACTTCGGCGGGCGCGTCGGTATGGGTTACGAACACTCGGGTTAAATCGGGCGTGTTAAAGGTGTCCAGAATGTATTTTACATATTCCTTTATGACATTGCCCATAGAGCCTTTAAACTTTTTGCCCACGTCCAGTTTGCCGTTTTTCATTATGATAGTGGGCTTTATTTTTAAAAGGTTGGCGCCTAGCAGCTGCAACTTCGAGCATCTTCCGCCTTTGTATAGATAATGCAAAGTGTCGATTATAAAAGAAGTTTGAATGTAGGGAATCCTCTTGTTAACCGCGTCCACTATGTCTTGAGGCGTTTTGCCTGATTGAGCAAGCTCGTAAGCGTAAATAGCAAGCAGGCTTGAGCCGGTGGACAAAGCCAGCGTGTCTACCGCATAAACATTATTTAGCTCTTGAGCCGCTTGGGAAGCCGATTGATGCGAAGCGGATAACAAGCTTGAGATATTAAAATGTATAACCGCGTCGTAACCTTGATTAAGAAAATCTTCAAAAAACTCTTTATAAGCGTAGGCGCTTCTTGCCGCCGTTTTAGGAAGTTTGCCGGTTTGTTTTTCAAAGTTATATATATCTTCTCTTGTTACGTTGACCCCGTCTAAAAAAGTGTTTTCCCCCAAAGTAACTTCCAAAGGCATCAAAGATATATCGTATTTTTCCTGAAGCTCTTTTGTTAAATCCAGCGTGCTGTCGCCCGTTATTTTAATTTTCATATAAAAAAATCCTCCAAATTATTCTCGGACAAAAATCCATCTAAGAAATTTGTTATTGGTAATCGTCAGGATTACCTTGCCTTTAAGCTCCTTTTTTGACACAAAGCCGAAAGAGCGCGAGTCTTTGCTGTTGTCGCGGTTATCGCCCATAACAAAATAACATCCCTTGGGCACGGTGTATTCTTGGCCGAATTCAATGGAAGCGCCGAAACTGGAGGCGGCGTGCATAGGAAAGCCGTCGTCGTATTCCACCCACTCGTTGCTCTTTTTGAAATACATCCTAACCTTATATAGGCCGTTGATTTGCTCGCCTGTTTCAAACTTGAACACATCGTTTTCCACCGCCACGATGCGCTTGATGTAGATATCTTGATACCCTTCTTTTTGAAGTATAACCACGTCTCCCCTGTTATAATCATAAGGAAAGTGGTTTACCAAGATTACATCGTTGTTGTGAAACGTCGGCTCCATTGACGCGCCCATAATCGTGTATCCGCGGTAGATATTGATTACGGCTAGATATACAATCAAAAGCAAGATGATAAAATCAAGCGCGCTTACCGCTTTTGTCTTTTTGTTTAAAGGTGTGAATTCCACTGGATTATTGCCTCGAATAATTTATATCATACTTATGTTACGATTATGTCAGAGAAAAAGATTATTATGTCGAAGTTTGTTGATCGGGCGGCAAAATTACTTTAATGCTTTTTAGCGCTTTGGGCAAATCAAGCATAATCGTGTGGTTGCAGCCTAGGCATTTTAGCTTGACATCCGCGCCCGTGCGGGTAATCAAAAACAAATTGCTCCCGCAGGGGTGAATTTTTTTCATTACCGCTTTAGCGCCTGTGACTAGGTTTTTAGTGTTTACATTGGACATACCTCGTCCCCTCTATACCCAAAGTATATTATTTATCAAGAGTTCTCCTTCGCTCTTAATGTAAAGCAAAACAGCGTTTTCAAAGCTCTTTAGCATAGCTCCGTCCTCGTTTTTAAACTCGGACGCGCTTAAGGTTATCTTATCCCAAATCTCCGCGCCTTCCACCTTAAAGGTGTAAAAATAATCAAACTCGCACCTGTCGCTTTGGTAATTTCTAAGCGCGATGGTTATATTTTGGTCGATGGGCGAGTAATAGCCTATCTGCAGCTGGTCTTCCTCGTAGCCTTTGAATCTAGGGTCGCCTATTTTAAACGTGGCTAAATCGCCCATAAGCGCGCGCACGCCCGTCATATCTAGCGCGCCCTTTTGGACGGCAAGTTCCGGCCCGTGGTGGAACAGCTCGTTGACATTTGTTACGGTAAAGCAGTCCAGCCCCATAGAGGAATCGTAAACCAATCTGCTGGCCTTTATGTTCGCGCTTGTGATTTTTAATTCCGACGGGATGCAGGCGTGCAAAGTGCTGCTTATTATATAGTCGTCATAAAACACGTTGGCGAAAGCAAAACAATATTCGTTTACGTCCAAAATTTCGGCCGCAGCGGAATAAATCCCGCCTCCTTTGTCCTCGCAATTTAATCTAAACCAATTTCTGACGCTGGGATCGGGCGTTTCAGTCGCCTGATAAAGCCGTATTTCTTTGATAGGGATAGAGTTATCCGCCTTTATTTCTATTAAAAGCTTGTTGTCTTGGTTTTTTATAGCAAGCTCGGGCTGGTAAGGGTGATAAAACTCGGCGTCAAAGAGATAGTTTTTTAGCCAATTAATAATGGTGTCGTTATACTCGAAAAAGATTTCTTTGTCCGAATAGGGTATTACGGACAGCATAGACACGGTGTTTTCGGGAATGCGCGCGTAGGTGTCAAACGCGCGGTCAAAAGTGGCGTCCGAATCGTTGGTGGACAGCGTGACCAATATAGGCGTCTTGACAAAAGGCGCGTAGCTTTGGGTGGAAAGCGCGGCTAAATAAAGGCTTCTTTCCTCGGGTATTTCTTGGTCGGTTTCCGCGCTCTTTTTGTATAAAAAGTCATAGCCCAGCCAACCGGTGTTAAACATTGAGACGATACAGCAAGCCCTGTTGTCGGTCGCCCCTATTTTCCAGGCCAAGTTAGCCCCCGTTTTTATGCCTAGGACGGCGATTTTTTTAGAGTCGACTTCGGGGATTCTTTCCAACAAAGTCAAAGCTCGCCTTGCCATAGCAGTCCAGATATACCACGGCGTGTCCTTGGGCGAGTCTTTTACGGTGTTTAATATTTCTTGCGCTTTCTCAAAGTTAGCGTATTCTAGGCATTTGGGATAGATAGTGTATCTGTCGTAATTTTTGTTGTAGCCTAGATAGTCTATGGTGAAAACGCTTACGCCTTTTAGGCGGTTTTTGATAAATTTTAAGGTTTGGTAAAATCTAACCGTGCTGCCCAAAAAGAATATGACGGGCGCTTTTTTTGTGTTTTTTACGGTATTTTTGTCGCAATAAAATTGAGCGAAAGCCCTGACCTTGCCGCCTGGAGTTTGATAGGCAGTAAAATACATTTGGCGGCAGATATAGCCGTCGCCTGAGTCTTTTTCGCTTATTATGTTAATGTCTTCGTCGTCAAGGTTTGGGTTAAAGTCTTTCCAAAGCTCTATTGGGGAAATTAATTCTCCCATAATTTAACAATCCTTATATTAAATGAAATTTATTATAGCATATTGCCTTTGAAATGACAAATTTTAACGCTTTAGTATGATTTAAGGGGATTATTTGAAAATGCGCGCTTTAACCAATTGTCTATAGATAAAGAAAAAGGTTTGGTCGTATAAGATAAAAACGACGTTCATTATGATAGCCAATATATAATACGCGCCGACAATGTGCACAAAGGCGTTCATATCGAATAATACGAAGGTGGCGATTTTGTAAATCGTATAAAGCGAGATATTAAACAAGGGAAGTAGGATTAGGTATCTTGTCAGATATTTTAAAATTGGTCTTTTGATTTGAAGCTTGTTTAAAAAGTAAGCGGCAAAGCTGTGCGGCGCGAACAACACCATATAAGGCACCACCTGGGCTATGCTTGCCCCGCCCAATAATAAAATGCTCAAAAGCGAAACGCATATGCCGCTTAACAGCCCGTAAAGAATCCCGCACTTCTCAAAAAGATAAAAAAGCAAAAGCGCCGCGCCAAGATAAGGCACAAAAGACAACGGCAAAAAAGCGCCTAGCATTATAAAGCCTACGCCCAAAGCGGTTAATATTGCTGTATAAGCGATTTTTTTTGATTTGTTTAACAGCATCTCATCAAGTTGCAGCAGCAGTCAAGCAGGCACAAGGTCGTGCAGCAGTTGGCAAGTCCCATAGCCGCGTCCGGGGGCTCGGGCGCTTGTCCTTGCGCCTCGGGTTGGCCTATTGTGTAGGGATTGGCGTTTGCGCTGGCCATAAACTGCTCTAATCTAGACAACGCCGTTCTATACTGCTCGTTATTAGGTTCTAAGTTTACCGCGAGTTTTAGCTGCGCGCGGCTTTCGTCATACCAGCTCTTTTTATAAAATATTATGGACTGCAAAAAGTGCCAATGCGCGGTTCTTTCGGATATTTTATCAAGCTCGGCTTGGGCTTGCTCTAGTTTGCCGTCTTTTATCATTTGGTCGATGTCGCCCAAGTTAGAGCCGTAAGTAGTCTGAGCTTGCTGTTCGCGGCGCAGGCGCATTATCTCAGCGTACGCGTTTTCTAGATTCATTAAATTAATGGCGCCTTGTCGTCCCGCCTCGCCTTCTAGGAATCTATCCTCGGAATATTGTGCTTTTAATTTCTTATACGCTTCCTCTATTTCCTCAAGCGTCGCGTCCGGCGATATTTTCAAAATTTCATAGGGGTTTTGAGCCATTATTACCTCTTTAATGAAAATTATAATATTAATATATCACATATTATCAACAAAACATAATATTTTAAATTTTTTCTTTCTTAAGTTTCTTTTTGGACGACATAATAAGCGAAAATTTTCTTCTTAAGCCGTAATAGATAATATTGTTAAGCAAATCCCGCCCTTCTTTTATGGGCAAGAGATTAAAGTTTTCTATCATTTTGTTAATGGTGATGTTAAAAGTAAAATCCAAATCTTCTTTGCGCTCTGAGATAAACTGCTCTTTGGTTTTAAAACCGCCGTATCTAGCCAAAAACGGATTGTAGTTTTTGGACTTATAATCTTCCGCCAAGTCGTCCAAAGCGTCCAGCAAATACACCAGCTTTCCTAGGTTATATAAAAAGTCTTTTAGGTTTTGGTTTTGGCAGTCGCCGCCGTGTTTTTTTATTATCGTAAGCGCGCTGTCTCTTAACATTACGGCGAAACAATCCGCCGTCTTGTCAACGCTGGGGCAGTTTTGTTTTTCTAATTCCCTTAACCGCTCGTATTGGGTTTTTATAATTTCGTCGGCTTCGGCTAAATTAGTCGACGACTTTTGATAGTGCTTTTTTAACACGCTTAAGGCGATATTGGCTTTTATTGAACCGGAGTCTATCTTGTTGTCCAAAACATTATGGTAGACCAGTAAAAGGTTTAGGTCGGTTATGTCTTTTAACAGCAGGCTGGATTGAACAATATTTTTTTTTACGAAAGGGTTTAGGATGCAGTTTTCGTTTAGAAAATCGGGCAAAATATTAAGATAGGCGTGCAAAAACACGCCCAAAAACGCTATGTCGTAATTAGTCGCGAATCTTGGCAGGTTGCCGTAATTTTTCGCTGTTTCCTTGCAAACTCCGCAATAAAAAGCTCGGTAAAGCAAGAAGTCTTTATTATAAAGCTTGGATTTGTCCGGCGTTACATAACCATACATATATTAAACGATAAGTCCTACTTTTTTGTAGACCTTTCTTAAGGTCTTGGCGCTCGCCTCAAGGGCTTTTTGTCTGCCCTCGGCTATTACCTCGTCTAGGAACTGCTTGTCCTTGACTATGCGCTCGTATTCTTCTTGGATGGGCCTTAGTCCTTCTATTACGCTTTCGGCGACCTTGAGCTTAAACTCGCCGTAGCCCTTGCCCTCGAATTCCTTTTCGCACTCTGTAATAGTTTTGCCCGTAAACGCCGAATATATAGTCAAAAGGTTGGAAATTCCAGGCTTGGATGCGGAATATTTTATCTCGTTGCCCGAGTCGGTTACCGCGCGCTTAAATTTTCTTACTATGTCGTCGGGCTTATCCAGCATCATTACGGCGCCGTTTTCGTCCGTTTTAGACATCTTTTTGGTGGGGTCTAATAAGTCCATAATTCTAGCCCCGTCCTTTTTGGACGCTATATAAGGCTCGGGAACGGTAAAGGTGGGGCTGTATTTATTATTAAAGCGGATAGCCAAATCTCTGGTCAATTCTAGGTGTTGTTTCTGGTCGTTGCCCACAGGCACCAAATCGGCTTGATACAATAATATGTCGGCGGCCATAAGGATAGGGTAGCTAAACAATCCCACATTGACGTTTTCGGGGTGTTTTGCGCTTTTTTCTTTAAACTGAGTCATACGGCGCGCCTCGCCGAACATAGTGTTGCAGCTTAAAATCCAAGCGAGTTCGCAGTGCGCGGGCACGTGAGATTGAATAAACAGCGTGTTTTTCTTATAGTCAAGCCCGCAGGCTAAATACAGCGCTATAAGGCTGTAGGTGTTTTGTCTAAGCTGGGCGGGGACTTGGGTTACCGTTAGGCTGTGCAAGTCCACAACGCAATAGTAGCATTGGTATTGGTCTTGAAGCTTGACAAAGTTTTTTAACGCCCCTAGATAGTTGCCTATTGTAAGATAGCCGCTAGGTTGAATCCCGCTGAATAGTATCTTTTTTTGCTCTTCCATGCCTTTTGACTTTCCTTTATTTATTTTTCACAAATTCAAGCAATCTTTGCAATACCTGGTCTTTTTCCAAAACTTCTTTATGCAGGATAGGTCTTTCAAACGCCTTTATTATAGCCTCGGGCGCGGCAACTTTTGTCTTGGACTGAAGCTTTAATATAGCCTTATGGTCGCCGCGGGGAACGGAATATCCCAAAGCGTCTAAGACATCCGAAGCGAATTTATAAGGGTTTGCGGTGGAAACGATTACGGTTTTGGTTGCATCCTCTTCGCTTAAAAGATAGCTGTTATAAACCGTTACCGCCACAGCCGTGTGCGGATCGCATAGATAGTCTTTTTCCAAGAACACGTTATGAAGCGTTTCTTTGGTCTGGGTGTCGTTAGCGTAATCCGCGTAAAAGACCTCTTTAATACTCCTTAGCTCGTCCTCGGTCAAGACATATTCGCCGGTTTTAAACAGCTCTTTCATCCTCTCCGAGGTCAGCTCATCGTTTCTAGCCGATATCTCGAATATGAGCCTTTCGGTATTTGAGCTTATTAATATATCCATAGAAGGCGAAATCGTCTTTTGCAATACCCTGCAGGCGTTGTATCTGCCCGTGGTCAAGAAATCTGTCAAGACATTGTTGCTGTTGCTGGCGCATATCAGCTTGTTTACGGGCAGTCCCATTTGCTTCGCGTAAAAGCCCGCTAAGATATTGCCGAAGTTGCCGCTGGGCACCACAAAGTTGATTTTCTCGCCTTCTTTTATCTCGCCCGCCGCGAGCAAATCAAGATAGGTTGAGAAATAATAAATAATCTGAGGCAGCAGTCTTCCCCAGTTGATTGAGTTGGCCGAGGACAATAAATATCCCGCTTTTTTAAATAGCTCTATGCTTTCGGAGTCGCAAAAAATCTTTTTTACCGTGGTTTGGGCGTCGTCGAAATTGCCCTTTATTCCCAAAGGCAGGACATTGTCGCCGTCTTGAATCATCATTTGGAGTTTTTGGTGCTCGGACACGTTGTCCGTAGGATAAAGGACGGCTATCTTGACGCCGGGGGTGTTTTTAAAGCCCTCCAAAGCGGCCTTTCCTGTGTCGCCGCTTGTCGCGGTCAAAATCAAGATATCTTCTTTTATGCCCGCCTTTTGTTTTGCTTTTTGCAATAAATCGGGAAGGATAGTGAGCGCGACATCTTTAAACGCGCAGGTAGGCCCGTGCCATAGTTCCAAAACGTAAGCAGTGTCGTCCAGTTTGACTATGGGGGCGACTGTGCGGTCTTCGAATCTTGAGATGGATTTTTGGACGCATTCTCTTAGCTCGTCTTCGCTAAACTCGGGCAAAAAGGCCTTTAAAATAAAAACCGCTTTGTCTTCATAACTTAAAGCCGTAAGCTGTTTTAGGTCGCCTTGAGAAAGCAGCGGCAATTCTTGAGGCACATATAATCCGCCGTCAGGGCTTATGCCGTCTATTATGGCTTGATAAGACAAAACGGAATGATTTTTGTCTCTTGTGCTGATGTAACGCATCTTTACCCTTCTTTTTATGTAATTAATTTAACTACAATTATACATAAAAAGAAGGATTATGTCCAAATTCTATTTGTTATATTTTTGCAAAAAATCGGGTAAAGAATCCGCGCTAACAGTGATGACAAAATCCGCGTTGAATTGTTGTGAAATCATTTCGACTTCTTCAAATAGTTCTTTAGTTTTCTCTACGGGAAGGTTGGCCATATAAGCCAATCCATCGATATAAACCGAGTTAATGTCGCTGTTGCAAGCGAGTATGCCTTTGATAAATCCTACCGCCAAGTCCTTGCTGTTTATGCCGTATTCGGTGGCGTCGATAAACTTAATGGTGGGTTTGATTTGGATGGAGTGTTTCGCGTGCGTCGTGATATATACGGCGGCTCCGTTGTTGGTTTCTTGGGCTTTGTTAGCGGTTTCGATTAATTTAATGGTTTTTCCCGAACCCTTGCCGCCGTAGATTAAAGATATCATCTCTTATCATTTCCTCCCTAAATCAAATATTTTTGATTTTTTTTCATTATACTATATCGGAGTTGGGGTTTTCAATAGGGTTTTTATTTTTTTAACTTAATTGGCGAATAAAGGCTTGCGTTTCATTTTATATTAAAAAATGGCGCAAAAAATGCCAAGTTTAATAAAAAAAGGCGTTATTTTGCCTAATCGCCCGTTACATAAATTTTTTCCGCCAAGGCAAACTAAAGTTATGTGAATTAATATAATTAAGGAAGCAAAAAATGGGTAAAATCGTTTGTTCTAATTGCCATAATCTTTTGGATACGCAATTTCTAATGACTTGTCACACTTGCGGGGCTGTTTTATGCGACAGGTGCGCCGCCGAAAACGGTTTGGCTTGCCATAGCTGTTATTCGGGGCTTAATTATTACAATTAAATACCGCGCGGTTTTCATAATAAGCCTTTATAGGATTTTTATTAATTTTTCCCTAGGTAATATTTTTTAAAATTAATAGTTGTGCGCACTATAAAAACTTTGTTAATACATTGACTTAATGCGTCAAACATCTTATAATGATAAAGGTTTATTATGAAAAATTTAACGCTTTATAGCGTGGCTGGAGGTTTATAAATATGAAAAAAATGACCATAGACGGCAACGCGGCTGCGGCGCACGTGGCGTACGCTTTATCCGAAGTTGCCGCGATTTATCCAATCACACCGTCCTCTACTATGGCCGAATACTGCGACGAATGGGCCTCGCAGGGGCGCAAAAATATCTTTGGACAGGTTTTGAAGATTGCGGAGATGCAATCCGAAGCGGGCGCGGCCGGCGCTTTGCACGGAAGCTTGGCTTGCGGCGCCTTGTCAACCACATTTACCGCTTCCCAAGGCTTGTTATTGATGATACCCAATATGTATAAGATTGCGGGCGAGTTACTGCCCTGCGTTATACACGTATCCGCTCGCGCGGTAGCGGGACACGCGCTTTCCATATTCGGCGACCATTCCGACGTAATGGCTACTAGACAAACCGGATTCGCTTTGATGGCGTCCGGCTCGGTTCAAGAAGTTATGGACCTAGGCCTTGTATCACACTTGGCTTCCTTAAAGAGCAGAGTTCCTTTCTTGCACTTCTTTGACGGTTTCAGAACCTCTCACGAAATCAGCAAAATAGACGGCATTGAATACGACGAAATAAAATCCCTAGTGGATATGGAAGATATAAAGAGATTTAAGGAACTAGCCTTAAATCCCGAAAGACCTATCCAACGCGGCACGGCCCAAAACCCCGATATCTTCTTCCAAAACAAAGAAGCGGCTAACAAATACTATGACGCCGTTCCCGCAATCGTCCAAGCAGAAATGGACAAATTATATAAATTAACCGGCAGAAGATATCACTTGTTTGATTACTACGGCGCTCCTGATGCCGAATATGTCATCGTAATAATGGGCAGCGGCGGCGAGGCTGTGGAAGAAACGGTAGATTATCTCAACAAAAAAGGCAAGAAGACCGGCGTAGTCAGAGTAAGACTATACAGACCTTTTGACGCAAAAGCGTTTGTGGCCGCTTTGCCTAAGACCGTTAAGAAGCTTGCCGTAATGGACAGAACCAAAGAGCCCGGCGCGGTAGGCGAGCCTTTGTATCAAGACGTATTGGCCGCTCTAAAAGAGCAAGGCAGAACCGACTTGGTAGTGGTAGGCGGCAGATACGGTATGGGCTCCAAAGAATTTAACCCTACCCACGTCAACGCTATATTCAAAAACCTTGAAAGCGCCGAGCCTAAAAACCACTTCACGGTCGGCATTAAAGACGACGTTACCTTCTTGTCGCTTGACTGCGATGAGTTTGTCAACGCGAGCCCCGAAGGCACCATACGCTGCAAGTTCTATGGCTTGGGCTCGGACGGCACGGTCAGCGCCAACAAAAACAGCATTAAGATTATCGGCGACCATACCGATATGTACGCCCAAGGCTATTTCGTATACGACTCCAAAAAATCCGGCGGCGTGACCATTTCGCACCTGCGTTTTGGACACAAGCCCATCAAGTCCACATACTTAATCGACCAAGCCGACTTTGTGGCTTGCCATAACCCTTCGTATGTAACCAGATACGATATGGTAGGCGACCTAAAAGAAGGCGGCGTGTTCTTGCTCAACTCCCACTGGGATTTGGACGCGCTGGAGAGAGAACTGCCCGCGTCGGTTAAGAACCAAATCGCTCAAAAGAAAATTAAGTTCTACAACGTCAACGCTAGAAAGATAGCCGAAGAAACCGGTCTAAAGAACCGCATCAACGTTATAATGCAAGCCGCGTTCTTTAAGCTGGCTAACATTATCCCTTACGAAGACGCCGAAAAATATATGAAAGACGCCGCTCAAAAATCCTACGGCAAAAAAGGCGAGCAAATCGTTAAGGCTAACTGGGACGCTATCGACAGGGCGATAAGCGAGCTTGTGGAAATCAAGTATCCCGAAAGCTGGGCTACCACTACCGAAGGCGCGGACGTAACTTCTCATATCGAAGACGAATACTTCAAGAACTTCATAAGCGTAATTTTGGCGCAAAAAGGCGATACCTTGCCCGTATCCGCGTTTAACGCCGATGGCTCCGTTCCTACCGGCACGACCAAGTTTGAAAAGAGAGGCATAGCGCCTACGGTTCCTAAGTGGATACCCGAAAATTGTATCCAATGCAATATGTGCTCTATGGTATGCCCTCACGCCGTTATCAGACCTGTCTTGGCTAAGCCCGAGTCTTTGGCTAACAAGCCCGAAGGCTTTGTAACCTTGACGGCTCAAGGCGCTAAAGATTATCAATTCAGAATCCAAGTAAGCCCTCTAGACTGCACGGGCTGCGGCTCTTGCGCTAATGTCTGCCCGTCTAAGCAAAAAGCTTTGGTAATGACCGAGTTCGAGGAAATGGTCAGGGCTGAAAAGGACAACTACGAATACTCCTTGACATTGCCTGTAATAGACAATGTTTACAATATCAATACCATTAAGGGCTGCCAGTTCCGTCAACCGCTGTTTGAGTTCTCTGGCGCTTGCGCGGGCTGCGGCGAAACCCCTTACGTCAAGCTTGTCACCCAATTGTTTGGCGACCGTATGATTATCGCCAACGCGACTGGCTGCTCCAGCATTTACGGAGGCAGCGCGCCTACAGTTCCTTACACCAAGAACGCCAAAGGCGAAGGCCCCGCTTGGGCAAACAGCTTGTTTGAGGACAACGCCGAATATGGCTATGGTTTCAGCTTAGCTTATACCCAAAGAAGAGACAAACTCGCTGAAAATATGAAAAAGGCTATCGAGCTAGGCGTAGCCGAAGAATACAAAGCCGCGTTTGAGAAGTGGCTGGAAGTTATGGACGACGGCGAAGCTTCCAAAGCTATCAGCGAGGAAATCAAGCAGTTTATTGACAAAGCCGCCGCGGAAGCTACCGGCGAGCTAAAAGCTCTCTTAACCGAAATCGCGGACAACAAAGACTGCTTGGTCAAGAAGTCGATATGGATTATCGGCGGCGACGGCTGGGCTTACGACATCGGCTTTGGCGGTCTAGACCACGTATTGGCGTCCGGCGCGGACGTAAACATCCTAGTTTTGGACACCGAGGTTTACTCCAACACCGGCGGTCAAGCGTCCAAGGCAACGCCTACAGGCTCTGTGGCTAAGTTCGCCGCAAGCGGCAAGTTCACCAAGAAGAAAGACCTGGGCTTAATGGCTATGAGCTACGGCTATGTATACGTTGCCCAAGTAGCTATGGGCGCTAATATGAACCAGCTTCTCAAAGCCTTGATTGAGGCCGAAAAGTATAAAGGACCGTCTTTGATAATAGCTTACGCTACCTGCATCAACCACGGTATCGATATGTCCAACGGTCAATTGATAACCAAGAAGGCCGTAGAAAGCGGTTATTGGCATCTGTATAGATACAATCCCGACTTGGCTTTGGAAGGCAAGAATCCTTTCATACTGGATTCCAAAGAGCCTACCGGCGACTACAAGCAGTTTATCTTGTCCGAAACCCGTTACTCGGCGTTGCAAAAGACCAACCCCGAGGCCGCGGATAAGCTGTTTGAAAAAGCTAAAGCCGACGCTCAAGAAAGATTTAAGGCATATCAAAGACTGGCGCAAAAAGCTGAATAATCAAAATATAAAAACCCTCTCTAATAAAGAGAGGGTTTTTTGTTTGTTTAAAATCTCGATTTTGCGCTGAAAAAAGCGAATTATTATTTTTAATCATTTTAAACGAGCTTAAAGTCATAATATATTTTTATGGTGTTAAAAAAATTCCTAAAAATATTGCCTTATGCGTTTTTGGTATTGGTTTTAATCTTTACGCCTATTTTTGTTTTTCCTAACCTAAAAAAAGACTCAAAGCCCAAAAGCCTAGAGCAAGGCGTGTTGACTATGTGGCATATAGAAACCTTTGAGGGCGGGGGGTACAGCCGCAGTCAATTTTTATTAAGGCAAGCAATAGAGCTGGAAAAAAAACGCCCCGGTTTGTTTGTCAGCATTCAGACTATGACAAAAGCCCAAGCTCTAGACCAACTCCAGCAAGGCGTATTGCCCGATTTGGTCAGTTTTGGCGTTGGAGCGGGCGATATTTTTGAGAATTACGCCCAAGAATACGACGGAAAGTTAAATAGCCGTCAGGAATTTATAAAAGCGGGCAGCGGCGGCAAGAGCGTAAAAGCTGTGGCGTATATGACGGGCGGGTATTTCTTGGCGTGCAACTTGCACATAGCGCAAACTATGGGAATTGACACAAGAAATAATTTGATAGATAATATATTTAAAGAGGGGCAAGTTTATAACAAAGGCAAGAGCATTAGATTTGCTTTAACATCGGCAAGGGCAAGCAATCTTCCGCTTGCGGCTGTTTTGAAAACTACATCGGGCGTATTCAAACAAAACTCATATTTCGAGGCTCAAACCCCGTTCGACGCTTACAATGTGTTTGTTTCCCAAAACGCAGCTATATTGTTAGGCACTCAAAGGGATTTAAACAGGATAATTAACCGCATTAATCAGAATAATATGTTTGAATGCGAGTTTGATTTCCTTAGCGGATACACCGATTTGACGCAGTATTTGGCGATAACGGCTAAAGACGAGCAAGACCGTCATAGAGCCAAACTGGTGATTGAGCATCTTACAAGCTCAAGCGCGCAATACGCGGCGGCTCAAAACGGAATGTTTTCGGTAGACGGGAATAATTATCACTCCCACGAACTTTTAAAAAAAATGCAAGACGCTCTAAACCAATCGCTTACAACGCCCAACGCTTTTATAAGCCAAGAGACTTTGGACTATTTGCACGATTTATGCAAACAGGCGCTTAGCGGAAACTCGCAAAGCCTAAAAGAATTAAGAGAGCGGCTGGGAATATAATTTTCTTATGAAAAGGTGCGAATATGATAAAATATCAAAATATTGAAATAATAGAAAAAGAAAATTTGGCAAAATATACGACCATTGGCATAGGCGGCGACGCGGACTATTTTGTTAGGGTGGACGACAAGCTGCAGTTATTTACCGCTATAGAATGGGCGCAAAAAAACAACCTGCCCATTACGGTATTAGGGCGCGGCAGCAAGACATTAATAAGCGACAAAGGCATACGAGGCCTTGTGGTTACTCTAGCCGGTATGGACGCTATAGTCATAGAGGATAGATTTGTATATGTCGAGGCGGGAGCGAGCCTTGTCAGACTAGCCAACCTAGCTATCTCTAGGGGCTTAAGAGGCTTAGAGTGGGCGGTTGGCATACCGGCTTCTATAGGCGGGGCGTTGGTGATGAACGCCGGAGCATACGGCGGCTCTATTTCGGATTGCGTATTGACCGTGGAAGCGTATAACGGCGCAAGCTTTGAGACATTGTCCAACGAAGACTGCGAGTTTGGGTATAGAAAAAGCATTTTTATGACCAAGCCGGAATACATAATAACCTCAGCGAAATTAGGCCTTGTGCCGGATAAAAAAGAAAAATTAGAGCAATTAGCCGAGGAATACAGGACCAAGCGCTCGGAGTCCCAGCCCGCGGGCAAGACTTTGGGCAGCGCGTTTAAAAAGATGAAAGACAACATCGCGCCGGGCGAGATTTTGGACAAAGCGGGACTAAAAGGCTACACGATAGGCGGCGCTATGATATCGCCCGTGCACGCGAATTTTATAATAAACAAAGGAAATGCCACTTGCCAAGACGTTTTGATGCTGTTAGAATATATGCAAGAAACGATTTACCAAAAGACAGGGATGGTTCCCGAACTAGAGATAAGGCTTCTTGGAGAATTTTGATGGAGTTTTGGGGCGATTATCACACTCACACAATATACAGCCACGGAAAGGGTTTAATAGAGCATAATGTGATCCAAGCGGTAAAAAAAGGCTTTAAGCAAATAGCTATAACCGACCACGGATTTAGGCATTTGACATATAATGTGCGCAGGTTTGACTTTAAATATATGCGCCAAGACATTGAGAGAATAAAAGATAAATATAATATAGACATTTTTTTGGGGTTAGAGACCAACTTACAATCCAACGAAGGCGATATAGACATAAAGCCCGAAGATGTGGAGAAACTAGATATCATTCTTTGCGGCTATCACAAACTCATCTATCCTTCATCCGTCAAGGCGTTTTTTTCTTTTTTCGTAGCCAACAAACTGCCTAAAATTAGAAAATCGGATTTGAGAAAGGGCAAAAACACCGAGGCCTATATAAAGGCGATTAATCGATATCCCATCGATATAGTCGTTCATCCTAAATACGGCATAGAAATGGATGTCGTTGAGCTCGCCAAGGAGTGCAAAAGGCTCGGCGTTTATATCGAACTTAACGGCAAAAGAATTAGCATGACAGAAGAGGAGGTGCTGGCGGCTGCTGAAACGGGCGTGGGCTTTATAGTCAATTCGGACGCGCACAGACCTGAGAAAGTGGGGGATTTTACGCTGCAGGAAGAGTGGATAAAAAAACTAAAGCTAAATCCCGACCAAATAGTCAATTTGGCCAAGATACCTGTGTTTAGAAGTCGCAAGCTTAAGGGGTTGTATTGATGGAACTTATAATAGTAAGCGGAATGAGCGGCGCGGGAAAGTCTACGTGTCTTGAGGCTTTGGAAGACCTTGGTTTTTACTGTATAGACAATATCTTGCCCCAACTAATCCCGGACGCTGTTCAAGCGATGGCGGTTAGCAGAGAAAAGTCCAACGATAACTTCCGCATAGCCATAAGCGCGGACGCGAGAGTGGGCGAGTTTTTTTCCGAAATTTACTCGGCTTTGGACAAGCTTAAAATCCTTGGGTTTGAGTATAAATTATTATTTTTAGACGCCGAGGACGATATCCTAATCAACAGATACAACGAAACAAAAAGGTCGCACCCTTTATCAAAAGGTTTGCCCATTTATCAGGCTATCGAGAAAGAGCGCAAGCTGTTAAAAGACCTAAGAAACGCCGCGGATATAATTATAGATTCCACCTCTTTGGATCTTAAGGGGCTAAAGCAAAAGGTTTACGACGCTTTCGCGACAATACCCACCCACAACGGCGTTGCCATAGTGTCTTTTGGATACAAAAGAGGCATTCCCAAAGACTGCGATATCGTCTTTGACGCGCGTTTTTTGGACAATCCGCATTATGTCAAAGAGCTAAAGCCCCTAACAGGCAAAGACAAAGCGGTCTACGACTATGTTTTCCGCGACGGGCGCGCCGAGGAATATTGCCAGCAGATGCTTAATATATTGCTGTTTGTGCTAAAGGACTACCACAAGACGGTAAAACAGCTTCTTACAGTGGGCATAGGCTGCACGGGCGGCAAACACCGCTCCGTGGCGTTGGCGGAGAGACTAAAGCAGCTGCTGCTTGAAAAAGGATACAACGTCGAAACTTATCATAGAAATTTATTAATGGAATAATAGATGACATTATCCCAAAGAGCAAAAAACGACATTATAAAAAGCCCTTTAGACGAAGGCTGCGCTTTGGCTGAGCTTTCGGCGATTATTCATACGGCCGGCGGCATAGTGATATCCCAGGGCAATCTTAGCGTGGAGATTATAAGCGAAACCCAAAACCTAAGCCGCAGGGTAAAAAATATCTTAAAAACCCTTTACGGCGCGAAAATTGAGACCGGCGACGATTTTGTGATAGGCAGGCATATGTACAAAACCCTAATCCCCGAAAGCGTCGCGTCTATGGTCTTAAAAGACTGCGCCATACTGGAGTTAAACGACCAAGGCGGGCTGTCCATAGTCAAGGGCATTGACAAGCATTTGGTAATGGATACGCCCAGCAAATACGCCTATATAAGGGGCGCGTTTTTGGGCGGCGGATATATAACCGAGAGCAAAAATTTTAGGCTCGAGTTTGTCTTTTCCAACCAGGAGTTGTGCGAGGACTTCAAAAATTTGTTGAATGATGTCGGCATAACTTCTAAAAACATCTTGCGAAAAAATAAATATGTATTATACTTAAGTAGTAGCGAAAATATATGCGATTTATTAGCTGGCATCGGCGCGAACGCCGCGGTCTTGCACATTTATAACGAAATAGCAAACCGTTCGGTTCGCAACGCCGCCAATAGGACGGCAAACTGCATCAACGCTAACATAGACAAAGCCGTTGACAACGCCGTAAAGCAATCGCAAGCTATAGAGATTATCGAAAGGTCCAAGGGTTTAGATTACCTGCCGGACAAGCTAAAGCAGGCGGCTATAGCGAGGAAGCAAAACCCTTCGGCTACCTTGCAGGAAATAGCCGAAAAATTAAATCTATCAAAAAGCGGATTAAATCATCGAATGGCTAAGATTATAGAAATATCTAACAAAATAATGGAGGGCGATGATGCCGAGTAAAGAAGTTACCGTCCGCAAAAAAGGGGGCATTTTGAATAAAGACGCAGCGTATTTGGTCCAAAGGGCTATGCGCTACGAAAGCGAGATTTCTTTTGAGCAGAAATTCAAAAAAATCAATGCCAAAAGCATAATGGGCGTAATCTCACTCGCGCTAAAGGAAGGCGATAAGGTTATTGTAAGCGCCTTGGGCCGCGACGCCGAAGACGCGATAAAAGATATTTCTTCTATTTTAGAATCCGAATAAAAATCTAGCTTTTTATTGGCTGTTTTTTTTATAAGAATGTCTTTTTTTGGGGCAAAGATTTTTTGCCCCGCGCGTTCTATATTTTAGCCAATACTTGCGAAATTTAATATTGTTATTATCTGCTTTATTATGAAACCTTTTGTTCACTTGCATCTTCATACGGAATATAGTTTGTTAGACGGGGCTATTAGGCTGGACGAGCTTTTTCAAAGGTGTTACGACCTTAATATGCCCGCCGTCGCTATGACCGACCACGGCAATATGTTCGCGGCGGTTAAATTTGATATGGCGGCGGCTAAATTTACCGACCCTTCTTTGGATATCGAGGATTTTCACAAACAAAAAAAAGAATATAAAGTCAAGCCGATTTTTGGTTGCGAGTTTTATGTCGCCGAAGATATGCATAAAAAAGAAACCAAAAACGGCAAGATGCCTAAGTTTAACCATTTAGTTTTGCTGGCCAAAAACAGCAAAGGCTACGCCAATTTGGTAAAGCTAAACTCTTTGTCGTATACCGAAGGCTTGTATTACAAACCCCGAATCGACCACAAACTCCTAAAAGACCATTGCGACGGGCTGGTGTGCTTGTCGGCTTGCATAGCGGGCGCGATACCTCAAGCTATTTTAAGAGGCGACCTAGAGCAAGCCGAAAAAATCGCCCTGATGTATAAGGATATGTTCGGGGACGATTTTTATTTGGAGCTGCAAAACCACTTCATAGACAAGCAGGCGATAGTCAATCCCCAATTAATCCAACTTGGCAAAAAACTTAACATAAAACTAGTGGCGACCAACGACTGCCATTATCTAAGAAGAGAAGACGCCGAAATGCAGAGCGTCTTGCAGTGTATCGCTTTTAGAGAAACTCTCAACAACCGCTCTACCGCCGAAGACGGCGATTACTTCCCCACCAACGAGTTTTACCTAAAAAGCTACGACGAGATGCATAAACTTTTTGGGCATATAGAAGAGGCGCTGGAGAATACTTTGGAGATAGCGGATAAGTGCAATATGCGCCTAAGCTACCGCAACGCCCTATTACCCAACTATGTTCCGCCGGACAACAAAACGCCTTATCAATATTTGCGCGAGCTTACATACGACGGCTTAAAAAAGAAATACAAAAACCTAACCCAAGAGATTATCGACCGAGCCGAATACGAGCTGGACGTAATAAATAGATTAGGATATGTGGAGTATTACCTAATAGTCTGGGACTTTATCAACTACGCCGAAAGCCAAGGCATTCCCGTAGGTCCGGGCAGGGGCAGCGGCGTAGGCAGCATCGTGGCTTACGCTACGGGCATAACCAAGGTCGAGCCGTTAAAATACAGCCTGCTGTTTGAGAGATTCTTAAACGAAGAGCGCGTGTCTATGCCCGACTTCGACGTGGACTTTTGCTTTGAGCGCCGCGGCGAGGTCATCGACTATGTGGTAAACAAATACGGAGCTGACAATGTCTCGCAGATAATAACCTTTGGCACGCTCGCTATGAAGGCTGCAATAAAGGACGTCGCGCGCGTCTACGGCGAGCCTTACAGCCTTGCCGATAGAATAACTAAGACCATAGGCATAGTGGACAAAAAGGCTAAGCTTCAGGACTTGGTGGGGCTTGGCAACAACAGTTTTGTCATACCCGAGCTAAAAGAAATGTATGAGACCAACCCGTCGGTCAAAAAGATTATAGATATGGCGATAAGGATAGAGGGTATGCCCAGGCAGACGGGTATGCACGCGGCGGGCGTGGTCATATGTAAAGAGCCCATAAGCGACCATGTGCCTTTGCAGATGAGCGGCACGGACGTTACCACGCAGTTTGATATGGTCGAGGTCGAAAAGCTTGGCATGCTCAAGATGGACTTTTTGGGGCTTAGGACCTTGACGGATATATCCAAAGCGGTGGAATTGGTCAAGCAGACCAAGGGCATAAAAATCGACTTCTATAATATGGACTACGACGACCCCAATGTCTACAAGCTCATCGGCGACGGCGACACCCACGCGGTGTTCCAGCTTGAAGGCGAGGGTATGAAAAACTTTATGCGCCACCTAAAGCCGACCTGTTTGGAAGACATTATAGCGGGCATTTCGATATTTAGGCCAGGCCCTATGAAATTTAAAGACCAATACGTCGAGGGCAAAAACAACCCCGCAAGCGTCACTTACGACCATCCTTTGCTAGAGCCTATCTTAAAAGTCACTTACGGCGTAATAGTCTATCAAGAGCAGGTTATGCAGATAGTTAGAGAGCTTGCCGGCTATTCCTTAGGCAGAGCGGATATCGTCAGAAGGATGATGTCTAAGAAAAAAGAGAAAGAAATGGCCAAGGAAAAGCAAATCTTCCTATACGGCGATCCCAACGATCCTAACATAGTCGGCGCGGTCAAAAGGGGCGTTCCCGAGGACGTGGCTATAAAAATATTTGATAAAATCTTGGATTTCGCGGCTTACGCGTTTAACAAGTCCCACGCGGCGGCTTACGCCTATCTAGCTTATCAGACAGCGTATTTAAAATGCTATCACAAAATAGAATATATTACCGCGGTTTTAAACAACCGCATAACCAATATAGACGAAATTCGAAATTATTTGCTGTATCTAAAAGAGTGCGAAATTCCCGTTTACCCGCCGGATATAAACCATTCTCAAGCAATGTTCTCGGTCGAAAACGGCGGGGTTAGAATTGGTCTTGCCGCTATAAAAAACGTAGGCATAAAGGCGATAGAGTCCATAGTGGAAGAGCGCGAAAGAAACGGCAAATTCGCAAGCTTTAACGACTTTATAAAGCGCGCAGACAGCTCTGTTTTAAACAAAAAGCTGCTGGAAAGCTTAATCCTAGCTGGCGCTTTTGACTGCTTTAACGCGCATAGAAGCCAGCTAATGGCGGTTTATGAATCCTTAATAGACCGCGCTTCACAAGAGAAAAAGATGAAAGAAACGGGACAAATGTCGCTGTTTGACATTGTTGACGAGCAAGCTCCGGCGGACGAGTTCCCGGATATTCCCGAATACAGCCTAAAGGACAAACTCTCCAAAGAAAAAGAAGTCTTAGGCGTTTACATAACCGCGCACCCCTTGGACGAGTATAGAGAAAAACTGATGTCGTTTAATTTCTCGTCCAGAACTTTGGAGGACACCGCGCTGGACGAAGAGGGCAATATACAATATGTGGCCGTAACGGACAGGATGAAGGTCGAGTGCGGCGGGCTTATCACCGAGGCGCGAAAGATTATGACAAAATCCAACCAAGAAATGGGCGCGTTTAAGCTAGAGGACCTATACGGCGCGCTGGAAATAATGGTGGGAACGAGAAACTACCAGCAGCTAAAGCCCAAGATAATCCCCGACACCGTAGTTACCGTAAAGGGTTCGCTGTCGGTCAGAGAGGGCGAAACACCTGTTATTTGGGCGGACGAGATTATTCCTTGGACGGAGGACGCTTACACCGCGCAAGCGAATGTGATTCATAAATTATACTTGCGTATGGATGTCGAGCTAAACCCCGAGACAAATCAGCCCGTGTTCCCCGACAAGTTATTAAATATCCTATACGCCCATTTAGGCCCTAGCCCGGTAATAGTAATGGACGCCAAAACCCGCAAGACATACCCGTTGCCCGTTACCGTAAACACCCAAAACGGGCTTATGGTAGAGCTGTTGGCCGTTCTTCCCAGCGACGACATAAGACTGGTTACAAAAACCGTTTAACATCTTATTAAAATAAATTTGAAAGATAGCGATATTTGAGTATAATATATAAAGAAAAGATTTTTGATAATCTTTTCAGGAGACAGATATGTTTGAAGAAGACAAGCAACCCTATGTTGTAATAAAAGCTTTAAGCGACGACGTAAGCATTATAGGTTTAACGCGCGGCGAAGAGACGCGCACACAGCACACCGAAAAACTCGGCGCGGGCGAGGTAATGCTTGCCCAGTTTACCGCAAAAGTGTCAGCCATTAAGGTAAAAGGCAACGCCGAGATTTATACCGCCTACGGAGTGGTTAAAAGCGAATCTAAAAATACTAAAGTTTGAGGAAGCGTAATATGAAAAAGATAGGTGTTATGACAAGCGGCGGCGACGCGCCGGGAATGAACGCGGCAATACGCGCGATTGTAAGATACGGTATTTATTTAGGAATGGAAGTTTACGGTATCGAAAAAGGTTATACCGGATTATTGGACGATAAGATTTTCCCGCTTAATATGCGGAGCGTTTCGGACATTATCCACCGCGGCGGCACGATTTTAAAAACCGCTAGATGCCCCGAGTTTAAGGAAGCCCAAGGCCAAGAACGCGCTATAGCTAACATTAAAAAAAGAGGCCTTGACGGCATTATCGTTATCGGCGGCGATGGCTCGTTTATGGGCGCTAAAATTTTGTCCGAACGCGGAATACCTACCATAGGTATCCCCGGAACTATTGACAACGACCTGCCTTACACGGATTACACCATCGGCTTTGACACGGCTTGCAATACGGCTTTGGACGCTATCAACAAGATAAGAGACACTATGACCTCGCACGAAAGAATTAGCATTATCGAGGTTATGGGCAGACATTGCGGCGATATCGCGCTTTACGCAGGCATAGCGGGCGGCGCCGAAATGATTTTGGTGCCCGAAAAGCCGTTTACTATAGAAACGGTTTGCGAAAAGCTGATTTATAACTACGACGAGGGCAAAAAGTCCTGCATCATAGTGCTGGCAGAAGGCGCAGGACGCGCGGAAGTCTTGGCAAAAGAAATAAGCGCGCGCACTAAGTTCGAGGTAAAGGCTACCGTTTTAGGACACATACAACGCGGCGGCGGACCTTCTATGGTGGACAGAATTTTGGCTACCCGCTGCGGCGTGCACGCTGTCAAACTATTAAAAGACGGCATAGGTAACCGAGTTGTGGGCATAAGAGACAACGTAATTATCGATATGGACATAGTCGAAGCGTTGTCGCTCAAGCGCAAATTCAATGAAGACCTGTATCATATAGCCGAAATTGTTTCGTTGTGATATTAAGTAAGATTTAAGTAGTTTTTACATAAAAAAATCCCTAATTAGATTAGGGATTTTTTTGTTTTATAAAACCTTTATCGTGGCGCTTATTTGGAAAGTTGCTAGGCTTAGTTCGCTGGCTAAAACAATAAGGCGCGTTTTTTAGAGGCGTTATTTTAATATAAACGTCGCGCACTCAGCGTCTTTTTCGGCCGCCAAAACCGTAATGCCTATGGCGTGGCAGCGGTCGTGTTTTTGGAAAACGCAGGGCGCGGTGCAGGCTACCTTGGTGTCTACGCTGTAATCGGGCTTGGTTTGGTCC